>JAUNDI010000013.1 GCA_030526155.1 Bacteroidia bacterium
ATATCGTTCTCTTCAGGGCCTAATAGTGTTTTGATGGTCTTTAAATTCTTATCCAATATTTTTATTCTTGGCTCATCTCTATATGCGACATAAATGAGGTCACTTTGAGGGCATTTTACTATTTCACCTCCCGTTACGTTCATTGGGTAGTACTTGCCATTGGTTTTGAACTCTCTATTCTTGCTTTTTCCTGTGTTAAAATCCGTTATGAAAAATTCAGAAACGTTCTCACCTACGTCAAATCCCTCTTTGTACATATCGTTGTATGCAAGAATTGTGTTGTTATCAATAAGATCAAATGACCAATGGAGTCTAAAATCCACAAAAGTTATTTTAGGTTTATAGCTACTCTTTTTAATTAATATAGAATCGGGCGCAAAATACGCTATGCTGCCTTGTAGAATATCATAAATATATATACTATTATCCCTTATATGCGCGTCTGGTCCTAGCATTTCTTGAGGACCATTGCCTCGGTTGAAATAATGAGCAGTCTCTATGTGTGTATTGTAGTCCAATATTGACACCAACGGCGAACAATTGTTTTGACATTTGATTATAAATTTGTCTTTAAATACATATGAAAAAGTTTCTGCATTATTATCAAGTTCTACTTCCTCAAGAGTAAAATACTCTATAGATGGAAGATCCTCCTCTTTCAACTGGACTATCTCTCCTTCATAGTTATATACACCTTGTTGGATGTTAGCTTTGTGATCCATCTTTTGGAAAGTTCTAACTTTATTTGTTCTTTTGTTCTTCGGGGTGCTATTATCACATGAGAACAAAGCGAAACAGAGTGATATTATGACTATGTATAACTTCATATAGAAATTATTATCTAAGTTATGGCAACTTAAGGTAATTTCTCCAATACACACTTATATAAACAAAACTCATCATCCTCATCAGCCGCATTAACATGGAATGTATCGTTTTCTTCGCAATAAGATATATACATCATCTTCTTTGCCGCCGAGGTGTCTTTCTGTTTAAGCCTTCTAACAATATCGCCATTACTATTCATTACCCAAATTTCCTGTCTTGCAGAGTGTGTCAGCACATCGCGAGCCTCATACATATCTAATTTATAAGCCCTATCATTGATAAAAACACAATAGTTGCTTGTAGTACATGAAGAGGTATAGAAATATGACGATTTCTCGCGATTATGATAAAAGTCAAAACCTTCCACTACGAATTCCATATCGTTCTCTTCAGGGCCTAATAGTGTTTTGATGGTCTTTAAATTCTTATCCATTATCTTTATTCTCGGTTCATCTTGATATGCAACATAAATGAGGTCACTTTGAGGGCATTTTACTATTTCGCCTCCTGTTACATTCATAGGATAGTATTTGCCGTTTGTTTTGAACTCGCTATTCGTGCTTTTCCCAGAGTTGGCATCCGTAACAAAAAATTCAGGAACATTCTCACCTACGTCAAATCCCTCTTTGTACATGTCGTTGTATACAAGAATTGTGTTATTATCAATAAAGTCAAATGACGAACTCGTTTTAAACGCAATATACGATATCTTTGGCTTGTAACTACTCCTTTGGGTTAATATTGAATCGGGGATAAACGACGCTATTCTGTCTTGAAGAAAGTCATATATATATATGTTATTATCTTTTATATGTGCTGATGGACCTAACATATCAATGGGGCCATTACCTCTGTTGAAGTAGTGAGATATCTCTTTGTGCGTATTATAATCAAATACGGATACCAATGGTGATGTATTTCTTTGGCATTTGATAATCATTTTGTCCTTGTAAACGTACGAAAAAGTTTCGGCATTATTATCTAACTCTACCTCCTCAAGAGTGAAATACTCTATAGGTGGAAGATTTTCATCTTTTAAATAGACTACCTCTCCTTCATAGTTATATACTCCTTGTTGGATGTTAGGTTTGCGATCCATCTTTTGGAAAGTTCTAACTTTATTTGTTCTTCTGTTCTTCGGGATGCTATTATCACATGAGAACAAAGAGAAGCAGAGAGATATTAGTATTATATACAACCTCATAATATTCATACCCTTAAAAGGTATGTATTTATTGCTCATCCGACTAGTTTTATTACTTGGTATATACTCTTTGATTAATTATGTACAAACGGATAAATATCTAGTAGCCAATGGCTACTAGATTAATTGCATTAGTTGTGTCTACCTTGAACTTTAATGAAACGGTCTTGTGCCCAATATGCTTTGCATTCACCTGTTGAAAGTGGGCATCTTCTTTCAATTGCACGTTCCATTGTTGCTGGATCACTAAAATCGTCAGTGTTTAATTCTCCATAATCTCTTTTTACAGAGTTGCCATACTGATCATTAGAAGAATAATAATCAAAGGTATATCCTGAAGCTAAAGCCTCAACATCTTCCGTATTTATTTCAGAAATGATATCCTGACAATTAGACTCATAAGCTGTCCAACCTGCCATTACCATGCTAAGTGCAAGGATTGTACTCTTTAAGGTGTTTTTCATTTTAAAATTATGTTAGTTTTTGTGACATATTGCCACTTAATAAAATATAATAGTGACAACTACATTTTGGACTACAATGCCAATAATAGACGCACCAACAAAAGAACAAACACTCTAGTGTTTATTCTTAGTGAAAGATATAGTGAAGACTTTCAGATTGTTTGTCGTCTAAAATAGGCATTAGCCCATGTGAGAAAACCATCCGTATTATACGGTTCGCCATCTATGGTTCGTAACCTATGGCTAGATATTGCGTAGATATTTGCGTTTGCTCCTTTCTTTTGGGGTTAGACATCTTCTCGGCTAGCGTGCTAGTTTGCCGACTTCGTGCGCTAGTCATTTTTTATTTTGTGCAAACGTAGTAACATTATTTGACATATCCAAGCATCTTGTTTTTTTACATTTATTTATAATCTTTCTAAGGCAAAATTCTATATATGTTGTGCTAGCAAGATAATAAGGAGGTATCGTTGCTTTAGGAGAAAAATAGTTTCGATACACTAGTGTCTCTTAAAAAAACTGTTGATTACTACACTAAATACACTAACGCACAATGAAGTAAATCTTGAAAAATATGTCCCACATTTTAAATAGGTATATTTACTTCCAATTTCAAATAGAAGCAAATATACATTCAGGGACTTACGTGTTTCAACAAATAACCGCCACATTCAAACGCCAGTTCAATCATATTGTCAGCAGGTACGATGACAGGACAAAGGTATGGGCTTTTCTCATTGTAACTTTCTTTGCGTACTTTTTTGGGGATAGCTCTCTTTCTGTAAAAGTCTTCGCGAACTTGTAGACATCTTCACAGCACATGCTAAACGTTCGTATCATCTTGGATTTGGTGCGATATCGCCTAACAGGAGTATATTATTCAGAGATATGATTATATTTGTGATACCTATTTTTGACGTATTGTTTACGTCATTGTGATACAGTTTTGTTACAGAATTGTGTATACAGCTGATATTCAGTGATAAATTTTATTGCTCGTATAAAAATATAAAAGAGCACTCGGGGAGCACCCCTGTTCATCGTAAAATTAGTTTTTTTTGTGCACCAAGGGAGCACTCGGGGAGCACCCAAAGAGCACCCTCGTTCATCGTAAAAATATAGGGTGAAGGATTGGTGTTTGGGAGGGGATTATGCATGAGTGGGTGTTTATTTGTAGGCATTTTGTTAGTATATCAATTGAGTTTTAGTATCTTTGCTTAACTTTTCGTTGCGGAAGTCCCTAGCTTAAGGGGTGGAATGTAGTGAAGAGGGACATAATATTACAAAGGCGTTTACTGCGCTTTGTGTTTGGCGTTTCCGAAATTCTCGCAAAATTTCAATTTACCGTCAGAAACAAAGCAACGGTAGATGCCTCATGGGTATGTATCATCATGCCGGCACGTTTTGTAGTTATACAAGATGTGGTGGTAGGTATACATATAGCGTGGGGCTTCTGCGTTGCTCGTTCTATGACGGTAAGGGCGATGCGAGAAGCCTCGGAAGCGTGGAACAGAGCAACGAGTAAAGTTCTCCACGCCTTTTTTATTGATATATAGCTTAATCTGGAGAGCTAAGAGGCGGAAACAGTGAGCATATGGAGGTTGTTCCTTGGAATTCGATTTTGAAATATATAATATGGCTGATGGACAATACGGGGAAGACGAAAGAGGAGGCTGCGGAAGAGGCAGCAACTTTATTTGGCATTACGGGAGAAGAGATATTGGAATTTATTGAAGAAAAAGGAGAGTAATAATAGAGGTGATTAGAGGTAGTGTCAGCTCGATAAAATTCATTTTTGACACCTTTAGGATGGGAGAAAGGGTAGAAATTCGTCCCAAAATGCGCATTTCGTCCCCAAACCATGCAGTTCGTCACATTTTTATGCAGTTCGTCCCAAATATTTTGTTGGTATAGAGACGATATATAGATTTGTACTGCAAACAACTAAATTATTAACAGATGAACAAAGGTAAAATATGTCAGAGTTGCGGTATGCCCATGAATAGTCCATTGGTTTATGGGAGCAATGCGGACGGGAGTAGGAATAAGGACTACTGCAGATATTGCTATGGGGAGGGGAAGTTTTTGGATAATGTAACGATGGACGGCTATATAGAGATGTGCGCGCAACACGGAGCCAAAGCTGGGATGCCTATGGAGCATATGAGAGCGCTTTGTAGGCGATTGTTTCCGACACTTAAGAGATGGAAAGTATAGCTTTTAGAGCAGCTGATTAGTAGATATGATGAAGAAAAATCCCATTCTAGCTAGAAAGTTAGAATGGGATTTGTGCTATATACCACTTATGAATGATATGTCTATAAATGTATTAATCTCCGAACGAGACTGTATTAGGCAACTCGTTGATATCGTCTGATTGATATGGGAAGAACTCCTTGAGCTTCTCGCCGCAACGGAGGATACCATTTGTGAGACCCTCTACGAAATTACCATTACGGAAATTAGTCTCTATTTCAGCAGAGACATCCTCCCAGAAGTTATTACCTACTTTTTCATTTATACCCACGTCGCCTATAACGGCGAATTTATGGCTCTCTGAAGCGATATAGAATAGCACGCCGTTTCGAAGTTGTGTATTCTGCATAGAGAGGCGATGGAAAGTATGGATAGCAGACTCTATTACGTCGCCAGGGCACTTTTTGTCGATATGTACCCTTATCTCGCCCGAACAATTTAGTTCGGCCTCAGCGATAGCCTTCTCGATGATGCTACATTCAGACTTAGAAAACATGTGTGGTATTAAGGATTAGAATTCTACTTTAGGCGCTGACTCTGCACCCTTTTGAGCCTCGAAATAAGGTTTAGGTTCGAAATCGAACATACCAGCGAACATATTATTAGGGAACTTACGGATGTAAGTGTTATAGTCGCGTGCTGTATCATTGAACTTTTTACGCTCCACTGCGATACGATTTTCGGTACCTTCGAGTTGAGCCTGTAGCTCCTTGAAATTCTCATTAGCCTTAAGTTCTGGGTAAGACTCTTGGATAACCAAGAGACGAGATAGAGCGCTAGACAGGCCATCTTGAGCAGCCTGGAACTCCTTAATATTTTCAGCATTAAGAGAAGAGGCATCGATGGTAGTTTGAGTCACCTTAGAGCGAGCCTCCACTACGGCCTGAAGAGTTTCAGACTCGTGTGATGCGTAACCCTTAACGGTAGCTACGAGGTTAGGGATAAGATCAGCACGGCGCTGATAAACGTTTTCTACTTGAGCCCATTGAGCGTCAACAGCCTCCTGCTTTTCCACCATAGTGTTATATCCGCAACTTGAGAAGAGAGGGATAAGGAGGAGATAGAGAATTAATTTTTTCATCTGAGTATTTGTATGTTATTATGTTACGAAGGTAAGAAATAATTTAATAATGGAGAGAGTATAAAGGACAATTGATAATTGAGGAGAGAAAAAAGTAATGACATAGGTAAGTGTTTGGCACATTGTTCTATTTATTTTGCGACCATAACCCAATAACCAAAACGATTATGGCAAGGAAATATTTAGATCAGACGCGAATTGCTGGAGTACAGTATCATGAGGCACTATTTTGCAGAGATAAGATGCAACCGGGGTGTGAGTTGCGCATAGAGAGAGATGAAAATAACAAATATGACCCAGAGGCGGTAGCTCTATACTGTGGGGAGCACAAAGTGGGCTATATACCAAAGGGAGAGAATAAGCTATTAGCGTTATTATTGGAGCAAGGATGGGGAGAGATACTAGAGGTATATGTATATAATGTAGATTTAGAGCAGCATCCTGAGCATCAGTATACGATAAATATATATGTAAAAAGCAGAGAGTGACGAAAGAAGAGATACTATTATGATTGATAGCAATGAAAAGACCCTAACCATCCGTTGAGAAGATTAGGGTCTGTTTATTTGGGATATTTTGGTGTGGGCTATTTAGCGATATTTTCTCTTAGTTCGTTGAGATAAGTATGCATAGCCTCTGTATCCTTATCCTTGATAATCTCCACGAGACGGCCAAGCTGATCATGGATACGCTCTACCTGTTCGGGGGTGTATGGGTTGAATAGGATTTCGGTAAGAAGATAATCGTCCTCAGACAACACCCCTTTAGCGGTATCGAAATGCTTACTAAAAGTAGTACCAGGCGCATCTTGAGGCTTCATACATGCAGCGAATACCATAGAAGACACGAAAGGTATAGATAGAGAGTAAGCCGTTGTCTCGTCATGACCTTGGAAGGTGTACTCATGGATGTTTAGTCCGAGAGTAGAGTAGAAATCCTTGAAGAACACCTTACCTAGATGGTCGCCCTCCTTGATAATAATCGCGTGATTTTTACGAAGGTCGCGAAGATTAGCGAAAGTAGGTCCGAACATAGGGTGAGTAGAGACGAAAGGGTGACCAGCCTTCTCATAGAACTCCTTGAGACCAGTTTTAACAGATGCGATATCACTGATCATACAAGAAGGAGAAAGATAAGGGAGCACCTCCTCGAATGTCTGTATGGTATACTTAAGCGTAACGGCATTGATGAGCAATTCAGGATTGAACTCACGAATCTCCTCGAGAGAAGTCAGTCTACGAGTATTGAATACATACTGTAGTCGAGTAATCTCCTTATCATATATAGCCACATCGTGCTGTAGGCAAAGAGAATCAGACAATATAGTGCCCATTTTGCCGGCACCTACGATACAAATACGCATAAGATTACTTCTTTGATGACAACTCCTTCATGATATTATTCTGGATATTAACTGACTCCTCGTGAATATCCTCGAATACCTTGATAACAAAATCTGCGTTAAGATTATTAGCCTCAGCCTGCTTACGACGAGTATTAAGAATCTCCTCATAACGACGAGCCTGGAGGACTGTGATATTATTTTCGAACTTATACTTACCGATAGCTGCAGATACCTTCATACGCTCGCTAAATATTTGGAGGAGCTTAGCATCTAGCTCATCGATTTTTTGGCGAAGGTCGTCGATTTCAGTACGAGGCTTATCGCCGATAGTATGATCACGGAGAACGATGCCATCGAGAATCATCTTAAGGTGAGCAGGAGTAACCTGTTGCTTAGCATCAGACCAAGCGCGAGCAGGGCACTCGTGGCTCTCGATGATAAGGCCATCGAAGTTAAGGTCCATAGCCTGCTGAGAGACCTCTGCGATAAGATCGCAATTACCTGTAATGTGAGAAGGGTCGGTAATGATAGGGAGGTTAGGGATACGGCGATGGAGCTCGATAGGAATTTGCCACTGAGGGTGATTACGGAACTGAGACTTCTCGTACTGAGAGAAACCGCGGTGAATAGCAGCGAGTTTTTTGATACCTGCACGATTTAGGCGTTCGAAAGCGCCAATCCACAACTCGAGGTCGGGATTCACTGGATTCTTCACCAAAACAGGGATATCAGTACCACGGAGAGCGTCGGCAATCTCTTGTACGGCGAAAGGGTTAGCAGTAGTACGAGCGCCGATCCATAGGATATCTACACCATATTTGATAGCCTCGTAGCAATGCTTAGCGGTAGCAACCTCACAACCCACGTACATACCTGTCTCCTTTTTTACACGTTGGAGCCAAGGGAGGCCCTCCACGCCAACACCCTCGAAAGCACCTGGACGAGTACGAGGCTTCCAAATGCCTGCACGGAATATTTTAACGCCATTCTGAGCGAGCTCAGTAGCTGTATTCATAACTTGTTCTTCGGTCTCAGCCGAACATGGACCTGCGATTACGAGAGGACGTTTAGCCTCTATACCAGGGAGCAAAATTGATTCTAACTCTAGTTCCATATTATCTTTTTATTGAAAGTTGGCTTGATAGCAGCCGATATAGAGCAATGCTATCGAGATTCAACATTGATTATACTGTATGATGTATGATTTATAATTCTAGTTTTTTGATACGAGCGAGAGCCTCGTTGAAGACCTCCACCTTAGCGCAAAGAGAGATACGGATGAAGCGATCGCCCTGAGAGCCGAAGATGAAGCCAGGAGTAATGAAGACACCTGTGCCGAAGAGAACCTTATCAGATAGCTCCTCGCCATTCTTATACTTATCAGGCACGCGAGCCCATACGAAGAGGCCACCTTGATTTTTATCGAAAGAGCAACCGAGAGCCTCCATGATAGCGAAAGCAGACTGTTGACGCTCGCGATATTTAGCATTAAGATCAGCGAACCACTCCTTATCAAGTTTAAGAGCCTCCACTGCTGCAAGCTGCATAGGCTTAAATACGCCCGAGTCCATATTCGACTTAACACGGAGGACTACGTTAATGATATCAGCATTAGAAGCAGCCATACCGAAACGCCATCCAGCCATATTATGAGCCTTAGACATTGAGTTAAGCTCGATAGCTACATCCTTAGCCCCTGGGATAGATAGAAGAGATATAGGCTCCTTGTGGAGGATGAAGCTATAAGGGTTATCATTACAGATAAGGATATTATGCTTACGGCCGAAGTCTACTATTTTTTGGTAGAGCTCCATTGTTGCTGGAGCACCGGTAGGCATATTAGGGTAATTGATCCACATAAGCTTTACGCCAGAGAGATCAAGTTTTTCTAGTTCGTCGAAATCAGGCTGCCAGTTTATGTGCTCGTACAATTTGTACTTATATACTTTAGCGCCGACGAGGTTAGATACTGAAGAGTATGTAGGGTAACCAGGATCAGGCACAAGGACGCCATCGCCAGGGTTAAGGAAAGCCATAGAGATATGGAAAATACCCTCCTTAGAACCTATGAGAGGAAGGATTTCTGTCTTAGGGTCGAGTTGCACGCCATAAGAGCGATTATACCACTCAGCATAACCCTCACGAAGGGCAGGGATGCCCACGTAAGATTGATAACCATGAGCATTAGGTTGGGCAGCAGCCTCGGCTAGAGTATTGATAACATTAGCAGGAGGAGGCATATCAGGGCTACCGATACCTAGATTAATAACATCTACGCCCTTAGAGCGGAGGTCGTCCAAGCGACGATTATTTCGCGAGAAGTAGTACTCTTGTACGTTAGCTACGCGTTGTGCTGGTTCTATTATCATTGTGCTGTATGAATTTGCTATTAGTGTTTAGGATTACTCTTCGTGACTTTGGCGACCGAGTTGGTATTCACCCAAGACCTTGAGGGTGCCACATAGTGGGCGTACTGCGTCGAGAGCCTGCACGTAACGAGTATAGTTATCGAAAGTAAGGTCGATATAGAAGATATATTCCCATTCGTGCCCTACTACTGGGTTGGACTGGATTTTAGAGAGGTTAAGTCCGTAGAAAGCGAGCACCGTAAGGATCTTAGAAAGGGAACCCACCTCGCGAGCTTGAGGGAGGGTGAACACTACAGAAGAGCGATTGATAAGATTCTTCTTTAGTTGCTCCTCTATCTCTAGGTGAGCTGGATCCTCCTTAACTACTAGGAAGCGTGTAAAATTCTTCTTATTAGTCTCGATACCCTTAGCAAGGATGTTCAAGCCATAGAGGTTAGCTGCTATTTTAGGAGCGATAGCGCCTACATGCTTGAGACCCTTATCGGCTACCTCTTTTGCTGAGAGGGCGGTATCGTCGGACTCTATAAGGCGGATATTAGGGTATTTGCGGAAGAAAGGAGCGCATTGAGCGAGAGCCATAGGGTGAGAATGTACCTCGGTAAGGTCCTCTATTTTGACACCAGGGAGGGCCATAAGGTTGTGTTTGATACGGAGTTTGTATTCGCCAATTACGGTCAACCCGCTTTCGTGGAGGAGAGTATAATTAGCATTAATAGAACCCACCAATGTATTTTCTATGGCTACGATACCGTAGAGAGAGTTGTCATCTCGCACAGCTTGGAAGAGATCCTGGAAAGTGGTACAAGGTACGACCTGTACCTCTTCGCCTTGGAAGTATTCCTCGGCTGCGATTTGGTGATTAGCACCCTCTACACCTTGTATAGCTACTCGTTTCATTTACTATTATATATTCAAATTCCCTTTCGGAGTAAAATGTCTAAAAAGAAAGCTCACTCGAACTATTGTCCAGTGAGCTTTGTTTTATTGTCTTGTGCCTTATAAGCATCGACTAAGGTATATCGCTCACTGCTCTTCTGGTAGGTAACCAAAAAAGTAAAAGGAATAACCGTAGTAAAATCGCTTATTTGACATAGCTTATTGATATCTAATTGTCCTTTTTGTTGCTGATTTATTATCTTACAACGATTACAAAGTTACAAACTATTTTTGAACTACCGCGTCTTGATGATAAAAAAGTGACAAAAAGGGTAAAATTAAGTATAATACGTAGCTTATGACACTTTGGGTTAATCCTCGAAATAGACCTTGTCTATTTGTACGGTTTTGCCGCCAAAGGTCCAGAAGCCTATGATATTAATAGTCTTTGTATTAAATGCGCGAATAGTACCACCATTCCACTTGTCAGGGATGGTTTCCTTCATATCGGCAATAGGGATACGCACCTCATCTGTGCTAGTAATATCTACTTGATAGCATTCGTCATAATAACCTTGGTCGAAAAGGCGGAATGAAGGACCACCTGTGAAGTCTGTCTTATCGCCAAGTTTTACTACGATATACTTATGCATAGATATATCCATGGCGTCGAACTTCCAGCCAGCGAAACCATATTGTCCTGTTGTGAAACATCTATTCTCCTCGTCGAAAGTACCTTCTCCACAAATATTTACATCGAAGACATCGCTAGTTACGCGGAATAGATTAGAGTAGTCGACATGAGGGACTACCACCTTAACAGACACCTCCTTACCGAGAGCCTTAGCGGTAATGGTTGTTTCGCCCTCTTCGACAGCTATAACTTGAGAGCCATCGACACGAACGATAGAGGCATCATCAGAAGAGAGTTCTACGCCGGTCTGTAGAGGGAATACTGCGTTGTCGCGGATAGCGTTAACGATAATCTCCTTAGAGGCGCCCTTAGAGAGACGGAGTTCTGTTGTCTTGAGACCAAGTTTAAGATAATCGGCAGACTCAGGCTGTACGTTACCCTTAGCATACTCCTCGTACCAATGGTATATTTGCCAAGGGCAGCATTCAGGGTCGTTCCAATAATTAGTATATCCAGCTTGAGACTCTGTAGGATAGAGAGTAAGATCTCTAGGGTCTGTAAATGTGATATAACTTACGTTGCCACACTTATCCATGATGTACTTAAAGTTGGCACCAAAACCAGCACCACCAGCAAGGCCTGTAAAACTCTTACCCCAAGTTTTGTTGTACTTAGCGGCAGCCCAGTCCATCTCAGTAATCATGATAGGGTGAAGCTCAGCAGCTGCAGCTATGCTACTATTCCAACCACCTTGGAAAGCCTCGTAGCCGCCGCCTACGCCCTCGCCCATGTTACCGCCATTCTCGCCGGTAGAAGACTCGGCGTCGCTACCATACCAACCTGGGTAGCAGTGAACGGCGAAACCGAGGTTATCGCCCTTTAGAGGGTACTTTACGAAAGAGTTATACTCCTGCTGCCAAGTGAGGCCAGGTACCCATATGATATTCTTACAATTATAGCGAATAAGATCTATGAAATGCTGCATGTAACGAGATACAGCCTTACTACGATCGCCGCCGTCTGCGCTAGCATCTATGCTCACAGGCTCATTGATAAGTTCGAACATCACATCGCCATTATTACGGATGTATGGATGAGAGCTAAAGTAAGACCACATAGACTCGAGCATCTTAAAGAAGTTATCGCCATACTTAAGAGGCTGATCATTTTCTTCGCCACAAGGATATGGACGAAGGACCACGTAGAGCCCCTTAGAGTTGCAATGCTTAATGATAGGGAGATATACCTTTTCGAAATATTCCTTCATGAGAGACTCAGAGAAATAGTCAGATACTGGAGTCTTTTGAGGGCGACCATCGCGAACGAACCAATAAGGGTCGAGGTGCATACGTAAGAAATCTACCTTTAGTCCGCTAGCTATTACGCCATCGATGATACGCTTATTATAGGTTACGCAACCCTCATAATCCTTACCGCCCCAGTTGTTCTCATTGTATTGGCCACTATTAAACCACCATGTGTAAGTCTGCCAAAAACCGTGGAGATTAACATGATTACCATTAGCATCGCAAAGCCAACGACCCTCGGTGTGGAGGATTGGGAGAGTACCGTAGAGATCGGAATTGTTTGGGTTAGAAGGCTTGTCGCCAGGCTCGCCTGGAGTTACTTCAGGCTCATTAGGATCGTATACGCCTGGTTGGGTATCCTTATCGTCGCAAGAAACGAGAGCAATACACGAGAGTAATGCTATAAAAAGTCTTTTCATACAAGTTATGTTAGCTGTTGTATTTCATTAAAAGTGTGGCAAAGGTAGTGATAATTATTTAAAAAGTATTAAATGTGGGTTATGAATGATGGGGAGAGGAGCGAGGGTAATACTAGGATGAGGTGCGGGCGGAGCCTTCTTGGTCGTAAAATTTCTATAAAGAAGTATGTGCGATATAGCGTAGTGAGTATGCTAAGAATTTGGATAAGTGAGGAAATCACGGTAATTTCGCGCGTGTAATAATCTATGTAGCTATGCAGAGTGCGACTCCTGATTTGACGATATTGACTGATTTGGTACGTATGCAGATGCCTTATGGTAGGTATCAGGGGTATATATTGGCGAGACTTCCTGAGCCATATTTAGCTTGGATGGAGCAGAACAATGCCTATCCAAAGGGTAGGATGGGTATGCTTTTGAAGACACTCTATGAGATAAAGCTAAATGGATTGGAATATTTACTGAAAGAAATACATTAAAATCAATATTGGGATAATATGACCTTTTTCAAGTTCTTGCGTTCTAAGACATTTTTGTGGCAGTTGCTTTTTATGGTTATTGCCGTGGTATTAATATTTGTCATATTAGGTTGGCTATTAGACGCATATACCAAGAGTGGCAAGATGGTACTTGTGCCAGATTTGAAGGGGCATCATGTAGCATCGATAGAGTTGGAGTTGAGAAATTCCGACTTAGACTATGAGGTCATAGATTCTGTATACCATGATGGTCATAGAGGAGGAGAGATAGTAGAGCAGATACCAGCCTCGGGCAAGAAGGTAAAGAAAGGTCGTAAGATATTACTTACCATTAATGCCTTTGACAGGCCAAAAGTAAAGATGCCACGCCTTGTTGACTATTCGCTTCGTAACGCTAGAGTGGCACTTGAGGGCAAAGGACTCAAACTTGGCAAGGTACTATATAGGTCGGGAGATAATAACGAGCTTGTTTTGGAGCAGAGAGTAAACGGCGAGGTAATAAAAGAGGGAACAGAGGTAGCCAAAGGAACCGTAGTAGATTTGATAGTAGAGCGCAACAACTCTACGAAGCAAGTGATAGTGCCATCATGTTTAGGTGCCACTATACATATTGCGTCATTGACATTAGCAGACAAAGCACTAAAGGTAGGAGACCTACATTATGATAGTAGCGTGGTAACATCAGAAGATACCATTGCTGCCGTTGTATATCAGCAATATCCTATGGCCGATGGTACACAACTTATGACTGTTGGCTCGAATGTTCACCTTTGGTTGACAACCGACATGCAAAAGGTAGTAGACGCTCAAATATCTGCCGAATAGAAAGTATGACAGAGAAGATAGACGATATATCGCTCAATGACGAGCTAGACGATTTGGAGGTAGATGATGAGCTCTCCTCGGACGAAGGCGTAATGGAAGAGCGAGAAGGCGCTGATGGCAACCTATATGAGCATTGGCGTTTTACGGCAGACCCAAAGCAACGCTTGATGCGTATTGACAAGTACGTAGCCGACCGAGTACCTCACGCTTCGCGTACCAAGATACAGATGGCGGCAGACGCTGGTAATATACAGGTTAATGGTAAGCCTGTAAAATCGAACTACAAAGTGAGGCCAGCCGATGTGGTAACGGTATTTATGTCTTATCCTCGTAGAGACTTAGAGATAGTACCAGAAGATATCCCATTAGATATAGTATATGAAGACGATACACTGCTTGTGATAAATAAACCGGCAGGCATGGTAGTACACCCTGGTCATGGTAACTTCACAGGCACTATGGTAAACGCCTTAGCATACCACTTGAGAAGTCTCCCAATGTTTGCCAATGTGAGCGACCCAAGACCCGGCCTTGTGCATCGTATAGACAAAGACACATCAGGACTTCTTGTTGTAGCAAAGAACGACTATGCTAAAATGCATTTGGCGAAACAATTCTTTGATAAGACTACACAGAGACAATATGTAGCATTGGTATGGGGTATAATGGAGCAGGAGCATGGCACTGTGAGGGGCAATATTGGGCGATGTGTTCAAGACCGTCTTCGTATGGACGTATTTCCAGAAGGCAGCGAGATAGGTAAACATGCCGTGACACACTATGACCTAGTGGAGGCACTTCAGTATGTGAGCCTAATACATTGTCATTTGGAGACAGGGCGTACGCACCAGATTAGAGCTCACATGAAACATATAGGTCATCCTCTATTCTCCGATGAGAGGTATGGAGGAGATGCGATATTGAAAGGACAGCCTACAGCAAGCTACAGAGCATTTGTAGAGAACTGCCTTAAGATATTACCTAGGCAAGCGCTACATGCACAGACATTAGGGTTTGAGCATCCAAAGACAAAAGAGTTTATGCAATTTACAAGTGCACTTCCAGAGGATATGACAAAATGCATTGAGAAGTGGCGAACATATGCAAACAGCTTAAAGGGGTAGGATACTACTCCTTATTTTTTTAGCCATGCATCTATGAGTTGCCTTGCTATACTCATACCATCGGGCAACTTAGGTAGATTATCCCTATGGAACCACTGAGCATCCACTAGCTCCTCCTCCTGCTTTATTATATCTCCACTTTCGTACTCAGCAGAAAATGCTATCATCACACCACAAGGAAAAGGCCAAGGTTGAGACCCCTCGTATTTGATATTCCTTACCTTAATATGAGTCTCCTCCATTAGTTCGCGCGCTACACACTCCTCTAGAGACTCGCCAGGCTCGAGGAAGCCAGCTACTAAGCCATAATGATCTGAGCGGAAACTCTTTGCCCTTACCATAAGAATCTCATCAGCCCCACGCTCTACTCTAACGATAATAGCTGGAGCTAATGGAGGATAAGATAAATGACCACACTTAGGGCACCTCTTCTCAAGGGAATCAGAACGGAACGTAGGAGCGCCACATGTAGGACAGAACATAGTATTATTATGCCAAAAGAGAAGTTGTTTTGCCCTGCACATAGCTTGGAAATCGGCACTTGCGATTTGGAGTCTTGATTCTCTCACATCATGTAGTACAAGACCCATTGAAGACAACTGCTCCTCAGAAAGAATAGATGTTGCGATATCGCCATCTTCAAGTTGTAGTATTCCAGCTATATCCTCCCTACTAAGAGAATCGATAACCTCAGGGACAAATAGCTGGCCATTCTCCTCTTTAAGAGCTACCTTGCCATTGACAAATGCATACATCTTTTTCATGACTTGAAATAAATTTAGGTGTTATCTCGCCGTTTCAATAGGACTTATCCACGCACGTTGCTCTTTAGGAAGTTCGTACTGACGTTTACCATTAATTCTTAGAGGCAAGCAAATTAGTTGTGTAGTATTACGAATATGCCCATCATCAGTCCATTGCCCGATAAAGACTACTATTTTACCCTTATGCGGACCGAACCCCTTTCTAACCTCTATTACATCAAAAAGCTCATCAGCACGATCTCTAAATACGCGATATAGATCGGGCGTTACCCTTTGATAATTACCAATGCCGAAATAAAGCTTCAATGCAGTACAGTCGATATCTATACAAGAGTCGGATATACGCACCATACCCTCTGTGCCAGCAGGCTTATTATAGTTCTCCAAGCTAGCTTTATATGTGAGAGTAGACCAATAAGTCTGATTACCCGCATGTTCACAAGGAATCTCCCAATGGTAATCCTCGGTATAATCGTCATAAGAATCATCATAGTATGAGTCGTCATAATAAGAGTCATAATTAGTGGTATCGCTCTCTTGGTACGCATTATCTTCTATTTGGGCTATTGCCTGATTAGGAATAACCCAAATGAAGATTGCGATGGTTAGCAACCTTATAATATGTTGCCATATAGGTTGCAATATGCCTTACTATTTATTGTTCTTCTTGTCGCCGCGCTTCTTATCCTTTGGCTTTTGATTGTCGCCCCTTCTCTCGCCACGACGTTCGCGTTTATCATTACCTCTCTCACGACGCTCATTTCTGCGCTCACCACGTTCACCCTTCTCTCTGCGGTCGCCGCGACCTTCACCTCTACGACCATTACCTCTCTTCTCCTTGCGGTCTGATTTACCTGCAGGACGAGGTGTTGTCTCCTCCACTACAAGTTTGAAGCCATCTATAGACTTGCCATTCATCAACTCTATGATATCTCCTACCCACTTCTTGTCGACCTCCACGAAAGAGAAATTACGATTAATATCGATATGACCGATATTTACCTTCTGAGGTAACTTACGGGTATAGTCATTAATAAGACCGATGATATCCTGAGCCTTGATACGGTCAATCTTACCGATATTAAGGAATAGACGAGCTGTATCAGCCTCATCAAGCATGCCAGGCTTGTCGCCCTTACGACCCTTCTTACGATCGTCGGCAAGCTCTACGTTGAGGTCTTCAGCATTTTGGTAGTACTTATTTACACTCTCGAACTCTACGGATACAAACTTAGCGATAATCTCCTCCTTAGTGAGATTTTGGAGGCGCTCACAAACCTGAGGAAGAAGAGCAGAGATAGCGCTATCTGTATCTACGGCTTGATTCTCTACACCCTCTATGAAGTGGTGAAGTTTTGCCTGGCATATCTCCTCGGCTGTAGGAACCATTACGCGTGTAAACTCCTTATGGCTCACCTTAGATATCTGCTTAATACGGCTAATTTCACGAGTGTGAACAATAGATACGCTGACGCCCTTTTTGCCGGCACGACCAGTACGTCCACTTCTATGGATATACACCTCAGGGTCATCAGGAAGATTATAATTGATTACATGAGTAAGCTCAGTAACGTCTATACCACGTGCGGCTACATCTGTAGCTACTAATATCTGGAGGTGCTTAATACGGAAACGCTGCATAACCATATCACGCTGAGCCTGTGATAGGTCGCCATGGAGAGCATCAGCATTATATCCATCAGCAATAAGCTTATCTGCAATCTCTTTTGTCTCTTGGCGAGTACGACAGAATACAATACCATAGATATCTGGTACCATATCCACTATTCTCTTAAGAGCAGCATAGCGGTCTTGAGCTTTGACAACATAATAGTGGTGCTCCACAGTAGATGCACCCTCATTAGTACGTCCTATCTTAATCTCCATTGGCTCCTTCATGTACTGGCCTACCATCTTGGCGATGAAAGGAGGCATAGTAGCAGAGAAGAGGAGTGTCTGGCGCTCTTGTGGAGTAGATGAGAGGATGGTCTCAATATCCTCCTTGAAACCCATATTTAGCATCTCATCAGCCTCGTCGAGGACGAGCCAACGAATATTTCCTATCTTTAGGCTACCTCGCTCAATGAGGTCTATGACGCGACCAGGAGTACCCACTACAATCTGAGCAGGACCCTTAAGTGCTTTAAGTTGCGTCTTTATATCGCTACCACCATATACTGGTACTATCTGAATGCGTTTACGTGTTGCGGCAAATGTAGCGAGGTCCTTTGCTATTTGGAGACAAAGCTCACGAGTAGGACTAAGTATGAGTGCCTGTGTTTGGCTAGTTTTATCATCGGCCAACTGAACGATCGGCAAACCGAAGGCTGCAGTTTTACCTGTACCTGTTTGGGCGAGAGAGATAATATCTCGTCCATGATTTAGTATCTCAGGAATAGTACGAGCCTGAACAGGTGTAGGAGTCTCAAAACCTTTGCTCTTTATAGCTTCGAGAAGTTCGTCGCTTAGGCCAAGTTCTTCAAATGTTATTGTCTTTGTTTCTTCCATGTCGCATGGGTGTTAATGGGTAAATGATAATAATGAAATTAGTTGAGAGAGAACTTGCCGTTGCCGATTAGTTCACCATCTGTGAATAGTTCGATGCGGTATTCGCCACTCATTAGCTCACCAGCATCTACGGTATAAATTATATATGTGTCAGTATCTTGTCCGCCATACTCAATATCTCTTTTTGCCGAGAAGTTGAGCTGTTGATCTTCATACTGGAATGTATCATTTTTTGAGTGCATAAGAAGCTGACCATCTGGGCGCTCTATGCGCAAATATACTGTACGAATGCCTGTCTGACTAGTTATATTTTTGAGAATAGTAAAGCTAACCTTAAGCTTGGTTGCTTTGCTAGCCTTAGTTGTAGCCTTCTCTTTAATATTCAAACCAGTACCAGCTACATTAGATGTCTCCAATCTAGCGGCAAGTTGCACCTTGTCATTAAGCGCATCATTCTGCTCTTTGAGTTCCGCCTCTGCCTTTCTTGCATCGGCTATCTGCTTACGCATACCTACATTCTCCTTTTTGAGCTTCTCATTTGTTTGGTTTAATGAGTCTATTTGGAAAATATAACTTCTCATTGCCCCGCGCATAGCAGTAAGCTCTGTCTGTAGCTCTTTAATACGTCTAGCGTTGGATGCCTTTACTGTGCGCAACTCATCTTGAAGCTGTGCCACACGGTCTCGCTCTTGCTGAAGTTTCTGCTCAAGTTCTGTGTTATTCGAACGTAGTGAATCAAAATCAGAGTATAGATCTTGATATTCTGTTATCAAAAGCTCCTTCTCCTCTGTTAGAACCTCCTCCATCTCCGCCATCTCGGAGCGGCTATTGAAGTACAAGCTGATGAATATTACTGCAATTACACCAGCTATAATTAGTATAATGTTATTCTGTTTCATTTCAAGACAAAGGTAATAAAATTCTTCTCTAAATAGAACCCATTACTATAATAGCAATACCGGCGAGTATGCCTAATAAGCAGAGCCCCTTGCGTAGCATATTACGCTCATGGAAGAAGAAGTATGCCATGAGGAAGGCTACAAGAGAATTAGAACGTCTAAGTGGCGATATCAATGAGATAAGCGCATCAGGCGCCGCTATAGCCCCATAGTATACAAAGTCTGCAATGATAATAACAACTCCAATAGCAGGTATTGTTGCTACCCAATGGAATGGTTGCTTCTCTCTATTAGGGTACCATATTATGAGCAATAGAGGTATGACAAGTAGGAACTGATAGAATGAGTAGTAACAGAGTATAGCCATTCGTGGTATATCGGCATCTCTTACCAAAAACTTATCATATAGCGCAGAGCATGAGCCTATCAAAGTGCCTATTACAACAAACCAAACAGCTCTATTGCTCTTAAAATTAATACCCTCTCTTTTCCCAGCAAAGCTAAATAAGAAAAAGAAGACAAGGGTAACTATCAAGCCTATCCACTGTATGCCGTTGGGCCTCTCTTGGAATATTATCAATGCTCCTATCAATGTCCATATAGGAGCTGTAGCTCTAATTGGTGATACTATAGATAATGGCAAGTCTCTCAATCCATAATAGACAAATACCCAAGAACCTAACACTATGGCTGCTTTATTTACGAGCAACAAGTGCTCATGTACAGATATGGCAGGAATATAATAATATGCATCTTCTGATATTATACCCATCTGCGAGAGTATGAGTATCGGCAATAACATTATGCTCGATGTGAATGTCGACCCTAGTAAAACAGGCAACACCGCATTTTGCTTCAACGAATATTTCCTTAATACATCATAAAAGCCCAAACAAAGGGCCGAAAGAAGCGCTAAAAAAGCCCACATATTATTCTCTATTGTTTTGAGCGACAAAGATACTTCATAATATTATTACATTATGCTAAATATTTATAAATGAAAAGTCCTAACTCATACATCATTCTACCAATACTTTTGTTCTAGCTACTCCACTTAGTAGGCCTATACCATTTACCACATTATTATATAGTCCGTTCTGACCAAACACAGGTAATAACATATAAGCCTTATGAATGGCTACACTCTGCATGTAGCAGTAGTGCTCGTATGTCATATGGTATAATTCTAGCTCTATATCGCCTTCTACATCTTTCATCGGAATATCACAATTCAACTTAATTATACGTCCCGCTAAATTAGCATTCGTAAATAGGCCTCTACCTTCATCATCGTTAATGATACTCGATTTCGACTCTTCAAATATCCTCCCTATATATTTTACCCCCTCTATCACATCTCCTGTCTTTGTATCTCTAGCTAATAACTGATAATAGTTATCTCCTATGCCATCGTCATTGAGCATCAAAGTACAACTTTTATAGTATTGCCCCTCTTTCTCTATCTCGTCTCCTCTTGTCAGTCTTATTGTTGGCTCACTGGGTATATAACTACTAGCGTATACTAGTTGCTTACCTTCTCTAACTACCTTAACTTCAATACTACTCCCTGAGTGAAGCTCTAGTCCGTCAAACTCTACACTTGTAGCTGTCTCAGATAGTTGCTTGGTATGGCTCTCTTTCCCATCTATAATTACATTCACTTCTGTCTCTTCTCCCAATGGCTTCTTGGCGGAGGCCTCTGTAAAGAGTATCGACTGATATGCATGTACCTCACACCTATCGCCTGCCTCTACAAAGGCATATACCACTGTCTTGCGCTCTGCCTTGATATCAATATCGGCATCACTCTCACAGCCTACTAGCATAGCTAATAGTAGATATGTGTAAATGTATATATGTCTCATCAGAACTTAAAACTATATTTGATATATGGCAATGGGAAGGCTATAAGGCTAAATTGTTTTAGATTATATGTCTCTATATCTCCCTCTTTATTGGTTTGGGGTTTCCAATATACAAACATCGGATTTTTCATGCCATAAACATTATAGACGCCAAAACTCAACGTATGTTCTCCTCTTGGCCTGTCAAATCTGATATTACAACCTAATGTCAATGAATGCGATGCTACCATCCTATACTTATTGCGCTCTCCTGGTAGGGTCGCAATTGTCTGGTTGCCTTCTCTGTCTACAATATCTGTCATCAATACATATTGTCCGTCTGGTATTGTCAATGGAGCGCCTGAATGGTATGTCCACAATGCCGAGAAATCTACTTGTGGGGTGTATGAATATACTCCATATAGTGTCAACCCATGACGTTTGTCGTAGTCTGTTGGAAAGTATTTTCCTTTATTCAGCTCGTCATATCGGTTCATAGATTTACTATATGAATATGCAAGCCAACCCGATATTCGCCCTTCTGTCTTGTGTAGCATAGCCTCAAAACCATTTGCCCAACCTTCACCACTGGTCAATAGCTTATCCCAGTCGCCATTTGCTAGCAACTCTACTCCCGAGGTGGTCTTGTAGGTCTGTAGCCTTACATAGTTCTTCCTATATCCCTCTAATGTCAATTTCAATCGATCTGTCAACTTTACCTCTGTCTCTAAAGAGACTTGCCATACCCTTGGTGGCGGAAGTGTATTGGATACTGGTAGCCACATGTCTGCAGGGGTCTCCACTGTCGCTACGTGCATCTGCTGAAGAAACTGCGACATACAAGAGCCTCCTACTTTTATTGTCAACTCGCTTTTTGGCGCATATGTCAATAATGCTCTAGGCTCTAATTGCACAAAGATCGATTTGTTTTTTCTATTCATCATAGATAAGTGCAATCCGATATTTGCACTTAATTTCTTTAGTTTCAACTGCGACTCTACATAGGCATGTCCCTCTATCCTCTTTAAGGGGTGCTGTTTCTCTGCTCTGATTGTATCTCCTTTCTCTATGTCGCTCTTTATCATCGTATACCCTGGGTAGAAGGCATGAAGTGTCCCCTCTATTCCCGCCCTGACGCTGCTTAGGTCTATCAATGATGGGTAATATGTTACATCTGTCTTTACCGTGTAGTCATTAAGCCCACTAAAGTAGGTCGAGGTACTGGCCTCACGCGACCCTCGTTCGTCGCTTATCTTCTTGTCTCTATTCCTAAATCGATACCTACTAAACGAGGCTGTAGTATTACAAAACAGTTTTCCACTATACGATCTGTTCCACCTCATCGATGATATAATACTTCCCCATCTATATTGCTGCTCGTCATTTACTACTATATCTCTATATATATTATCTTCATACTCTATACGCTTATCCCTAAAGTTATAGTCGTCATTCAAATTGTCCGATCCCACAAAGAAACTCACATAAATCCTATCTTTATTACTAATAACATAATTTAGCTTGGAGCTAATATCATAAAAATAGAACGAATACCGTGTATCATTATTATTTTGAATATACCCCGAGAATATATCTGCATATGTACGTCGTGCAGATACTATAAACGATACCTTCTCTTCTACTATAGGTCCCTCAAACATAACATTTGATGAGAGTAGCCCAATATTCATATAGCCATTAAATTTGTGCATATTGCCTTCTCTCATCTTTATATCAAGCACACTAGACATCCTACCTCCATATCTAGCTGGGAAGCCTCCCTTAATAAGCGTGGCTGAATTTATGCCTTCTGCATTAAATGCTGTATATAGCCCCATTAAGTGCATAGGGTTATATAATGGCACATTATCCAACATTACTATATTCTGGTCTGAGTTTCCACCACGCACACTCATTCCACCAAAGCCCTCTTCGCCTCCTTGTATACCTGGCGTATGCTGCATGGCTCGTATAATGTCGCTCTCGCCCATTAAGCTTGGCATTACTTTTACCTGTTGTATAGGTATCCTTACTACGCCTGCGCCTGCGTCTGCAGGTGGCTCAAAGTTTACCACGTCTACATCTATATCTAGAAAGTTGTCATGACGGGCCAACTCTATATTCACTACCGTGTCTCCTCTTAGGTCTATATTCATAACCTTGGAGGTATACCCAATAAATGATGCTTTTAATGGTACATTTCCTTCTGGTAATGTCAAACTGTAATAGCCAAACTCGTTACTTACAGCTCCCCTGAAGAGTATCATATCATACACATTGGCTGCTATAAGGGCCTCTTTGCTGCCGGACTCTTTCAAATAGCCGCTTATGGTGTATCTCTTGTCTCCGTTGAGCGGACTCACTATTACTTTCTTATCCTCAACGTGATATTGTACTTTATACCGCCCAAATATCTTGTTCAATAGTTCCAATAGCTGCCATCTCTTATGTTTTAGCTCTATGGGCCTACTAGCGTATGGCAATACTCTAGATGAATAGCTGATGGTAAGGTCGCCTACATGTTCTATGGTTCGTATCAGACTGTCTGTCGTCTCATAACTCTTTTGTGGTAAGTTAATCCAAATAGTGGCGGATAGGGTATCCTCTGTCTCTGCAGTCTGACCCCAAATGTGCACTCCACTCATACTGAGGCTCAATGCCACAATAAAAAAGAGGCGCCCTAGGCACCTCTTAAACAAATCACTATATTTTGTATGAATAGTCTGCACTGAGTTTTGTCTGCTATGCCTTATGCAAATTTAACGACTTAATGTCAGACTTCCACCAACAATCTCTATCTTAATACCAAAATGTATAGATAATTCTTTTAATACCTTCTCTAATGGCTCGTTGTCAAACTTCGATGTTACCAATATCCCACTATTCTGCTCTATCAACCCCTCTTCTTTCTCTTCTACTCTCTTAATCTCTGGATATATATCCATCAATTCTGATACCGCCTCTCTCAATGTCGCCTCTTTTAACTCTAGTTTGTTCGAATCCCAATCTCCTATCGCTCTTTTCGAGCACTCCATCTTCTCAAAATTACCATTCTCTACTAATACCTTCTCTCCTTTTATCAATTCTGCTTCGCCTCTAGGAGTACTGACTCTTACATTACCGCTCTTTACCTTTACACTGTATCTCTCTCTATCTTTTAAGTTCTCTACCACAAAACTCGTACCTAATACCTCTACTTTCGAATCCCTTCCCTCTAAATAGACTACAAATGGTCTATCCTCATCGCGCTTTACACTGAAACTTGCTTGTCCCTCTAATACTACCACTCTTCTCTCACCTAGTACGTCATATCTCATCGTAGAGCCTTGCGCTAGTCTCACTACAGAGCCATCCTCTAGCTCACTGCTTGTCCTGTCTGTAGCGGCTGTTAGTATATTAGCATCGCCTCCTAACTCGTCAATATTGCTTGTTGTAATATTAAATAGCGCTCCAAGAGACAATAACACTACCACAGATGCAGCTACGCTCATCCATGTCATCACTCGCCTAGACATCTTAAATACTCTCTTGTCCGACTCCTGTGATGCTATGCCCGACTCCCTGCAGATATTCTGCCAAATACACTCTTTTCTACTGCGTATAGCCTCAAGTGTACGCAACTCCTCTGCCGAAATCTGATTTATGTCAATATCCTGTTTCACGTCAATAATTCAATTAATGGAAATTTACCATCTCAAAGATATTCACTAGCTCCTCCGACGATTGCTCGCTCTCTTTTGCTTGCATCACCTCTTGCTCCACATTCGCACTCTCACATGCATTCAATACCTCATTGTCGACACTTCCCATAAGTTCCGACTCCGAGAATAACTGAGCAAAAAACTGAAAGATAAATTCCATGATATCTCGATTTATTAATAACCCTTTCTCCCCAAGACAACCAACCAATCAATAACACGTACCCCAAAACACTATTTTTTACAAAACAACACCCAATCACCTCAAAAACACCACCAAATACCTCATCTCCTCAACCCCCCGAAATAATATTTTTACGATGAACAAGGGTGCTCCCCGAGTGCTCCTTTATATTTTTTTACGATGAACAAGGGTGCTCTTTGGGTGCTCCCCGAGTGCTCCCTTGGTGCACAAAAAACAAATTTTACGACCAACAGCAGACAACAATGGTATTATCAATGAGGAATGAATATAATAAACTAGTACCAGAGAATTTGCTTGTATAGCTTATTTGTATTACCTTGGTTGGTTGTTTCTACATTTATATCAGTTGCAGGACTAAGGTATGAATGTGGAGAAAGATAATAGTTCATCATTAAGTCAAGACTACAAAACGACACATAAGCTATGCAGGGTCTATTCAAAAGATATCTATGGCTAGTATGCCAAATAAAAGAGGCTCCTAATGGTATAAACTTTGAGGAGATTAACAGACGCTGGAAAAAGAACACTAATCTTAATCCTATGGGCGAAGATTTGGCCAAACGAACCTTTCGAAATTGGCTAGCCGCTATTCCTGAGGAGTTGGGTGTAATGATTGAGTGCGACAGACGAGCGCCATTCAACTATTATATATCTGACTATGGCGTGGACAATGTAAATATGCTCAAATGGTCGCTAGAGATGTACTCCGTAGGCAATATGGCCAACGAGAACAAGTCGATATATGATAGAATATTGATAGATGACGTTCCCTCGGCCAATCAGAATTTAGCTTTTATCTGTCACGCCATGCGCAATAATCATAAGATAATCCTACGTTACCATCGATTCGGGTCAGAGCCAACAGAGTATATAGTATGTCCGTACGCCGTAAAGCTATTTCAGAATCGTTGGTATCTTATCGCCCATAGCGAGGAGAAGAATAAAGAGTATACCTATGGAGTAGATCGTATTATCTCCCTAGAAGAACTAGATGATAAATTCGTAATGCCTGCTAAATATTCCGCCAAGGATAAGTTTAACCATAGCATAGGTATATATAGCGATGAAGAGTACCCTACCGAGACTGTGCGTCTAAAAGTAAAGGGTTATCTACCTGATTATTTCGATACACTACCTCTACATCATACACAGGTGGAGGAGTGCAAAGGGGACGACTACGTTATATATAGCTATAAGCTAAAGGCGAATTATGAGTTGGTTAACCGCATAATGTCCTACGGCACGGCATGTGAGGTACTAGAACCGGCTAGTCTGCGTACGGCTATTAAGAGTGCGCTTCGCTCAGCTTATGAGATTTATGATTAGGACATATTAGATACAAGAAGAGCTCACTTGGTGGAAGTGAGCTCTTTTTTGTATAATGGACCTAATATTAGGGTTATTTGCTGAAAGATACGCTACCATCATGTACGTTGTAGTAGGCACCTATTACCATAGTCTTGCCGGCCTCTACAAGCTCTTTCACGTTTTCGCGCTCAACAATTCTGTTAACCTGCGCAGCAGTATTGCAACGGATAGCCTCATCAAGAAGTTCTGGCTTTCCTACATACTCTTTTACATCCTGACGGATAATACCGAGAAGCTCGTCTATTTTGCTATGCTCATCAGCCTCACCCTCTTCAGTGATTGCACCTGTTACGCCGCCACAACTCTCATGACCCATAACGACCAATATCTTAACACCAAGGTGCTCTAGAGCATAATCTACAGAACCCATAACGACATCGTCATTTACAGAGTTACCTGCAGTTCTGATAACAAAAATATCACCAATACCTTGGTCGAAAATCATCTCAGCAGGTACACGGCTATCTGAACATGTCACCACAGCAGCAAAAGGAGCCTGATGAGGAGCCACCGCTACAAGACGCTTATGGTCATGATGAGGAAACAAAAGAGAATCTGCTACATAACGAGCATTACCAGCCTCAAGACGAGCGAGGGCCTCTGCAGGAGTACTTACCTCAGTCATTGTAGACTCAAGAGCCTCAGTAGCAACATTTACATTGTTGTTAGCAGTTTGTTGGCATGCACACATAGCCACAGCTGCACAAAAAAGAAGGAATGTCTTTTTCATTGTTAGTACTATTGTTATTTTTTGGCGCAAAATTAGTTCATATTGCGATACGTTATTCTCGACAGTTAATTCATTTTATATATTTTTTTGGCACGGTTTTTGGATATAGCTAGACAACAAAACAAATAAGCTATAACCGACAACACATAAAATATTATTAGCCATGAAAACAATAGTTACAATATTAGCGATGATGATGCTTAGCATCTCAACCTTGAATGCCCAAAGACATAACGATAGAGATAATCGGGATGAGAAGAGAGCCGACCGCAAAGAGATGCGCGATGAGAGAAGAGGCAACAGAGAGCACAAAGGCGACAAAAAGCGCCCACAACATAACGATGGTGGTAGACATGGTAGGCCAGAGAAGATACACGGACATATGCCAGCACCATCTCCACATGCCCCAGCGGTAAGTTATAGATATCACAAAGATTGGAATCCTCACGTACCACGCCATGTAGAGAGCCATTGTATACACCATCACCATCATACACATGAGCCTATTGTGGTGAGAGAACATATACATTACATACCTGTACCCGTACTAGGCATGGAGAGAGAAGAGACGCCATGGCATAGCGTCAGCACTAGAGTATTGATAAATATTCCAGAAATTTCTTCTTCGTACGAATCAAGCCTTCACTTTAAATTACCTAGCAACATAAAGGTCTTTAACGAATATGACTCATGGGGAAAGCACAAGAATATAAAAGATGTCGATATTGTCATTGAACCTATTCAGATAGGCGTAGATGAGAAGGGAAAGCCCATGCATGCTATTGTAATGATAGATACACATGCTATAGGAGATAACGTTATCGGATATTGGGAATTTGAGGATAATTTCTTCGGCATGAGATGGTATGCTGAGAAGATAATGGACAATCATTTAAACGAGATGGCTCGCATCATAAAAGATTGGGATCGACTACATATGGTGTATGTGAGATAATAATAAGACAACAATAGACATACAGACTAGTAGAATATGGCGCAAAGATGACCTTATAGAGAGAAAAATGGTTATCTTTGCGCCATATGCATATAATAAATATATAACGAGCAATGGATTACAACTCAAGTCGAGAAAAGCTAGAGATGCCAGAATACGGCAGACATATACAGAAGATGGTAGACTATGCACTAACCATTAGGGACAGAGAAGAGAGAAGCATGTGCGCTGCATCAATAGTAAATGTGATGGCTAATATGTATCCAGAGATGAAGAATGAGCCCGACTTTAAGCATAAGCTTTGGGACCATCTTCATGCTATAGCATATTACCAACTTGATGTTGATAGTCCGTACCCAAAACCTACACCAGAGGAGGTATCTCCTAAACCTAAACCTCTATCCTACCCTATGCACAAAGTAAGATTGCCTCATTATGGCTATCTGACTGAACACTTTGCCAATAGAGCATGCTCGATAGAGAATCCACAAGAGAGAAAGACGTTAGTCAACTACATTGCTAACCATATGAAGAAAACATTGATAGCGATGAACAAAGACTACGCTACCGATGAGCGCTTGATGAAAGAGATACTACTCTTGACTGATGACAGACTTGAGATAGATGGTGAAATACGCACCGCATTCTATCAAGAACCAAAGAATAACAAGAACAACAAGAGTAACAAACCTAACAACAACAAGCAGAAGCAGAGTAATAGTAAGAAGAATAATAAACCACTCAATAACAATAGAGGTAACAATAAAAACCGTAAACGCTTCTGATTACAACACACATACTAAGGAAAAGAAAACAATATGAGTACATTTAAGATTGAGGGCGGTATACCTCTTTGTGGAGAGATAAAGCCACAAGGTGCCAAGAATGAGGCATTGCAGATTATCTGCGCTGCACTATTGACATCCGAGCCCGTAAAGATTAATAATATACCTAATATCCTCGATATAAATAATCTTCTCATCCTACTCCAAAATATGGGAGTAAAGGTAGAGAGGCATGATGCTAATACCGTAACCCTCACTGCAGACAAGGTAAATCTTGAGTATATGCAGACAGAAGAGTTCAAGAAAGAGGCATCGTCTCTTAGAGGATCAATAATGATAATGGGTCCACTTTTGGCTCGTTTTGGCAAGGCTTACTTCCCTAAACCTGGAGGAGACAAGATTGGCAGACGTCGACTAGATACCCACTTCTACGGATTTCAGAAACTAGGGGCTAGATTCAACTTTGACTCTAGCGACTTCTTCTATTCTGTTGAGGCGACAGACCTCAATGGAACATATATGCTCCTTGACGAGGCTTCTGTAACAGGTACAGCTAACACCCTTATGGCAGCCACTATGGCGCCAGGAGAAACCACTATATATAATGCCGCTTGTGAGCCATATATACAGCAGCTATGTAGACTCTTGATAGCTATGGGCGCTAAGATAGAGGGCGTGGGTAGTAACTTGTTGCGCATAGAAGGGGTAAATGATCTTCATGGAGCGGAGCATACCATACTACCAGATATGATAGAGGTAGGCTCTTTCATCGCTATGGCGGCCATGACTGCTGGAGATTTATGGATTAGAGGTGCTGGTGTAAAACATTTGGGTATTATACCTTTGGCATTTGAGAGAATGGGTATTACAATAGAGGTGCATGGCGACGACCTCCATATACCTGTACAGAAGTGCTACACTATCGACTCTTTTATAGACGGCTCAATAATGACTATAGCCGATGCTCCATGGCCAGGATTAACACCTGACCTCTTGAGCGTATTCCTTGTATTGGCTACTCAAGCTAACGGTTCGGTATTGATACATCAGAAGATGTTTGAGAGTAGACTCTTCTTTGTGGATAAGCTTATTGATATGGGAGCGAAGATTATTCTTTGCGACCCACATAGAGCCACTGTAATAGGTCTTAATAGACAGACAAAGCTTAGAGCTACTACAATGACATCGCCAGATATACGCGCAGGTGTTGCGCTTTTAATAGCTGCTCTATCAGCTAATGGCACATCAACAATACATAATATTGAGCAGATAGATAGAGGATATCAAGATATAGAAGCTAGACTTAGCGCTTTGGGAGCTAAGATAGTTCGTGTGGAATAAGGATATTTGCTTTTTTGAACTTGACAGAGTATTACTCTCGTTATATAGAGGAGCCTTAGGGCTCCTTTTTTGTTGAGTGAGACAATATGAGCAATAAAAAATCAGCATCAAATGGCTACTTATTGCAATAAACTATTTATTTTTGATGCACATTTGACTAGCATTTGAAATACAAACACATAATATGAGTAACAATGCACACTTATCGGGCAATAGGGAGTTGTACCTACGCCTTATGTATGAGCTAAAAGATTATGCTCTTATTTCTCTTGGTGTTATCCTATACTCTTTTGGAGTGACTACTTTTATGCTCCCTTATGGCCTAACTACAGGAGGTGTGGCTGGTATATCATCTATTATCTATTATGCCACGGGAATAGAGGTACAGGTGACGTATATCATTATTAATATATTGCTACTCATTGCTGCCATAAAGATACTAGGAGTGCGCTTTTGTCTAAAGACAATATATGCCGTATTTTTTATGACCTTCACCCTTTGGCTAATGCAACGACTCTTAGAGGTACCAGACGCCGCCAATGATGGTGCATATATTCTGCCTAGGCTGATAGGTGATGAGTCGTTTATGGCATGTATGTTAGGTGCAATTATTGAAGGAATAGGATTAGCACTATGCTTTGAGAATAACGGGTCGACAGGAGGCACAGATATCATAGCTGCAATTGTAAATAAATATAGGCAAGTATCGTTAGGCTCTGTTATTATGGCTTGTGATGTTGTAATTATCTCATCATGTTATTTTGTTTTCCATGATTGGGCACGTGTAATATACGGTTTCGTAATGTTATTCACCTGCTCCATCACGCTAGACTATTGCATACGTAGGCAACACCAGTCGGTACAATTCATGATATTCTCTCGTAATCCCGATGCTATAGCAAGTGCCATTGTTTCGTTAGGTCATGGCGTGACTATGTTAAATGGCGAGGGATGGTATACACGCACAAGTAGAAAGGTTGTCGTAAGCGTTATTAGAAGAAGAGAGCAATCTATAGTTCAAAGGATGGTAAAGAGTATAGACCCATACGCCTTTATAAGCCTAACTGATGCCAATAGTGTATACGGATTAGGGTTCGATGCCCTAAAGGTATCCGAATCCAAGGAAAACAAAGGCAAGAGAGTATTAGTATTTGCTAGCAATAGTACCCATAAGTTGGCCGAGGCCCGTGCCATATTTGGTGAGAGATACGACATACGCTCCTTAGCCGATATAGGCTGTTATATAGACATTCCAGAAAAGGCCAACTCACCAGAAGGCAATGCTATGCTTAAGGCTAGATTTGTAAAGCGTTATTATGGTTTTGATTGTGTGGCAGACGATACTATACTTGAGTGCGAGGCTCTCAACGGCATGCCAGGTATCTATTCGCGCAACTATGCCTCAATAGACGAAGAGAGTATGAAGAGTAATGCCAACCTCAGAAATATGGAGGTATTAGATGAGGGGGTATCTCAAGAGATGCTTAACATCCTACATAGCCACGAACCAATAGTAGACAAACCCAAAGACCATAATGTCAAAGCCAATGTAGACAAACTTCTAAAGCAACTCGAAGGCAAGAGCAATAGAAAAGCTACATTACGCACAGTTCTAGCCTTTATTACCGGCGATTTTGACGATAGTACAAATTGGAAGATTGAGACATTTGATGGCGTATTAAGAGGTGAGATAGCCCAAAGAGCTACAGATAATGTATCCGAAAGCTACTTTTACGACTCGGTCTTTATCCCTGAAGGCTTCGACAAATGCTCCCAAGATCTAGGCACAGAGATAAATAACCAAATAAGTCAGCGCTCCATCGCCATCACTAAACTAAAGGCGCATCTAGATGCTAAGAGCAACCGAAAATAGGTGGTTGCTCTTAATATCCTCTACATAAATAACCTTATCAGCCTATCCTTCAGCTTTGTATATGGCTGATAGCGAATCTGAGGGTCTATCCATGTAGGGCTCTTAACAATTGCCTTGGCATGACTGAATGTTAGGAATGAATGTCGACCAAAATAACTACCCATTCCTGAGTCACCTATCCCTCCAAAAGGCATTCTATGGTTTGAGAGATGAACGAGGGTATCATTTACGCACCCTCCGCCAAACTGAAGATTCTCCATTACATTGCGCTCCTCTTTTTTGTCCGAAGTAAACAGATACAAAGCCAAGGGATGTGGGCGTTTTTGTATAAACTGCATAGCTTCTGCCACACTCTTAACTTTTAGTATAGGCAATATTGGACCAAAAATCTCCTCACCCATCACCGCATCATTGGGAGAAACACTAGTCATTATTGTCGGCGTAATCTGTAATTTTTCACAATCTGAGTCTCCCCCAAATACCACTTTCTGAGGTTCAATCAGGTTACAAAGTCGATCAAAATGACGACGATTTATAATTTTACCATATGCAGGATTATCCATAGGACACTCGCCATACATCCGAGTAATCTCCTCCTCAATATATTTTACTAAAGTATCATGTACCGATTCTTCTACTAATACATAATCAGGAGCTACACAAGTCTGACCTAGGTTCATAAGTTTGCCAAAGGCTATACGTCTAGCAGCTAAACGTATATTGGCGCTCCTCGATACTATAACAGGTGACTTACCACCTAATTCGAGAGTAATTGGTGTTAAATATTTTGCCGCTTTCTCCATAACATAACGACCTACTATACCATTGCCAGTGTAAAAAATATAGTCGAAATGTTCCTCTAACAATGCCTTGCCAACCTCTGCGTCTCCATTTACAACAGTCACTAGGCGTGCGTCGAGCGACTCAGATAAAATGTGTGTAATCACCTTGGCTGTTGCTGGTGCCAACTCTGATGGTTTAACAATGCAGCAGTTGCCAGCAGACAATGCTCCAATAAGAGGCGCTACCGAGAGTAAGAATGGATAGTTCCAAGGAGCCATAATGAGTACAATGCCATAAGGACAATACATAACCTTCGATCGTGCCGGGCTGATAGCTAATGGAGTACAAACATGGTTGGCTCTCATCCAATTTTTCAGCTGCTTGATTGCTTCGTCAATATCTGAATATATAGATGCTATTTCTGACATATATGCCTCTGTTGTCGACTTTCCTAAGTCTGTCCACAGAGCCGCCATAATTTCGTTCTCGTGTTTTTTTATTCCCGCCTTCAACTTTTTCAAAGCAAGGCGACGAGCATCAGCGTTGAGTGTAGCACCTGATAGGAAAAACGCTCTTTGAGCAGTTATCATTTGTTTCATTGTCGTATATATTTATTGTATAATAATTACTAACCTCTTATACCTTTTATAAACTGACCAACAGTTTGCCCAGTCCACTTATTAAATGCACGTAGAAATGCTGTAGTATCTTCATAAGCAAGTAGAAAAGCTATCTCCTCACTTGTATTTGATCCATTCTGAAGGTACGCCTTTGCTTGGAGCATACGAGTGGTTCCCAACTGTTGCTGATAATTGGTGTGAGCCTCTTTTAGTCTACGTTGTAGTGTACGAACACTCATACTTAGTTTATGCGCTACATCCTCAATTCGGCTCTTTCCCAATGGTAATAACTCCGTAAGAGCACTTCGCACCCGCATTCCAATATCGTCATTCTCTTCCATCTCTGAAAGTCGTCGTTGAAGTTCAGGCTCAATGTATCTCAAAATCGAATCGTTACGACTAAGGAATGGCAATTCTAAATCTTCTCGCATAAAGGAGATCGTTACTCTATCAGAATGTATAACATCACAACCGATATACTCTTTAATAACAGAAGAAAACGCCGAATGGACATGCTCGATCTTAATAGGCTTAATGGCACGACCTGTCGCATTCCTAAGCAAATTTACCCAATATGCCATCTTGAACTCAACCAAAACAGAAGGCAACTGACGAGATTCTGGCACTGCCGTAAGTGTTAGAGCTATCTCTTTAGATGTCTCTTCAATATTAATATGTACAGGGGCTACAAGTTTATCGTATTCAGCAAAGCGCCTAAGAAAATTAAGCCCGCAATCGCTACAATATGCCATAAAGGATGCTGGAATAAATGTCTCAACATGTTCTGCACTAGCAATACTCAGTACCACCGACTCACTAGATGCCATAAGCCCAACTTGCTCCACAATACGAAAATATTCCTCACCAGTAAGCAATACGTTAGCACGCTCAAATAGGTCCTCTGGCAAACTACACCTATTAAGCAAAAGTCCTAAATCCAACCCATTTTGTCGGAAGACTTCTATTAACTGTCGTTCAAAATTATATCTAATCATGACGCAAATGTACGTCTACTTTCTTAAATATGGATGTTATTTTACGCCATTTGATTTGCAATTCACGCCATCTAGAATATTTGCGCAAATTCCTCCTTGTCTTAGCGACATATAAAAGCCCCCTAGAGCATCCACTCTAGAGGGCTTAGTATTTTATCTAATAAAATATTACTTCAACTCGAATCTCCACATCTCAACAGTGTAAGCAGGGAGTGTAGAGTTTATCTCTCTCTTGCCAGCAAGATTTACATCTACCTTAACAGGAACTATCTTGTTTGGCTCATCAAGAGTATTCTCTGCATCAAGCTCCTCGCTCTGGATACGTGTGCGTGTTGCCTTTGCAATAGTCTGAGCATCAGCAAGACCCTCTAATTGTATTGTTACATTGTGAGCTATCGAATCGGTATTAACCACTTTCGCAATATAAGTACCATCAGAGGCCTCATATACCGCACTAGCAAAAAGACCATTCTGGCCCTCATTACCTGCCGCTGGCTTGTCGCCAAGTAACATTGATAGCGTATGCGAACCCTTATTCTGCGCATATAGCTGCTGTACATAGTAGCTACATGTACGAACCGAACGGGTATTGTCAAACCAAATCATATCTGGACGCCATTGCCAACCCTCTACGTGTGCAAAGAGTGGAGCGTAAGTAGCCATATGTACTACATCTGCATTGCGCTCAAGACCGGTCATAAATGCAGCCTCAAGAAGTGAAGCGTGGAAGTGATTCCATTTCTTACCCTTACCATGACATGCATACTCACCAGCAAATACCTTAGGTCCATTTCTGTCGTACGAATCATAACGATTGCCTTGTGAGAGGAACCACGCCTCTGGACGATAGAAATGCTCATCAACCAAATCAGCACCAAGACGCTTCATCTCTGGCCATAGATACTCAAACTGCTTACCCTCTGAATCAGGACCAGATGTACCAACTAGTTTGATATTTGGATACTTAGCTCGTATAGCATCTACAAATGGAGCAAGATGCTCAGGGTACTCAGGTCCCCATTGCTCATTACCTATAGCAAGGAACTTAAGGTTAAATGGCTCCTCATGACCCATCTCAGCACGTACCTTACCCCACTTTGATGTAGCTGGACCATTAGCAAACTCTATAAGGTCAAGTGCATCTTGGATATATGGCTGTAACTCTTTTACAGGCACATGTGCCTTCTGGTCTTCATTTTGGAACTGACAAGCCAACCCTACACTTAATACTGGTAGTGGCTCAGCACCTATCTCTTCAGAAAGGAGGAAGTACTCGTAGAAGCCAAGACCATACGACTGGTAGTAATCAGGATAGAAACGATGCTGGAATGTATAGTGCCAACGGTTCTCGTTGAGTGGACGATTCTCTACTGGCCCTACTGTATTCTTCCATTGGTAACGTGTAGCAAGGTCTGTACCCTCTACAATACATCCACCTGGGAAACGGAATACGCCTGGGTGAATATCTGCAAGAGCTTGAACAAGGTCTTTGCGTAGACCGTTCTCTCTACCTTGCCATGTATCTACTGGAAAGAGTGATACATGCTCAAGGTCTACACTATTTGGAGATGCCAAGAAAATACGGAGAAGTCCGCGTTGTACATCCTCTGTAGCCTTAAGTACTACTGTATATTTCTTCCACTCTTTAGAGTTAATCTCAATGCTAGCGTGTACATTGTCGTGCGACTCACCCATTGAAGCTGGATCTACTAACTCTACACGTATCTTTGATGGGTTAGCAGATGCCTGACGTGCCCAAACGCTAAATCTATACTCTGCATCTTTTTGTGTAGTAACACCAAAAAAGCCCTCGTTCTCAATACCTGTGCGCTTGTGAGCATGCTTAGGGTCTGAAAGACGAACATAGTGTGGATTCTTAGGGAATGGTGCGCCATCTGTTCTTACCTCTACTTGACCATAGGAGTTCCATCCCATGAGCGCCTGAGGAAACTCAAACGAACGGTTCTTAATCTTCTCTGCATAAAGACCGCCATCTGCACCATAGTTGATATCCTCAAAGAAGAGACCATACATGGTACTCTGAATCTCTGCGCCCTTATGTAGAACGTCAAGAGTAAATTTATTCTCGTCACTAGCACTCACTCCATCTTTGCTACCACATGAGCAAAGCATAGATGCTGCAGCAACAGCCGAAACTACATACTTGTATTTCATTATGTATAGTGTTTATTATTTTACAGCTACAGTAACTACAGATTTTGCAGGCATAGATATGGTAAGTATACCATTCTTGAGTTTGCATCGTTTTGCTCCATCTGATAGTTGTATCTTATTTGGATTGTCGAACGAATTATAATCGTTTATCTTGTCAGATGTTACTATCTGAACCTTCTCAATAGAGCTAACCTTTACTCCTCGAATATCTACTGACACCTCTACCGATTTCTCAAGGTCAAGGTTTGCTACCGATACATGTATTGTACCACTCTTATCTACCGATGCCGAGGCGTTGACCTGCTCAACAGTAAACTCGTCTACAGAATACTTCTCAGATTTTACTGTCGATGGCAAAAGAGTAGCATCTTGATGTATCTTATACATATCAAATATATGGTATGTAGGAGTAAGTAACATCTTATCTCCATCTGTAAATATTACAGCTTGAAGCACATTGATTATCTGCGCTAGATTTGCCATCCTCACACGGTCAGCATGCTTGTGGAATATATTGAGTGTAGATGCAGCTATCAAGGCATCTCTCATTGTATTCTGCTGGAATAGGAAGCCTGGATTTGTACCTGGCTCTACGTCATACCATGATCCCCACTCGTCTACAACAAGAGCTACACGTTTCTTAGGGTCATACTTTGTCATTATAGCATCATGACGTGTAATGAGCTCGTCCATATGTAGACATCTCTTCATAGTCTCGGCATATTGTCTAGGGGTAAACTGTGTAGCCGAACCTTTATTGTCCCATCCTCCAGGGTGTGTGTAATAATGTAGCGATAGTCCCCACATTAATCTAGCAGGTACTCGTTTCATCATTACCTCTGTCCAATTGTAGTCGTCTACATTAGCTCCACCTGCAACCTTAAGAAGCTGATTGTCTCCATAATTTCTACAGAATGTCTGATATCTCCTATAGTTATCAGCATAGAATTCTGGTGTCATCTCTCCACCACAACCCCAACTCTCATTACCTACTGCTAGAAAATGTACCTTCCATGGTTGCTCTCTACCATTCTCTTTACGTAGATTGGCCATCGGGCTCTCGCCATCAAAGGTCATATACTCTACCCATTTAGACATCTCTTCTACAGTACCCGAACCTACATTACCACAGATATATGGCTCTGTACCTATAAGTTCGCACATATCTAGAAAGTCATGTGTACCAAATGAGTTGTCTTCTACTACACCGCCCCAATGGGTATTTACCATCTTTGGACGATTCTCTTTAGGACCAATACCGTCTCTCCAGTGGTACTCGTCAGCAAAACAGCCACCTGGCCAACGTAGGTTTGGTATCTGAAGATTCTTCAATGCCTCTATCACGTCGTTTCTTACACCTTTTGTATTTGGAATAGGTGAATCTTCTCCAACATATAGTCCTCCATATATACAATGTCCAAGGTGCTCCGAAAAGTGACCATAGATATGTTTCGATATCTGCACCTCTCCTTGGTCAGCATTAACAACAATAGATGCCTTGCTTTGCGCATCTGCCATAGCAGCTATACCTATAGCTGCCATTACTACAGAAACTCCTCTCTTAAGGATAACGTTCATAATGTATGTGCGAATTAATTATATTTTACACTTATTGGCTATGTGAGCCTATTTGTCACTTGCAAAGTTATCAATTGTTAAACCTACCAATGGTAAAAAAAGAGTTTTTAAGGGGTAAAAAACAAGAATGTGCCCTTTTCTAGGTTAAGAAAAGAGCACATCTATTGGATAAAAGTATTATTCTACTCTATTACCATGCAAACATTGGTCGTGGAGACATCATCTCGTTAACCTCTGCCTTTACACTAGCAATTACCTTCTCGTTCTCTGGGTCTGCAAGTACCTTGTCTATCATATTTACTATGATGTCCATATCCGACTCTACAAGACCACGTGTAGTAATGGCTGGTGTACCAAGACGTAGACCACTTGTCTGGAATGCTGAACGTGTATCAAATGGTACAAGGTTCATGTTAACAGTAATATCTGCTGCTACAAGTGCCTTCTCAGCTACTTTACCGGTAAGCTCTGGATACTTAGGACGAAGGTCTACAAGCATTGAGTGGTTGTCTGTACCACCTGATACTATAAAGAAGCCTTTGTCCATCATGCCCTTCGCAAGTGCTGCAGCATTCTTCTGAACTTGTGTCTGATATGCCTTGAACTCTGGTGTGAGGGCCTCGCCAAATGCAACTGCCTTCGCTGCTATCACGTGCTCAAGCGGACCACCTTGCTGGCCTGGGAAGACTGCCGAATTGAGCAAGCTACCCATTGAGCGTATCTCACCTTTCTTAGTTGTCTTGCCCCATGGGTTAGGGAAATCCTTACCAAGGAGAATAACACCACCACGAGGACCACGGAGTGTCTTGTGTGTTGTAGAGGTTACGATATCTGCATACTTCACCGGGTTGTCAAGTAGACCTGCAGCAATGAGTCCTGCTGGGTGTGCCATATCTACCATAAGAAGTGCTCCACAAGCATCTGCTATCTGGCGCATACGTGCATAGTCCCACTCACGGCTATATGCCGAACCACCACCAATAATCAATTTTGGCTTCTCACGCATTGCTACCTCTTCCATCTCATCGTAGTCTACTCTACCTGTCTCTTTGTTGAGGTGGTATGCGCATGGTGTGTATAGCAATCCTGATGTATTAACACCCGAACCGTGTGAGAGGTGTCCGCCATGTGCCAAATCAAGGCCCATGAACTTATCACCTGGGTTCAATACTGCCAAAAGTACTGCTGCATTGGCTTGTGCTCCTGAGTGTGGCTGTACATTGGCCCACTCTGCACCGTAAATCTGCTTGAGACGCTCAATGGCAATTGTCTCAACCTCGTCTACTACCTCGCATCCACCATAGTGGCGCTTGCCTGGGTAGCCTTCTGCATACTTATTGGTAAGGCACGAGCCCATAGCTTGCATTACCTGGTCGCTCACAAAGTTCTCCGAGGCAATCATTTCTATGCCTCGCTTCTGGCGATTGTGCTCTTTCTCTATGAGCTCAAAGATTGTATTGTCTCTATTCATATTCCAGAATATGTGTAAGTGAATGTGTATATTCTTTTATTCTGTTACTATTTTACAACCTCGATAAGCTCAATGTCGAAAATAAGTGTCTCGTTTGGCGCAATATTGTCACCTGCACCGCGCTCACCATAACCTAGCTCTGATGGAATAAATACCTGCCACTTGTCACCCTCTTTCATGAGTTGGAGGATCTCTGTCCATCCTTTGATAACTCCGTTCAATGGGAACGTAGTTGGCTGGTTGCGCTTGTATGATGAGTCAAATACTGTACCATCAATAAGACGGCCCTCATAGTGGCACTTTACCTTGTCTGTTACCTTTGGTGATGCACCTGTACCTGTAGCAAGCACCTTGTACTGTAAACCGTTCTCAAGTACTATCACGCTATCTTTCTGTGCATTCTCCTCCAAGAACTTCTTGCCAATCTCAATATTCTCTGCTGCCTTCTTTGCCTTCTCCTCCTCTTTCTTCTTGCGAATCTCGCCCGACTTCAACTGGCAGATGAAGTTTGCTTGCTCCTCTGAAAGCATAGAGTGGCCATGGACAAACTGATGTGTAAAACCATACTTGAAGGCTGCTTCGTTGATATTCTCCTCACCAAAGAGCTGGTCCTTAACCCACTTTACATAGTCCTCGCTGAGTACACCCTCTGTAAATGTCTTAACCAACTTTAGCGAGTCAGTCTGAGTAAGTGGAAAACGCTCTGTCATCTGCTTGAGCTGTGCACCCATAAATGTACCAAGTGCGTAGCTTACACTGTCAAGGTCGTTGTTGAGCGCTACCTTGCCAGTGTACGACTTTGAGCAAGATACCGACATAAGTGTAGCAACTGCTAGTGTCGCTGCACCAAGAATCTTTGTAATAGTCTTCATTTCTTTATGTTGATACGTTTAATTATTTGATTTCTAATAACTCAACCTCAAAGATAAGGGCTGCATATGGAGGTATAGACTCGCCAGCGCCTCGTGTGCCGTATGCAAGGTTGTATGGTATGAAGAGCTTCCACTTTGAGCCCACTGGCATGAGCTGCAATGCCTCTACCCATCCTGCTATAACGCCGTTTACTGGGAAGGCTGCTGGCTGACCACGTCTTACTGATGAGTCAAAAACTGTACCATTTACCAATGTACCATGGTAGTGGCAGAGAACTGTATCTGTGCTCTTTGGCTTAGGACCATTGCCTTCTGTCATTATCTCGTATTGCAAACCGCTAGGTAATGTCACCACACCCTCACGTGTCGCATTGGCTGCCAAGAATGCCTCGCCTTCCTCTTTCGCTGCTGCAGCTGCCTTCTCCTCCAACTCTGTGAAGAATTTGTTGAGTAGCATACCTGCCTCTTTGTTCTCAATACGTGGCTGCTGTCCCTCAAGTACTGCCTGTAGACCAGCTGCTACCTCTGCATAATCCAAACCTTTTGCGCCGCTCTGAAGCAAATTAGCGCCAATATTCATGCCAATGGCATATGAGATATTCTTCATCTTCTTATTTTATTTCGTTTTTCTTAATTTACCAACTCTTAGACTCTTCTCATACCTCGCTCTAACCTCGCTCTATACAGGCTATACCCTCGCTATAAGCAGAAAATCTAAATATTACTTTGTTACATGTCCGACTCTTTGAGTCTCTCCGCATTCTCGGCTACTATCAAGTGGTCTATGCAATCTTGTATGTCGCCGTCCATAAATGCCCCAAGGTTGTATATCGTATAGTTAATACGATGGTCTGTAATACGTCCTTGTGGGTAGTTATAGGTTCTAATCTTGGCCGAACGGTCACCTGTAGATACCATAGTCTTACGCTTCGAGGCGATATCGTCTATGTACTTCTGGTGCTCTTTGTCGTAGATGAAGGTTCTAAGACGACTCAACGCTCTCTCTTTGTTCTTTGGCTGGTCTCGTGTCTCAGTACACTCAATCAAAATCTCTTCTACTACTCCTGTATTTGGGTTCTTCCAATTATAACGGAGTCGTACACCCGATTCTACCTTGTTTACGTTCTGTCCACCTGCTCCAGATGAACGGAAGGTATCCCACTTTATCTCGCCTTCGTTAATCTCTACATCAAATTGCTCTGCCTCAGGCAATACAGCTACTGATGCCGCCGAGGTGTGTACTCGTCCCTGTGTCTCTGTGGCTGGTACGCGCTGTACACGGTGTACGCCCGACTCATACTTAAGCGTACCATATACCTTCTCACCTGTTACACTGCAGATTATCTCCTTGTAACCTCCTGCTGCGCCTTCAGATGCACTTGATACCGTCAAATGCCAACCTTTGGTCTCGCAGTACTTGGTATACATTCTGAATAGGTCACCAGCAAAGAGAGCTGCCTCATCACCACCTGTACCACCTCTAATCTCCAATATGGCATTTCTGTCATCTTGTGGATCTGCTGGCACAAGGAGCAACTTTATCTCTTCCTCCAACTCTGGTATGCGCTTCTCGCACTGTGAGGCCTCCTCACGTGCCATCTCTTTCATATCAGGGTCCGACTCGTTGGCTAATATATCTTTCGCCTCCTCTAGTCCGTTAAGAGCGTCTACATACTCTTGTCTGACTTTTAGAATGGAATCTAAATCCTTATACTCTTTGGTAAGCTTACGGAAACGCGCTTGGTCTGCTATCACGCCTGGGTCGGTAATCAATGTCGATACCTCCTCAAAACGCGACATCAAGCCGTCAAGGCGCTCCAGTATTGTGGTATTACTTGCCATCTATATCGCTGTATAATATTAATTGTATTGATACTCGCCGTTCTCAGTCTTCAATATTACCTCTTTGCCTCCCTCTTTGGCCTCTACACGTCCTACTATCTGAGCGTCAATGCCAAACGACTTAGAGATTGCTATTACCTCCTCAGCATGCTCAGGGGCAATGTATACCTCCATACGATGTCCCATATTGAATACTTTATACATCTCTTTCCAGTCTGTACCCGACTGCTCGTGTATTGTCTTAAATAGTGGAGGAATAGGGAATAGGTTATCTTTTACTATTCTTATGCCATCTCCTATAAAGTGCAATATCTTTGTCTGTGCACCGCCAGAGCAGTGTACCATACCGTGTATCTGTGGTCTCAATGCATCAAGGAGCTTCTTGATTACTGGGGCGTATGTACGTGTTGGGGATAGTACTAGCTTTCCAGCATTCAATGGAGAACCCTCTACCTCATCTGTGAGGCGCAATGCTCCACTATATACTAGGTCGTATGGCACTCCATGGTCAAACGACTCTGGATACTTCTCAGCTAAGTACTTCGCAAAGACATCATGTCTAGCCGAGGTAAGACCGTTAGAACCCATACCGCCGTTGTACTCTTTCTCATATGTGGCTTTGCCTGATGACGACATACCTACTATAACATCACCAGGTCTGATATTGCCATTATCTATAACATCAGAGCGCTTCATACGGCATGTTACTGTAGAGTCTACTATAATAGTGCGTACCAAGTCTCCTACATCAGCTGTCTCGCCACCTGTAGCATATACGCCTACACCCATCTCTCGCAACTCTGCCAAGAGCTCGTCTGTACCATTGATAATTGCCGAGATGACCTCACCAGGTATCAATAGCTTATTACGACCAATTGTCGAAGATACAAGAATATTATCTACCGCACCTACACAAAGAAGGTCATCAATATTCATAATGAGCGCATCTTGTGCTATGCCTTTCCATACACTGAGGTCGCCTGTCTCTTTCCAATAGAGGTATGCTAAGCTCGACTTAGTGCCTGCTCCATCGGCGTGCATGATGTTGCAATACTGCTCATCACCTCCCAAAATATCAGGGATAATTTTGCAGAATGCCTTAGGGAATATACCCTTATCGATGTTCTTGATAGCATTATGAACATCCTCCTTTGAAGCGCTAACGCCTCTTGCTATATATCTTTCGTCTTGCATATATATAGGTGTATGTCGATTGTTTTTCTTTAGAATTCACTAGTAAAATGGAATCTTACATCCTTGAAGCCCTCTTGTGCCATCTGTAGCATATAGTTCGACTCGGCAAGGAATACATCTCTTCCCCACTTGTCTTTTGCCATATACTGCACCTTTCTCTTCTTGAACTCGCTAAGCTGCTCCTCATTGTCACTCTCTATCCAGCAAGCTTTGTAGAGGCTGATGCCTTCATATCTACATGCCGCCTGATACTCGTGCAATAGACGGTATTGTATTACCTCAAACTGTAGCGCTCCCACAGTACCAATAATCTTTCGGCCGTTGAACTGGTGCACAAATAGCTGTGCTACGCCTTCGTCCATCAACTGGTCAATGCCCTTTGCTAGCTGCTTAGCTTTCATAGGGTCATCATTCTCTATATATCTAAATAGCTCTGGAGAGAAACTTGGAATACCTTTGAATACCAACTTCTCGCCCTCTGATAGAGAATCGCCTATCTTAAAGTTGCCCGAGTCTGGTATACCTACTATATCACCTGGATAAGCCTCGTCAATGATGCTCTTTTTGTCGGCCATAAAGGCTGTCGGACTAGAGAATTTCAAATCCTTCCCTAGCTGTACATGTCTATATGCCTTATTTCTCTCAAATTTACCACTACAAACCTTTACAAACGCAATTCGGTTACGGTGGTTAGGGTCCATATTAGCATGTATCTTAAATACAAAGCCAGAGAACTTCTCCTCCTCAGGGCGTACTATACGAGCCTCTGTTTGTGATGTACCAGGTTGTGGTGCTATCTTCAAGAAGCAGTGGAGCAACTCTCTTACACCAAAGTTATTCAAGGCTGAGCCAAAGAATACTGGAGCAACCTCTCCTCGCAAATAAGCCTCCTTGTCGAAGTCCTCATATACGCCTGATACAAGGTCTAGCTCCTCTCTAAGCTGACCAGCTGCTCTCTCGCCTATTATCGAATCTAATTGTGGGTCTGCAACATCAGCAATCGCTATACCTTCTTGTACAGTCTGCTTAGATGCCTCGTATAGGTACAAGCTATTCTCAAAAAGGTTATATACGCCCTTGAATGTCTCTCCATTACCAATAGGCCAACTTAATGGACGTACACCTATATGTAGCTCTTTCTCTAATTCGTCAAGTAGGTCAAATGGGTCACCACAAGGGCGGTCCATCTTATTCACAAATACCATTACAGGAGTATTGCGCATACGGCACACCTCCATAAGTTTTCTGGTCTGTGTCTCTACGCCTTTTGCTGCATCTACTACAATGATTACGCTATCTACCGCAGTCAGAGTACGGAATGTGTCTTCAGCAAAGTCTTGGTGACCTGGGGTATCAAGAATGTTAACTTTATAGCCATCATACTCAAAACCCATCACAGATGTCGCTACAGAGATACCTCTCTGCTTCTCTATCTCCATGAAGTCAGACGTAGCTGTCTTCTTTATCTTGTTACTCTTTACGGCACCTGCTACGTGGATAGCTCCACCGAAGAGAAGAAGTTTCTCTGTCAATGTTGTCTTACCCGCATCAGGGTGACTGATGATGGCGAATGTACGCCTACGTTGAATTTCGTCTATTAGCATAAATCTTTCGTTATACTGCACTTGCTATCGAACTACGTACTGCCTCTATCAGGTCATCACGTCGCTCTTCGTACTCTGTTATATCTATTGGTTTATGTATCGTCATTGTAACTCTGCCGGGTTTTAACGTAGCTAGAGATTTACCCATTACTTTATAGGTATCCTTTATAGAGACTGGCAATATAGGCAGCTGCAAGTCCATGGCCATCTTAAAGGCGCCATGCTTAAATACTCCCATCTCTCTCTTACCGCTTCTAGTACCCTCAGGGAATATTACTACTGATGTACCTCCTACCAAGAGTTTCTTGGCTCTCTGTATACTATTATAGGCTGCTCTTCTAGATGTTCTCTCAATAAAAATATGACCCATCTTCTCACAGGCGAAACCCAGCACTGGCACCTTTCTCAACTCTTGCTTCAATATCCACCTAAAGTCTATACATGCGCCCAATGTGCCATATACCACAAAGATATCATACGCACCTTGATGGTTACAAGCCACCACGTATGATTGTCCCTCCTCTATATTCTCTTTACCTACCACCTCAACAGGCATAGGCGTAAGCCACTGCATTACCTTAGCCCAAATTACACCGCAATAGCGTGTCAACTTCGGACTAATCAAACCAAGCAATACTATCAACACTGTACATACTATCGTAAGAATAGCAAATACAGGCACTACGAAGAGATATTTATATATCGCGTACATCAAAAACTACAACTAATGTATAATGCATTATTATTCAAATTGCAAAAGTAGTCAGAAAATAACTACAAAGCAAACCACAACAGCCGCATTTAACAAATAACAAACTACTATTACAAAATATCAATCATAAACAGACAATACACACATAACTAAAATAAAGAGTTGGTAGTCTTAACAAGCCAAGCGAATAAAAAAAAAGCCTTGTGGTAGAACCACAAGGCTGTGTATTGTTTTGCTACTGGGGCTTGATTATTTAGCCTCAGCTGCTGCACGTGCTGCACGAGTAAGCTTAACAGCTACTACAACTGCTGCCTTAGCATTCAATACCTCGAGACCCTCGTATTGGAGCTCACCAACCTTGATAACCTTACCGAGGCCGAGGTTAGTGATATCGATCTTGAGAGTATCTGGGAGGTCCTTAGCAAGACCACGTACGTTGAGCTTACGCATTTCGAGCTGAAGTTTACCACCAGCCTTAACGCCCTCTGAGTTACCCTCGAGAACAACTGGGATAGCGATAGTAACAGGCTTCTCTTGGAGCACCTCGAGGAAGTCGATGTGAAGGATCTTACCCGATACTGGGTGGAACTGGATATCCTTAAGGATAGCTTGACGTACCTCGCCATCGATAGAGAGGTTTACGATGTAGATGTTAGGAGTCCAGATAAGGTTCTTAACAGCTGCCTCAGAAACTGCAACTGCGATTTCCTCCTTACCACCGTAAACGATACATGGGATCATGTTCTGTGCACGAAGAGCCTTGATAGCCTTCTTGCCTGCAACTTCACGCTTTGATACGCTTAGATCAAAAGTCTGCATTTTAATGTTAGTTTTTAAAAATTGTGTTACTCAAAATTAAGTATTTATTGCACTTAATCTCCCATCACACTAATAACGGGCATTAATTGCGGGTACAAAAGTACTTATTTATTTTCTAAATACGAAATGTCTTGTGATTGTTTCGTTATTATATACGCAAGCGATAGTCTCTGCGAACATCTCTGCTACGCTAAGCACCTGTACTTTGCTACAAGGGCGCTTCATAGGGATTGAGTCTGTGATATATACGCCTGTGATATTAGACTTTTCGATATTATCGATAGCTGGGCCTGAGAGTACGCCGTGAGAAGCGAAAGCGCGAACGCTGAGTGCGCCCTCTTCTATCATCTTATCAGCAGCTGCTGTAAGAGTACCGGCAGTATCGATCATATCGTCGAGGAGGATAACATTCTTACCCTTAACATCACCGATTACACGCATTTCGCCTACTACGTTAGGGCGAGGACGGTGTTTATTACAGATAACGAGAGGGGTATCGAAGTGTTTAGAATAAGAGTGAGCACGCTTTGAGCCGCCTGCGTCAGGAGAAGCCATTACCATATCAGTAAGTCCGAGTTTTTCGATATAAGGGACGAATACTGTTGATGAGTAGAGGTGATCTACAGGGATATTGAAGAAGCCCTGAATCTGGTCGGCATGGAGATCCATAGTAATGATACGATCTACACCTGCAGCTGTAAGGATATCAGCTACGAGTTTAGCTCCGATAGCCACGCGAGGTTGGTCCTTACGATCCTGACGAGCGTAACCGAAATAAGGTATTACAGCCACGATGCTAGCTGCTGATGCACGCTTAGCTGCATCGATCATCATCAAAAGTTCGAAGAGATTATCAGCTGGTGGGAAAGTACTTTGGATGAGGAACACGTGAGAACCGCGGATAGTTTCATCGAACTTAACGGTGTATTCGCCATCTGAGAAATCGATTTTATGGACTAAGCCCAATTCTTGTCCGAAAGCTGCTGCAATTTTCTCTGCGAGGTACATTGTGCTAGTACCTGAGAAGATTTTGACTGACGATTGAGGTTGCATTTGATATTTACGGTTGTTCTTGTTATGTGCACAAAATTAGTCAATTCTTTTCATTGACCTAAAAAGCACTGATAATTTTATAATATTTTAATGTTAGGACCGAATAGATACTTACTTAGGATTATAGGCTGCGCCCATTAGGATACGTTGAGCGTCCTTGTAAGTTAGCAATTCTTCGAGAGAAGTTTTAGGGAAACGCTCCATGAACGCCATAGCGATACGGAGGCCGCAATATAGAGGCGCTCTACCTGGAGAGTTCTGACCGAAATACGATATGAAAGGGGCATCATTAATTAGCTTAGCCTTATCCATAGGCTTAGTAGAGTATAGAAGATTATTTTCTGCCATATACCCCCACATTTTAGACTCATATGTTTCGCACCATGACATTTGGCGGTCATTATACCCGAGGAGTTGTGCCATAGATAGGTGAGGCATGATACGCCATACGCAATATAAGATACGACCTTGATATACGATATCAGAGAGGATATCATCCTTCTCAGAGAGGTTAGGATAGAGACCATATAGCCATGCGCGGACGATGTCGGGAGTAACATAATCGGCATTTTTAGTAGAACGAGCATATATAGGGACATCTAGCCATTGATAGAAACGGCAGTCGGCACCAAGGTAATGCTCGATACTAAAAGATATATAAGTAGAATCCATGAACATCTTGCTATTGAAGCCGGATACATGGGCATATACATTAGGCACAGGAGCATTAGGGATGAGCGCCTTCATGCATTGGAAAGCATCGGTAAGTTGGGCATTCCAAGAAGAGCTATGAGCATCCCAAGCAGAATCGCACGCAGCTATCAGTTCATTATTATCTGCGTAATGGATAAACTCATCGAACCTTTGGTTAAAGAGCATATCTGAAGGGGTACCCAATCTCAATTCGCGAGATACGTAGGTAGGGAATATCTCGTTATAAGACTCTGAAAGTTTAGTTACAAGTGTCGGGATATCCCCTTGTTCATCGTAAAAAACCGATTTATAGAAAGGGTCGACCACAATATTGATATCCTTATAAGCAGAGACATCCGGATGGTCGAATTGTTGAGAACAAGCAGTGAACGACAACGCTGCTACCACTATATATAGATACTTTTTCATTGTTAGGAACATTAATCTTGGTTACCCTCCTTATGGTATTCTATTGCACGATTGATATAATCTAGGAAAGGCTTAGCCTTTTGGAACTCTGACGCTACATGAGAGACAAGATTTGGGCTAAGAATGTAGTCTGTGGAAGGTGTTTGGTATAAGCAGAAAGCCTTATACTTAATATAATCAGCATAAGGGCAACCCTCCTCGAACCCCTTTGGCATACGCTTTAGCTTTTGGTCGGAGTCTAGGCGATAGCCCTGAGCCTGGAGAATAGTCTGTTCGAAATCGCCGCCACCACATTGAATATCCTCACGAAGGAGGGCGAGGATTTTAGGATCCATGCAATAGTCGCCCACAGCAATCATGTGAGCATGAGGATAGTTATTTTCTTGACCAGTACTAATATGGAAATAGTATCCATTATAACCAGACTTTTTACCACCTCGAACGATATAGCAGCCGAAATGAGTTTTGTAAGGCGACTTATCTGCTGAGAAACGGACATCGCGATAGATACGATATGTACAATCCTTAGCTTTGAGACCGCGTATGGTAGGGTCGAATTCGGAGACTGCGGCTATGAGCTCATCGGTGAACTGTTCGAACTTAGCCTTACACTCTTCGTACTCCTTTTTATTAGCTAGGAACCACTCGCGGTTATTATTCTGGGACAAAGCGTTGAGGAAAGATATGATTTGTTTCATAGATATTTTATGTGAGTAGTGCAAAGGTACTAAAAATTAGAAAATACGGGAATGTGTACAATTATGTCCTTAAAAATGTAGGCTACAATAAAAGATGGGGGATATAAAAAAAGGGGCTAGAAAACTAGCCCCTTGGAAATAAACAAAGTAAAGTATCTATTTATTGGTCGAAAAGTTCACTACTCTACTGAGAATGAGGTTTCGTTTGAGATTTCGTCACTATTAGCGGCTACCCATAGTTTGAAATCGCCTGGTTCTACCTCGTGCTTCATGTCGAGAGTTGTGAAGGCGAGAGATGCTATAGGGAGGTCGAATTCTACCTTAGACTTTTCGCCAGCCTTAAGAGAGACACGCTTGAAGCCCTTAAGCTCCTTAACAGGGCGGGTAACAGAGCCGACGAGGTCGCGCACGTATAGTTGGCATATTTCGGTAGCATCATAATTACCAGTATTAGCCAACTCGAAAGAGACGTGGAGTGTATCGGCTTTAGAGAGCACTTGCTTATCTATTTGGAGGTTAGAGTATTCGAACGTTGTATAAGAGAGGCCGAAGCCGAATGGGAAAAGAGGACCGAACCCAGCATCCAACCAGTAGCTAGAGCAACCCAAAGAGGTTTGACCCGCTCCGACAGGCGTTTGATCGATAAGAAGTTCCGTACCAGCAGCTGGTCGGCCTGTATTCTTATGGTTATAATATATAGGCACCTGACCCACCATATAAGGGAAAGTAACAGGCGTTTTACCGCTAGGGACATCCTTACCGAAGAGCAGATTAGCCAATGCTGTACCGCCGGTAGTACCAGGATGGAACATATACAATAGAGCGTCAGACTCCTCTACTTGCTTAGCTATAGTAAGAGGGCGACCCGCCATGATGACTGTAACGAGAGGCTTACCCGTTTTAGAGAGAGCCTCGACGAGATCCTTCTGTTTACCATAAAGGTTGATATCGGCAAGACAGTGAGCCTCGCCCGACATGATAGCCTCCTCGCCCACTACGCATACGATAACATCAGCCTGTTTAGCCTTAGCCACGGCAGAAGCTATACCCGCAGCCTTAGCATCGCGGCAATGAGTAAGAGCAGGCTCATATAGAACCTTCACACCATCGAGAGCTTGGAGAGCCTGAAGAGGAGTAACGGTATGAGAAGGCTCGCCATCGAAAGTCCACGTACCCGACTGCTCATAAGCGGCATCCGCCATAGGGCCAACGAGCGCGATAGTTTTGACATTAGACTTTAAAGGCAGTGTAGAGTTATCATTTTTGAGGAGGATAGCAGACTCGGTAGTAAGTTTAAGAGTCTTCTCGATAAACTCAGGCGAATAAGCCACATTCTTATTCTCGTCTACGAAAGGATTATCGAATAGGCCAAGACGGAATTTGAGGCGGAGGACATTACGCACCGCATTATCCACGGTAGACATTTTGACGCGCCCCTCCTTAAGGAGTTGAGGTATATTTTGGATAAACGTCTCAGCCACCATCTCCATATCGACGCCAGCATTGATAGACTTAGCAGCCACATCAGCGCGGTCGGCAGTATTACCATGAGCAAGCATCTCGGCGCTAGAAGCCCAGTCGGTAACGACCATAGCATCAGAGTGCCAAGCGTCACGGAGCATAGACTTAAGGAGGTAAGCATTAGCAGTAGAAGGTACGCCATCAATCTCATTAAACGATGTCATATATGTAGCGGCACCCGCTTCAGCCGCCATTTGGAAAGGAGGGAGATAGACATCGAGAAGTTGGCGAGGAGTAATATTAGCTGTATTATAGTCTCGGCCGCCCTCAGAAGCGCCATAACCGCAGAAATGCTTAGCACAAGCAGCCATAGAAGTAGGGTCGGAAAGATCAGAGCCCTGATATCCTCGAATAGTAGCGGCACCCATCTGAGAAGTGAGATAAGTATCCTCGCCATAACCCTCGGCGATACGACCCCAGCGAGCGTCGCGAGCGATATCAATCATAGGCGAGAAAGTCCATCGAATACCATCAGCCGTAGCCTCGATAGCAGCGATACGAGCTGCAGCCTCAACAGCCTCGAGGTCGAATGACGCCGCTTGACCGAGAGGTATAGGCGCTATTGTTTTGAAACCATGAATCACGTCGCGCGACATAAGGATAGGGATACCGAGACGCGACTCATCCTTAGCGATACGTTGGAGAGCGTTGATACGACCTGGGTCGACCTCATTAAGGATAGAGCCAACGCGACCCTCGCGAATTTGCTTAGCCATATCCTCAATATTATTCATTGCGCTCAACTGATTGAGCTGACCAAGCTTCTCCTCGAGAGACATTTGCGAGAGGAGATTTTCGACTCGAGCATCGACAGACGAAGATGCAGAGTGATGGTCGACAGAGCACCCTACGAGAGAGAGAGCCAGTGAAACTGCATATAGGAATCTTTTCATTTGCTGTAGGTTGTTATTTACAAGATAAGACACTTAGTAATTAACTAGATGACTCGGGGAGCACTCGGGGAGCACCCAAAGAGCACCCAAAG
>JAUNDI010000014.1:0-34468 GCA_030526155.1 Bacteroidia bacterium
TATCCGTATATTTATGCATATTAGCGCTGCTTCTTAGTGTGTTATATTTGTATTTGTTTGAATCCCAATACGTTATATGTCCTTATATAAAAGGGTATTATATGGTGTTGTTGCTAAGTGGCTAAGTAATAGGTTATATGAGATTTGCCCCTATTTAGGGGTGAAATATTAATTAACAGTTGTTGATAATTCATATACATATCAGTAACAGCTATTTACGAGGTTACGGTGGTGGTTATTAACTTGTAATCAACAAAGAGAAAGAGCGACTGTACCTCTTTCGTACAGTCGCTCTTTATGTCTTGTCTGCTTACTTTTTTCTATGTCGTATACTATACTTTTCTTTATTCTGGTCTGTAGTCTTTGAATGTTCCGTCTGAGTAGAAGATTACTATCTTGGTAATCTGTTTCTCTTTGTGTGACTCTATTTGATTATCAGCTCTTTGCGTTGGGGGTACCTCTCTTGGGGCTGATTGGTACTCTATATCGCGTTGTGGTTGGTTGTATGGTGCATACTCCTCATTACTAGCGATTAAGGTATTTGGACCGATTCCCAGTGGCCTAGTATTTGTATTGTCAACCTTCTCCTCGTCACTCTTGGGCTGATCGTAAGGAGTGTGATTTGGCTCGTTTGATGGTTGGATAGGCTGACTAAATAGGGACGTCTCGTCTATGGGTAATGGAGCCGTTCCGACGCCTGTAATCAGCCAGTTAATGTCTATCGTAGGGAAGGCGTGTTTTATGGCATCTATGGTCTCTTGTTTGAAGCCTCCTCCACGTCCGGTTTCTGACATTATATGTGATATAGTCATCTTGGAAACGCCTATTTTTTGGGCTAATTCCGTCTGGTTGATGCTATATAGCTGCATTAAGGTTCTTAAACGTTCCTTCATATTTTTGTCTTTTGATTGCTTGATATTGCAAATGTAAACATTATTTCTTAGGTAAACAACTGTTGGATAAACTATTTTGTATACATCTTTTGGTGTGTTTATTCGTTTACTACGTTGTATGTGTTTGTAGTTTACACTGTTTACTATATAATATTTTTATTGGTTGTAAACAAGAGTAAACGTACTCTTATATGCTTAATAAGATACCATGTCTTGTAAACTTATATTACTAGGCCTCAATCTATATTGGACTATCTATATTTGCAATATCAATAATGTGATATATTTACTATGTTTTATTAAGAATCAATCGGCTCTCTATCCTCTCTATTCTATGGGTGCACTATGGGTGCTCCCTTGGTGCAGCAAGGGTGCACACTTATTATAAGTTTTACTTACCTTTTTATCTCAGAGAATCTGTTGTAGAGTGGTAAACTACTCATACTACCTACAATATTGATAATTGGTAATAGCTCATTGATGTTTGTTATTTGTGAATTGTCAGTTAACCATATTCAATTATCAATTGATTATGCAATAATCTTTGTATCTTTGCATGATAATGCCTTTCCAAGGCTTTGATAAGTATAATAAGTTGTTCAATCAATATAGAATATGCATAAACGTTATTCTACAGATTTCAAAGTAGTAGACATACACTCGCTAAATGCGAGTTGCTATCAGATTGTACTCAAGCACCCAGAGTCGCTCCCTACAGTAGCACCTGGTCAGTTCGTGCAAGTACAGCTACCAGATAGCGCTACTTCGTACTTGCGTCGCCCTATCTCTATCCACGATGCAGATTTTGAGGCTAATACCCTTACATTATTGATTCGTAAGGCGGGCAAAGGCACAGAGCTACTATCACATGTTGAGGTAGGAGATACTATTAACTTGCTCTATCCTCTTGGCAATGGGTTTAATCTCAATTTAGAGCAGATAGGTAAACAACCTCTTCTAATAGGCGGTGGCGTAGGTATAGCACCTCTATTTATGGCAGCTAAGGCTCTTAAACAATCAGGAGCTAACCCTGTTGTCTTACTAGGTGCGCGTAATGAGGCTGACCTCCTAAAGAAGGACGAGTTTGCTAAGGTTACGGAGACACAATGCACTACTGAGGATGCCTCTTTCGGTACAAAGGGTTTTGTTACTGACCATGTTTACATGAAGGAGAATATTCATCAGTTTACATCTATCATAGTATGCGGTCCGATGCCTATGATGCGAGCTATAGCACGTGTAGCAGAGGCCGAGAATATACCATGCCAAGTATCCCTTGAAAATAAGATGGCTTGTGGTATTGGCGCTTGTTTATGTTGTGTAACCGAGACTACAGATGGCCATAATACATGTGTATGTACACAAGGTCCTGTATTCGATTCAAAAGATGTGAAATGGTAAATCTGACAGTAAACCTAGGTAATAACCTAGTCCTAAATAACCCGGTAATGACCGCATCTGGTACCTTCGGATATGGTCTAGAGTACGACGACTTTACAGACGTGGATCGTCTAGGCGGTATCATAGTCAAAGGTACCACACTTAACCTACGTGAAGGTAATGCCTACCCACGCCTTGCTGAGACGCGCCAAGGTATGATAAATGCAGTAGGCCTCCAAAATAAAGGCGTAGACTACTTCTGTAAGAACATCTACCCACAGCTACTTAAGTATACCAAAACAAAGGTAATAGTAAACGTATCAGGTAGCTCTATCGAAGACTATGTAGCATGCGCCGAGCGTGTAGCTGAGCTAGATCATATACCAGCTATCGAGCTCAATATCTCTTGCCCTAATGTAAAGCAAGGAGGTATGTCGTTTGGTACCAACCCTGATATGGCGGCCAAAGTAGTTGAGGCTGTACGTAAGGTTTACCCTAAACACCTTATAGTAAAGCTTACCCCAAATGTTACTAGCGTAGTAGACATAGCTAAGGCCGCTGAAGGTGCTGGAGCTGATAGTGTTTCTCTAGTAAACACATTCTTATCAATGGCTATAGACATAAAGACACGTCGCCCTGTTCTATCTACAGTTACAGGCGGTATGTCGGGAGCTGCCATCAAGCCAATCGCCCTACGAATGGTTTGGCAGGTAGCAAATGCTGTAAAGGTGCCAGTAGTGGGCTTGGGCGGTATAAGCAGCGCCGAAGACGCCATAGAGTTCATTATCGCTGGAGCTTCAGCCATAGAGATAGGCACAGCCAACTTCATTAACCCAAATATAGGCAATGAGGTAGTAGACGGCATAGCTGCATATCTTGAGGCTAATAACATGAAGGATATAAGCGAACTCAGAGGTAGCCTTATCCTATAAGTATACATAACGCATTAATACATTGCGTATATAGATATTATTACACCCATAATAGAGTCGTTCATTCTTTTCGTGAAGATTTCTATTATGGGTATTTGTTTAATTGGTATTCCCTATAAAAGAGGTTAACATGAGGTATATTACTTGTTTATTTGCCCTCATTATATCTATAAGCGTGTTTACTATACACGCTCAAAACGACGTATACACTACTAGTAAACATACTAAATTTAGTTTACTAACATGCGGACCGGGTGAAGAGTTGTATACACGATTTGGTCATACCGCCCTACGTTTACATGACGACTCAGTAAACATAGACGTAGTATTCAACTATGGCCTATTCGACTTCAATACCCCCAACTTCTATCTCAAGTTCATGAACGGCGAACTTGATTATCTACTAGGATACGGATCATACGGAAGATTCATAGCTTCGTATACTAGAGAAAATCGAGAAGTAAGAGAGGCCGAAATCATACTATCAGACAATGAGAAAGAGGTGCTATGGCGCCTACTATCCATAAACCTACAACCTGAGAATAGAGCCTACAGGTACGACTTCTTCTTTGATAATTGTGCAACAAGAGTTAGAGATTTACTATTTAAGGTAAAGAATATACCTCTACCATACCAACCTACAGGAGTAACATATAGACAACTACTACACGAAAAGAACACCTCCAATAGCTGGTCGGCCCAAGGCATAGATCTTCTCCTAGGTGCCAATACAGACTCCATAGCATCAGTAAGCGGAAGAGCCTTCTTACCCGACTACTTAGAGGCACTTTGTAAAGAAAACGGACTAATTACCACCCCAAAAATAGTAGTAAACCCCATAATAGAAGACGAAGAGAATATAGTAAACATACCAAACCTATTGTTTACCTTGCTAATTCTCCTAACAGTATTGTTTACCATATACGAAAGTAAACAAAAACAACTAAACAAATGGTTTGACATAACATTACTAATACCATTCATACTACTCTCCCTCCTATTTATGTATATGTGGTTCATATCAAGCCATCTTATATGCAAATGGAACTGGAACCTACTTTGGGCATCACCAATACTAATAATACTCCTAATAAGCATACTTAAGGAGATTCCCGCGAAACGTATCATGATTCAGCTAGCTCTTGTAGACGCCACTCTCGTCGCGTTTATTATGTTAAGTATATTCGCAATAGAATACTTCTCAAACATAGCCTACCTATCAGCTGCGACCCTAGCAATAAGAGTCAACTACCGACTATACTACACATACAACCTCACATTTAGGAAAAAATAACAAAAGTGACTTTGTATATAATATACGAGTGATGTAATTTTGTAACAACGAAAATAAGATCTTTTACTTTGATGAAAGTACTAATTATCAACGGTCCGAACTTGAACCTACTAGGCGTTAGAGAGCCAGGCATATACGGTTCACGCGGCTTTGAGGAATACTTGACAGAGTTGCACAACAGATATTCGGGCGACATCGCTATCGAATACTATCAGAGCAACCATGAAGGTAGCATAATAGACAAGCTACACGAGAACGGATTTGGTCAGGTAGACGGCATAGTACTTAACGCAGGGGCCTACACCCACACATCAGTAGCCATAGCCGATGCCATATCAGCTATAAAGACACCCGTAATTGAGGTACACATAAGCAACGTCCATAAGAGAGAAGAGTTCCGCAGACACTCCTACATCTCGCCATCATGCGTAGGTGTAATAGCAGGCTTCGGGCTAGACTCTTACAGACTAGGCATAGAGGCACTAAAAGAGATAAATTCAAGAAACAAATAATAGACAAATAAAGACTTTAAAGCATATAAGATGACAAAGAAGTTAACCAAAATCGTTGCTACGATTGCAGATAACAAGTGTGACGTTGAATTCATCAAGTCACTTTATGAGGCAGGTATGAACGTTGTTCGTATGAACACAGCACACCAGATGCCAGAGACATCAGAAGAGATCGTTAACAACGTTCGTAAGGTGTCTAACAAGATTGCTATTCTCGTTGATACAAAGGGTCCTGAGGTACGTACAGTAGCCGGCGACGGTCCTATCGAGTTCGTAGCAGGAAATTCAATTCTCGTTAAGGGTGCACCAGACCAGAAGTCTACAAACGAGTGCCTCTGCGTATCATACGAAGGCTTCGTAAACGACCTCGAGGTAGGCAAGCGTATTCTTATCGACGATGGTGATGTTTCCCTCATGGTAGATGAGAAGACAGCAGATCACCTTGTATGTACAATTGAGAACTCAGGCTCAATCAACGGCCGTAAGTCAGTTAACGTACCTGGCGTATCAATTAAGCTCCCTTCATTGACAGAGAAGGACCGCAAGTTCGTAGAGTGGGCTATCAAGGTAAAGCTCGACTTCATTGCACACTCATTCGTACGTTCAGCAAAAGACGTAAAAGAGATTCAGGATATTCTCGACGCACACAACTCACCAATCAAGATCATCTCTAAGATCGAGAACCAAGAGGGTGTAGACAATATCGACGAGATTATCGAGGCATCATACGGTATCATGGTAGCTCGTGGTGATATGGGTATTGAGATTCCTTACCAAAAGGTACCATTCATCCAGCGTGCACTCATCCGTAAGTGTATTGAGGCAAAGAAGCCAGTTATCGTTGCTACACAGATGCTTCACACAATGATCAAGAACCCACGTCCTACACGTGCAGAGATCTCGGATATTGCAAACGCAATCTACGGTCGTACAGACGCTATCATGCTCTCAGGCGAGACAGCATACGGTAACTACCCAATCGAGGCCGTTACAGTAATGAACAACATCGCACGCGAGTCTGAGTCGTTCAAGGATACACGTAACGATATTCCAGTTCCATCATCAAAGAACGAGGTTACAACATACTTGGCAGAGACAGCAGTAGGTGCATCACGCAACCTTCCAATCAAAGCCATCTTGACAGACTCATTCACAGGTAAGACAGCACGTTACATCGCTGCATTCCGTTCAGCAGTTCCTGTATACGCACTTGCATACGAAGAGCGCGTAGCACGTGAGCTCTCATTGTCATACGGTGTATTCGCAGAGTACATTGGCGAGGGCCACAACAAGAATGAGATGTTGAAGCAGACAATCGAGAACCTCCTTGCAAACAAAGAGTTGGAGAGCACTGACCTTGTAGCATACATCGGTGGTTCATACGGTATCGGTGGCGACACAACATTCGTTGAGATTCAGACTGTAGAGAACCTCTTGAAGAAGATCGACAGCTACATGAATTAATATTCATCCCGACCATTCTCCCACCCACAAAAAAGGAGAAAAGGGATAATATGACAAAATATGAAAACCGTCTTAAGTATTATGCTCAAGGCGGTTTTCTACTTCATCTCTGCCTATAGCCTGGTTAGAGCGAGGTATGAGCGAGCATATAGAGAGGCTATATAATAAGAATAATAAAGGCGCCCCACAGACACGGAGCGCCTTATTATTATGCAATAAAGTAATAAATTATGCAGGCTGATGCTGAGGACGGAGAAGGTCCATAACCGTCTTAACCGGATTGAACGTCTCCACAGGAACCTCCACAAAGAAAGTAAGCCATTTAGCCATTGCTCCATTCCACAAACCAGGAAGCTCCATAGCCTTAAGCTCCTGACCATTAAGACTCTTGTACGAGATAAAGCCAGCATTAGGGTCGACAAAGTCGCGTAGATTATACCTCTTACCATTACGATCAGTAATACAACAGAAGAGATCGACAGGATTAAAGTGAGTACTCTGCTTCATAAGATCAGCATCCTTTGGATCAATCTGCGCACTCTCGACAATCTGCAAAGAGACATTACCATCAGCCCCCATAGTCCAGAACGGACCACCACCAGGCTCACCCTCATTCTTCACCATACCACATACACGCAAAGGACGATCAAGAATCTCGAACGCACCCTTAACGTCCAGATTAGGAATATCAAGCTTCAGTTCACGCTTAATAAACTCATCAGCATCCTTAAGCGCCGACAAATCACCCTTATCCAATCTAGAGAGAATATCATCTATAGCCTTTTTACGCGAGATAGCGAAACCAGCAATAACCTTCTTATACTTAGACGTAATAGGCAAGAGATGCTGTTGAGCCACATTATCGATATTCTTGATAAAGACATAATCAGCATCAATATCCGCAAGATTCTCAATAAGCGCACCATGACCACCAGGACGGAAGACAAGATTACCCTCGACATCACGGAAAGGCTCATTATCCATTGTAGCCGCTAAAGTATCAGTAGACGACTTCTGGAAAGAGAACGATATATTAGTACGAATATCCATATGCTTCTCCACGAACTCCACAGTAGGCTTAAGCGCCTCCTTAAAAAGCTCAAGATGCTGAGGCGACACTGTGAAATGCAGATTAACCTCATTATGGACACAAGCATAATAGACACCCTCCATAATATGCTCCTCGGCAGCAGTAAGATTCACACCCTTATAATGGTGGAAAAGAATTACACCCTTAGGCTTCTGACCATAACCAAGCCCCTCAGGATCCAACATAAGACGAATCTTATCAGCCGTTTTAGCAGGCTCGAGAGCATCTAGAGCATCGCCAAAAGCAAACTTATCAGTACTATTTAGGAATTTCGCATAAGGCAAAACCTTCTCTAGTTCCTTCTGCTTCTCAGGGTCAGCATTACGAAATTCAAACATCTGCTTAAACATACGAGTAGCCGCACCCGAAGCCGGGATGAACTTAACCACCTTTTTACCATCCTGAGCGAGGCTAGTTTCATAAATTTCGGAAAGAGTAATAGCCCGTGCCTCATCTACCGCAGTAATGCCATCATCAATAGTAGCAGCTCGCTTTATGTTAGCGAAAGGGAAACCAGTTTTGAATTGTTCGAGTTGATATTCAACCTTATCTACGGAAATACCCTTCTTGTCTAATAGTGCTTTATCCTTATCTGTCAACATGCTTATATGATTATATTTCGTTTTAAACTTTGTTAAAGATACAAAATAAGTTGTTAACATGTTCGTTAACACACCATATTAACGAAAAAAACTTGAAAACGTTTCTTTTTTGAATAAAGGTTTGTAACTTTGTGCGCTCTTTCAGAGCAAACAAGGAAAGTATACACTTATTAAAAACAATATACATAGAGATGACAAAAGCAGATATCGTTAACGAAGTTGCTAAGGGCACAGGTTTCGAGAAGGTAATGGTACAGAAGGTTATTGAGGCATTCATGGACTCGGTAAAGTCTTCTATGGAGAAGGGTAATGATGTATTTTTGCGTGGTTTTGGCAGTTTCGTTATTACAAAGCGTGCTGAGAAGACAGCTCGTAATATTTCTAAGAATACTACAATTATCATTCCAGAGCGTTACGTTCCTGTTTTCAAGCCTTCGAAGGAGTTCTCTGAAGAGGTTACAAAGAGTCTCGCTTTGATTAAGAAGTAAGAAAAGAAAAGGTTGTCCTACTAATAAATGTAACAAAAGATAGGGTAGAGCTCTATAAAGAGTTGTATTAATGAAGTAGGTCAAGATAATATTAACTGAATGTTTAACCCCATTAAAATCTAATTGTTATGCCAAACGGTAAGAAGCATAAGAGACATAAGATGGCTACACACAAGCGTAAAAAGAGATTGAGATTGAATCGTCACAAGCACTAATTGATCGATTAATCTTTTTTGCTTAAAGCAATCTTATATAAAAGATTCAGAAGAGCTTCAAGGGGTGCTAGAGACGACAAAGAGTTGGGCATCATCGCTGAAGCTTTTCTTTTTTATTAAAAAGTTCTTTGAAATAATTGAGATTAACGTGAACGCAGAACTATTTATTCATGTTAGTCCTGAGGAGATGATGATAGCACTCCTTGAGGACAAGCGATTAGTGGAGTTGCGTAAAGAGAAACGTAATGTTCAGTTCGAAGTAGGAGACATATACGTTGGCAAGGTAAGGAAGCTAATGCCAGGCTTGAATGCAGCCTTTGTGAACGTAGGGTATGAGAAAGATGCCTTTTTGCACTACCTAGACTTAGGACAACAATTCCGCACGCAACAGAAGTTTCTAAAACAGGTCATAGACCAACGCAATCGCAATCAGAATGAGTTGCCTCACGTTCGTCGTGAAAATGACATTGACAAAGGCGGTATAATTACCGATGTACTCCAACTAGGCGAGGAAGTATTGGTTCAAGTAGCAAAAGAGCCAATATCAACGAAGGGGCCAAGATTAACCTCTGAGATATCCCTCGCGGGCAGAAATTTAGTCCTCATGCCATTCTGTGACAAGATTTCTGTTAGTAAAAAGATAAAGTCTGGGGCGGAGCGCAATAGACTACGCAGCATTCTTCAACGAGTGAAAGCTAAAGATATGGGTATGATAATCCGTACGGTAGCTGAGAACTGCAGTGAAGAGGAGTTAGTAGCTGAGTATGAACTATTATATCAGCGTTGGGTTAAGTGCATTAACAAAGTTAGCGAGGTGAGACCTCCAGCATTGGCACTTAGCGAGATGGAAAGAGCCAACGCCATGTTACGCGACCTATTAAGTCCTGACTTCAATACAATATATGTAGACGACGAAGAGGTGTATGAGCAGGTGAAAAGCTATGTAGCTCAGATAGCACCAGACCGTCTAGGTATCGTAAAGATGTACACTGGTAGCGTTTCGATGTTCGATGCTTTCAATATAGAGAAGCAGATACGACAATCTTGCGGCAAAGCCGTATCATTCAAGAGTGGAGCGTATTTGATAATTGAAACGACCGAAGCCCTTAACGTAATAGATGTCAATAGTGGTAATAAATCAAAGAGTGCCTCGGACCAAGAGAATAATGCGTTAGAGGTTAACTTAGCTGCAGCAGACGAGATAGCACGACAATTACGCCTAAGAGATATGGGCGGCATTGTAGTGGTAGACTTTATAGACATGCAGTCGAGTGAAAATAGAACGAAGCTATACGAGCGAATGAAAACCGCTATGGCTTCAGACAAGACTAAACACAATATTTTACCACTAAGTAAGTTTGGTTTGATGCAGATAACCCGACAGAGGGTTAGACCTGTAATGAACATAGACACTACGGAAGTATGTCCGACGTGCATGGGCAAAGGTCACATTGAGACATCAGTCAACCTACCAGAGATGATAGAGAATGCGCTAAAGCAGGAAGTTCATAAAGACGAGAAAGGCTCAATAGTCCTAGTATGCAACCCATACATATATGCATACCTCAAGAAAGGCTTCCCAAGCACCATACTCAAATGGAAGTGGAAATACTCATGGAAACTTAGCGTAAGACAATCAGCATCACTAGGTATTGTAGAGTACAAGTTTTCACGACGTTAACGTAAAGACTTACTTAAACTTATACGCATCATCGGTTATACAAATGCCGATGATGCGTTTTTGTATTTACAGCACTCCCCTCTCGTTAGTATATATTCAAAGAATTTGTATTATGTTAAGTAAGCAATTCTAGACCATAGGGGAGAGGTATACAAACAGAGACGATAGCCACTTTCATAGTTAAATAGTCTTAATAGTACACAGAGAAAATACATCTTGTTTATTTTTGCACAGAGAATATAAAATAACATATACACACACAAATGAAGACACGTATAGTGACATTTGGAGAAGTTCTCCTTCGCTTAACACCTCCAGGCTATTTGAAATTTCAGCAAAGTCAGATGCTAGCCGCCACATTTGGAGGAAGCGAGACAAACGTAGCTGTATCACTTGCACACTTTGGAATGGATTCATCCTTCGTGACCAGGCTACCAGAGAACGATATAGCAGAGTCGTGCATCTCAAACCTACGTTCACACAACGTAGATACAAGAGACATCATATTTGGTGGCGAACGCATAGGACTCTATTATATGGAGAGCACAGCCTCTATGCGTGCTGCTAAAGTTGTATATGACCGAGCCCATTCATCATTCTGCACATTAGAGCCAGGCATGATAGATTGGGAGAAAGTATTCCAAGGTGCGAAATGGTTCCATTGGTCGGGTATTGGTCCCTCATTATCTCAAAGCGCAGCCGACGTAGTAATGGAAGCCATAGAAAAAGCCAAATCTATGGGTATAAAGGTTTCGTCTGACCTAAACTTCCGAAAGAACCTTTGGAAATATGGCAAGAAAGCAGAGGAGGTAATGCCAGCACTCGCCAAGAGCTGTAATGTACTCTTCGGTACAGAAGGCGAGTATCAAAAAGCATTTGGCACTACCCCAATCGGATTTAATGTTGAGACAAAAGGCGACAAGCTAGATCCAGAACTATATCGTGCCAACTGCGAGAAGATAATGTCCATGGCACCAGACTGTACACACATGTTCATAGCACTACGTAACGTACTAGATGCCGAGAGACATGTGCTAACAGGACTCCTCTATACAAGAGAGGGCAAGCTATACCACTCCCCTATCTACTTCATACAACACGTAGTAGACTGTGTAGGCGTAGGCGATGCATTCGCAGCAGGTATAATATATGGACTTGACACCTACGACGATCCACAAAAAGCATTAGATTTCGCCGTAGCAGCAGCAACATTGAAGAACACTGTAACGGGCGACTTCAACCTCATAAAAGCAGAAGAGGTAGTCACCCTTATGGAAGGTGAAGCAGGCAATATTTCTCGATAGAGACATATTTATACGAAAAAAGCCCCTAAATGAAGAATAATACGATTCATTTAGGGGGTTTTCTTATTGTTCTACAAGCATTATGTTGTTTTTCGCGTTATCTTTGTAAGTGAATTTATATAATTCGACATATGATGAAGATTACTAAGACAAACGCAGCGCGTTTACTAGATAAAGCCAAAATAAAATATACACTAGTACCCTATGAGGTTGACGAAAGCAACCTTGCTGCCGACCATATAGCCAAAGAACTTGGAGAAGATATAAACCAAGTATTTAAGACCCTAACACTTAAGGGCGATAAAAGTGGAGTATTTGTATGCGTAGTACCAGGCAACAGAGAGGTTGACCTTAAGAAAGCTGCAAAAGCATCAGGCAATAAGAGTTGCGATATGCTACCTCTGAAAGAGCTTTTACCTACAACAGGTTATATCAGAGGAGGGTGCTCCCCTATTGGACTAAAAAAGCCATACCCAGTATATATAGACCAAACAGCATTGCAATACGAGAACATATATATATCAGCAGGACAGCGTGGACTACAACTTTTCATGGCACCTACAGATATACAAAAAGCCGTCAATGCTACAATATCAGATGTATCAACGGATATAATAGGCTAATCGGATGTTTGTAATAAAAGACGGCGTATTACAGGAGTATAAAAACGACAACTCTGCATCAATCATCATCCCAGATGATGTAAAGATAATAGCAGAAGGTGTCTTTGCGGGCAATAAATATCTCAAGCGAGTTATCATACCTGAAGGGGTAATAGAGATAGGCAATGGCGCTTTTTATCACTGCACTAGCCTATCAGATATTGTTTTGCCCTCTACCCTATCTATTATTAATGAAGATGCTTTTGCCCACTGCTACAAGTTACGCAAGATAGATTTACCAGCAAGTCTCGTTAGCATTGGCAATAACGCATTTAGAGCATGCCATAATCTAGAGACACTATCTATCCCAGCACGATGCGATTTTGGTACTGGTATTATTGATGCATGTTGGTCCTTGCGTATTGTTAAGTTGCCATCCGATATACCATTTATTAATGCTGACCTCTTTTCTGAGTGTTCTTCATTGGAGTGTATCGATATAGATGCAGACGAGAACTCTAAATACGTATCAGAGAATGGTGTACTATATACGGCAGATAGACTAAGCATCGTAAGGATGCCTACAGCATTAGCTCAGGGCGACGTAGTAATACCAGAAGGCGTAATAGAGATAGGAGAGGGTGCATTCGCAGGATGTGACGAATTGGTTTCTCTCCATCTGCCATCCACAATAGAAGATATAGGTCAGGATGCCTTTAAAGATTGCTCTTCGCTTGCTAAGTTTGACGTTGATGGGGGGTATCTCACTACTATAGATGGTCTACTATTAAGAGGACACAAACTTTTGGCATGCCCTCCAAATTGGAATTCCAAAGATAATGTATTGGTAGTTCCTGACTTCGTAGACGAACTTGCACCATATGCTTTTGCTAATTGCAAGAATATATCTCGCATAGTACTTCCTAAACACCTCATGGAGATACCACAGGGCATGTGTGCAAGATGTTCTTCATTAACCGATATAAACATCCCAGAGCAATGTGACATCATACCTATTAGAGCATTCCTCGGGTGTAGGTCATTAATGAATATCCATATCCCTAATGGAATAACCCGTATAGAGGATTCGGCATTCGAAGGGTGTAGCTCGCTATGTAATGTCGATATGCCGGATGATATTACACATATTGGCGCATTTGCCTTCGCAGATTGTACATCTATGATAATGATAGATCTACCAGCTTCCCTAACCAATCTTGGAGGAGGCGCATTTGCATATAGCGGACTAGTATCTGTAGCTATACCCTACTCGGTACAATCTATTGGGAAATGTGCATTTGCTTGTTGCCCTGATCTGACTACCGTGTCTATATCACCGCAACTATCATCTTCTCCCGATTCCTCGTGGTTCTGGGAGTGCCCCAATATATTATTACCATAAAAACGCTAAATTTGTATTATTAAACAATCGGCGTATGAGATTACTATTTCTTGGTACTGGAACATCTACAGGCATCCCAGTTATAGGCTGTAAATGCAAAACTTGTCAATCTACAGATAGACGAGACGATAGATTGCGTACCTCTGCCCTATGGGAGGTTAATGGCTATAACATATTGATAGATGTAGGTCCAGATTTCCGTACGCAAATGGTAAGAGCTCATATAGATCGTGTAAATGCAATACTCGTTACCCATCAACATTACGACCATGTAGGAGGACTAGATGATGTGCGTGGCTTGAACTACTCAATGAGGCAATCCATTAATGTATTTGCCGAACCAAGAGTGGCTGCAGCATTTAAGCATAATCTCTCATATATCTTTGCCGAGAATAAATACCCTGGAGTGCCAGAGATAGGCCTTCATGAGATAGATATAACTCAACCATTCGAGGCATGTCCTGGAGTAATGGTAACACCAATACGTGTGATGCACGGCAAATTGCCAATAGCAGGATTCCGAATAGCTAATTGGGCATACATTACAGATGCATCATATATAAGTGAAGAGAGCCTAGAGCAATTGAAAGATCTAGACGTACTAGTTCTCAATGCCCTAAGATACGAAGAGCATATGTCGCACTTCTCCATTTCTCAAGCGCTTGAAGTAGTATCTAAGATAAAACCTAAACGTACATACTTCACCCATATAGCACACCACCTACCTCCACATGCAGATGTAGAGCCTACATTGCCAGAAAATGTATTCTTGGCATATGATGGATTAATAGTCAACGAATAGAAATTTGCGATGAACCCATTAGCAGAACGTATGCGTCCCGATACGCTCGATAACTATATCGGGCAGAAACATCTTATTGGAGAGGGCGCTATTCTTCGTAAGATGATAGAGAGCGGACATATATCTTCTATCATCCTATGGGGACCTCCTGGTGTAGGAAAGACAACCCTAGCGCATATTATATCTAAAACATTGGAGAGGCCTTTCTATACTCTATCGGCTATATCTTCGGGAGTTAAAGATGTGCGAGAGGTAATAGACCGTGCTGCAAAGGCTAGATTCTTCAATCCAGCTTCTCCTATTTTGTTCATCGACGAGATTCACCGTTTCTCAAAGGCGCAGCAAGACTCTCTTCTCGCTGCTGTTGAGGAGGGTACTGTTACACTTATTGGTGCAACCACAGAAAACCCATCTTTCGAGGTCATATCTCCTCTTCTCTCACGTTGCCAGGTATATGTGCTAAAGTCGCTAGAGCACGAAGATCTTGTCAATTTAGCTCATTTGGCTATTGAAAAGGATTCTGAGTTGTCTAAACTCAATATCAAAATAGCAGAGGAGGCGGCTCTTGTACGTTATTCGGGTGGTGATGCGCGTAAGCTACTCAATATACTTGAGATGGTGTGCAATGCCCAATTAGGTGCTGATGAGATAATAATAGACGACAAACATATTACAGAGATACTCCAGCAATCGCCTGCTTTCTATGATAAGAATGGCGAGATGCACTATGATATAATATCTGCATTTATTAAGTCTATTCGAGGTTCCGACCCAGATGCTGCTGTATATTGGCTTGCGCGTATGATTGAGGGCGGTGAGGATCCTAAATTTATCGCACGTCGTATCATTATCTCTGCGGCAGAGGATATAGGCCTAGCTAACCCGAATGCCCTCCTTATGGCAAACCAAGCTTTCGACGCTGTTAATAAGATAGGTTGGCCAGAGGGTCGTATTGTTCTCTCTGAAGCCGTAATATATTTAGCTACGTCGCCTAAGAGTAATTCGGCTTATAATGCTATAAATGATGCACTATCATTCGTAAAGCAAACGGGTAATCTCCCAGTACCTCTGCATCTACGTAATGCTCCTACCAAACTTATGGAGAAGCTAAATTATGGGCGCGACTATATGTATGCTCATAATTACCCAGGTCATTTCGTTCAACAACAATATTTGCCAGATGCTATACCTAATCAGATGTTTTGGCATCCACAGGATAATCCTGCCGAGAATAATATGGGGGAGAGAATGAAGGCTCTTTGGCGTAATATAAAGATATACTAGTAATACATGATTCACCTATACCTCTGTCGGCATGGTCAGACAGTAGAAAACCATAATAGAATACTTCAGGGACAAATGCATGGTCACCTCAATGAAGAGGGGAAGCAACAAGCTATCTCTATGGGTGATAAATTACGCTCCATTAAGGCGGATGTTGTGATATGTAGCGACCTTCAGCGTTGTATAGACACCGCACATCTTGCACTTGGAGATAATCAAGAGTTAGTATTTGAGCCACTTCTAAGGGAGCGCGATTGGGGACCTCTCACGGGAAAAACCATCGAAGAGGCTCGTTTGCACCCTGATATCGATAATTGTGGCGAAACAATAGCCGACCTATACAAAAGGGCAAAGACACTACTTAGGAAGTGGGAGAATGAATATGATGGTCAGACTATCATTGCTTTCGGTCATGGTATGACTAATCGTGTCTTACAGGCAACATATTATGGCGTCTCTGTAAAAGAGATTGAGAAGATGGATAATGCTGAGGTACGCCAACTTGATATCCAAACACCTATAGTATTCAGATATCAAGTTGAGTCGTCTGAGGCATCAGCTAATTAATAGTTCTACTAGGATGACAGCAGAAGTATACCACTTGGTAGTGTTCTGCTATCTTATGTACTAAGTCATTAGCTTTCTGCATATTATCGGAGTCTAGCTCTACAAAAGGATCATCCATTATCAAGAATGGCTTTTCCTCTTTGTACATGTTATCTATAATGGCAATCCTTAGAGCCATCTCTAGACATCTCCTCTCTCCTTGTGAGAGGTGGTCGCAGTCGTGTAAAACATTATCATACTTCACTCTTACCCTATAATCAGTCCCCATCTCTATATCTTCAGCCCAACGTGGCAATAGCTCGCTCATATATAGTCCATATTTATCTTTTATAGGGCCAACAAATCTATCTTTCAATGCTCTATCTGCCGACTCAATAAAAGCTTTTGTCTTTTTCAAGAGGGACAACTTTGATAATAGTATTGCTCTTCTCTCTTTAATGGCCTCTAGCCTAGTTTCATAATCATCTATCTTCTTTACCCTATCATCGTCATCCTCAATCTCTTCCGTTATCTTACCTATCTCTTTTATTACCATGTCATATCTCGCTTGTAGACTATTCTCGTCCTCGCTACCATCAATGTCCGTTGGTCTACTTGATAGTTGGTTTTCTCTCTTTATCTCCTCTATATTTCCCTCTATATCTTTTATCCTACTAGTAATGGTATGATAGGTAGATAGGTCGGTCTTGTAATCATCTATCCTCTTTGCAAGATTATCAGGTATCTCTAGCTCATATCTATCTAATATAGAAGTAATAAGCGCTTTATTATCTCTCATTATGCGCTCTTGCTCTGCGTGTCTAGCTTCTCTATGTGCTCTATCCTCTTTTTGCTTCTCGTAGAGTTTGAAGCCAGATTCAATATCTGTCAGCTCTTTGACACCATATCTCTCAATATATTCGGTTATCTTCTCCTGGTCTTTATTTAGATTCAACATTCTGACCTTTAGTTCATTATCTCTATTTGCCTTAGCCTCTAGATAAGAGTTGTACTCCTTTATCTTTTCGCTCAATGCTTCGGCATATTCTACAAAGGCAGTATCATAGTATCCCCAAGGGGCAAAAAAACGTTTAAGTTCGCGCTCTAGTCTACTATTCTCCTCATTTATCTCTATAGCTCTACTTTGAGATTGCTGGGTGCCTTTCTGCTTGTTTAGTACATATAGCATAGCAGCTAATATATGCATACCAAAGGCAAATACCCCGCCCATAAAATTATATCCCATTGATATCAACGTAATACCAATAGCCAAACCTATGATGACTGATAAAACGGATGGCAGTATAGAGGTTTTATGCTGATTGCCCATAGTAGCCAATGATGATAGAGCATGTACATTGTCACTATATCTCAGCGCTTTAGTTTTGATCTCCTCTAGTTGTTCTTCTGATGGTATGCCATTAGAGAACAGGGCAATATGCTCCTCTCCTTTTATTGGGGTATTAGACTCTGCCTCTATCCTTATCCTCTTCTCCTCAATGCCCTTCTGGAGTATCTTGATATTCTCATACTCATTAGCATCATAGCCTACAGAGTATCTTCTCTCTAGTACTTCGTATGCTGCTTTAGACTCCTCGCTCTCTTGCATTGCTGATAGTGCCGAGGTCGACCTCTCTATAGCTATATTGGCTTCTGAAAGGGCTGTTATATCAGTTTCGCTGACTAACCCCTTAGGGTATCTACTATTGAGTTGAGCAAGTGCCTCTTTGTTCTTATTGACACGTTCCGAAAGTTCGTCTATCTGTTTCCATAGGCTATGTTCGTGTAGTTTTTTACGAGCAACGGCTAACTTCTCCTTTATCTCTCGCTGTTCGTCATAGTGTCTATTGAGTCTCTCATACTTACCAGAAAGGTTCTTGTCTATTTCGTTTAATTCTGATAGTGTATTATTGATACTCTCCTCTTCGTCGTCTAGCTTGTTAAGCTCTCCCCTATTCTTTTTAGTCCTATTTGAAGTCTGCAGCTCACTGCAACGCTCGTCGAGAGTATCTAATACCTTACTTAGGTTGACTGTATTGATATCTGTTACCATCATATCCATATTTCTATTTATGGAATCGGTAGCGCGAACCTCTTCATTATCATCTATTTGAGAAGTTACGTATACAGTCCTCCTAAAGGCATCTTCATCAATATTGAAATACCTCTCCCCTATCGTTTGTTCCTCTTCGTTATCCTCTATGCCATTAATAGTAAGTGTATCCTTAGAATTGCTTTTGATATCAAAATGTCTAGTTATTACTACCTCTTTCTCTCCTACCATTATAGTCATACTTCCGCCAAACATACCCACAGCATCAAATGGTAGGTACCTACGTCTATCGCCCATAGTACTATCTTTTACAGAGGTAGTCTTCATGCCGTATAGCATAACACGAATGAAGTCGGCCAAAGTAGTCTTACCAGCGCCATTGTTTTCTACCAAACAATTCACCCCCTTATCAAAGGTAAATGTCTTACCCTTTATACTACCAAAAGCCTTTAAATCACAACTCTTAATCCACATAGTATCAACCTATTAATACTTCAATGCCCAATTCGTATATCTCTTGTTTTTCGTCATCGCTAAGGGTCTCGTCATCTCTCACCTGACGGATAAATTCTCCCACTAAAGAGTTCTTCTTCTCATACTCATCAATGGAGACATATCTCTTAGTCATATCTTTTACTTTGAGATGGAAGAAACGCTTTACACGCCTTTTTACCCTCTCGTCGAAGCCCTCCATGTCAAACTTCACCTTTCCCTTTAGCTCCAATTTTACAATATTCCTCTCGTCAATCCCCTCCAATACGCCATCTACCATCCTAAGGGCCTCTTGGTCGTCTGCAGCTGCCGATAGGTCGACCTGCTTTACCACTACCTCTCTACTACAACAAGGTATGAACGTATGAGTCTGCTTATCTGTATCAATCTCTATAAATCCCTTCTCGCCTACCTCGTCGTATCCTCTTCCTTCAAGATTACCACTATATACCCATACGCCTCTTTTGTCTATTTCTCCCTCAGCACGCTTATGTATATGGCCTAATGCTAAGTAGTTGATATTCTTATTTTTAAACTTATCTATCTGTATCAAATCCTTAGAATTACTCATCGTAGGTACGCTACCATGAAGCATTACTATATTGTAATTATCTTCGTCCAAGAGTAATCCTTCGTGAAGCGACTCAACATTCTCCTTTGTTAGTTCTCTGCCGGCAACTACCACCCCACCAAACTCATACTTTGTCCACTCGCTATCTGTGAAAGTTAGTAGGTTTGGTATATCTTCATGGTACGACTGCACGTAATCGTGATTTCCCCTAAGATAGAGGAATTGTATATTAGGGTAATCCTTAACTAGATTGTAGAATTGCTTCTTATCTTTCATAGTAGGACGAGGTTTATCAAACACATCGCCACTAAATAGTATTACGCCAACCCCTTCAGAGTGAGCCCTCTTCACCACACCCTGAAGAGTAGTGAACACCTCCTGCCTACGCACCTCAGCCTTCTCCTCAAACTGCTCCATCTTAGAAGCCAAATGAATATCTGCTAAATGGTATATCTTCATATTGTATAGATGTATTAGCTTTTCAAATGCGAATGCTCCACAAAAACACCCAAATATAATAAAATATTACGATGAACAAGTATCCCACGTATCTCCACATGCTATCTAAACATAATTATCTATTATCCCCTTAGACAAACACCCTCTCTGCACTCGGGGAGCACCCATAGTGCACCCATAGAGCACCAATAAAAAAGTCCGCCATTGCAAATTAGCAATAGCGAACTATTTCTTAGTATAAATATCTTCTCAATGATTACTTGCCGAAGTAACGTCTGAACAAGCCCTGGAAGCCTGCACCGTGGCGAGCCTCATCCTTAGCCATCTCGTGTACTGAGTCGTGAATAGCATCGAGGTTCAACTGCTTAGCTACCTTAGCGATATCCATCTTGCTAGCGCAAGCACCCTCCTCAGCCATCATACGCTTCTCGAGGTTTGTCTTTGTATCCCATACTACCTCACCGAGCATCTCAGCGAAACGTGATGCGTGGTCTGCCTCCTCAAGTGCATATCTCTTGAATGCCTCAGCAATCTCTGGGTAGCCTTCACGATCTGCCTGACGGCTCATTGCCAAGTACATACCTACCTCTGTGCACTCGCCCATAAAGTGGTCCTTCAAACCTTGACGAACGAAGTCGCCTTGCTCACCTGCTGGAATAGCGCCTGCGATACCAACCTCATGCTCTGTTACGAATTGTAAACCCTTGCTCTCGTCCATCAACTTGAACTTATCAGCAGGAACCTTACATTGTGGGCACTGTGCTGGAGCGTTATCACCCTCATGAACATATCCACATACTGTACATATAAACTTAGCCATAATCTTATCGTTTTAATTTGTTATTGTTATTCTTGTTTTTTATTTACACTGCAAAGATATGGCTGTTTCCGCACCCCACAAAAGACAAAACGGCATGTAAATGGTAGATTTCTGCATAGGGCTATAATATACTATCGCTATGCCGTAATTTACTATGGCATGGTGGGAGTGATGCGGTATTTTGATTATTCTTCTGCAATTTTTTTGTTATTTAAGATATATAAGGTATACTTGATCGTTAGTTCTGGCCGAGCCTCTTTACAATGCTTAAATAGGCTGGGCTTTTTCTTTATAAGATTGGCGACAAGGAGTTATACATGTCTAATAGGTGAAATCCGCTACCTCTTATCTCAAAAGGATGATGATGGTGAGTGTGGTATATACAGGACAGTATGGGAGACTGGTAATATAAGTGAGATGAAGATTGTATGTACTACTATTGCCGAGGTGATAGATTAGTTGTAGATACCCACCACATAGAGCAATGTATTGACAATATCAAAAAACTACTGACAAAGTAATTGTTAGTACATCAGTATGAACTAACGAAAGGGAGCTTTTAATAAAAATATATACCTTTGTAGACATATATGCAAAACAATTATGAAAGGTATCGATTTTTTCAAAAGAAACTCCAAAGCTAACATTCCAGATAAGTGCACTTGGATTTACTGGGCCGCATCTATCATATTGGCAATAATAGGATCTCTATTTACAACAAAATATGCCCTAAGAGTCACGTCGTATTATCAGGTAATAAGCATATGCTATTTCTGCATTTACTTAATTACTATTTGGGCTATCCTAAAAAGAAAAATAGTAGATAGAGTAACAATCACACCTACACTATTATATGTAAGTTTGGCTCTATTTGCAGCTATAATGATAGCCGTTCAATACTACTTAGATCCAATGCAACTAAAGGTAGACCGCTGGTCGGCATTGGCATTTCCTATTAGAAATTTGCTAAATGGCGAATTCCCATATACCGCAAAAACACACCTTGACGGATATGGTTCGCCATTCCCTATTTGGCAATTATTTCACATACCATTTTACTTTTTGGGAAATGTCGGACTATCAGGAATAGTTACTTGTGTCTTATTCATCATATCAATTAAATATCTGCTAGGATATAAGGATGCATTAATAGGAATGATAATTGTAGCATTATCTATTAGTGTCTGGTACGAAATAGCTGTTAGAAGTGATCTGATAACAAACTTTTTTTCTTCTTGCAATATTTATTATCGTACTTATCAAAAAAAACATCACATTTAAGGATCATCCTATCTCGCTCTCTATAATATGTGGTCTATGGCTATCAACACGAGTCTCCACAATGTTGCCACTCTATATACTATTCTTACCTGATTGGATAAAATTACCATGGAAATATAAGGTTCTTACACCAATAATTGTAATATTAACGTTTATAGCAACATTCATACCTCTCGCAATTTGGGATATTGAAGCTTTATTTCATAAATACAATCCTTTTATTCTCCAATCGCGTCAGGGGCATATAGAGGATGTTGTCATTATGCTCGTAGTAACAACAATATTGGCATTAAGAACCAAAAACACATCACAATATTTCTTCTACTCTGGAATAGTACTGATACTATTGCCAACTATAGCTTACGGCAACAAAATGATACAGAGTAGCGAACCATTAAACATTTTTGATAGCTGGTGCGACATTACATATCTCGATACATCTATTCCGTTCTTAGTAATGTCGATATTATTATACAACAGGAAATAAGACTACCTACATCGGCCAAAACCTTTATAACAAAACTAATCATTCCTCCCCTCTCACTTCGCTCATATCTCGCTCATACCTCGCTCTATACAGACGCTACAAAACCAACCATCAATATAATATCAAAAATCTACACAATCCATAATATCGTGTAAAACACAAAAGCGCTCCAATTCTCCACGAATTGTGAGCGCTTAACGTCCAAAATATGATCTATATCTACTAATACTTACTAATCACCTCTTTCAAGTCTGCTAGCCTCATAGCACCACTCTGTCGCCATACTACCTCGCCTTTCCTGAATAGCATGAGGGTAGGCACCGACTGGATATTATACTCTATGCACAATGGCTCATTTTTATCTACATCAATCTTGATAATGCGTATCTTGTCGCCCATCTCCTCTTTCAACTCTTCTAGTACAGGGTGCATCATCTTACAGGGTCCACACCATGTAGCAAAGAAGTCTACTAAGGTCAGTTGGTCGCTATTTATTATATTCTTGAAGTTTTCCATATTGTTTATCCGTTTAATATTTAATTGCAGTACAAAATTATACCACCTATCTCTTATCGCCAAAGATAAAATGGCATACAAATGGTGTTTTTCGGTATCACATATTTTTCTACCATACAAATGCCGTATTTTACCATTAATTTGTACATTTGCATGATATTGAAAACAATTATTATTCCAAATATATGAAAGCAAACATCAAATACATTGGCTGTGACGACGCCGAGCAGAATCTCTTTGAGAGTCAGTACGTTACTCCAGAGGGTATGTGCTATAATAGCTACCTTATACTCGACGAAAAGGTAGCTGTAATGGATAGTGTAGATTGCCGTAAGACAAATGAGTGGCTAAATAACCTCAAGGCCGCTCTCGAGGGCCGTACTCCTGATTATATCGTTATTCAACATATGGAGCCAGACCACTCTGGTTCTCTCGCTGCTTTCCGTGCAGCATACCCAAATACTACCATTGTAGCCTCAGATAAGGCTCTCAAATTCATGGCTCAGTTCAATGAGGGTATGTCTCTTGATAATACCATGACTGTTAAGGAGGGTGATACGCTTTCTCTTGGTGCTCGCACCTTGCGCTTCTTTACAGCTCCTATGGTGCACTGGCCAGAGGTTATCATGACATACTGCCCTGAGGAGAAGACAATATTCTCTGCTGATGCTTTTGGTAAGTTTGGTGTAATAGATGCTGATGCAGACGACTGGGCTTGCGAGGCTCGTAGATACTACTTCAATATCTGTGGTAAATATGGTGCTACCGTAACCTCTACCCTCAAGAAGCTATCTTCTCTTGAGATTCAAACAGTTTGTCCACTCCATGGCCCTATCCTCGAGGACGAGAAGCTAGCTGAGGCTCTACGTCTATATACTATTTGGGGTAGCTATGGCGTTGAAACCGATGGCGTACTCGTTGCTCATGCCTCAATACATGGCAATACCAAGAAGGCCGCAGAAAAGCTAGGTGAGATACTAAAGGCTAAGGGTGCTAATAAGGTGGTGGTAGCCGACCTATGTCGTGATGATATGGCAGAGGTTATAGAGGATGCCTTCCGCATGAATCGCCTCATAGTATGCGCTGCTACTTATGATGCCGATGTTTTCCCTCCTATGCATACATTCCTTTGGAAGCTTGGTCTTAAGGCTTATCAAAATCGTACAGTAGGTATAGTAGAGAATGGTACATGGGCTCCTGCCGCAGCTAAGGCTATGAAGGCGCTCATAGAGCCTATGAAGAATGTGACTCTTGTAGAGCCTGTAGTATCTATCCAATCTTCTCTCAAGGAGTCTGATATTCCAGCTCTAGAGGCTCTCGCAGATGCTATACTAAAATAGTAGTATGATTGATAATCTGACAGATAGATATAATACGGTATGTGCTGCGCCAAGGGGTAACGGCTTCAGGGTGGAGCACATGCCTGATTTTCTTATGCAGAGCGATATCGACGATTGCTCGCCTCATGTTCACGCATTCTACGAGATTCTTTGGTTTCAGAATGGTAATGGCCACCATACTGTCGATTTCGTTGATTACGAGGTAACGCCTAATACTATATTCTTCCTCTCTCCAGGTCAGATACACCATTTCGATCATAATGTAGATAAGAGTAAGAATATATGTAATTATCAGGGACTTACCATTAAGATGTGTACTGACTTCCTACGTGATGAGGACTGTAATGGTAATGCTCTTCTGAAATATAACGCTTTCCATACTTTCGATACCCTCCCTTTCTATAAGGTAGATGACGCTACCGCACAAGAGCTACAGCTGCTTGTGAGGCAGATGGAGGATGAGGCTAAATGTCATGGCGAGTTTGGTAATATAGAGATTCTAAAGGCTCTATTGCGTATCTTCTTGGTAAAGATTCAGCGTCATGGTAAGCAAGACGACCAACTACATCTAGATAATATAAAGTCGTCTCACCAACTATTCGTCAATTTCCGCCGAATGGTCGACCTTGAGTATCGTCGCCTTCATACCGTACAGGAGTATGCCGATGGCCTTAATGTAGCCGTTCGTACACTTAACAAATGCGTTAATGAGTGCTCTCAGCAATCGCCACTATCCTTCATTAACGATCGTATCATACTCGAGGCCAAAAGAATGGTGCGTTATACCAATATGATGATAAAGGAGATAGCCTTTGAGCTAGGGTACGAAGATCCTTCGTATTTCGTCAAACTATTCAAACGCCAAACGGGGTACCTCCCATCTGATTTTCGCGAATTGGATACGGTGACAAAGACCTACTCTAAGTTACCATGCCCTTGTGAAACTTCAAATTAGCTATATCACAAAAAGAGCCGTTTCGTAAAATCTGAAACGGCTCTTTTGTTATGTGTAATTATACATATTACCTCTTCATAAAGGCGGGAATCTCTGGTGCAGGGGCATAGAGGTCGTCTATCCAAATCTGCAAATCCTTGAGCATTTGCTCTTTATACTTAAACCAGTTACCGCAGCCCCAACCATGACCGCCTCTAGGGTATACATGCATTGAGGCTTTCACATTGGCCTTCTTAAGTGCCAAATAATACTCTGCCGAATTTCTTGGCGATACAAGGAAATCGTCATCAGACAATAATAGTATAGCAGGAGGGGTAGTCTCTGTCACGTGTAGCTGATTGCTATATGCATCCTCCTCCTCTTTCGTAGCGTTCTCACCTACAAAACAGTTGTGCGAATCTAGATGAGTATACTCCTTGTCCATCGAGATAACAGGATAGAAGAGTATCTGGAAGTTAGGTCTTGTTGACTCATCATTATGTGTAGATATAGTAGAAGCAAGATGTCCACCTGCAGACGAGCCTAATATACCTACTTTCTCTGCTTCTATACCCCACTCCTTAGCATTCTCACGAATCAATCGCATAGCCTCTGTAGCATCGCTCATTGGTACCTCTTTATGCCCCATTGGCATACGATAACTAAGTACAATAGTGGCAATGCCATTTGGTACAAAGTAGTTGGCCCAATCATAACCCTCTTGTCCTATGGAAAGCATTCTATAGCCGCCACCAGGGACTACTAATATCGCCATACCATTACGCTGACTCTCTTCTGGTAGATAGACGCGTATGCTAGGCTTGAAATTACGCTTCTCATTATCATATGGCTCATTATCTATACCATTGCTATTTGGTAGACCATTTTGCCATAAATCAATGTCGAACGACTTTATCTCTTGTGCAGTACTGCATAATGCTACACAAAGTAGAGACAATAGAAAAATTACCTTACTCATATTTATATGATTTATTACTTTTTGCCAATCCAAGTTAGTCTTCGCCATATCTCCTCAAGCGGACCTCTTTGAAATCTGCTAGTCCACATTCTACAGAAGAAATACAAACAGATACAAAATACTATACCTAGTACAAAGCTCATAGCATGACCGCTTACTGTATGTAGATTCAATCCCCAATTATAGAATATGAATCCACCAATTATCGACTGTAAAAGATAGTCTGTCAGACTCATCTTACCTATGCAAGCAAGGTGGTTGATTACTTTCTGAACCGATGTACGATAGTATAATAGAGTAATACCCGAGACATAGAAGGCCATCATAGCAAAGTTTCTCCATGAGCTAACCATTATCTCGGCGCTCTTGCCTATCGTAGCATGCATATCACCGAATGGCAATACAAGGAGTAATGTCTGCATAACTACATAGCCAATAACTGAAGATACCATCACCATCTTCCAGATTCTCATATGGTTACCTTCGTCAATAAATAGGCGAGTTCTACCCACAAACATGCCTACTATAAATAGGAATAGTGTCTGTGTAAGTCTACCATTCTCAAGAGCCCAACCAAAATTTATCTGTAGTCCGCACTCCAAATTAGTCTTAGCTACATCTATTATACTGCCATTTGCGCAAGCATCAAAGGCCTTACCCCAAAGAGCCCCCATGCCTAAATCCATAGACGAGACAGATGGGTCTATTACTGCCGCTATCAAATAGGCCAATTCAATAGGTTGCAAGAAGAGAAGTAATGCTACCCCTACTAGCACCTTATTAGAGGCCTTAACCAAGGGGATAAGGAATAGTCCCAATACTGCGTATGTGCATAGTATATCACCGTTAAAGAACATTAAGTCTACCATACCCCAACCCAAAAGAAGCAACATACGCCAGGCAAAGCGCCCCCTAAAGTCGTTCCCCTTCACCTCTTGGTTATGGTGTTGTATATAACAACTTAACCCGAATAGCAACGCAAATATTGCATACATCTTATTTGAGCCAAGGTAGAATACCGTATCCCAAAGCCCTTGCTCAAAGGCTGTAGGTTCAGGGAAAGAGTAGAAATTCAAATGTTCTAGAAAGTGAATAATGATAATGCCTACTACGGCAAAGCCTCTGAGGCTGTCAACTACATTAATTCTCATCTCGTTTAGTAATAATAATTAATACCAAAAAGTTTGACGATTTGCTTACAAATATATACCTATTATCCTCTCAATCAAACAAAAATCTATTATTTCACCCCCAAATGCCACCTTAATACAAAAAAAAGAACTCCATAGCATCATCTAGACACTATGGAGCAAATTATGAAAAAGATCTCTAAATTACTTCTTCTTAAGAGTCATAACAGCGTTATTCTCAGCATCTTTCAATACCAATACGCTGTCGTTTACAGATGCGCTCTTTACAGCAGCCAAAGCACTTACAAAGTTCTGCTCTACTACCATTGAGATAGAGTCGCCCATTACGCGAGTCATAGGACCATCAGAGAATGATACGCTATCGCCATCTACCTTCAAGTCACCGTTGTACAAATTAACACCTGTAACACCGTAGAATGCCATAGAATCCATGTTGATTGTCAACGCTGGCTCTCTGAACAATGAATCAGGAAGCTCTGTCTCGTTAATCTTTACTACCTTCCAATCTCCGCCAAGATCAAGAGCCGACTTCTTTGCTGTCTCTGCACATGACGACATTCCAACCATTACTGCTGCTGCAGATAAAATAGTGTAAACTGATTTCATTTCTTTCTCTAATAATATATTTTGCTATCTATTACGGAATGAGTATCGTCTTGTTTCAATAAGTAACTATTGTTAACTAATATATAGTATATTTTAAGCATACACGCACTATCTTTGTGAATAAATCATACATAACTATGAGAAAAGAGAGCAGACAGATGAGTGCCGAGTGGGCTTTAGATGTCCTAGATCGCGCTCCATATATTACAGTAGGTATGACAGATACAGATGGTCTACCCTACGCATTGCCATTGTCTTTGGCAAGAACAGACGATAAGACATTCTATTTCCATTGTGCTTTGGAGGGTAAAAAGATGGATGCCCTAATAAAGAACCCAAATGTCTGTTTGAGTGCCGTAACTAAATGCAAACCTACAGTAGGCCCGCTAGACAATAGCTTTACCCTTGAATTTCAATCAGCCATAGCTTTTGGAAGAGCTAAGATTATTACCGACGAAACCGAGAAGATAGCTGCTCTACGTGCTATATGTGAACGTTTCTTACCAAAACATATGGACCATTTCGACGAGGCTATATCAAGAAGTCTCTCACGTACAGCCGTAGTACGTATTACCCTAACAGAGCCACCCGTCGGCAAGCGCAAACAATACGATTCAAAGGGAGAAGAGATGAAATGGGGGCGCATGGAATAGCCCCCATTTATTTTTCTAACGTATATTCCCCTCTCCAAATCTCACCCTTATACCATTACCATCAACATAGTATCTCAACCTCTCATTATCTTTATCTATCTCTTTCTCAATACTTCCGTCTAATACACCCTCACAGAGTCGCATTATCTCTCTAATCCTCTCAGGCGTCTCAATATTCTTACCCCCAAAATGACCAGGGTAAAAATGTGTCAATCCCCATTTTTCAACAAAACGTAGCGCCCTAGCACACGAAGCAGCCTCTGTCGACAAGTCGGTAAATATTAGCAAGTTAGAAGAACCAAATGCATCACTACTAAAGCCATATTTTGCCTTCTTATCTACAAATAATGTAGAGCCTGGTGTATGCCCAGGGCAAAAGACTACCTCTATCTCTCGACCTCCCAAATCGAATATCTGCCCCTCGGTCAAATACCTCTTCTCTCCTTGATAGTTCTCCATATTATAAGGGGCCAACACCTCGTCGGCAGCATTCATCCAAATACTATCCCACTCCCCAATGGCCATACCCGTATGGTCAGGGTGCACATGTGTTGCTACCAAAGTAACAGGCTTCTCAACAATACTCTCAACTATCTTTCTTAATCCAGGCATAACAGTTCCAGCATCTATCAATAGTGCCTCTCTCTCTCCCTCTATAAGGTAGACCGACTCATTAAACATCTTATTGCCCCTACCATGCCAAGTGTGCTCATCTAACTGCACAAACTCAACATTATCATCTTTATAAACAAAGCCATCCGTAGCCACTACCCTTTCAGCTACCTGCTTTTCCTCTTTAGCCTGTGTACAAGAAGCCAACGCTAAGGCTCCCACAACGCCAACAAAAAATAGTCTCTTCATAATTGTAAGGTTAAATTAGTTTCCAAATATAGCAAACATTCCAATAATATATAGCTTTCATCTGAGTAAGATTATTTATATCCTTATCCACATTCTCAAAAAATACCATATATTTGCCCTCACTAGTATAACATAACACATCACATATCATGAACAAAAAACAACTACTAGCAGCCATGGCTTGCGCTACATTAGCTCAATTTGCCTACGCGCAGCAATCTAATGTCAACCTGACCCACTGCCCTCAAAAGGATACCGAGGGTCTCATCCCTTTCAGTGCTAATCTTAATTCGCCTGATGTACAAGACGACCATACCGTTATTTTCCGCATACGCGCCCCTAAGGCTGAGTCGGTTAAGCTTTCTGGTGCTATGCTTACCGTAATGGATATCAAAGAGCCTATCCCTTTCACAAAGGGCGAGGATGGTATATGGACTCTTAAAATAGGTCCTCTCCCAGTGGATATGTATCAATATAATATCATCGTGGATGGTGTCTCTATGGCCGACCCTAATAACCAATATGCTGCTTTCACAGCTATGCCTCCTTATAGCGAACTAATAGTACATGGCGACGGCCCTCAGTGGTATGACGCTAAGCCAGAGGTAGAGCATGGTACAGTTACTCGTCAGTTCTACTATAGTACCGTTACAGAGGGTATGCGCGATATGTATATCTATCTCCCTCCAAAATATAACCCTAATGAGGAGTACCCTGTACTCTATCTCATGGGTGGATCGGGCGAACTTCCTTCTAACTGGATGTATGATGGTCGCGTGAATTTCATAATGGATAACCTCTTGGCCGAGGGGCTAGCAAAGCCTATGATTATTGCTATCGTAAATAATCAAGTTATCCACCGCAATCACCCTAAGCATGTAGAACTATCTTTCGATATCTTCAATCGCGAATTGCGCGAGTGTATCATTCCTTTCGTAGATAAGAATTATAAGACTATCGCTAATCCCGAGGGTCGTGCTATATCTGGTCTTTCTATGGGTGGCCGCCATACTATGTTCGTCGGACTTAACTCGCTCGACCTCTTCGCCAACTTTGGTATCCTCTCTGCCGGCGATACCGAATGCGAGAAAACTATAGGTAAATTCCTCAACGATCCTAATGTCCATACTAAGTGCCATTACCTCTTCGTCGGACAAGGTGCTAAGGAGCAATCTTCTTTCTTCAATGTACGCGTAAATGGCTTAATAGATGCCCTAAAGGCACATAATATCAAGCACGAGTATTATATCGGCGGCTACGCAGGTCACGATTGGTCTACATGGCGCCATCTTCTATACTTCCGCTTCCTCCGCCAATTATGGCAAGAGTAATTCTCTCATACTCCTAATAATAACAAAGGGTGGCCTATGGCTACCCTTTTGTTGTATCTAAAAACGCTCCAAATGGTTGATTTATAGAATATTCTTCCTCTTCAAACTCTTCTACCATTGATGACAATAAATCAAGTTCTATTGCATTTTTATCTGTTGCAGGAGTATCATCACAAACCAACGGGAGCAATTCCTCAATACGCTCCATGGCTGCATCGTAAGCTAGTTTTGTCGTAATCTTTGCCATTTCGTATATATTATTGCGTCTATTTTATCCTACTCAGTACGCTTATCTCTTCAAACTATCAATCTCCACCAACCCATTAACTATCGCATATATCGTCAATCCAGCCGCACTATGTATCTGTAACTTCCTAGTTATATTCTTCCTATGTGTAATAACTGTATTAATAGTAATGCACAAATGCTCAGCTATCTCTTTGTTGCTCATCCCTTGTACAATGGCAACTATCACATCTTTTTCTCTGGCCGATAACAGATCTGCATCCTCCGCTCCCTCTGCATTGGCAAATGCTGATATAGCACTGCTTATCCTCTCTGTCTTTAATGTCTCTTCTAATCGCCTTACCAATGGTACAAATATACTGTCCTCTACATTCTGATGGTTGCCAAGCCACTCCTCATTATTATGTATTAGAAATAGTGTCGAGGTAAGCTTATTACTATTGTGAATATCACTTGGTAGATACTTTATCATGAGGCTCTTCAACTCCTTGAGGCTCTTGTCTGCTTCTGTATGGTGCTTCACAAAGGTATCTATATTGTACGTGGCTGAGTATTTCCCTTGTATCAAATTCCTAACGTACGGAAAGAGCATCCTCTCTTCGTACTGCATATGTCTATTAATCTCTTTGGCATACTCGTCATACATCTGTAGTATGAGCTTGCCTAACTTGTCGTTGATATATATCGACTCAGATAGCTCTCGTCTTACAAATGGTAATTGGTAATCTGCATAATAATGGTGACAAGCTTCCAAGTATTTCAATAGCGTCTCTATAGATAGTGTCTCAATATCGTAGTTCGTTGCCCCATTAATCGTAAGATTCACTACGGCCAAGAATGTCTTAGTATCTACTTTGTTAGATAAGCAGGTCTCCTCCACTGTCTTGTCGCCAAAACCAAGCGAAATGCCAAAGGCACTCAATGTCTGTAGTATATTGTAGTTGTCGTTAATGAGGTTTATCATCTTGTCCGACGCCTCATATATCTTTAGGGCTTTCATCGTATATCTATTTTCTTGCAAAAGTAATACTATCTCTCTTCCTATAAATACCTATTTGTTGGTATTTTTTACAATACTCTTAATGCTTGGTATTAGCAGCACACCTCTCATTATCATAAATACTCCAAATCCGCCCCACAAGGCCCACATCACATCATAACTCCACAATATCGCACCTGTCCCCACTCCTAATACACCAGAAATCCATACCGTTACCACCATCGCTCTTGTATTTGCAGCGCCAAGCATTATGCCGTCTTCTACAAATGCCATAAAGCTAAGTGATGTTATAATAATAATCCAATATATATACTCCTTTGCGTCTTCTACTACCTCTATTGAGGCTCCTAACATTTGCAAAAATTGCGACCAACCTATAAGATAACATATAGCAACCACTATGCTCATCGCTCCACTCCACTTACCTAGTTTTACCATCATAGCTCTTAACTCTCCTCCCGAATCTCGTCCTATGTATTTCCCAGTAAGTGCCTCTGCTGCATAGGCTAATGCGTCTGATATATACGAGAATAGCATAAAGAATTGCATCAAACATGCTGTTGTAGCAAGCTCTGTTTGCCCCTCTTTGGCTGCAAATATGGTCATTGCACAATGTACCGCAACCAAGACTATTGTCCTAAGGAAAATATCTACGTTTTTCTTTATAAAGTTATAGTAGCTTATATCTTCTGCCTCTCTCTCTTTTTCAATTCTCTGTTTTATAGCGGATACCAACACCTTATCGCTCATCATACCTACCAACCATATACTTGTCCCTAAGTATTGCGCTACTACCGTTCCTAATGCTATCCCGTCTATTCCCATCCCCATATTAATGGCAAATAGATAACTAAAAACAATATTGAAGATGTTCGATGCTATGGAGACTACCATGGGCAATTTTGCTTTCTGCATGCCTACCATCCATCCTTGCATGGCATAGCCTATTAATACTGCTGGTGCTGCCCAAATTCTAATCGAGACGTACGAGGCTGTTGCTGTAGTAAGCTGAAATACGTTGTCAGAACTTAATACCCAAACGGCAATATTCGTAATGTCTTCTCTAAATAGTAGAAATAATAGGCTAATCGCAACGGCTAGGTACACTCCTCTTAATAGTAGTTTCCTGCATACCGCCCAGTCTGCCCTACCATATGCCTGTCCCACCAATCCACTGGTAGCCATACGCAAAAAGGAGCAGTTCCAATACAAAAGATTGAAAACTGCTCCTCCTAATGCTATCGCGCCTATTCCTGAATCGCCTGCTACATGTCCAGCTATCGCTGTGTCTATAAGTCCCAATAGGGGTACCGTAATATTCGCTACGGCATTGGGTATCGCTAGGCGAAGTATGGAACGACTTATATTACTCAATTCTGTAGTCTTACTAACTTATACTCGTTTACTCTATCTGTCACAGTAAGTGTGTTTGCATCAACCCTTACTACTTTATACTTATATACGTTCGATGTAAGTCCGCTTCCGTATATCACATTCTTGCCTCTTAACATCCAGTCTATACTGTTCATCAAGCCATCACAGGTCTTAATATAGCCTTTCAATGAGCTATCAAAGTGCATCTGACTAAATGGGGCGTTTTTAGTCTCTTTTGTGTCTATCTCCCACTTGCCTATTAACATTGCTGTTACATTGTTGAGCACTGGCTCATTATGGTTTAGGATGATTACATCTTCTATATGCAACTGTCCGTCGTTGTCCATAACATAATATAGAACAACAGAATCTTTTACAAATGGCATATCTGCCGATTTAGCAGTACGATGCATAGCTATAGTATCTGTGCCATCCACAACTACCAACATCGAATCACCATCTGCATGTATTACTTGTCCCAACATCTGTTTAATCGACTTCTCTTCCGAAGATGTGCAACTTACTACAGCAAGGGCTACAAGTGCTACAATGTTAATATTTATCAGTTGTTTTAATAGTCTCATCTACTCTTAGTGTTTAACTTTCTGCTTGCAAAGTTGCATACTCATATTGATTATCCCAATCTTATTATCTTTTATTAACAACAAGCGGGAGTTAAGCCAATAAAATAATAGTTTTTTAAGGGCTAAAAGAATAAAAACGTTATAATATTTCTCCTATCGCCCTAAATTTCTCTCCGTCTAGTAGTGTAAATCTGCCGTCTACTATCTCTATAGGTGCTCTATGGGTGCTCCCCGAGTGC
>JAUNDI010000014.1:34478-52069 GCA_030526155.1 Bacteroidia bacterium
GTTCGCTTTACCTCTATCCACCACTTGGCTTTTACCCCTTGGGGGAACATCTTCCTAATGCCAAGGTTCACATTGCCCATAGTCATCCTTAAATTGACCTCTACACAGGCTCTTAATCGTATCTTCCCCCTATCATCCACATATAACATCGAGTCAATTCCTACATATCCATGGTACTTTTCACCAGCTATTGTCTGTCGTATGGCTTCTGCTAATGCCCCCGATGCTACATCTTCCCAATCTTTCCCTATATCTCCCTCATAATCTTGCATAGGGGCAACGCCTAAATACTCTACACCAAATGCTCCATTGGATGCACTGCCATAATAGTTTGTCCCAAGGTAGCTCACTCTTCCATCTTTATGCACATAGAATAAAAATGCCAACTCTACCCTCCTATCCAAAAACATCTCTTGTATTGCATACCCATCGTTCTTTATATGGTCCATCAGAAAGCGCCTCCTCTGGGCATCATTTTCTCCCTTTGGATCTATTATAACGCCACGCCCCGACGAGCTCCAGAGGCTCTTACAAACTTTATATTCTGTATTATAGTCCGCGTCTGATGCTAATACCAATGGCAAATATTCCACTCTCAGCCACTCTGGTAATTCCATATTACTAAGGGCTTTCTCAACTTTTACCGATGTCAAACGCGAATGAAATAGCCTCTTCTCCTGGCTCCACTTCCCATCTAAATGGAATAATTGTCTGTCAATAGTCGGACTCTCACTCCATACCACATACTCCTCACTCCTGTCATCTATATCCGTATCCAAATACGACATCAATGCCGCCACATCCCTCTCAAACATCACAAGCCCCTTATTGGGCATATAATTCCCATTATTCTGTCGTATGGCCTCCTCTGCCGTAGGATTAAATACCAATCTCCGCCCTCTCTTGTCTTGCATCTATCTCTACTCTTTCTGTAACCTCAAATTATCTATACAACAAAGCATCGGATATTGTGTAACTGTTGATTCTATCTTTATCCTAAGTCCCTCTACCTCTCCTAATTCTCTCAAATCTAATGATTGCCACTCATTGAGTCTATAATACTTAGCCGGACCGTCAAAATCACAGTCTATCATCTTGTATTCTACACTATTCTGAGTGCATCTTCCCGTCTCGGCATCTATTATTCCGTATATCTTCACCTTCATGTAGTCTCCTTGCCTAAATTCTGTATAATTCAGCTCTTCTGATCCAAACTTACTCAAGTACACACTACACTCATCATTTGCTACTTCAATAGACCTTGGTAAGTACTTCTCTTTGAAGATAATATCTGGCTCAACATACATGTCATTTACTACCATATACTGCGATTTCGATGGCTGTGTAGCTGTATAAGCACAACCATAGCTCTGTGTACTGCTAGTCGATGAGATGCGCGAACTGTAGGCATACCCTCCCCATAATAGTGTATCGGCTATATAGTGGTATGCCAATTTATGCCCCTCCATCTTAAAGTAGTCGTCTTGCAGACTGTCTGGATGCATTACCAATACTTTTGCCGAAGAGTTGACTTTCATATTATCAAATTCCGAAAAGTCATAGTATTCTCTAACCATAATATTGATGGTATCAATATCTGAACCACGACTATTTCGTACCTCAAAATAGAGCTGGTAATCTTTCAACTCTTTTGGCACAAATACATAACAGATAGAGTCGCTTACTATTTCCTCACCATCTCTCCAAGTATATGTTGACCCTTGATCGTATGTTATCTTTGGGTTCAATTTCAAAGTATCAGATAGCGTAATCTCATACTGTCCTTTGTCTTTGAAGAATATCTCTGGTGCTAGAGCCTCAAACTCTCCGTTCTCACAACTTATTGTTAATAAGCCTATTAATATGCTATATATAAATCTTTTCATAATATGTCTTATCTTCGTTATGCTACCATATTTATGCTCTTAATATAGGGTAGTCTCTCTTTGAGTATCTTGCTTACTGCTAGGGTATCCTCAACACTCTTTATTATGACTTTAAGTGATATGCTACATTCTTCTATCTCATAATTAATAGAATATGTATATCCTCCGGTAGAGATTCCACACTCTTCTATTATCTTCTTTATCTCTTTAACGTCAGGGTCTGTAATGGCACACCCTATCGTCATTATCCTATTTATACCTGTATGAAATACTCTCTGCTCAAATGTCTCTGTGCCTACCAAAACAAAGAGCGTAAGTGCTGTTGCTATTATAGCCCCACTATATAGTCCTGCTCCTACCGCCATTCCTATTACTGCAGAGGTCCAGATACAAGCTGCTGTAGTTAGTCCTTGTATGCTGCCCTTACCTCTTACTATGGCTCCAGCTCCTAAAAAGCCTATGCCTGTTATTACTTGGGCTGCAATTCTTCCAGGGTCTCCATTCAGAAAGTTAGGGTATATCTGTGGTATCCAAATAGATAATATCATTGCTACTGTCGATCCTAACACTATGAGCGTAAATGTACGTAGTCCCGCATCTCTACCTCGTAACCCTCTCTCTCCGCCTATTATTATGCCTAATATAAGACTTAATAATAGTCTGAATGTCACCGTACTAGCATTTACAGTATTGTCACATAATATTTCTCTAATCCACTCCATAATACTCTATCATATAGGTAAAGCGTCAATAGCCTAAGAGTCAATACGCATCCTTATCCTCCACTCTTTTGGATAACAATTATTCAATCTTATCGTACTGCCTTGGGCAATAACATTTACAAAGCCTAATGGTATGCCTCTATACTCTACTATAGCTCTTCCCGTTGGTAAATCTAGCCCATCAGTGGCTACGGCATCTCCATGGAGATACTCTAATGCCTCTCTCTTATCTACTTCTATTTTCGTTAAGACACTCTTATCAAATCCTTGTGATAGAGGTAATTCGTCTGCAAGTAGTACATTGTTCTTTATTAGCTCTCCCACTGGTATACCACACCATAGAGCATCTCCGTTCATGGCTACCATAGCCATCTCTTTGGCTATCTTATTGTCCGCTGGAAGCGCTACTACCCTATTCTCGTTTATTAAATAGGTTTCTCTATTTGGGACTAATGATTGTAACTGACCGTTTAATGCGTATCTCTTGGGCGATATCTTGCTCTTAGGGGCTTTGCATACCCTTCCGCCTAACTTCTTTATCAAGCATACAAAAAGGCCCTCTCCGTCTACTTTATGTGGCAAAAAGGCCATTCCCTCATACTCTTTAGGCGTAATACCCCACTCGTCTTGATACTCTACAGGTACTACCTCCGCATCATAATTTTCTAATAACCAAGCCACATTCTCTTCGTTTTCTGCAGGGTTAAATGTACATGTACTATATATCATATACCCTCCAACTTTCAACATTGGCCAGGCTTGCTCCAATATCTCTCTTTGTCTATCAGCACACTCTTGCGCTCTCGCTGGCGTCCACTCTTTTATGGCTACATCGTCTTTCCTAAACATGCCTTCGCCTGAGCATGGAGCATCTACAAGCATCAAATCAACGTTCAAGCCTGTCTTTTTTGCTAGCTCGTCTGGCATCAAATTGGTGACTATACTATTCACCCCTCCCCATTTTGCAATATTCTCTCTCAATATCCAAGCTCTCTGCCTAATTACCTCATTTGATACTAAATAGCCTCTGCCGTTTAGCCAAGAAGACACTACCAATGACTTTCCTCCCGGTGATGCGCATAAGTCCAATACAGTTGGCTCTTGGGGCATATCTTGCTCCACAGTTCGTAGTACATGTTGTATATACATACTAGAACTCTCTTGTGGATATATTACTCCTGCATGAAATAATGGCTCAAGGGTATAATTTGGTCTCTCTCTCAAATAATACCCGTCTATACACCATGGCACTTGTCGCTCAATGGATAGATCTAAGCCTCCTTCTGGTTGCTTTATACCATTGACTCTTAAGCTGACATTCGGCTCGTTGGATATCGAATCCAAAAGTATATCAGCTTCTGTCGTATATTGTCTCTTTATTCTAGCACAGAATGCCTCTGGTAGTTCTTTACGCATTAATGTATAACTAGTTTATGTACAAAGCTTTAGAATCTATATTCTTCACATTGCGGAAGAACATCTTTAATTTCTTGATTATAACGCCTGTTCCGCCTTTTATATCTGATTCTATATTTATAGGCATCTCTGGCTCATGTAGCGACATGCGTATCAAGAACCATCCGCACTCGTCTTCATTTCTACATACTACGCGTATGCCTTCATGGTTCTGGCTCACCTCTTCCCATCCCTCTATCTGTGACGCAAATTGCTGAATGCCAACAAGCGCATCTGTTACAATGCGTGATATGTCATCGCCGATAATAGGTAGACGAAACTCTCTGAGCTCTACGGCTACAGGCATATTCTCTATCAATGATGACAGATTCTTACCCTCTCGTTTTAGTTGAGCTAACTTCACTAAAAGGCGTGTGGCAAAATGTGCACCATCATCATAGAAATTATTGTCTTTAAATGCCGCATGTCCCGAGGTCTCTATGGCTAGCCAACACTCTTCTCCCTCTTTATTTCTCCTTTTCGCTTCTTGAATAACGTTCTTATACCCTCTCTGGTATCTACAGTGCTTTCCGCCCATTACCTCGGTAATAAACCTACTTAACCCTGACGATGTTATACTGTCTGTAACAATAGTTGTCCCTGGATGCTCCTCCAATACTATGGCACTCGCTATGGCTACCAACTCGTTCTTGTTTATCGCATTGCCATCTGAGTCTACTAGGGCTACCCTATCTACATCAGCATCAAATAATATGCCAATGTCGGCTTTAGCATATCTTACGGCATTGGCTATGGATTTCGCTGCTTCATAATCTTCTGGATTTGGCTTATGATTGGGAAATCTGCCGTCTGGCTCCAAAAACTGACTGCCCGTAGTGTCTGCTCCCAATGGCTCTAGTATCCTCTTTGTATAAAAGCCTCCCGCGCCGTTGCCTGCATCTACTACCACTTTTAACCCCTCAAAGGGTCTATCTGGATTCGGTGCATCTGATAGTTTAGCACATACCTTAGCTCGTAGCTTGCTAGCATACAACGACATAAGGTTAAATATATGAACTTGCCCTGGCATAGGGGCATGTGGAGCTTCTCCTCGTTCCGCCATGTCTATGATGTCCGACATGTCTTGTGGCTGTATATCATCGCCATGGAAGAAGAATTTCATGCCGTTCCTATTGAAGGTCACATGGCTGCCTGTTACCATTATAGCACCATCGGTCTGTACCTCTGGCATCTTAGTGGTCAACATCAAGGCAGGTGTCGATACTAATCCACAGTTGAGTACATTGGCACCACACTCTGTTATTACCTGCTCTAATGCCTCCAAAAACCTAGGGGCAGTTAGCCTACTATCCATACCTATGGCTAGCGTGAGTTGGTCCGACTGTTGTTTGCCTCCTACCCACTTCACAAATGCTCTACCAAGGGCTTTTACCTTTGATATATCAAGGGTAACGTCCTCTCCTATTATGCCTTCCGCAGCTATGCCTCTTACTTCAGCGCCATTCTGCAATAAGCCCCATTCTATACTAGCCATATTGTATTGTGTAAACTATCGAGTGTATGTTTCTTGTTTATTGTTATATGTTTGCCTGACTGCGACTCTTATGTCCAAGATAGCCACCATGGTGTCTCTTGGCATACTCTGCATTGGTAAAGCCTATCTTATCCATAAGTCGTACTACCAAAATATCGCCTATTACCGTCATTACTGTCGTACTTGTAGTAGGTGTTAACCCTAAGATACATACCTCTTTAGGATTGCCTGTCGCAAGTACCACATCTGCCTCTTTGGCAAGCAAGCTGTCTGGATTGCCAGTAATAACTATTATTGGTACCTCTGGGTTCAATCCTCTGGCTAAATCTATAAGCTCTATAATCTCTCTAGTCTTGCCAGAATTTGATATCAATACCAATATGTCATTCTTCTGCATTACTCCTAAATCTCCATGCTGGGCTTCTGCTGGATGCAAGAAGATAGAGGGCGATCCTGTACTGCTGAATGTAGTGGACATGTTCACTGCTATCTGTCCGGCCTTGCCCATGCCCGACATGATAATCTTGCCCCCACACTCATGTACATAGTGGTGAAGCATCTCTACCGCTTTGTCAAAGTCGTTCGACTTTGGTATGTCTAATATTGCTTGCGCCTCATGACGCAAAATCTCTTCTATTTCCAATGTTTCTTTCTTTTTAAGGTGTGTACATTAACTAACTACTAAAAATCATGGTACCAATTTTTGATACCCCATCGAAGTGCAAAGTTAATATGTTTGCTCTCTTCATCAACTAATTCGTTGCTCTTATGTCTATATCTAAACGTAATTGCAAAGTTCAATCGTGTGCGGGGATTTATCAACCAGGCTACCTCGCCTTCGGCATATTTCATATCTGTCTCTAATCCTTGGAACATCGTAATGCCGTATTGCCCTGGTTTATTGTCACTTGGCTTATTCGGATTGGAGCCGTATGATATCTCATCGTCAAAGTCTTCTCCTCTCTTGGATATGTTTATCTGTCCCTTTAAATATAATCTCTTATGCCTATACTGCATAATGCCTACTACCTCCCTAAAATTGGCTCCTAGTGGATGGGCTAGCGGATTGCCTAAATGGGTGTATGACGATGTGGCTGTGTACTGTGAATAGGTGTAAGGCCTAACTTTCGATACCTCAAATTGCATGTCCCATCCGTCTACATTGAAGAGGTTGTGCGACTTGAAGCCTCCTAAAAAGCCATATTTGTTGGCCCACCAATCTTTTCCGCCTGTCAACTCTGATATCCTGAACTCATTAAACACAAATTGTCCATACATATTAAACCAATGGGCTAATTTTAATGTGCCGTTCATTCCTACTAATACCTTGTCTGGCGATCCTGCGTCAAATTCTCCTGGCATCAACACAATAAATGGGTTAATATACTCCCAATCTACTCCTCTATGTTCTCCTGATCCTTCTCTCCATGAACACTGCATAATATTCTCAAATATTCCAAGTGTTACTCGTCTACCTAAATTTACATCTAGGTAGTGGGTAAAGCCATATTTCGTATACACTCCGTTGTTATGCGTAGCGTCGTCTATCTTGCTCGCTCTGTACTGTGACATCATAAACATGTACTTCACCGGACCAAACGTGGCGTTCATCTTGAACATTGGGTAGGCTGGCGCACAGTCTGATAGCATCAAGGAGCGATATCCATCGCCTATGAAGTTCTTGGACTTACCTAACTGAAAATCAAGGTACTTGCCTATTCTAAATGCTATATATCCTGTAGCTGCCTCAAAATCAAAATCATAGGCGTCAGTATCGCCTGTCCTAGATGAGGCAAAGCCTGCAACAACAGGACTCTTACATTTATACTCGTTGTATCTCGCTGTCTCGTAATCTGTGGTGGTCATCTGATTCTCAGACAGGTCCATGTAAAACCAAAAGTTCTTGCCTAGGTTTCCATTGACATAAAAGCCTCTGGAGTTGAGGTGTGTCTTCTTGTCGCCATCTTTTCCTAATGCTAAATCAAACATCGGGTTGATGGCTACATAGTAATCATCGCCTTTCAATTGTATAAAATCATCCCATAACAGATTTCTACACGCATTCCTAAACCAATTGCTTGCTTTGCCTGGTTTCTCAAAGCCTGCATAGAGCACAGAGTCTACATCAAAAACGGCGTTCAACTCGTCTAGTGAATATGATCTCATCGCTGGGTGCAATCTCTTCTCTCCTACCCTATACATCTCTCTCTGAAGCAAATCCATCTGGGTATCTTCATAGATACTATACCCTTGTGCCATCAATTGGCTTGATGTCAATAGTGCTACTCCTAATGCTATAATATCTCTTATCTTCATCTCTCTTTTCTATTCTAAATACTATTTTTTACCATCTCGTCGCCTCTTAATTGGTAGCTCGATGGGTAATTTGTCTTATATAGCAATCCCGTACCTAGCCCATGTGCCTTGCCTTGGTACTGCTGGGTATGTAGCCAATCTGCTATGGCTCCTAATCCTATATTGCTCTCTAATGCCGAGGTTACCCACCAATCTATACCGTATTTCGCACATAGCTGTATCCACTCTTCTGCCCCAGATAACCCTCCATGTAAGGTCGGTTTTATTACTATGGCTTGTGGACGCACGGCTTCAAGCATCTGCTCTTTCTCTTCTCTAGTAAATAGGCCTATCAGCTCTTCGTCTAGGGCTATGGGAATAGGCGACTCTTTACATAGCCTGCTTAGCTGCTCCCATTGTCTCACTTTGATGGGTTGCTCTATGGAATGTACCCCAAAGGATGATAGCTTATCTAGCTTCTGCATGGCCTCTTCAATGCCAAAGGCACAATTGGCATCCAAGCGTAGCTCTACTTCTCTTCCCCATTCTGGATGGTGGGGATTATGTCTGAGGTATCGTATCAACTCTAACTCTTTCTCAAAGTCTAATCCTCCTACTTTTATCTTTATACACCTAAATCTAGCGGCCAACTTCTCATCTACCCTCTTCTTCATGGTCTCTAAATCGCCCATCCAAATGAGTCCGTTTATCTGAACAGGGTCCGTTGCTATCTGCATACTATCTCCCTCAAGCATCCTATGTGCCGATTCCGCAGCAAATAGCATGGATGGCGATCTCCTATATCTCTCATAGTCTATCACCCCTCCTCTCTCTTGCAAATTAGCCGCAAACTCTCTTATGCGTTCTTCGTAGTCTTCTCCAGCATCACTGCTGAGGTCTGGTAATGGGGCGGCTTCTCCTACTCCTACCCTGCCTCTGTCATCAGTAAGCTTCAACATCCATGAGTCGTGTGTCAAATACTCTCCTCTGGATGTCCTAGCTGGTTGCTTAAAAGCTAGACTTATATGCTCTACCTCACACTTAATCATCTAATAACGAATCTACCAATCTATTAATCTTTGTAAGCTCATTCGGAATCCTAATGCCTTGCGGACAGTGTGGTACGCATATGCCACAGCCTACACAGTGGTCTGCTCTGCGCTCTGGCTCTAATCCTCTCATGTAACTTATCAAATATTTACGACGAAGGGCTCTGTATTCCGTATCTTCTCTATCTCCCGGAATAAATCCTTCATTTATTGCTTTGTTATAATGCAATAGTATCGTTGGTATATCTATTCCATACGGACACGGCATGCAGTATTTGCAGTCGTTGCATGGTATCGTCTTATAGGATATCAACATCTGTGCAACTTTCTCAAGGAATGCCAACTCCTCTTCTGTCAATTTCTCTAATGGGGAATATGTGCGTATATTATCTTGCAAATGCTCCATATAGGTCATACCGCTAAGTACTGTCAATACGCCATCGTAATGACCAGCAAAACGAAATGCCCACGATGCTATACTCCTACCTGGGGCTCTCTCCATAAAGGTCTCTGCTATATGGTCATGTACCTTAGATAGTCTGCCGCCTAGTAATGGCTCCATAATAATGGCTGGTATTCCTCGCTTCTCTAACTCTCCATATAGATACTCTGCGTCAACATTTCGTTTATTCTGTTCTTTCGCATGTTTCCAATCTAGATAGTTCAGCTGTATCTGAACAAAGTCCCAATGCCACTCGTCATGTTTCGAGAGTAAGTAGTCAAATACCTCTACATCACCATGAAATGAGAAGCCTAAATTCCTTATTACACCTCTCTTCTTTTGCTCAAACAAATAGTCTAATATACCGTTATCTATAAAGCGTTTGTTGAAGTTGGCTATGCCACCGCCTCCTACAGAGTGTAATAGCAAATAGTCTATATAGTCTGTTCTTAAATACTTGAGAGAATTCTCAAATATCTTTACACTGGCTTCGTATGTCTGCTGCTCTGGGGCAAAATTAGACATCTTCGTGGCTATATAGTAGCTCTCTCTAGGGTGTCGCGATAGAGCTATTCCAGTAGCATTCTCTGATCGTCCTTGACAATAGACTGGTGCTGTGTCAAAATAGTTTACACCATGTTCTAGGGCGTAGTCTACTAGCTGGTTTACCTTCTCTTGGTCTATCTCATCAACGCCTTCGTCGTTTTTCTTCATAGGCCATCTCATACAGCCATAGCCTAATATCGAGACTTTATCTCCTGTATTAGGGTTGGTCCTGTATGTCATCTTGTCTTTGGGTACCTCAACTGTTGGGTCGTATGGCTGACCTTCTGCTCGTTTTGCCTCTCCCGTACAGCTGCTTAATAGCTTGCTCGTAGCTATCGTAGCTCCTACTGCTGCTATGCCTTTGAGAAACGAACGTCTAGATATATCTTTTGTCTCCATAATACTCTTTATTTAGTGGTTAACGTACATGATGGTTGTCATATCCCTCTACGTATATTGCACTGATTGGTCTAGAAGGACACAAGTCTTCACAGGCTCCACAGCCTATACATTTTTCTGCATTAACCGCTGGTATCTTCTTCTTGTTCTCTTCTGATATTGGTACCATCGTTATGGCTCCAGTCGGACAGTGTTTAGAGCAGTTGCCACATGAGTCTCCTTTTGTCATTACTATACAGTTCTCTTTTACCCATACGGCTAGTCCTACTGCTATGGCTGTCTTCTCTTCTCGCTTTATCTTCTTTATGGCTCCAGTCGGACAAACGTCTGAGCAGGCTGTACACCCTACTCTGCAGTGTCCGTTGTTGAAGTTCATCCTTGGCTTCATAAAGGTATCTAACTCCATACTTGGTACCAATACCCTATTTGGACATGCTGTAATACAAAGCTGACATGTTGTGCAGTGTTTATCAAAGTTCTCTATCGATTCTGCTCCTGCTGGTACTGGGGCTACTGTGCGTGGAGATTGTCTCTTTGGCTCTATTACGGCAAGTCCTCCATCTACCAACTTATGTTGCGCATTGGCTGCCGTCGCGCCTAATATGGCTGTGGCAGTGGCTACAAATGCTCGCTTGCTCTCATCTACCTTCTTCTCCTCTTTTCTCTTCCGTCTCTGGTAGCTTATGGCTCCGTGTTTACACTCTTCTAGGCAGTCAAAGCAGGTTACACATCGTGTGTAGTCTATCTCATGGCTCTTTATATTCAAGCATGATGCTTTGCATCTCTTCTCACAAAGTCCACAATTCTTACACTTTTCTGTATCTATATGTATCTTAAAGATAGAATACTTACTAATAAAGCCTAATACTGTTCCTACCGGACAAATAGTATTGCAATATGTTCTACCATAATTTGCTGCTAGGGCTGAGAGTATTATAAGGGCAGCTCCGCCTAATGCTAATACCCCAAAGCTTATCGTCACATCGTTAGGGTATATCAAATAACTTCCTAATCTCTCGTCTACATACTCTAACCCACTACTTATCATCTTCATTATCGGCGCCCCAACGCCTGATACTATCTTGCCAAACATACTATATGGGGCAAAAAGGGCTACCACTACACTTACATGAGATACTAGGGCTACTATAAATACTAAAAGCATCAATACTCGTAGCGTAGTCATTGCTGGCGTATAGTAATATCTATGCTTATGTTGTTTCCAACTCTTGCCATAGCGCTTCAACACTCTGCCTAGCGCATCTTGCATTATGCCTAATGGACATATTACAGAGCAATATACTCGCCCTAATAGCGCCGTCAAGACTATCAGCCCTACCACTACCCCTATATTAATAGCTAATATGGCTGGTAGAAATTGTATCTTGGCTAGCCAACTGAAATAGGTATGCAACGTACCTGTGTAATCCAAAAACATCGCCGTCAGTATAACTAATACTATTGCGGCAATAACAACTCTTGCTCTGCGCATCAAAAATTTCTTTTTATCAGAATGCTAATATACACTTTTTTAGACTCCGCAACAATAGGTATATGAAAAAAGCAAGACCAACATTCTAAGTCAGCCTTGCTCCATCTTTATCTTAGTACTTTATTTTACTTTACTATCTCGTTTCTTATCTCTTTTATCTTCTCACATAGCATCTTCAATACATCTGGCTGTATCTCACCATGTGACGACGACTTAATGTAGGCTGTCTTGGCCTTCTCGTCAATGTTGACTATCGGCATGCCTTCTGTCTCAAATCTTACCTCGTCAAATATTACTTGTATCTCGGCAACTTTCGACTGCAAGTAGCTCAAATCCTCATCTTGTCCGTCTTTGTTCTCGCTCTCAAGAATGCTGATTACTGTGTTCATGGCCAACTTCTGTGCCATAATACGCTCTTGTATCTTCTGATTCTTCCAACGATTGTTCTCCGCAAGAGATACCGCTATATGAAAGCCCTCTATCCAGCCGCCTACCAATACCTCTGCAGCCACATTTCTGCGGTTGTTGTCTGACAAATACTGATTGGCATTCATATATACATCAGAGATAATGTTCAATATCTCCTCTTTTGTAGTCTCTTTCTTCTCAAATTTCTTTAATGTCTCGTCATCTACTATTTGTACAATACCTAGCTTCTCTGTGAGCTGCTTTATATTGTTCAAATACTCCATGGTATTCTGAGACTGGTTGAACATCGAGGCTACACTCATATCTGTAGTATATACTCCAAGGTTCAATGCCATCTGCAAGTTGCTTGTATATGTAGATACTTTGCTGAGCGGATTCAATAGCTCATCATCATACATCAAACCGCTCTCTTTTATAAGTGTGGCCATCTCTACTGGGGCTGGCAAAGTGTAAAGTATGGCTTTGCTTCTCGCCATATCCTCTTCCATCTCAGAACTTACTGTTCTCGTGGAGTCCATCTCACTATCATAGTCTGCCATAGCGCGACTTCTGTCGCACGAACATGATGACGCTATCATCGCAGCTATTGCCGCAATGCCACAGGTAATTGTAGTATATCTACTCATAATCACTTATATAATATCTTAATGAAGTGTCTTTATATATATTATGTCTATTTCGAATAGTCGCGAGCCCCAAATATCCTACTGCCTACTCTTACCATAGTCGAACCGTGTTTCTGCGCTAGCATATAATCGCCAGACATGCCCATACTCAACTGGTCAAACTTGTCATCATCGGCAAAATACGTAGCTTTAACCTTCTGTTTCAACTGGTTCATCTGCTCAAACTCTCCCTCTACTTGTACCATATCGTCGGTATTGCTGGCCATGGCCATAAGACCTCTGATCCTTATTCCCTCAAGCGGACTCGCCACCCACTCTTTCAATAGCTCTTCGAGTTCGTCTATGCTCAATCCGCTCTTCGTCTCCTCTTGGGCTATGTGTACCTCCAATAGGACGTCCACTACCCTCTGACTATTATTAGCCGTATTGAACTTAACTACCTCTTTGCTTATCGTCTGCAAAAGACGCATACTATCTACCGTATGTATCAAATGGATATATGGTACTATATACTTCACTTTATTGGTCTGCAAATGACCAATAAAATGCCATCTGATATCCTTTGGTAACACCTCTACCTTCGATTGGAGCTCTTGTACCTTATTTTCCGCAAAGTCACGCTGACCAGCATCATACGCCTCTTGTATGTACTCTGATGGGTGCGTCTTCGATACCGCTAATAAAGCAACTCCCTCTCGTAGAGTCGAACCAACCTCTTGTAGTGCTCTCTGAATCTCTTGCATTTATATTTTTTACATAATTCGTTACACAAAGTTACGTATTCTAACTAAAAAAACAACCCAACAACCATTTTATGTATAAATAATCTTGACAAAACTCCAAAATATACCCCCTCTAAATCAACTAGGATAACTAAAATAACTAGAACAACAACGAAAACTACCACCCCATTATATCTTTAGTTTTTCTATATGCCACGCCGCCATACTCTTCTTTGGGTGCACTATGGGTGCTCCCCGAGTGCACATAGAGTGTTCCCTATGTAGAACAATTATCCCAAAACTTATCATTTTCATATCTACAAGTCTCTTTTAAGTATTCCCCGTATTTCTCGTACTATTCACACCTCACCAAGCATAACCTCTAATATTTATTACTAAATTTGCATTACTTAACAATAAATCAAATCAATCAATGAAAGCAAACATCCTCTATGGTATAGCTGCTCTCGCTTTGGCTTCTTGCCAAAATAGCGACTATACCATCACAATGGAGCTACCAAACATGGCTGATAGCACTATGGTTCTCCTTAAGGGCTATGAATCTAACGTAACTACTGATACCGCTTTCGTCATGAACGGCATCGCTACTTTTAATGGTTCTATTAATGGCTCACAAGTAAGACGTATTATTATCAACAACTCGCGCCTATACGCTAACGTTATCCTCGAGCCTGGTAATATCAAGGCTAATTTTATTACCGCTTGCGGTGAGGGTACTCCTCTCAACGAAAAACTTGTCGAGTACAAGCAATGGTCCGACGACCTTAATGAGGTCGTAAATACTAAATACAATGCCTTCATGTCTGACTCTACCCTATCGTCCGACGAGAAGGATGCAAAATATGATCTCCTTATAGAGGATTTCAATAAATCTATAATGACTTACACCGATAGCGTTGTGGCTCTCAATAAAAACAACGCATTCGGTCAATTCGCCTTCTGGTCTAGCTACCTAAATATGCTCGAGGATAATGGCTCTAATTACGAGACATATAAGGCTGCTCTCGATAAGGCCGGCTCTTATATCGCCTCTTTCGAGCGTATCCAAGAGGGTACAAAGCAAAAGGAGAGCTACAACAACACTAAGCCTGGTACCAAATTCGTAGATTTCACTATCGAGAATGGTAACCTCGATGGCTCTGTTGCTAAGTTCTCTGATTATATAGGTAATGGTAAGGTGGTCCTTGTCGACTTCTGGGCTAGCTGGTGTGGCCCTTGTCGTCGCGCTATCCCTATGGTTAAGGCTGTATATGACAAGTATAAGGGTGATAAGTTCGATGTCCTCGGCGTAGCTGTATGGGACAAGAGAGACAAATCTCTCAAGGCTATCGAAGAGGAGGACATGACATGGAATCTCATCATCGATGCTAATAGCATCCCAACTGATATCTATGGTATATATGGTATCCCTGAGCTTATCCTCTTTGATGCCGATGGTACTATCATCTCTCGCTCTTTCTCTCCAAAGGAGCTCGATTCTATCGTAGCTGAAGCTCTCAATAAATAAGCATACATCACACCCACATAACAAAAATACCCGAAGGTCTCAAGATCTTCGGGTATCTTTATTTATACTAGACTTAACCGTCTAGCCAAAACTATCTGCCTATTATGCTAATGTCTCAATGCAAGCACTAACATTCTTCTCTATACGTGCCTCAATATCTTCCGACTCGTCTTTAACAAACTTGTCGCCTGTGATATTCTCATAAAGCTCGATATAACGCTCTGTAATAGATGAGATAATCTCTGGTGTCATCTCTGGTACTGTCTGACCGTCTTTGCCTTGGAATCCGTTATCCATCAACCACTGACGTACAAACTCCTTAGAGAGCTGGCGCTGTGCCTCACCCTTCTCAAAGCGCTCTTGATAGCCTTCTGCATAGAAGTAACGTGATGAGTCTGGTGTGTGAATCTCGTCGATAAGGTAAATCTTACCGTCTTTCTTACCAAACTCGTACTTTGTATCTACAAGTATCAAGCCCATCTTGGCTGCCATCTCCTGGCCGCGTGCAAATAGTGCTTGTGTATACTTCTCTAGCTGCTCGTAATCCTCCTTAGAAACTATGCCTTGTGCAATAATCTCATCTTTAGAGATATTCTGGTCATGTCCCTCGTCTGCTTTTGTAGTAGGAGTGATGATTGGTGTCTCAAACTTCTGGTTCTCTTTCATACCCTCAGCAAGCTTAACACCGCAGAGTTCTCTTGCTCCTGCCTTGTACTCTCTCCATGCACTACCTGTCAAGTAGCCACGAATAACCATCTCAACGCGGAATGCCTCACATTTGTGTCCAATTGTTACCATTGGGTCTGGTGTCGCTACCTTCCAGTTTGGAACAATGTCAGATGTAGCATCCAAAAACTTCGCCGCAATCTGATTCAACACTTGACCCTTGAATGGAATGCCCTTAGGCAAAACAACGTCAAATGCCGAAATACGGTCTGTTACAACCATTGCCATGTATTTGTCGTTGATGTTATATACATCACGTACCTTTCCATGGTAAACACTCTTCTGACCTTTGAATTTGAAGTCAGTATTTACTAAAGCTTTGCTCATCGCTATATAATGTGTTAATCGTTATTTTTCTTCGTTAACTATCTTCTCTGTCAAATGCCTCAACTATCCTCTGTACCAACTTATGTCTTACTATATCGTTGGCGCCAAAGCGAATTATAGACAACCCTGGTATATTGTCTAATACTTTCAACGAGTATATCAAACCACTGGTTACAGAATGTGGTAGGTCTATCTGTGTCACGTCTCCAGTAATCACAAACTTGGCATTGCGTCCCATACGGGTCAAAAACATCTTTATCTGTGGTACCGTAGTATTCTGTGCCTCGTCTAATATCACAAAGGCATTGGTGAGGGTTCTACCTCGCATGAAGGCTAATGGGGCTATCTGTATGACACCGGTCTCTAAATACTCTTTCAATTTGGCAGCTGGTATCATATCTTGTAACGCATCATACAATGGCTGAAGATATGGATCTATCTTCTCTTTCATATCGCCAGGCAAAAAGCCTAACTTCTCTCCTGCCTCTACAGCGGGTCTACTGAGTATTATGCGTTTTACTTGCTTGGATTTTAATGCTTGTACAGCTAGTGCTATGGCCAAATAGGTCTTGCCCGAACCAGCCGGACCAACAGCGAATACCATGTCGTTGGTCATAGCAGCATCTACCATCATCTGCTGGTTGCGGGATCTTGCCTTGATGGGCTGACCGTCTATGCCGTGTACTACCACAGAGCCGTCTTTGGGCATGAGCATATTCATCTCTCCATCACAAATCATCGTGATGGCTCCCTCTGTAATAACATTGTACTCTTGGTAATACTTGATTATGGCACCTACGACCTCTTCTAACGCTGCCACCTCTTCGGCTTCTCCCATAACTTTCACCCACTCCCCTCTACAAGTAATATGTAACTTTGGGAAACGAGAACACAAAAGATTGAATTTTACGTTTTGAACCCCGCAAAATTCTACAATATCAACACCATCAAGGTATATCAGCTTTTCTATCATCAATTTCGGTCGTCTTAGACACTGCAAAGAAACAATAAATGCAACATAAAAACAAATTTTCTGCTACATCGCTTGCATTTTAAGATATCTTCACTACCTTTGCACCACGATTGCGAACCAATCCGGCTGCCCGGATGGTGGAATGGTAGACACGAGGGACTTAAAATCCCTTGGCTATTGCAGCCGTGCGGGTTCAAGTCCCGCTTCGGGCACCAATAAAGAGGATAACTTATAAGTTGTCCTCTTTTCTTTTTCATACCACCCCCAAAAGCCTCATACCACCACCCCACTATCCAATATCACTACAATAACAAAACTAATCATTCCCTCCCTCATACCTTCCTTATACCTCGCTCTAACCTCGCTCTATACAGACGCTACAAAACGCATCATAACAAAAACTACCAAAACAATCATATTTATATACATCCAACACCCCAGCACCTATCACCTCACCTCCCTAATATCACCTCCCAAAA
>JAUNDI010000015.1:0-20427 GCA_030526155.1 Bacteroidia bacterium
ACCTCATAACATAACAATACAAAAAAGAGAGCTCTCTATCCGAGAACTCTCTTTTTTGTGATATCATGGTATCCTCTATTTCTTCTTCTTAAAGATATTCTTTATCTGGTCAGCAGCCTTCTGCACCTGCTCATTCTCTTTGAGCTTCTCAGCAGCCTGTTTTACCTGCTCATTGTCCTTTAACTTGTCAACAACGGCATCCTTAGCCTTCTCTACCACTTTGTCCTTTACCTCGCCTACAATGGCCTTCTTAGCCTCGTCAAGGTTGAGGGATACGCTAGGGTCTGTGAGAGTGCCCTTAATATTAACACCAAGGTTAATATCATCGCCTTTGCTCCATGTATTTGTGCTTATACCAGTATTGTTAAGAAGCTTGGCAATCTCCTCTCTCTCCGTTGGGATAGATAGTAGATAGTCCATCTTCTGGTCAAGTCCTTGTGTGCCGCCAAATGTAGCTGTCTTGCCAAAAACCTTTACTTTGAATGGCTCTACCATAATATTGCCATCCTTAATCTCAAACTTGAAGCTGAAATCTTTCAACGATAGGTCGTTCCACTTCTCGTTCTTAGTTACAGCGAAAATCTTCTTCTGGAAGTCCGACTCTTTTAGGCCAATAGATTGTGAGGCAAAGTTACCCTTACCATTCACACTACTCATAACTGGTGACATGGTGCTATCAATATCTGCCTTGATGTCAAAGCCAATACTTACCTTGCCGTGTGCCTTCTTGGCAATAGGTAATAGTGAGTCGATAGTTGAGAACGAATTTGTAAGCTTATTGATATCCACCTCATTGAGGTTTATCTTCATATTAATGTATGGCTTCTCCTCATTGGCTGTATTGTACATACCATTTAAGCCTATTGTGCCGTCACACATTTCGAAGATAAGGTTTGAGAGATCTGCCACACCATCTTTTACCGAAACATTGCCATGGAGATTCTTCATGGTAAGTTTGTCGTATAAGATTGTCTTTATATCTGTATTAAAGGCAAAATTGATATTCTTTGGAACAAGGATAACAGATGCAGCTGTGCTATCTACCTCCACTGGTTGGGCTGCCTCCGCTGTTGCCACACTTGTTGTGTCTGTGCCAGCAAGTGTCATCAACTCGTTGGCATCTATAAGAGCACTCTTAAGTACTAGTTTGCCCTTTATTGTGCCATCTTTTAATACATATGGAAGGTAATCTTTTACTGTACCATTCACATCAAAGTCGCTCTTGCCAACTTTTACCTCAAGAGGATTAAGAGCTAGCTCTGCTGGTGAGAATGTCAACTTTGCTCTCTCCACATCCATACCTGTTGGAAGTGCAGCGCCTTCAAAGTGGAACTTATTAAGTGCAAGTGTACCATTTGCAACTACCTTGTCGTAGTTCTCTGTCTCTATAGCCTTCATATCTGTCGCGATATTAAGGTTTGCATCTATAAGACCAGATATACTCATGCTATCAAGTGGTAGAGCATCTTGTAATGATCCTAGGTCTATCTTGCCGAGAACTGCAGCCTTGAATGTTGGGTTAGAAAGTGGCTTTACCAAATTGAGTGTCGCATCAAATGGGTTGTCGCCAAGTTCAAAGTGGAATGTGTTGATATCTACTGCTGTAAGGTCAGCTGAGCCGCCAGGGTTATTTGCTGTTACCGAAACATTGATATTATTCAATGTCTTTGGTAGGTCCGGATATTTTACACTAGCATTATTTATCTTGAATGCTACATCTAGCGAAGGGATATTCTCCAGATCTATATATGTACCCTTAGCTATAGCATATAGCTCAAAGGCTCCCTTTGTCTGTAGACCCGCTACATCTTTCAAGTAGGCCTCTGGTATGAGCTTCCAAATAGTGCTAAACTGTGTCTCTTTTGCCTGTAGCTTGATATCTGTCTCTATAGCACTACTATCCTTTAATTGTACATAACCATCAAATGCCAATGGTATGCCAGCAAATGTCAAGGTATTCTCTGCAAATGTATATTTGTTATTTGCTAAATCTGCATTAATATCTGCATCAAAATCTACCTTTACCTCTTTTAGAAGAGCTGTCTTGTCCATCCAGAAGTTGAGCGACTCAATGCCTAATCCTAACTTAAGGTCTGCCACCTCTTGTACAAAGTCGCCGCTCAACTCTAAGTTAAGGCCATTGATATATGCCGCCATAGGTGCCGTATTGTCTATATAGGCAATATTTGCATTATTAATGGCTATACGCTTAAGATTAAGGTCAAGCGAACCACCACTTGTTGTGTCTGGTGCCTCCTCTATAGCCGTAGTATCTGTTGTTAGGAATGCATCCCAATTGGCTATACTATCTGTGCCTATTATGCCTCGTACCATCGGATGGTCAAGTGTAAGCTCGTTTAGCTTTATCTTGCCTCCTATAGCCTCCCATACGTCAATGTCGGCTTTGAATTTGCCCACATATAGTAGGGTGTCCGACTCAAAGTTTCCTTTGCTCTTAACTACCAAATTCTCAAGTCCCGCCTGTAAATCTGGAAAACTACTGAAAATAGATAGTGAGAAATCTTCCCAGTCTACAGTTACCTTCTCTTGTGTATAGTCGCTAATGATATCTTTTACGGCATCCTCTATCTTGTCGCTGAATGCCAATGGAATCACGAATAATAGTGCTAATATGCTTAGCAACGTGATACCAATAATCTTGCCTAATCTTTTCATGAGTATATTTTATTTAGCGTTATCCAGTATTGAACTATCTTTCTTGATAAATGGCTCAACTCTATCTTCTGGTACAAATTTCCAGTTGTTGTATGTCGGTATCTTTATCTCTTCTGTCTCTTGTAAATCTTCTAAGGTTAACCCGCGCAAATCCCGCATTATGCTCTTCACAAGTCTATTGCCTATCTCCTCTTTAGATAGCCCCAACCCTTGTGTCAAGTGTCCTCCTCCTCCGTTGAAGCGGTAACTATTTATAGCCACCGTATACATCTTCTCAGGGTAGAATGGGGTGCCGTCCGACATCTGCGTTATTGTTACCCTCTCTCCATATGGCTTAAATGGGTTTACTGTATAGTCTATTCCCATTGCTGTGTCGAAGTTGAAATACCCATTCTTAACCCTATTGTAATTGTTTATGATAATAAGGTGTCCACACTCATCAGGGTTACATATCCACCCTTTGTAGCTATACTCTAAATATTTTCTTATCTCATCTCCCGATAGCAATATCGAGTTAAGCGTATTCTCATACTTATATATATTGAACATCTCCCCTATAGATAGGTCGCCCTTGGGGATAATGGCGTTCAATGACAATGGTGCTGTAAAGCTAATCTCTGCCCCAGTATGCTTGAGCATTGTCCTATGTACTATATTTAATAGCTTGCTTGACCCAAATAGAGCCTCATTTGAATATATATCCTCTTTTAGTGTGCCTACTATAGTCGTCGAATAGTCGCGTATCGTCTTCTTTTGGTTGGCGAATATCTCTAAATATCTCTTTGATGGCTCGTAGCTATCTACCTCTACGAGGCGCGACTTTATGCTCTTTTTGTTCTCCTTGTTAAAGCGTACTGTCACATGTCCAACCATATTGGCTGATGATCCAGCGTCTACAAGGTGGCACTTGTTGCCTTTATGGTTGGTTATTTCTGCTACATGGTATTTATGGTCATGCCCTATGAGGATGCAGTCTAATCCATCTACTCTATTGGCAACTAGCATTGATGCATTCTCATTCTTCGGCGTGTCAGCATTAGCTTCGCCGTATGTGTAGTCATACCCTGCATGGAATAGCCCTATCATAAGGTCTGGATTCTCCTCTTTCTTAACGAAGTCAACCCATTTCTGTGCCGCCTCTACCATATCCTCAAACTCCATACCTTCCCAATACTTTTCTGGTAGCCAAAATGGTATATGTGGAGTAATAAGGCCTATAACTGCTATCTTCTTGCCTCCCTTCTTTATTATGGTATAAGGCTTGAAATATGGTTCGTCACTCCCTTTATGTATCGCATTTGCCGCAAGTACAGGCGCATTTATCTGACTCACTACGCGGTCGTATACATCATGTCCTGTCTCTATATCGTGGTTGCCTACCGTTATCGCGTCATACTTTAGGTAGTTGAATATACTTGCCACTACATGCGTAGTCGTAGTATCCACAAAGTTGTAATAGTATACTGCAGGTGTGCCTTGTAAAAAATCTCCCGCATCTAGCAAAACTACATTGTCTGATGTGTCGCGTACATGCTCCAAATATGTAGCTACATGTGCCATACTATGGTCCGTAGGCTTCTCTGTAATAAAACCAAATGGGAGTATATCTCCATGTGTGTCTGTTGTGTATATAATCTCTATTGTTGTTTCTGTCGGACTACAACTTAAAAGAAGTAGTGCACTGATAATGGAGTAAAGTATGGTATGTAAGTTTTTCATTGTTTTGATAATCGAATGCTCCGATTTTACGTTTTGAGTCGCCTATAGGTTATTTAATAAAGCATAAAAAAAGGCTCCGTTTCCCAACGCAGCCTTAACGCGAATATTTAGTTAGTCTATGCACACAACTATTGTTGTTACTGATGCAAAGAAACAACATATATATCATTCGGCTTTTCTCAGACGTTACAAAAGTCTTCCATTTTGTATCTTTTGTACAAAAGTCGCTCTCTTCGGATAAGGGTAAACTTTCTAGCTATCTGTTTGTAATGCAGTAGTTTATTTTTCTATGTTACCTAGAGAAAAGTTTTTACTGAACTAAAATGGGCTATTTTTATATGGTGTAAGAGTAAAAAAAGGCGAGTGACCATTAGCCACTCGCCCAAGATGATATGTGTTGGTTTTTGAGGTTATGTAATAACTCTTGTTACATAGTGTACAATAGTGTACTAAGTGTAAATTTAGAGCATTACTATATCTTATTCTTTATAACGTGAGTTCAATATCTCTACTACCTCGTTTGTGATATCTACACCTGGAGCACTCCAGAGTACATTGTCACCCATATTGTTAGAAAGTACGAGGCTATAACGTGTTGTTGCATACTCCTTGAGGAAGTTCTGGAGAGTATCATGTAGCTGAGCGCTCAACTTAGCCTGCTCGCTCATAAGCTCCTGAGAGAGTCGTGCGTCTAGCTCTTGAAGCTCTTGCTGCTTCTTCTGAAGACGATTCTGCTCCTGCTGTGCACGCTCCATAGAAAGGAATGCGTTGTTCTGTACCTTGCGCTGGAACTCTGCAGCATCTTGTTGTAATGTACGATACTTCTGGTTGAAGTCTGCACGTGCAGCCTCCTCTTTGCTCATTATCTGCTCGTTGAGCTTCTGAGCCAACTTATAGTTAAGAAGCAAGCTATCTGTATTGATATATGCTACTGTTTGGTTGCCAGCTACTACTGCTGCGCTCTGTTGTGGTGCTTGGTTAGCGCATGATGAAAGGAAAAGTCCCGAAACGAGACATAGACCAATCGACTTAAAGATATTCTTCATTGTGATAGTTTTTTGTCTTTATATAAGTGCTTGTCGGGTCTCTTTGTTTTGTTCCCAAAAGCGCCGCAAAGGTAGTAATATCTTTTAACATACTGCAATACTTTTGTACTTTTTTGCCCCTCTTCTCTATATGTCGTCTCTATTCTGCTTCTACTACCATCTCTCTTTCTCTCTGTCTTCCATCTCCTATATAGATATATCTTTCGTTTTTCTTCCTTGCATCTCGCTTATACCTCGCGCTAACCTCGCTCTATACAGACGCTACACATACGCTATTCATATTTTCACAATGCTTCATATCATATTCCCCACTCTCGCTCCTTCTCTCTATTATTTATATCCCATCTCCATTTCATAGGTATCATGTTTCTATCATCTCGCAATGGGACATTTTGGGACATTTTGGGACATAATGCGACATTTTGGGACACTACGCTCCATATGTCTCCTATATTTGTCACATCCAAATTTCCTCCTATCATGTCAATTCCCTATGTCTCACTTTATTCAATCAAGATGCTCCCCTTTTCATCGCAAAATAACGGCATTATGTCTCCCCATTCTCCATATTTCATCTTTATTACGTTTACATATTTTATGCAAATAATGTGCGCAAACTGCACATTTCGCCATTTTTCGTTTGTATCATTTTTTGTTTCATATATCAAATACTTTTTCTCTCGTTACATAACAAAAATGTAATGTGCTAAAAATCAGAGAAAACAGCCATATTGTTGTTAAGTATGAAATTTGCGCAATTTGTTTCACATTAGTTAACGCTAAGCAAACAAATGGTAACGTACGTGAAAAAGTATTGATGAATAAAGTGCGATATTTGCACTCGATAAATCACACAAAGTAACAAATCAAAAATCGCGAAGAAAACAGAGCTAGAAACGAAACAATAAAAAAGAACAGAAAAAAACCTTGAGGTCGCAAGTGTGAAGGGGGTTTACTTACGCATCTCGATGGTCAGGAACAATTAACTAAAAAACCTCTAAAAAAATCATTAAACACAAACTATGCAAAGACTAAAAGAAGGATGGTTTAGCGCTATTCGTCGCCGTTTGGCTGCAATGTGTGTAGTTCTCCTCGGAGCTGCAACAGTAGCAATGGCACAGAATAAAGTTACCATCAGCGGAAAAGTAGTCGATGAATCAGGAGAACCTCTCCCTGGTGTGTCAGTTGCTGTTAGTGGTACTACAGTAGGTACAGTAACCGATTTCGACGGAAACTATTCCCTATCAGTTCCAGTTGGTGCTCAGATTTCGTACTCATTCATCGGCTTCGATGACAAGAACGTTGCTGTTGCAGCTGGACAAAATGTCTACAACATTACAATGTCAGACTCTTCCAAGGCATTGGACGAGGTTGTCGTTGTAGGTTATGGACAACAGAAAAAAGAGAGTATCGTAGGTGCTATTACGCAAGCTACAGGTGAGGTGCTCGAGAGAGCTGCTGGTATTACTAACGTAGGCCAGGCTTTGACAGGTAACCTCCCAGGTGTTGTAACTGTAGCATCAAACGGTATGCCAGGTGAGGAGCAACCACAGATCTTTATTCGTGGTTCTCAAAATCAGCCACTCGTTCTCGTCGATGGTGTAGAGCGTGATATGGCTTCTGTAGATATGGCATCTGTGGAGACTCTTTCTGTATTGAAGGATGCCTCTGCTACTGCAGTATTCGGTGTGAAGGGTGCTAATGGTGTAATCCTTATTACTACAAAGCGTGGTCGCGAGGGTAGAGCTCAAGTTAACGTTCAGGCAAATGCTATTATGAAGATGGTAGCTAAGTTGCCTAACAAGCTCGACTCATACGATGCTCTCGTTCAACGTAACCGTGTTATCGAGCATGAGTTGAATATCGCAGATTCATGGGGTGCATATCGTCCAATGTCTTTCATCGAGAACTATCGTAACCAAGGAGACAAGAAAGATGAATTAGGAAATCTACTTCGTGAGCGTTATCCAAATGTTGACTGGCAAGATGCTCTCTTTAAGAAGCATGCTATGTCATACAATGCTAACGTAAATGTAGCTGGTGGTTCGCAATTTGTTAAGTATTTTGCCGCTCTCGATTATGTAAACGAAGGCGATATGTTTAAGGAGTTCGACAATAGCCGTGGATATAAGTCAGGTTACTCTTTTAACCGTATTGGTGCTCGTTCAAATCTCGACTTTAACCTCACAAAGTCTACTGTACTTAAGGTAGGTATCGCAGGTTCTATGGGTATCCGTAGATGTCCAGCAACTAATGATGGTGATGAGTGGCAGATGGCTCAGCGTTGGGCCGGTGCATATTCCATCTCTCCTGATGCCTTCTTGCCAAAGTACTCTGATGGAACATGGGGATGGCTCCCTTCTGGAACAAACGTTTCAAACTCTATCGAGAACTTGGCTGTGGCAGGTACACAGCAAAAGATTACTACAACTATCACAACAGACTTCTCTTTGGATCAAGATCTCTCTTTCCTTCTTGAAGGCTTAAATGTTCGTGGTACAATCTCATGGGATAATAGATTCCTTGAGGCTGGTCGTGGAGTGAATGACCTCAACAATAGTACCGTAAGAAACTGGTGTGACCCAGAAACAGGTCAATGGAATATGAAGCAGCCTTATGTGGATTATCAGAACTTTAATACACAAGAGCCACTTCCAAAATGGTCAGTATCAAATGGTTCTGTTCAAGATTGGAACACATATCGTCGTTTTAACTATCAGATTCAGCTAAACTATAACCACAAGTTTGCTGATAAGCACTCTGTTGGTTTGATGGGCGTATTCCAACGTGATGAGTTCGCACAAGGTAATATGATTCCTTCATATCGTGAGAACTGGGTATTCCGTGCTACTTATGACTTCCTAAGTAAGTATTTCTTGGAGTATAATGGTGCTTATAACGGCTCTGAGAAGTATAGCAAGGATAACCGTTTCGTATTCTTTAGTTCAGGTGCCCTCGGTTGGACAATCTCTGAGGAGTCTTTCATGCAGAACCTCAAAGAAAAGGGCATTATCGATATGTTGAAGATTCGCGGTTCTATCGGTCAGATCGGTGATGACTCTAAGGGTGATCGTTTCGCATACCTTTCTCAATGGGAAATCTCTGGTAATAAGCTTCCTGGCATGTCAGATCAGGAGCCTGATGGTCAATCATCTTACGATGTATATCGTGAGAAGACTATTGGTAATCCAGACCTCAAGTGGGAGACTGTAACAAAGATGAATGTTGGTGTCGACTATGCATTTCTCGGAGGCCTCTTGGCAGGTAACGTAGAGTTCTTTAAGGACAAGCGTAAGGATATGGTGATGACAGAGGTTACACCAAAATACTTTGGTCAGGCAGCACGTTCTATTAACTATGGCGAGATGACAACAAAGGGTTACGAGATTGAGCTCCGTGTTAGTAAGACTCTTCCTAATGAGATGCGTCTATGGGGTAACTTTAATATGACCCATGCAGAGAATGTAATGGACAAGGTTGCAGAGCCACAACTATATGCTTCTTATAGAAAGAAACAAGGTTATGCGTCTGGTCAGACTACATCTTTTATCGATTGCGGTTTCATAAACACATTCGACGAAATATATGGTTCAACTGAGATTAGCGGTGTAGATAACCAAAAATTGGTAGGTGATTACCATATTATGGACTTTGATGGAAATGGTATCATTGATGATAACGATACTGCTCCATATGGCTACTCTAGTACCCCTGAGAATACATACAATGCTACAGTTGGTGTTGATTGGAAGGGTTGGAACTTCTTCGTACAGTTCTATGGAGTGTCGAACGTTACACGTGACGTTACTCTTCAGTCTTGGGGCTCTTCTGATAAGTTGAATACAGTATACGATATGGGTTCATGGTGGATTGATAATCAAGGTAGTTCTGATTATGTAACTCCTCGTTACAACTCTAAGCCAGATAAGTACTATCATTGTACACAGTTCCTTGAGGATGCTTCTTTCGTTCGTTTGAAGAACGTTGAGTTAGGTTATACATTTGATAAGAACTTCAACTTTATGAAGAAGATTCACTTCACATATATGAAGCTTTTTGTCAGCGGTAATAACTTGTTCGTATGGTCTAACCTACCTGATGATCGTGAGTCTAACTTCGGCGGTAGCACAGGTCAAGGTACTTATCCAACTGTTAAGCGTATTAACTTTGGTCTTAAGTTCTCTCTATAATAAACTAGAAGGAAATGAATAAGTTTAAACATATAGCATATTGCGCTCTCGGTTTGGCTTCTGTATTCAGCCTATCTTCTTGCGAGGATTATCTCGACAAATCGCCAGATACAGACGTTCAAGCAGGGACATCATTTGAGAAATTCCGCAACTTCCAGGGTTTTATAGATGAAATCTATAATTGTATACCTAATAAGGAGAGTTGCTATTGGACAACTACATTTAATTGGGGTGAGGATGAGATTTTGAATACTGGTCTTGGTGATGGCCACCTTACTCGTCAGTTTGATATAGGCAACTACAAGGCTTGGTACCAAAACAACCAAAGTTTCTTGTGGAGAGGTGGAGAAGATCCACAAAATACAGATAAGTATGCCCATAGTCTTACTGGTCATGCTTGGTATTGTATCCGTAAGGCCAATATCGGTCTAGAGAACCTCGGGAATATGACGGGAACATCAGAGGAGAAGAATCTCATTGCTGGCCAGCTATACTTCTTCCGTGGTTGGTGGTACCAAGAGATGATGGCTTTCTTTGGCGGTCTTCCATACATGACAGAATCCATTGATGGCTCTCAGTTTAACCTTCCACGTTTGTCGTATCGCGAATGTGCAGAGATGGCAGCAAAAGACTTTCGTAAGGCTGCCGATCTCCTTCCAATTGATTGGGATAAGACAAAAGTAGGTTCATCTCAGAAGGGTAAGAATACTAATCGTATCACAAAGGTAGCAGCTCTTGGATATCTTGGTAAGGTGCTCCTCCATGCAGCTTCACCACTTCATGAGAAGGGCGCTCAAGTTGGTGCTTCTAAGAATGGTGCCACATATGAATATAACGTAGAGTTAGCAGAGAAGGCCGCAGAGGCTCTTGGTGAACTCCTTAGCTTGGTAGAGAGTGGAGAGACTCAGTATGCACTTCATAAATTTGCTGAAATCTTTGAGGAAGAGGGTGCCAAAATTTACGACCATGTGAACAAAAGTGGTTCGCAACCAGCTGATAGCTATTCAGCACTCTTCTATACAACAGGTCTCGGATGGAAACAACCAGGTGGTACAGAGGCCATCATGCGTGGTCCAGCTACTGGTACAAATGGTTCAAACTGGAACTTTGCAAAGTTGTGGGGTACTAAGGCCGGCGGTATTGTAGAACACGATGCCTTGATACATATGCCTACTGCAAACTATGTAGATTATGCATATGGTATGGCAAACGGTCTCCCTATTACAGATCCTGAGTCAGGTTATGACCCTAATCATCCTTTCAAGGGGCGTGACCCACGTTTCTATCATGACATTATCTTTGACGGCTTTAAGTATATTGTTGATGATGGTAAAGCTACAGATGTAGAAAAGCCATATGTTTATTGCCAAATGTATACCGGTGGTAATCTTCGTGTAGATCCTGATAAGACTTGTCGTACAGGTTATTATACACAAAAATTGGTTCCTCACCAGGCTAATAAACTTGATGGTATGTACAATTGGGGTTCTGCTCTTTCCTGCTACCTTTCGTATATGCGACTTGCTGATGTATACTTGATGTACGCTGAGGCCGGTGCTGCAGCTAAGGGTGCAACATACAAGAGTTCAAATTACTCCAAGACAGCTGAGGATGCAATCAATGTACTTCGTGATCGTGTAGGCGCCGGTCATGTAGCAGCTAAGTTGGCCGGCGACCAAAAGAAGTTCATTGATGAGGTTCGTCGTGAACGTGCTTGCGAGCTTGCTTTCGAGGGCCATCGTTGGTACGATTTACAGCGTTGGTTGCTCTTGACAGAGTATCCTTATAATATTAAGCAATCAGCAGAGTTCTCTCGTGTAGAGTCTGATGAGTTCTATACTAAGAACGATCCAAGAGATGCTGAGGTTAAGGGATATCAGCTAAAGACAATTCTTGAGCGTCCATACAATGCTAAGCACTATTACCTCCCATTCCAAGAGGATGACGTTCACCTTTATGAGGAGTTCGATCAAAACCCAGGTTGGTAATGTTTTGACTAACAGAAAAAGAAATTAAAAGATGAAAAATAACTTTAAAAGAATCCTCACTGCATCGTCGGCTATTCTATTAGCTACAAGCGTTATTGCACAGGAGACTGCAGAAGTTCAGCCAGTAGCTGCTGATTCCTCTTTGATAAACGTTGCGTTCCGTACGATCTCTAGTCAGGACGTTCTCGGTGGTATCGAAAGTGTGAATGTAGAGCAGTTGTTGGAGAAGAATTACTTCACTGGTGCACTTGATAATTTGCAAGCATATACTAGTGGTTATAATGGTAATTCTGTATGGGGCTTCGATTCGCGTCTTGTTGTAATCGATGGTGTTGCAGGTCGCGATATTAACAACGTAAAGCCAGACGAAATCGCTTCTATTACTATATTGAAGGGTGCTCAGGCTGTTCTTCTTTATGGTTCTCATGCTGCAAAGGGTGCTATCCTTGTTACAACAAAGCGCGGTAAGCAGGGAGACATCCAAATCGATGCACGTGCTAACTATGGTTTGAATGTCTTTAAGGCATTCCCAGAGTATGTTGGCGCTGCAGAGCAGATGATTTTGTATAATCAAGCTCGTGAGAATGATGGCTTGTCAAAGACATACTCTGATGAGGAAATATACAAAACAGCATCTGGCGAAAACCCATATCGTTATCCAGATTTGAACCTCTTCTCAGAGGATTATGTAAAGAAGGCATACAATCGTTGGGATGCTACAGTTGAAATCCAGGGAGGTGGTGAAAAGGCATCATACTATTCTCAGGTTAGCTACTATCGTATCGGTAGCCCATTCGACTTTGGTAAGGCAAAAGACAATTACACCGACCGTCTTAGTGTTCGTGGTAATGTTGATATGCATCTTGGCGACGTTGTTACAGCTTTCGCCAATGCTAACGCTTCGTTCTATAATGCAAAAACTGTAAATGGTTCTGGTGATTTTTGGAAGTTCGCTTGCGAGACACGTGCAAATAGAATTCAACCATTGATTCCTATTGATAAACTTGATACAAGCGTACCTTCTGTAGCCGACTATCTAAAGATCGCGCGCGTTATTGATGGCAAGTATATTCTCGGCGGTATCAAGACTGATTTGGAGACAAATACTATCGCTGATATGTATGCTGCAGGAGAAAACACATACACTAGCCGCGTAATGCAGTTCGATACTGGTTTGAAGATCGATCTCAGTGGTCTCACAGAGGGATTGTCTTTTGCAGCTGTATATGGTCTTGACTATAGCACATCATACAACACAAGTATTAATGACGAATATGCTACATATCAAGCTACATGGTCAAAGTTCAATGGAGTTGAGCTGATTTCTGGTCTTGATAAGAGCGCCAAAAATGATAAGCACTCTGGTGTAAAGAATATTGGTGGCTCTGCATCCAATATGCTAATGTCTGCAAATATTCATTTCGACTATGTTCGTTCATTCGATGACCACAATATCAATGCTATTGTACTTGTTAATGGTGATCAATTGACTAAGTCTGGTACATACCATAATGATTCAGAATGTAACTTCGGCGCACAAGTTAATTACAACTTTGCACGCAAGTATTTCTTGAATGCTGGCCTATCTGTTATGCATACTGCTAAGTTGCATGAAGATAACCGTAACCACCTTAGCAAGTCGGTAGAAGTAGGTGTCGATTTGGCTCGCCATAGTTTCTTGGAGGGCGGCTTGTTTGATAAGTTGCTCGTAAGTGCTGCAGTATCTAGTATCAAGACTGATTTAAATGTTGAGAACTTTTACCTATATTCCGGCAAGTATGAATCTGGAGCATGGTGGTCATGGGGAGATAAGGCAGGTGGAACAAGTGTTTATGCTGCACAGGGTGGTAACCCAGACCTTGATCCACAGTCTCGTAATGAGTTCTCAGTAAATTTAAAGGCTGAATTGTTCAATCGTTCATTGAAGGTTGACGCCTCATTTTATAAGAATACATACGAGGGCCTTATCATAAAGTCTGATAATAAAGTGCCTAGCTATTTCCAAGAGTATTATCCAAATACCAATTGGGGTTATAATATGAACTTCAACGAGGATGAGAGAATTGGTTTCGACGCTAATGTTAACTATCAGAAACTCATTGGTGAGGTAGAACTCGGCCTTGGTGCTTTTGTCTCATACTATAAGACAGAGGCTACAAAGCGTGATGAGATTCGTGAGTATTCATGGCAATATCGTCAAGGTCATGACGTTGATGGTAACTGGGGTTATGAGTGCTTAGGTATCTTCCAATCACAAGAGGATATAGATAATTATGTAAACGAAGAAGGTAAGCATGTAAGCCAAGGCGCATCCATTAAACCTGGTGATTTGAAGTACAAGGATCAGAATAATGATGGTGTTATCGATAGCAAGGATGAGGTATTCCTCTCTCGAGGTGGTTGGTATGGTTCGCCTACAACACTCGGTGTAAACATCACTGCTAAGTATAAGAACTTTACTCTCCATGTAGTTGGAACAGGCGGTTTCGGTGGCGTCGGCTACAAGAACCATAGATATGTAAATGGCAATCGTGAGAATATTGCCTACTGGTGTCCTAAGAACGACCAACGTTACTCTAAGGAGATGCGTAATGCTTGGACTCCAGAGACAGCAGCAACTGCTACATTGCCTCGTTTGACTTCAGGTGATAATGCTAACAATACTGCTACATCTGACTTCTGGGAGTACAAGACAAATCGCTTCGATATTGCTAAGGTTCAGCTAACATACGATTTCAGCAAGGATCTCTTTGCAGACCGTGTAGTAAAGGGTGCTCAGGTATATGTTAGTGGTTCTAACCTCTTGACAATCTCTAAGGAGAAGGATTACTTGGATTTGAACCTAAATGCAGAACCAAACAAGCGTTTCTTCAACGCAGGTGTGAAAGTCACATTCTAAATCACAGAGAAAAAAGATGAAAAATTTTATTAAACATACAACTTGGGCAGTTGCAGCGGCTTCAGCACTTACATTCGCTTCTTGCGATGATATGTTTGAGCCTGCTATTGAGAATCAGCTCGATATCGATGCTATATTCTCACGTTCTGAGTCGGCATGGAGCATCTTGGGTAATGCATATATTATGTTGCCATTCTCTCAGATGCCAAATAGCGACTTGGCTACTGATGACTGCGTCTCAAATGATGAAAGTAATAGCTGGCGCAAGATGGGTACTAACTGGACTAATGAAAGCGACCCAACTTCTCAGTGGAAGACCCGTTATAATGCAATACAGTACATCAACATCTTCTTGGAGAATGTTGATCGTGTAAAGTTTGCTATTACTGATGAGATTAGAAACCAGATGTTTATCGACCACGCTAAAGGTGAGGCATATGGGTTGCGAGCTCTAAACTATTTTCACCTTCTCCGCGCTCACGCAGGTCTTGTAAATGGTGAGATGTATGGTGTGGCAATTAAGAAGGCATCTGAATCTGGATCGTCAAACTTCAATGTTGGACGAGATAAGTTGACTGATTGTATAGCGTTTATCTTGGAAGATATTGATAGGTGTATGGAACTCGTGCCATATGAGAATGGCAATGTAGATGATGTTAATGCGAATGAGTTTATCAAGAAGTATGCGGCACTATATGGAAATGATGATAGAGCTGCCATAGCTAGCTATAACATGGCTTTTGGTAAAGATCAGATAGGAAAGATGTGCGGTCGTTGGGCTATTGCTTTACGTGCGCAACTAATGTTGTGGGCAGCCTCTCCAGCATACTCTGATTACTCTGGCATTTCATATGAAGATGCCGCTAAATATTGTGCTGAGGTTATTGGCGACAATAAGTTGGCTGGTATAGATCCTGAGGGACATAATTGGTTCACAAATTATACTTGGTTAAATAATCTCGCAGATGGAGCAATGCGTGATGAGTTCATTTGGCGTACAGGTAAGACATCTGCGAAATATGATGATAATGACAAGTCTGGTGGTCAACGTGAATCAGATAATTTCCCTAAGTCACAGTACGGAAATGGTCGCGTAAATCCTACACAGAATTTAGTGGATGCGTTTCCAATGAAGAATGGCTTCCCTATTAATCATCCAAATAGTGGTTATGATGCTAAAAACATCTACGCTAATCGTGATCCTCGTTTGGCAGATGCTGTTATCGTTAATGGTGAGGCTTTCGGTGGTGAACCAATTATCACAGGTTCATACTCTTCAAATAACGATGGTATCGATAAGAAACCTGGTGAGTCAACACGTACTGGTTACTACCTTAAGAAGTTCCTTCGTTCAGATGTTAGCTTGGGTGAGAATAAGGCAGGTCAGATTCACACATGGGCATATATGCGTATGACTGAATTCTATCTTGGTTATGCTGAAGCTGCAAATGAGGCTTTCGGGCCAACAGGTACTGCCTCTTATGGTATGTCTGCAGTTGATGTTATCAAGGCTCTTCGTAACAGAGCAGGTGTTGGTACCGTGTACGTCGATGAGATTGCTGCGCAAGGTAAGGAGGCGTTCCGTGAACTTATTCGTAACGAGCGCCGTATTGAGCTCTGCTTTGAGAACCATCGTCTATACGATTTACGCCGTTGGAAGGATATGGCCCACTTGAAAGAGAAGCCTCGTGCAATCGATTTCAAGAGTGAAACAGAATATGAAATATATGAGGTTGTTGGAGAGGAACGTAAATATGAAGATTATATGATTTATGGTCCAATTCCTAACTCAGAGGTTATGAAGTTCTCTAATATCCAGCAGAATGACGGTTGGAATAAGTAGTCCCCAATAAAAACACAGAAAAGAAATATGAATAAGTTTAAAAACATAGTACTTGCAACTGCTGTTTCGGCTTTTACAGTGCTTACTGGTTGTGAGAACGCAGACAAGGATTTCCCTGATTACGGCGAAATTTCAGTTTACTTCCCATATCAGACTCCTGTTCGTACACTTGTATTGGGCTCTGTAGCCAACAATAATGATGCAGTTTCAGCTCTTGATCGCGAGCATAAGTGCAAGATTATGGCTACTATGGGTGGCGCATATAAGGGTAAGGATATCACAGTGGACTTTGTTGTAGATAACTCTCTTGTTGATGGTGTTAACGAAGTTAAAGCGATGCCTTCTGAGTACTATCAGGTCCTTGGTACCCAAATGAAGTTTAATGGTAATCCTAATGGAGGTGTAGAGGTTCAGTTGACTGATGCTTTCTTTGCTGATCCAAATACAGTAAATACTACATATGTTATTCCTATGGTAATGACAAGTGCAGTAGGCGCTGATAAGATTCTTGCAGGTGATCCTTCAGTTGAGAATCCTAATCGATTGGTTGAAAAGGATTGGTTTGTGACGCCAAAAGATTATGTTCTTTACGCTATCAAGTATGTGAACAAATACCATGGTTCATGGTTGCGTTTGCGTGAGTGCTCTGGTGATATAACAGAGAATTCATACTCTGAAACCATCACAAACAAAACACCGATCGTTTCTCTCTCTACAGTTAGCCTTTCGGCTTCGAAGTATGAAGTAGATGTTAAGGGTCTTAAATGTGTGCTTGATTTGGTATTTGATGGCTCTGAGAATTGTGCAATCTCTACAACATCTGAGGGTTGGACAGTAAAGAATGCTAGTGGTAAGTTCACAAGCAAGGGTGCTAAAAAGGCTTGGGGTGAACTCGATCGCGATCTTATCGAACTTAGCTACACAATTGAGCACGAAAATGGTGCAAAATTGACAACAAAGGAGAAGTTGGTATGGCAGAAGAACGGTGTTGTAATGCCAGAGACATTCTCATACACTATCAACAAATAAAAGTATAGTATACGATGAATAATATCAGTAAGATAATTGCAGGTCTTGGCGTTGCAGCTCTCTTTACTGCCTGTGCAGATGACGACATCGCATATGTAAAGGTAGTTAAACCAGCTGGCCTAGACACGTATGCCTACCTCGATCAATACAATGTATTGAAGTCGTATGCAAAAGATAACAGCAAGATTGGCCCCAACTTTAAGTTGGGTGCCGCTCTTGAGGCTGCCGATTACAACCAAAAGTCTACAATATATGCTTTGGCAAATAGTAATTTTGACGAAGTTGTTGCCGGTAATGCTATGAAGTTTGCTTCTTGTGTTAATGACAAGGGAGAAATGGATTTCGGCACCGTTGAGGATTTTGTAATCGCCGCAGAGGAGCAGAATGCTACAGTTTTTGGTCATACATTAGCATGGCATTCACAACAGAATAAGAAATGGTTGGAGTCGTTGATTGCAGACAAGGTAGTTTCCCTTGATGCTCAAGATCAAACTATTTTTAAGTTCGTTTTTGATGATGACCAAGGTTTTGGAGGTTGGGGTAATAGCTCAACGTTTACTATTGTAGAAGGTGAAGGTGTTGATGGTACAAAATGTATAAAGATATCTAACCCTTCAGCTGTCAATTTTTGGGAGGCACAAGCAGCTATTGATCAAGAATACGAGGCGAATCGCGATTATGTCTTGAAGATGTCTGTTAGAGCTAGTGCTGAGGGTGTACTTCGTGCTGGATTTCAAAACCCAAAGAATTATGCAGGTTGTGGTGATTTCCCTCTAATTAATCTGTCTACTGAATGGAAGCAAATATCAGTTAGTACAACTGCGACTGATGGCGCAGCTCGTTTCCTTTTTAGTTTTGGAGATTTTGCTGGTGATATTTTCATTGATAACCTTGAGTTGATTATGAAGGCTAAGGCTGGTAATAAATCGACGACAATTGGAAACGTGCAGCCTGTAAGCATTCAGATGACATCTTTGTTTGATGATAATATTTTATTGAATAAGGCTGGAAGTCTAAATTTGCGTGCCGTGGCAATTCATGCTACCGCTAAAAAGGAACAAGCATGGGATAACCAATTCTTCCTTAAGTCTACAAGACCATTTAAGACTGGTGAAGTTACAAAGGTTGCATTTAGATATCGTGCTACTAAGAAGGCCAAGGCTTCTACTCAAATTCATGCTAACCCTGGAGCTTATAAACATTGGATGGCTATTGGCGACGTAAACTTCACTGAAGAGTGGCAAGATTTTGAGGCAGACTTTACTATCCCATCTGAAGCAGCTAATGAGGGACAAACAATTGCGTTTAATCTTAGCGAATTTGCAGAGGAAAATGATTATTATTTTGATAATTTGTCTTGGACAGATGCGGATGGTAATGAGCTTGTTGTAAATGGAAATTGTGAAGGCGACGATGTCACATGTTTCTACTCTACTGTAGGGCAGCAAGGTCCTAATCCATCAAAGATTGAAGAAATTGCGTTCCCTTCTATAATTGTAAAAGCTACCGCTAAAAAGGAACAAGCATGGGATAACCAGTTCTTCATTGTTTCTAATAAAGTACTTGCTGCTGGTGCGAATACAAAACTATCATTCAAGTATAAGGCAACATCTCCTGCGAAGGCTTCAACACAATGCCATAAAATGCCTGGCGAATATATTCATTGGGCAGCTATTGGAGATGTTAATTATACCAAGGAATGGCAAGATTTTGAGATAGATTTCACTATCCCAGCAGAGTGTGATGGAAAAGATATGCGCTCAATTGCTTTTAACTTAAATGAATTTGCGGAGGCTAATGATTATTACTTTAGAGATATCGTTTGGACATTGGATGGCGAGTCCCTTATTACAAATGGAGATCTAAAGGGTGATGATTTCTCATGCTTCGTTGCTCGTATTTATGGTAAGGGTGATTCTAATGCAAACTCAGAGGAAATATCAGTATTTGAGAAGGTAGATGCTAATTCTACGGTAATCAAGTTGACTCCTGAACAGAAGAAGGATACACTTACTTGGGCTATGAATAAGTGGATTAATGGAATGATTAAGGCCACTGCAGGTAAGGTAACTGCTTGGGATCTCGTGAACGAGTCTGTAGGTGGTGCTGATACAAATGGTAATGGTTTCTATAACCTCCAGAGTGCTGCTACTGCTACTGAGGATGATCAGAAGAATAACTTCTACTGGCAGGATTACCTCGGTGATGTTGATTATGTAGTTATCGCTGAGAAGGCTGCACGTAAAGCATTCGCTGAGATTGAGGGTACAAACCCAGACGATCTTAAGTTGTTCGTTAATGATTACAACCTCGAGCAGACTTGGGGTAACCTCGATAAGGTTAAGTCATACGTTCAGTACTGGATCCCAGAATGGGAGAAGGCCGGCGCTAAGATCGATGGTATCGGTACTCAAATGCACGTAAGCTACAGCGAGGATCCTCAACAACAAGAGTGGCAGGAGAATCGCATCGTGGAGATGTTCAAGATCATGGCAAGTTCAGGTAAGCTTGTTCGTGTATCTGAGCTCGATATGTGCTACAAGACCGCTGACGGTAAAGAACTAGATGGTAACCTAACATATGAGCAGGAGCAGAAGATGGCTGGTTTCTATAACTTCATCCTTCGCGCTTACTTGGATAACGTTCCAGCTGCACAGCAGTATGGCTTCACAGTATGGTGTATCACAGACGCACCTGCAGATAAGAGCTGGAGACATAAGACAATTAGCTCATTGTGGTCTACAGATTACTATCGTAAGCCTGCTTATGCTGGTATCGCAGATGCTCTTCAGGGTAAGACATTTGTAGAGCAGCCAAAGGCAGAGTAAAGAGCTTTTTTCTGTGATTTCCGCGCTAGCGAGGTGAGGGGTATATCTTCCCTCACCGTGCTAGTGCGGTTTTGTTTTGAATATTGCTTTATGCACAGCTTTATTTTTTAGCAAAAAAATGCTATAATTGCGCTAAGTTGCGAAGATGTTCAAAAATGAGTAAATACCTATACCCAGTAGATACCGACCAGTTCCAGCATATCAGGGAG
>JAUNDI010000015.1:20527-47308 GCA_030526155.1 Bacteroidia bacterium
ACCCAAGAGGAGTTAAATACATTCTTGCGCCCATGTGTAGAGGAGTACGCAGAGGGGTTGAATATATCAGTCGACGAAGCATACTCTCTATTGAAGAAGAATTATGATGGGTACCATTTTTCACCTTGTAGCAAAGATGTATATGCTCCATTTAGCCTACTGAGGGCATTACATGGAAAGAATACTAAGCACTATTGGTTTGAATCTGGTACATCTACAGCGTTATTGGAACATTTGAGGCACTACTCAATACCTAACGTCCTAGATTATGATGGAGTAAAAGTTTCAGAGGGTGAGTTTAGTATTCCTTGCGAGGATGCCGAGAGTCCCTTACCATTGTTATATCAGAGTGGGTATCTTACCTTAGGAGAGTATAACCCGATGCTTAAGCGTTATATACTAAAGATACCAAATAATGAGGTTAGAGAGGGATTGATAGATTGCCTAATGCCTATTATTCTAAAGCGAAGTACTTCTGATAATAACGGCTTGGTAGCAGATATGGCTGAGGCTATCTTTGATGGTAATCTTAACGGAGCTCTACTAGCTTTGCGTTCATATATAGCAAAGATACCATACGATATTATCACAAAGGAAGATTGGAAGGTAAAGGAGAGAAACGAGTCGTTTTATAAATTACTCTTCTATATGACATTCTCAATGCTCAATTCTATTGTCGATACCGAAGTAAAAAGTATCTTAGGAAGGGCAGACGTGGTTGTTAAGACACAAAATGATATCTTCGTCCTAGAACTTAAGGTAGATAAATCAGTAGATGATGCCTTGGCTCAGATAGACGATAAGGGTTATGCCATACCATACGAAGCAGATGGTAGAAGGCTAACAAAGTGCGGTGTCTCAATATCCTCAGAGGCTCGTAATATCGTACATTGGAAGAGCGTAAACGAAGTAGGTGAGATAGTAGACGAGCAGAATTATTATATAGACGTTCAACAATGAGTAAATACCTATACCCAGTAGATACCGACCAGTTCCAGCATATCAGGGAGCGAGGGATGGTGTATGTTGACAAGACCGATATGGTGTACGATCTTGTCAATCGCTATACATACGTCTTTCTGTCTCGTCCTCGTAGATTTGGCAAGTCTCTATTATGTAATACCTTCAAGGCATATTTCAAAGGTCAGCGCGAACTCTTCGAGGGTCTAAAGATAATGGATATGGAGAAGGAGTGGAAGCGATACCCTGTGTTACACTTCGATATGAGTGAAATGCGGAATTGTACCACAGTAGAGGGAATGTGTGAGGTACTAGGTATTATGCTCGAGAGGTATGAAAAGCAGTATGGTCTTACTAATAGTGTCAGTGAATATGGAACTCGCTTTGACCAACTGATACGTCATATATATGAGACACAAGGAGAGAAGGTTGTAGTCATTATCGATGAGTACGACACCCCAATGATGCGTAATCTCTACAACAAGGAGATTCTTGAAGGTGTGCGTAATCTTCTCAGAGGTTTCTACCAAACGGTAAAATTAGATGGAGCATATATCAAGTTCGTCTTTATAACAGGAATCACAAAGTTCTCCCAACTTAGCATCTTCTCCGAACTCAATAACCTCTACCCAATAACCATGGAGGATGCCTACTCGGGAATATGTGGCATTACCCAAGAGGAGTTAAATACATTCTTGCGCCCATGTGTAGAGGAGTACGCAGAGGAGTTGAATATATCAGTCGACGAAGCATACTCTCTATTGAAGAAGAATTATGATGGATACCATTTCTCACCTTGTAGCAAAGATGTATATGCTCCATTTAGCCTACTGAGGGCATTGCATGGAAAGAATACAGATTTTTATTGGTTTGGTTCAGCTACTCCAACTGCCCTAATAGAGCATCTGTGTCATTATCCAGATTTTAATCCTTTGGAGTGTGATGGCGTCGAGTTGTCGCTTGAGGAGTTTAATGCGCCATGCGAAAATGCAAGGAGTCCAATTCCTCTTTTGTATCAGAGCGGATATCTAACTATAGGAGCATACGACAAGACTTTTGATACATATTGGCTCTGCTTCCCTAATAATGAGGTGCGTCATGGTATGGTCTATAGCATGACTAACTACTTGATGGATATTAGCGATACAGATCGAAATGCTGCTATACTTGCTATGGCGCGGTCGTTGGTGAATGGTGATTTGCCATCGGCTTTAGCCAAACTGAGGTCATATATTGCTACCATTCCATACGATATCATATCGAAAAAAGAGTGGATGGCTAAGAGAGATAGCGAGGCATTCTATAAAATGCTGATGTATATAATCTTCTCGCTATTAAATAGCAAGGTCGATACTGAAGTAAAAAGTATCTTAGGAAGGGCAGACGTGGTTGTCAAGACACAGAATGATATCTTCGTCCTAGAGCTTAAGGTAGATAAATCAGTAGATGATGCCTTGGCTCAGATAGACGAAAAGGGTTATGCCATACCATACGAGGCAGATGGTAGAAGACTAACAAAGTGCGGTGTCTCAATATCCTCAGAGGCTCGTAATATCGTACATTGGAAGAGCGTAAACGAAATAGGAGAAATTGTCGACGAGCAGATGTTCTAGGGAGCTATGGCCTTTTAGTGACGATATCATGTAGATATAGATATGGTAAAAACAATATCCCCCACCAAGCAGTGCTTAGTGGGGGTGTATTGTATATCTTTTAGTTCTATTCGGTCAATCTAGCTGACTAGTATTGCAGATTCATCCTCCTTTTAACGAACTTAATGATACTTCTAATTTAGGTAGAGGGGATTAATCCTCCTCGTTACGACGGAGAGCAGCTACGTAAACAGCCTTCTCGTGTGCGATACGCTTTGTAACGGAATTCTTTGTGAATGCCTGACGGTTGCGAAGCTCACGCATTACACCTGTCTTCTCGAATTTTCTTTTGAACTTCTTGAGAGCGCGCTCGATGTTCTCGCCCTCCTTAATAGGTACTACAATCATGATTTTGTTTTACTTGTTGTTTTTTTATTTCGAAATTTTGCTTTTAGCGGGTGCAAATGTATGACATATTCTGCAGTTAACCAAATAATTAGTCGTTATTGTCGTGCTAATTTTTGTATAATTGTCTCACTTCGCAGTAATTGCGTAGGTAAAAGGGCCTCAGAACTAGCTCTTGATGGGCATATATCTATTCCGCCTCTGCGGGTGTAGATGCATGTGACGCATAGCTCTGAGGGGTGGAAGAGGGAGTGAAGCCTAGTATAGACCATTTCGCAAATCTCTTCGTGGAAGTGATTCTCGCCTCGGAGAGAGATAATATATTTAAGAAGCGATGCTAGGGATGGCATAGAACCATCTTTAGCTGGTTTGAAATGGATGAATATCGACCCCCAATCAGGTTGGTGCGTGATTTTACAATTAGACCTTAGTAGGTGTGAGGATATATGTATTGCGTTGTTAGGGTTTGACTTTTGGATATCCGACAATAAGATGTTAGGGTCCTCTTGGTAGATATCTGTCTCTATCTCTTGGCACTCTGGGAGAGATTCAAGGACTGAATAATCTTTGAAAGGGTCTACCGCATTATGGTAGGCGTCGTGGTTGTGTATAGATATAGAGACAGGAGCACCGATAGCCGACGAGAGGTCGTGCGAGACGAGAGATATAATCTCGGCCTTACCATTGTCATTACTCTCTGCTGTGCGGTGCATATTTAGAGAGTTAAGGTATAACTTTAAGCTCTTACTCTCAATAATACAAGGAGAAGATGCAGGGTATACGATTTTTAGGAGCCCTGCTGATGGCATACCACGATGGTTGAGCCACGATAGTTCGTATGCATGCCAAGCATCACCGCCAACAAAAGGGAGGTTGTCGTCTTGGATATTATATTGTTCTCGGTTAAGGCGACGAGGTACAGCAACTAGAATCTCAGGAGCGTATTGTTTAGGGTATTCAGTACGCTTACCTAGTAGGGTAGCCTCTATCGGTAGGTTATTATCTATCATTAGGTACGTTCTTTATTGTTCCACAAATCTACATGAAGGCGAGGAGTGTACCTCCAGCCATTCTTTACAGCTATCTCTGCAGCAATAAGAGAGGTCTTCTCTATTTGAGTTTTGCTTCCTCCCATAGGCATGAGGAGGATATCACTATTTTGAATATAAGAGGTATTCTGTTTAAGGAGAGATAACTTATCCAATATTGGTTGCTCGTCATCGTACTTAGAGACTACGAACTTTAACTGGAAATCTCTATTAGGGTATGACCTCAGCACATTAATACTATCAGCTACGGAGCCAATATAGTTGTTCGGCATATTATCCCAAGAGTATATAAACTTAGGCGATATGCTGAGGAGGGATATATACTTAAGCGCCTCAGGGATGCAGTATGAGCCATTCGTCTCCACGGTAGTGTGTAGTCCCTCTTGGTAGAGTAGTCTTAATAGCTCTGTAGAGGCCTCCGCTTGGAGGAGAGGTTCTCCACCGGTAAGAACTACGTGGCGGACATTAGAGCTATGGCATTGTTCTATTACAGACTTAGCTACGGCATCAACATCGGCGGCAGAGCCATGGGTAGTAGATATAGCGTGGCTAGTATCGCATGGTACGACTATACGATTACCATTCTCATCTACGCTCTCCCATTTACAATGAAGATTACACCCCTGAGTACGAATGAAGATGGAGGGAATACCACAAAGTTTTCCCTCCCCCTGTATAGTGCCAGGGAACGTCCACCCCGTAGATGATATACCATTATCATCCACAAGAGGGAATATACCCTCGCGTGATAGGTTGATAATCATGAGAAAGATGTTATGCGTTGAGACTAGTATCTACTACGCCAGCCTCGGCGAAAGCCTTAGCACGGAGCAGACAACTATCGCATGTGCCACAAGGACGCACACCGCCACGGTAGCAGCTCCAAGTGAGAGAGAAGTCGACGCCCAACTCAACACCTAGCTTTATCTCCTCAGCCTTAGTCATGAACATGAAAGGAGCGTGAATTTGGATAGGCATGCCCTTTTCGGCACCCATTACGGTACCCTGGTTGATAGCCACCTGCATAGCATCGATGAACGACTTACGGCAATCGACATAGCCCGAGTAGTCGACCTGGCTAACACCTATATATATATGCTGAGCTCCGAGAGCCTCGGCCATAGATGCAGCTACAGAGAGGAATACCATGTTACGAGCAGGAACATAAGTAAGAGGGATGTCAGAGCGATTAACATCGCCGTCCTCTACGGTAAGATTCTTATCAGTAAGAGAAGAGCCACCCCACTGAGCGAGGTTGAGGCTTACTACTTTATGAGAAGCTACACCCACCTTCTCTGCTACGCGACGAGCAGATTCAAGTTCGCGGCTGTGACGTTGGCCATAATCGAATGATATGGCGTGAACCTCGTGACCATCTCGCTTAGCGAGATAGAGAGCAGTGGTGGAGTCTAGTCCACCAGAAAGAAGTACAATTGCTTTTGATGTCATGATTAGTTTTGTTTTACGACAGGAGTTCTCGAACTGTCGGGTTTATTATTGTCTATTGATTAGAGCAAAACTCTAAAAACGGTGCAAAGGTAATATTAATATATTAGAATACACTAACTTTGTGGCATGAGTAGAGTGTTATTGATAGATATAGGGAATAGCTCGACAAAGATTTGTTGGGCAGAGGGTGGTATATTAGGAGAGCAGATGGTAATACCAGCAGGAGAAGAGATAGAAAGGAAAAGTGAGATTTTTGGAGCGTCTGACCACTCGGGCTGCACTCGGGGAGCACCCAAAGAGCACCCTTGTTGCTCGCAAAAAAATAGAATTATGATATCCTCGGTATCCTCTAGACTAAAAGATATGATGCCAATGTTTGAGGAGGAAGAGACATATATATTGAGAGCGACAGATGAGTTGCCATTCTTTATAAACTATAAAACCAAAGAGACATTAGGTGCTGATAGAGTGGCAGCTATTGCAGGAGCGATAGCCCTATATGGGAGGCGAAATATGTTGGTAGTAGATATGGGGACAGCTATTACTCTAGACTATTATGATGGTGAGAGCAACACATTTATAGGAGGAAATATTTCACCAGGGGTAAGATTGAGAGCTAAATCATTGAACGATTATACCTCTAAGTTGCCATTGGTGGATGTGGGAAGTGATTACAAATGTGAAAAAGTAAGATTGGGCAGAGAGACCAAAGAGGCAATATTAGAAGGCATAATGCAAGGTATAAGACTTGAGGTAGAGGGATATAGACGAGAGATAGAAGAGAAGGTGGGGAAAGAAATTTTGCTAGTTTTGACGGGTGGAGATAGCAAATATTTTCATAGTTCAACAAAAAATTGCAATTTTGCACCCGAAAACTTAGTGTTAAGGGGTTTGGCCTATATAGATAGTTGGCTATCGAATAAAGCTTAATACATTTTGGCACGGTTTTTGGGATGAAGTTGAATACAAATAACAGAATAATAAAAACAGTAAACATAGGATAGCGATGAAAAAGAGCATTTTGATGGTATGCGGTATGCTTATGATGGCTACTAGTACTTTCGCACAAAAAGGCATCGAGGATGGATCGCAGTACGGTCATGGTGAGGATAGCGTTCGTGCTGTATTGGCAAGAGTACGTTATACAGATGCTTATAAGTTGAAGAATTATGCTGAGGCATATAACGACTGGTTGATTATGTTCAACGAGGCTCCAAAGATTTATGGTAAGACCTCTACACTTTACAGCCAGGGTGTTACAATGCTTAAGAACTTGTTGAAGAAAGAGAAAGACGAGGCAAAGAAGGCTGAGTACTACGATATGCTTCTCAAGGCATACGACCAGCGTATGAAATATTATGGCAACAACAAGAAGTATCCTACAACATACCTCCAAGGTATGCGTGCTTTGGATATGATGGCCTTCAAGGATGATGTAGCTTCACAGAAAGAGGCAAAAGAGCTTTTGGCAGCATCATTGACAGGCGCTCCAGCTACATTGCAAGGTGCTTTCCCTGCAAAGTATGTTGAGGTAGTTGTTGACCTCTACAAAGCTAAGGAGGTTGATGCAGAAGAGGTAGTAAAGGTATATATGACTGCTACTGACGCTGTAAAGGCTATCGAGGGAACATTGACAGAAGATAAAGATAAGGAGCAGTTGTCTGAGGTTAAGGGTCAGATAGAGCAGCGTTTTGCTTCATCTGGTGCAGCAGATACAGAGACTATCGTAAGCATCTTCGGTCCACAACTTGAGGCTAACAAGGCAAACCTTGATTGGTTGAAGCTTATCAACCGTCTCCTCAGCAAGACAGATGATGGCTCAGAGACAGACCTCTACTACGCTACATCTGAGAACATGCATGCTATTGAGCCAGCAGCAGGTTCGGCGCGTGGTCTTGCTAAGATGTATATGAAGAGAAACGACCTTGAGAAGTCGGTACAATATTACAACCAAGCAATTGAGCTCGTTGATAACGACGAGGATAAGTCGCTTTACTACCTCGAGCTCTCAGCTGTATACCTCTCATCAGAGAAGTATGCAAATGCTAAGGCAGCAGCTTATAACTCAATTAAGCTTCGTGAGGGTTGGGGTGACCCATACTTGATGCTCGGTCGTATCTACGCTGCAGGTACAAAACTTGTAGGTACTGAGGATTGGGAGAAGCGTGCTGGCTACTGGGTAGCAGTAGATAAGTTCTCTAAGGCTAAGGCAGTAGATAGCAACGAGCGTATCCAAAAGCAAGCAGCAGAGCTCATCAAGCAGTACTCACAGTATTTCCCAACAAAAGAGGACCTCTTCATGCACGGTGTGAATGTTGGTCAGTCTTACACAGTAGGTGGCTTCATTGGCGAGACTACAACAGTAAGAGCTCACTAATCTGTAGAGAATAACAAACAGATATAAGGAGACGTGCAGAAATGTGCGTCTCTTTCTTTTTGTTTTTACACTAAGATTTGTTTTCTTTGCATGGTATAGTATAAAAACGCGAATGCACATAGTATGGTTAGAGTTGTTACATTAATAATCTTGATGGTTTTACTTGGAGTACAACGAGATGTTGTAGCCCAAGAGCGTTTCGTGGATAAGAATACGCTAAGTAATTTAGGAATGCATCAAGGACTACACGGCAGTTTTGTCGATGCGCTATGCAAAGATGTTCATGGTTTTGTATGGGTAGCCACACAAGGAGGCGGCTTGGCGAGGTATGATGGATATTCCTTTAGGACACTTGATGTCCAAACCTCACAGATAAAGAGCAACTTTGTGAAAGAGGTAGTGCCAGACCTTCTAGGTAGGGTTTGGGTATTTACAGATATGGGTGTTGATGTTGTTGATGCATTGAGTATGCAAGTGGTGACATCTGAATTTTTTGGCGAAGAAGAGAGAGAAGAGTTGTCCATTCCAGTATTATTTGCAAAACTATCTTCAGACGGTTCTACATTATGGTATGCATCACTTGATACGTTGTATGCTGTGAGATTTGTAGACTCACAAGATAGCGAAGATATGCAAGAGGTGTTATCTATTCCGATGGAGAGAAATGTGACAGCTCTAGGAATATTAGATAACAAACTTTGCGTGGCGCTCGGTGCACAGATGTATCAAGCAAATATAGTAGGAGAAGATATTAAGTTAGATAAGATAACCTTGCCACAAGAGGTGGTAGTAGATATCACGTCGATATACCAGGATAATAATGAGCTATGGTTAGGTACTGTAAACGGCTTGTTTAGATTAAGCAAAACCAGTACAAAGATATATGTCTCTGTATTTGATAACCCTACGACGCTATCTCAGAATATGATAACTAGTATAGTGAAGACAGCGTCAGGTGTAATGGTTATCTCTACATTACGAGGTATAAATGTATATAACCCAAATACAGACACCTTTGAGCGTGTCTTCTCTCAACCAGATGAGGGAGATGATGAGAGGCACTTCCTATCGTCAGATTTCATCAACTGTATGATGGTTAATGGCGATGAGATATGGCTAGGTACAGAGATATGTGGTGTAGATGTGATATCACCAATAGACCTATCAGTAAAGAATTATACCTCAAAAGAGCACCAAGGTGCGTTACCACCTTATCCTGTAAATGTGATAACAGAGGATAATACAGGTACGCTTTGGGTAGGTGTTATCGAGGGTGGATTAAATAGGAAGAGATTATCATCGTCGAAGTTCGAGACATATACGAAGAGCAACCATGGATTACCACATAATGCGGTAAGTGCATTAGCATTTGATGGAAGTAATCACCTATGGGTAGGAACATGGGGCGGCGGAGTATGCGAACTAGATATTAACCAAGTGAATGCTCCAGTAATCAGTTATTGGGGAGCGGGAAGTTATGTTGGCGTATTACAATACGACCCAATAAATGATGGCGTTTGGGTAGGAACAGTTACCAATATTCGATTTGTCAAAGACGGCAATACATATGCACCATTTGCTGGAGATGCTACATTGGAGTCGATAGATGGTACACTAGGTGCCATGATAGATAGAGATAAGAAGTTGTGGTTGGGAACCTCTGAAGGGTTGATAATAGCAGATCTAACAACTTTGAAAGAGGATAAGATAGAGTACCAGTTTATTGACCATAAGCTAGATGACGCTAATTCAAAACTTAAGCCTAGGGTAAACTATATCATGCAAGCCACAGACGGGGCTATATATATAGGCACTAATGGTTATGGTTTGACTAAGGTAACAGATAAAGGCGGTGAGTACCAATTTAAGGCTTACACTACAGCAGATGGTTTGTGTAATAATAGTGTAAGGGGAATATTGGAAGACAAAGATGGTAGGTTGTGGCTCTCTACTAATTTCGGGCTATCGGTATTTGATGCTAAGTCGGAGTCGTTTGTGAACTATACCAAAGAACAAGGATTGTTGTCTGATAGTTATTATTGGAATGCGGCCTACAAGAGCAGTAGAGATGGTAGCCTATATTTTGGTACCCCTATTGGGTTGACACAGATCAAGCAAGCCAAGATAACACGCACAGAAGAGAAGAGGGTACATGCACCAATAGTGACCGAGGTAATAGTGGGAGGTGAGAATTTGATGGCAAAAGAGTCGTCATGGAAGAACCTATCAGTACATGAAAACTCAAAATCCGTTGAGATATTCTTCTCGGCATTGCAGTATGTAAATACAGATGCCGTACGATACCAGTATAAGTTGGAGGGCTTCGACGACAAGTGGAGAATGCCACAAGAGAATAACTCGGCATTATATACCAATCTCTCCCCAGGAGATTATGTATTGAGGATACGCTGTACCAATGGTAAGTCGGACTGGAGCACAGAGACGAGATTGGAGATTAATGTAGAACCATCATTTTATAAGACATGGTGGTTTACCATAATTGTGGTACTAATAGTAGTGTTTATTATACAATTGATATACACAATTAGGACCAAGGCCTTAAGCGCGCAGAAGCGTATGCTTAATCTGATGGTAGAGAAGAGGACATCAGAGTTAGCAAATCAGAATATTATTCTAGCTGACCAAAATAACCAGATACGCCAGCAGAATGAGCAGCTACAAGAGATGTCTAATCGCATAGAGAAGCTATCTCAAGATAAGTTGCAATTCTTTACCAATATTAGTCATGAGTTGCGCACTCCGATAACCCTAATTATGGGTCCTATACAGAAGGCCCTTAAGTTATCTACCAATCCGCAAGTTATAGAGCAGTTGAACTATTGCGATAGAAATTCGCGTTACCTATTGCAGTTGGTCAACCAGCTTATGGACTTCAGAAAAGTAGAGAGTGGAGAGGTGGAGCTGAACCCTAAGTCGACACGCATTGTTCCATTCATGCAAGACCTAGTAACACCATTTACGGTCTATGCCTCTGATAGAGGAATAACGCTCAATAGCCATATTCACACATCCCACGAGGTGGTGAAATTTGATAACGATGCTATGAGTAAGATGCTTACCAACTTGCTAGGTAATGCCGTGAAGTATACTCATGAGGGAGGTGTGATAAATTTCTACCTTGCCACTATAGATAAGAAGTTGTACATATCTGTTGAGGATAATGGAGATGGCATACCAGAGGGAGAGATAGAGAAGGTATTTGATAGATTCTACCAAGCTGAGAACCATAAGCAGTATCCTATATATGGTCAGTCCGGCACTGGTATCGGTCTATATGTATGTAAATGTCTAGTGGATGCGCAAGAGGGTAGTATAAAGGCAATAAATAACCACAGAGGTGGATGTACTATGCGACTCGTCTTGCCACTTGAGGTAGCATTAGATGTTATAGATGAGGAGGTAGATGCAATAGAACAAGAAGAGGAGGAGATACAAGTAGTAGATACTAAGAAGACCATACTTGTAGTGGAGGATAACAAAGATATGCGTAAGTATATACGTTCTATTGTTGAGGAGCACTATAATGTAGTGGAGGCCGGAGACGGACTAGATGGCTTGGCACAGTTGACCAAAGCTAGTGTTGACTTTATAATATGCGACTTGATGATGCCAGTAATGGATGGTCTAGAGTTCATAAATAAGGTGAAGCATAATTTTGCATACTCGCATATCCCTATCTTGGTTCTTACCGCACAACTAAGTGATGAGTATAGGACTAAGAGCTATCAGATTGGTGTAGAGAGTTATCTTCAGAAGCCATTTGATGAGGAGATGCTGCTAGCAAGAATTAAGGGTATTTTGGATTCAAGAAGAACAGATCAAGATAAATTTATCAATACTTTGGACCCAAATGACCTAAATATCGTACAAGAATCTGATACAGATAAATTCGTGCGTAGGGCGCTAGAGCTGATACGTAACAATTATAGTGAGGCCGACTATCTGATAGATAATCTTGCAAGAGATTTGGGTTGTAGCAAATCTATGCTCAATAAGAAGATGCAAGATGTATTGGGTTATACGCCAGGTACTATATTGAGAACATATAGACTTAATGTTGCCAAGAAGATGCTATTGGCATGTAAGGATAAGAAGTATCTCAATGTGGCACAAGTGGCATATGAGGTAGGTTTTAATGACCCTAAGTATTTTACTAGATGCTTTACTAAGTTTTATGGTTGTACTCCTACATTGTTCTATGAGCAAGGTCACGAAGAGGCTCAGCAGAAGGAGAGAGATACGACAGATAACTTAGATGAGGATATAGAGAGATTGTTTAATGCAGTAAATAACGATAACAACTAAAATAAGTACATAGATATGGATAAAGTGGAATATACTATGGAAGAGATAGAGGCTCAAGAGGAGGCTCTAAAAAATAAGAAACTCAAAAAGCAGATAATGACAGCCTTGTATGACCGTATGGGCAGAGAGGCTAACTATAAGGATATAGCAAACGACTTAGGTATTAAGGATAAAGAGGAGTGTATAACTGTTCAGAATATTCTTTTGGCATTGGCTGAAAGGGGTAAGATAGAACAACCTACTCCAGGCCTCTTCAAATATGAGAAAAAAGAGGTCAATAATGGGGATGTCATTATTGGTAGATTCCTTGCTACTTCCAAAGGCTTTGCCTTCGTGGCAAGAGAGGATAAAGCTCCTAATGAGGAGGATATATTTATCCCTCAGGCTGATTGCGGCTTGGCCATTGATAAAGACCTTGTAGAGGTAGAGCTGACAAAGAAGGGTCGCAATGGTAAGGGCGCCGAAGGTAAAATAATACGCATCATAGAGCGTCCTCGCAAACGATTTGTAGGTATTATAGAGATGCACCCAACAGGTGCTTATCTAATCTTGACCGTCAAGAGTCTTGGTGGAAGAAATATCTTCATCCCATTGGATAAGCTTAATGGAGCTCAAGATGGACAGAAGGCTATAGCGCGTATTACATATTGGACAGATCCAGAGGAGATGCCTGAGGGCGAGATAGTGGATGTGCTTGGTGATGCTGGTGATAATCATACTGAGATGCACGCTATCTTGGCACAGTTCGATTTGCCATACTCATATCCAAAGGAGGTAGAGGAGTTGGCAGAGAAGATTGAGTCGGGTATCACACCGGAGGAGATAGCTAAGCGCGAAGATATGCGAGGCGTTACTACCTTTACTATCGACCCTGTCGATGCTAAGGATTTTGACGATGCTATCTCTCTACGTGAGGTTAAGAAGGGTCTCTATGAAGTGGGTGTGCATATTGCTGATGTGACGCATTATGTTACTCCTGGAACACCTATAGATGATGAGGGTTATGCTCGCGCAACATCGGTATACCTTGTCGACCGTACCATACCTATGTTGCCTGAGAGATTGTGTAACTTCTTGTGCTCATTAAGACCTAATGAGGAGAAGTTGGCATACTCAGTAATATTCAATATCAATGAGGAGGCTGAGATTCTCGATTATCATATAGCTAAAACTGTTATATGTTCTGATAGACGTTTTACATACGAGGAGGCTCAAGCTCGTATAGAGGGTGAGGATGGTGATTTCAGAAACGAGATACTTATCCTTAATGATTTAGCACAAAAATTGCGAGCAAAGAGGTTCCAGGCTGGTGCTATCGGCTTCGAACGCTCTGAGGTGCGTTTTAAGATAGATGAGAATGGCAAGCCTCTCAGCATATACTTCAAGGAGGCTAAGGAGAGTAATATGCTTGTTGAGGAGTTTATGCTCCTAGCAAACAAAACTGTTGCCGCACATATAGGTCTTGATAAAATTAATCAGACAGGGCGTAAGCGTACCCCTAAGACGTTCGTCTATCGTATCCATGATAAACCAAACGATGAGAAATATAATAGATTCGCCAAGTTTGTTAAGCGCTTTGGATACGAGGCTATGCCTAAGAAGGGCGAGGAGATAAATAATGCCGTGAACCGTATCCTCCATGAGGTGAAGGGTAAGGGCGAACAAGATATGGTTGAGACGCTAGCCATACGTACTATGGCTAAGGCTGTCTATACAACAAAGAATATTGGTCACTATGGTCTAGCGTTCGACTATTATACCCACTTTACATCTCCTATTCGTCGTTATCCTGATATGGTGGTGCACCGTCTGCTCGACTCATATCTCCACGGCGGTAGAAGTGCTAATGGTGATAAGTATGAGGAGATGTGTAAGCACTGCTCAGAGCAAGAGGTCATGGCTGCAGATGCCGAGCGTGAGTCTATCAAGTACAAGCAGGTGGAGTTTATGCTCGATAGAGTAGGCGAAGATTTTGTGGGTACTATTACGGGTGTAACTGATTGGGGAATATATGTAGAGATAGATGAGACTAAATGCGAGGGTATGGTATCTATCCACGATATGGATGAGGATAACTACTACTTCGATGAGGATAATTACTGCATAATAGGCAAGAATACCAAGAAGAAGTACCAGATAGGTCAGAAGGTTACCATAAGAATCGCTAATGCTAATCTCGAGCGCAAGCAGTTGGATTTCGTTCTAGCAGGCTCTCCTCTTAAGGATATCGAGGTGCAAAATAAGAAGGCTAAGGAGGCCGGACTTCCATTGCCATGTAATCAACGTCACCTCGTCTATACAGATAAAGAGGCTGAGGCTAGAGGAGAAAGACGTAAGCACGGTAAGAGCGCCCTAGCAATCGAGAGAAGAAAAAAGAGCAAGAAAAAAGGCGCCAAGGGAGGCAAGAGTGCTAAGAAGAAGCGCGCAGGCTCTCGCAAAGGAAAGAAAAAATAGGATGTAATATTTGAGAATATTAATCGTGAGGTAGAATTCTAAACTGGTTCTGCCTCACGATTTTGTTTCGTAGGTTGATTATGGCTGTTTTAGACGTTATACGTCTCCAATAACCAGTCAATAATAGATATTATATGTATAGTCTTTCCATCAACCTCAACATCTTTAGTCTCTGAATACGCTACAAGTGTCAGCTTGTCACATCTCAGATTGTTAGATGCTGCTACTAGCGCAGAGGTTTCTCTTTTGAATGTCTTAGGAGAGTCTATTTCGTATGCTACTTGTATTAGTTCTAGAGTCTTAATCTTGTCGCATATTACGAAATCTACCTCTTTGTCTTTTGAAGTGGGTTTATAGTAGTAGACATCAAGAAACTCTTCTGAGCATCTTCGTAGCAACTCAATATATACTACATTCTCCATACGCCAACCGATATTCTCACCTGCTAGCGAGTTCTCTCGGTTATTTTGTAGGCCTGTATCTATTATATAACTCTTTGCTCCTCTTATGCGTTCGATGCTCTTGTAGGAGTGCTTTGTTAGGATTTGTATGATAAAGGCCTGCTGTAGGTATGAGATATACTTCTGTATGGTCTTGTCTGACATACAGAATACTTTAGCTAGTTCGTCATAGTTTAATTCTTGGCATGAGTTGCTAATCACATGGTATGATATCTTCCTTAATGCCTCTATATTGCGTATCTTAAAGCGTTTTTGTATGTCTTTTTGCAATATTGCCTCAAGTAGACTCTCTGTATATCCTCTCTTATTGCGTATTTTTTGCATCTCAGGGAAGCCTCCGTCATTTATATAATTCATGAAGGCACTCTTGCGCTCTGCTTCTGCTTTGGTTGTGATGCTAGTTACGTCTATTTTGTTGAATGAACAATACTCAGCGAAAGAGAAGGGGAATAAGCGTATCTCATTGTATCTCCCTGTAAGGTGTGTAGCAAGCTCACCGCTAAGGAGTTTTGCATTACTTCCTGTAACGAATATGTGTATATTGGTACGTAATAGTCGATTGACAAATAGATACCACCCATCTACATCTTGTATCTCATCAAGGAAAAGATATGGTATATCTGTGCCATATAGTTGGTATACGCACGATAAGACAGTATTAAGGTCCTCTGTCTTGAGACTAGCCAAACGATCGTCATCAAGATTGACATAGGCATATTTTACGCCATGCTCTTGTAGAACTTTATGGCAGAGTGTGGACTTACCGCTACGTCGTACCCCTATGACAACTTGTGCCAAATTACTATCGAAATCAAAGAGGGTTTCTTCTCTTCGGGCGACGAGATGGCGAGTGCGCATATTCTCTATCTCTTCTTTTTGCTCTGTAAGTACCTGTAGTATAGTTTTTTCTATTGCCATTGGACCCTTTGTTTTGTTCGTACAAAGGTACTTTAATTCCGATAAAATGCAAATTTTCGCCCTCTAAACTCCGATAAAATGCACTTTCCTACCTCTCAAATTCCGATAATTTCATCATTCTCCCTCTCCTAAAACTCCAAATACTCTAATAACCACCTATCATGAAGGGTATCGCTTAGTTCCGCCTCCACCATCTCTCTAGTTAGCTTTTTGTGCCTATATCGTAGTCGCAATAGTTGCCTTCCCAACTCTCTCCGCATATAGGGGTGCGATAGTACTTCGTCTTTCGTGGCTTCGTTAATATTTAGTTTCGTGATATCCTGTGGTTGAGCGAAAAGCTGTGGAGCTATCTGTGCGTATCGTATGCTATCTATTGTAGCTATCTCTGCCAATTGTCTAATATCAACAAAGCCTCCTAACTTTACGCGCCTCTCTATAATGCGTTTTGCACTCTTTTCTCCTATGCCTATAACAGTGCATAGTTCGTCTGATGTGGCCGTATTGATATTCACATATATCTTTCGTGTCTCTTTTTTTGTCTCTATATTATACTTTTTGCGCTCGCCTATATGTCCGCTCATTGCTTGCGCGAATGCCTCAGATGTCAGCCCTAAAATACTATCTATTGGCATACTACCACGTAGTATATACCTTTCTCTATATGCCAATATGGAGTCGATAATATTCCGATTTATCCCAAGGGCAATAAGTGTATCCTCAGGTGTATAGTAAAGTGAAATTTTGCGAGCAAAGACTAACCTTTTTCGTACTATCTTGGTCTTTGGCGTATAATAGTCGTACTTTATCATGGGCCTATCAAATGATATTAGGTGCCCTTTCTCAGTCACAAGGGTACTATCTATGCCTCGTATATTTAATAGGTGTTGTATATCGCGTATAGTTCCTCCCGCATCGCGATATTTAAGCATGTTGACTATTACGCCGGACTTAAAGCCGAATCTCGATAGGGTAGTGGCATTGGCATAGTTGATATGTAAAGTGTCTGATGTTTCTGTAAGGCACGTGTCGCTCTCTATTATCTCTATAGTTATGCTGCTTGTACCTCTACCTCTGTTGAAGTATTTCCACGACAATAATACTATGATGGCTAATATTGATACTATCAGCCAATAGTTCACCGTAGCTCGGTATAGTGGTCTAAATGGTTTCATGATATAGAATTTTGAGTAGCCCTTTCCCCTCCTATGCGAATAGGTCAATGCCTATCCACGTCAGCATCTTGGATATAAAGATGAATAGTATAGCCCAAGGTGCTACCCATTTTGCAAGGAAATAGAATGCGGGGAATAATTTGAATTTGCCTCCGTGTGCCTCCATCTCTTCGCGCATCTTCTCTGCTCCCACTCTTAGTGGTACAAAGAGTATGATAAAGAAGCCACCTAATGGCAATAGTACATTAGCAGATAGATTGTCAAAGAAATCCAACATTGGTGAGTACGAAGCGCACCCAATACCAAGAAGTATGGTAAGTGTTACTGCTATAGCTGTTGCTCTTGGCCTTTTAATGTTGAACTTTGATAGTAGAAAGTCTACCAAAACCTCAAGCATAGATATCGATGAGGTTACTGCCGCTACTGATAACAGTAGGAAGAATACCACACTTACTATGTATCCCATTGGCATTTGGTTGAATATATTTGGTAGTGTTTCAAATACCAAACCCGGACCGCTTCCTGGGTTTACTCCGCAGGCGAAGGCGCATGGGAATATCATTAGTCCTGCTAAGAATGCTATGAAGAAGTCTATCATGGCTACGCTCACCGCGCTCTTTGGCAGATTTTGTGTCTTTGATATGTATGAGCCGTATGTGGTCATTGTACCCATACCTAAGCTCAATGAGAAGAATGCTTGCCCAAGTGCCTCTAGTACAGATTTCATAGTTATCTTGCTGAAGTCTGGCGATAGGAGGAATGTAATGCCCTTATTCTCTGTGTCTAGTGTTAGGGATCTGATGCATACCAATATTATGAGTATTAGTAATATCGGCATCAGTATCTTGCTATATCTCTCTATGCCTTTTGATACGCCTCTAGCAACCACATAGCCTGTTATGCTGAGCATTATTATCATCCAATATATGGATAATATAGGGTCCGACATGGTGTTTGTAAATGTCTGAGATACCTCGTCAGGGTTAAGCCCTTGAAGTGTGCCTGTTATCGAGAGGTATATGTAGTACATGGTCCATCCTGCTACTACATTATAGAATGACATTATGACGAATGCGCATATCACACCTGATAGTCCTATGCCATACCAATAGCCTTTAGGCGATAATGTCTTAAAGGCGTCTGTAACAGGTTTGCCAGTCATACGACCAATGGAAAACTCTGCCATCAGTACTGGTAGTGCTATCAGTATCATGAAAAATATATAGAGTAGTAAGAATGCAGCTCCGCCATTCTCTCCTGTTACGTATGGGAAACGCCATATATTACCTAGTCCTACTGCCGAACCTGCGGCTGCTGCTATCGCTCCTGCTTTGCTGTTGAAACCTTCTCGTTTCATTTTACTTTCTTTTTTGCTGTTGAATGTGTGCTCAAAGTTACAAAATAATGTCTATAGAAACAAACGAAGTGTTAAAGTGAAATCGTTGCCTCTCCTTTATATCCTTATTGAACGTTCTTTTATATAAGGTAGTACCATATGTTCCGGGATACTATTACGTATAGCTTGTGCTATGATATTGAGCATCTTCTCTTTTACAAAGTCTTTGCGTATCACTAGGGCTACCTCTCTCGATAGGTTTGGTGTTATGATTGGTCTAATATTAGGTAATTGGTAGTCTCTAAGTAGTCCTAAGTGAAATTCAGGTATAACGGCAAATCCTCCGTTCTCGTCGACAATGCGTATTAGCGTTCCCACACTGTCTGCTCTAAATATGTCGTAATGGTTGTTAGCTAGCTTGGCTATATTCTTTAGCTGGGTAGTGGAGCATAGGTCGTCATTTAGTAACCATGCTTTGCCTTTGGCTAATTCATGACTATGTATCTCTTTCAAACTGTGTAGTGGTTCATTGGGAGATACGTATGCTACAAAGCGTTCATGGTACACAGGTATAACTAGCATATCGCTTGTCTGCCCATTTTTAGAAACAAGGGCTATGTCTACCTCGCCTTTTGATAACATCTTTGAGATGTTTGCTGGCGGCATCTCTTTTATGCGTAGCTCAATATTCGGATAGTGGTCCATCATATATTTGATGAATGTTGGTACTAGGTATGGGGCAACTGTTGTTACTATACCAATACTAATAGAGCCAGTCTCTTTTTCCCTCTCCGAACGTACTATCTCTTTTAATGTGGCTACCTCTCTGAGTATTATCTTAGCTTGGTGTATTGCCTTGCTGCCTGCTTCTGTGGGTTTTATGGGGTGCTGCTTGCGGTCGAATATCTGTGTATCTAGCTCCTCCTCCAATTTCGCTATGGTGGCACTAAGTGTTGGCTGTGTTATCCCACACGAGTCCGCAGCTTGCTGAAAATGAGCATATCGCTCAAGTGCAACTATATACTCCAACTGTTGTATTGTCATCGTTATAGATTTTTATCTATGCAAATATAGAAACTATCAGTTGGTTATTCACTAAAAGCTAACGAATTTTGTGTCAGGTAATAATTGTTGAGATAAGATATAACACACACTATGAATTCTACACTACGATAATAGAAGTTGTAGATAACGTAATGCTAACAACATGGCATAGTTAGGAACCTCAAATTGCTCAAGAGGAAGGATGATAAAAGTCGTAGAAGACTTCTATCATCCTTTTTTGTTTTTCTGCCCTATTCTCCATGCCCATCTTCCTAGCTCTTTATTGAAAATTTGCGATGAACAAGGGTGCTCCCCGAGTGCTCCTTGGGTGCTCGCTATATAAATACTGCGATGAACAAGGGTGCAAACTCTGTGCTCTCAATACAAAAACTGCGAGCAACAACTATCCTCTCTCTATCCTCCCTTATGTATCGCCATATGTTCAAAGTACTATTTTTCAACACTTTCTAGTCTAACTGTTAAATCTTCTCAACGTTAGAAAGCTGATTTGGTTTTTCGAGTTTTCATTCCTAAATTTGCATCCGTAAGAAAAGTGAAAAAGAATGGAATTAGTAGAATCAATAGTAACTCAAGCAACAGAGCTCTTCCTTGAGCGCGGTCTTAAGGCTATATCGATGGATGATATCGCTAAGGCTGTTGGTATATCAAAGAGAACTCTCTATGAGAATTTTAACTCAAAGGATGAGTTGCTGTCCGATTGCATTAAACAAATGGAGGCTAACCGTAGAGAGAAGATAGCTATCCTTTGTAAGAATGCTAAGGATGTTATTGATGTCTTGATAGTAGTATCTAAGGATATGGTGGCTAATCTTAATAGAATAAGTCCGCTATTCTTGCAAGATCTCAATCTATACCACTTCCGTCTCGCTAATGACCTCTTTAATAAGCATCGTGAAGAGCAGTTCGAAGGTCTAAAGCAGATGATTAGGAAGGGTAAAGAGGAGGGGCTTATCCTTAAGGATATCGATGAGTCACTTATGAGTGAAATAATTACAAGTACTCAAAAGTCAAATATGCCTATCATCTCTAGTGGTAAGTATCCATATGACAAGATTTTCCGTCACACTATTCTATGCTTTATTCGTGGCTTCGCTACTGAAAGGGGCCGCCAACGTATCGATGAGGCTTATGCTCCTATAGAGAGGTAGTTTTTAGATGTTTATTTTACCGTTGTAATAATTAAGAAGACAAATATACAAATGAAAAGAATTACTACTGTAGCTCTCGCTCTAGCGTGCTCAGTTATGAGTATGGCGCAGGAGGCTACTCAATCGGGTGGAGAGAAGATGCAGATCTCTCTTCAACAAGCAGTAGAGTTAACTCTAAATTACAGCAAGACTCTACAAAACTCTAAGACCGACTTAGAGATATACAAAGATAAGGTTCGTGAGTCTGCAGCAAATTTCGCTCCTCAAGTTAGCGCCTCTTTGAAGGGCCAGACATACTTCGGTAAGGAGATGAATTTCGGCGGTATGCCTATCAAGATGGAGAATTCGCTCACTCTTGGTGCATCGGTAAGTGAGACTTTCGCTATGCAGCTCATTAAATCTTACCAGATCCAACGCCTTGCTCATAGCCTCATGGAAACTCAAACTCAGAATGACATTCTTGCAGCTAAGAAGAATGTTATCGATACATATTACGCTATCCTCGTTTATGAGCGTAATAAGGAGATTGTAGACCTTAATCTTAAGGAGATGCGTGAGATTCGTCGTCATACTTCAAACCTCTTCAAGCAGGGTTATGTAGAGAAGATGGATACATTGCAGCTCGCAGTAAATGTTATGAATCTTGAGAACACTATTCTCTCTCTAGAGCGTAACATCGAATACACAAAGCGTCTCCTAGTTCTCCAAATGGGTCTCCCTATTACTACCGAGATTGTTTGTCAAGATAAGTTGTCAGACTACCTTACCGAGGGTGCTATCGCGTCTATGCGTCAGTCGGCTTCAAATGAGTCTTCTATGAATCTCGAGAATAATCTCGATTACCAGTTGGTAGAGAAGAATATTCAGATTAGCGACGAGACAGTAAAGGTTCAGAAGTATGGTTGGATTCCTACTCTTACAGCTGCTTATCAGTATTCAAATGCTATTAAGGGTGGTTTCATGAACTTCGACCATGTAGGCGTGCTCACTCTAAACATCTCTTTTGATGCTACTCGTTTCTCAAAGGTTCGTCAGGCTAAGAAGGAGGCGGAGAAGGCTCGTAATAATTTCGCCCTCATGCAGGATAACCTCATGCAGAATGAGGAGCAGTATAAGTTCGAACTTAGCTCTACTCTCGATTCTTATGCTCTCCAATCTACAAACCTTGAGGTGGCTAAGGAGGTACTAAGCCAGTATAAGATTAAGTATGACGCAGGTAAGCTCTCAAGCCTCGACCTTACTCAGGCTAATATGAACTACCTCTCGGCTGAGTCTTCTTTTACCGAGGCTTGTATCAACCTCGTTATGGCGCAGACAAAGCTCCTAAAACTTTACAATGCTCTTTAATCAATTCGTAAATAATATAAGACACAATAACAATGAAAAAGAATTTCATCTACTCTACACTAGCTGCTATGGTGCTATTCGCATCTTGTACTAGCGAAGAGAAAAAGACAGAAGACACTCGCACAAAGGTACGTGTTACTACAATAGCTGAGCAGCAGGTGTCAAAGGAGTTGACATACAATGCTAATCTCGAGGCTAATGAGACTGTAAAGGTATCTCCTACACTTCAGGGTGCTCGCGTTAAGAAACTTTATGTTGAGGTGGGCGATCGTATCGTTAAGGGTCAAAAGCTTGTTGAGCTCGACCCAAATACTCTTCAGCAGACCCAACTTCAATTGGCTAATCTCGAGGCTGAGTACAATCGTGCTCTTAAACTCCGCGAGACAGAGAGTATCAGTCAGCAGGCTTTCGATCAAATCGAGACTCAATACAATGTCATGAAGACTGCTTTGGCTACTCTCATTGAGAATACCACAATGGTAGCTCCTTTCAATGGTTATGTTACAGCTCGTAATATGGATGAGGGCGAACTCTATACAGGTTCTCCTATCTATACTGTTGAGCAAATTAGCGTAGTTAAGGCTAAGGTTAATATCGCTGAGCAGTATTATACTCTTGTAAAGAAGGGTATGAAGGTGCAGATGATTAGCGACGTTTATCCTAGTCGTCAGTTCGAGGGTACTGTATCTATCGTATCTCCTACTATCGATGTTAAGAGCCGTACTTTTGAGGTAGAGATTTTGTTCAATAACTCTGACGAGGCTCTCCGTCCAGGTATGTATGGTTCTATATACTTCTCTTTGGGTGCAGAAAATCGTATTGTAGTTCCTTCTATCGCTGTTCTTAAGGTACAGGGTTCTAACGAGCGTTACCTATTCGTAGAGAGAGAGGGTAAGTCGGTTCGCGTAGGCGTTAAGATTGTTAAGCGTTTCGAGGATAAGGTAGCTATTGAGCCTTTCGCTGGTCAATCTCTTAAGGAGGGCGATAAGCTTATCTCTGTAGGCCAAGCTAACTGTATCGATGGTGGCGAAGTAATCGTAGTAGAATAGTTTTTACTCACATCTAAAGTAATAACAAAATGAGTATATTTTCATCAGCAGTAGAAAAGCCGATTTCAACCATGATGGTCTTCTTGGCTGTCGTAGTTATCGGTGTATACTCTTATATCAAGCTGCCGGTTGACCAGTACCCTAAGATTGACCCTCCTTATATTACGGTCATGACTACCTATCCTGGCGCCAATGCATCGGATATTGAGCAGAATATTACAAAGCATATCGAGAATAGTCTTAACTCAGTGGACGACCTCGATGAGATGACATCAACATCTTCAGATAACCTTTCTGTAGTAACACTTAAGTTTGAGTGGGGTATCAACCTTGATAACGCCTCAAATGACGTACGTGATGCTGTAGATAAGGCAATGGATAACCTCCCTGATGATATAGACAGACCTACTATCATGCGTATGTCTACATCAATGGCTCCTATTCTTGTATATGCTGTAACAGCAGATGAGTCATACACGGGTCTCTATAAGATTCTTGACGATAAGGTCGTAATGGGTCTTAACCGTGTAGATGGTGTGGCCTCAGCATACGTAGCAGGTATGCCAGAGCGTGTGGTATATATCGACCTCGACCCTAATAAGCTCGACGCTTATGGTCTATCTATCGACCGCATCGGTGGTACCCTCCTTGCTGAGAACCGTGACGTGCCAGGTGGTAATGTTAAGGTTGGTCTAGAGGATTACTCTATTCGTGTAGAGGGTGAGTTTGATGAGTCAGACGATATCGGTAATGTTGTACTCTCTGTAGGTAATGGGCAGACAGTACGTATTAAGGATATTGCTACAGTACGCGATACACTTCGTGATATTACACTTGAGCAGCTTGTTAACCGTAAGAATGGTGCTATTCTTCTCGTAACAAAGACATCTGATGCTAATGCCGTACAGGTAGCTAAGGATTCAAGAGAGGTTATCGAGGAGGCTATGAAGTTCCTTCCTTCTGATATCAAGTTCCAGATGATTTCTGATAACTCAGACTTCATCCTTAAGGCTATGAATAACCTTAAGGAGACAGTTGCTTATGCTCTTCTCGCCGTAGTTATTGTGGTGTTTGTCTTCCTCGGACGTTGGAGATCGACATTCATCATTGCAATGACTATTCCTATTTCGCTTATCGTTGCATTTATATACCTAGTTGTAACAGATGGCTCTCTTAATACTATCTCTTTGATGTCTATCTCTATTGCCATTGGTATGGTGGTGGATGATGCCATCGTGGTATTGGAGAATGTTACTAAGCACGTTGACCGTGGTTCGCGTCCTAAGGAGGCGGCTAAGTATGGTACTAATGAGGTGTGGACATCAGTTATTGTTACAACACTTGTAACTATTGCCGTATTCTTCCCATTGACATTGTTACCTGGTATGATGGGTATCTTCTTTAAGCCTCTTGGATGGATTATATGCGTCTGCGTTACCACATCTACTGTTACGGCTATCTCCCTCACACCTATGCTTTGCTCTAAGATTCTACGTATACGTGCAAAGGATCAGGATAAGGGTAAGAAGTATTCGTTCTACAATTGGTCACAACGTAACTTGAACAGACTTGATGGTTTCTATGAGCGTATTGTAAAGTGGGTACTTAACAATAAGACCATTACAATTGTCTCGATGACACTCTTGTTCGTGGCTTCATTGCTCCTTGCTAAGTTTATATCTACAGAGTTTATGCCACAGAACGACCAGAGTACACTTAGCGTTTACGCTAAGATGCAGCAAGGTCAGCGTGTAGAGGAGACCAAGCGTATTGCGATGGATATTGATGCCAAGATACGTGCACGTCTTGACAGTACAGGTACTAATGAGCTTAAGATTCTTACTACATCATATGGTTCTGAGGAGACAGCTTCGTTTGCTTCCATGATGTCTACAACAGGTTCGAACGTTATGAATATGCGTCTTCGTGTTGTTGATATTAAGGATAGACAGCGTTCGGTATTCCAAATTGGTGATGATGTTCGTGAGATTTTGAAGAGCTACCCAGAGGTACTTGAGTATCAGGTTCAGTTTGGTCAGAGTGGTTCTACCGGCAATACAGTAGACCTTGAGATCTTTGGTCACGACTTTGACGCTACAGCCAACTTTGCTATTGAGGCTGCTAACGAGCTCAAGAAGATTAATGGTGCTGAGGACGTTATCATTTCGCGTGGTGATGACAAGACAGAGCTTCATATTGTATTGGATAGAGAGAAGCTTGCGCGTCATGGTCTTACTACTGCAGGTGTAGGTTCATCTATCCGTACCTCTATCTATGGCTATCGTAACTCTAAGTATAAGGAGGAGGGTGAGGAGTATGATATTATTGTACGCCTCAAAGAGGATTTCCGTCACTCTATTACAGAGGTAGAGAACTTCATCATTACAGATGGCTATGGTCAGAAGGTACGTCTCAAGGAGCTTGGTGATATTAGAGAGGGCTTCTCGCCACCATCTATTACACGTAAGTCTAAGCAGCGTTATGTGAAGATATCTGTAACACCAAATGACGATGTATCAATGGGTGATATTGCAGAGGGTGTTAAGGCTTATGTTGAGAATGTGAAACTTCCACAAGGCATTACATCGCTTTACGTAGGTGGTTCATATGAGGATCAGCAGGAGTCGTTCCAAGGTATTATAATGCTCTTCTTGCTTGCTATACTTTTGGTATACATTGTAATGGCGGCAGAGTTTGAGAGTTTCAAGATGCCATTCATCATCTTGCTTGCTATTCCATTTGCCTTCACAGGAGTATTGCTCTCATTGGTAATCACACGAGTTACCCTTTCGGTAGTTGCGGCACTTGGTTGCTTGATGCTTGTAGGTATCGTAACAAAGAATGGTATTGTGCTTATCGACTATATCAACCTCATGCGTGAGCGTGGATATCGACTCTATGACGCTATCACAATGGCATGTAGATCTCGTCTACGTCCGGTATTGATGACATCCCTCACAACAATGCTTGGTATGTTGCCTATGGCGATTTCGCTAGGTGAGGGTGCTGAGACATGGCGTCCAATGGGTATCTCGGTTATTGGTGGTATGGTATTCTCTACTATCGTAACACTTATCATTACACCAGCGGTTTATGCTGCAACAGATAAGAGTGGTAGTCGTGATAAGCTTACCGAGGAGCGTAAGCAGTATCATTTCATGGATGGTTTCGACGAGAGCGAACTCCCAGAGAAGATACAGTAATAAAGTCTAACTAGAAAACAGATAAGCTTTATGAAAGCAGTAATGATAATATTCAATCAGGCCCTTACGGAGCGCGTGGACTATATCTTCTCACAGTTGAAGATTAAAGGCTACACACAGTTTCCATTGGTATATGGTGCTGGTTCGAAGGGTGGAGAGCCACGTATGGGCTCACACGCTTGGCCTGAGATGAACTCATCTTACCTCACAATAGTACAGGATGAGGTTGTGGATGTGCTACTCAAGTATGTTGAGAAGCTCGACCATGTAAATGAGGAGAATGGTATCCGTGCATTTGTGTGGGATATCACCAAGATGTACTAAGGATTTATAGATTAATATCCGATATGACGAGGGTGCGTTGAAAGGCGTGCTCTCGTTTTGTTTTATATTATTCGTTTATGTTTTTATAGGGGATTTCTTAGTTGGAAGTCTTGAGCCTGTATAGAGCGAGGTATGAGCGAGGTATG
>JAUNDI010000015.1:47325-50574 GCA_030526155.1 Bacteroidia bacterium
AGCACCCATAGAGCACCCAAAGGGGAAAATAGAAACTCAGGTGTACGATTTATGGCGAACACCTGAGTTTTCATTATTATCGTTAGATAGAAGAGACGTTATATGCCCAATTCTGCTCGTTGAGCTTTAGTGAGTTTTTGGGCGACTAGAGAGTATGCATTACTGATCATCTCTTTTAGGTTGGCATCTGTAGGCTCGTCGGCATCTATTTGGATTTGGATCCAATGCTTTTTGTGCCAATGCCAAGCTTGAGAGATGGTAGGGTAGCGTTCGCATAGGTCGTCGAACTCATCTGGGGAACATTTTAAGACTAAGACATTACCCAATTCGAGAGGTAGACCAGCGAATATCTTACCCATCACGCGGAAACATACGTAGTCGTCGCCGAAAGGCATATCCTCTGTAGCCTTAGGTTGAGCTAGGCACAACTCTCTTGCAGTCTCGATATTCATTTCAGTACTATATTACATTAATACTTGGATAGGAGACTCCTCGCCGTAGAGCATAGAGTTCTCGAATCCACCGAGGTCGACTACTATCTTCTCCATTACCATACCTGGGTCGAGAGGTTCGATAGTGAGAGTGAGGACGCCATTGCTATTAGCAGGTACCTTAACATTAGCCTTAGCGGCAACTACACGGCGAGCCACGGTAGGGTAGTAGATAGAGTATACATTCTCGGGATTCTCATTGAGATTCTTGTTGAAGTTGACCTCTGTCTTCTCGCCACCATTGATACTTATCAAGAATCTATGACCTGTGGCACGCTTGAAAGGCAATGTAGAGTTTAGCAAGAAATGGATAGGGAGTTGCTCAGGGGCGTTAGATATACGCAATTTATACTCTAGCTTAGCGCCAGCGGTCTCCTTAGAGTAAGGCATAAGCGCTACGCCGCTTAAGGTACGACCCATGTCAGGGATGACGGTCCACTTAGCGCCGGATGTAGCATCAGCAGAGCTAGTGAAATGTTGAGCCTCGATAGCCACCACGCCATTCTTAGGGAGGAATACGATATCTGAAGAGTTAGGATTAGCCACGCGGATAACCTTAGGGCATGTATCCTTAGGGAAGTTATCGTTCCATGAGAAGTAACCGATATGCTTTTGAATCATCATACCATCCCATTTGCCGTTGGCCATATTCTTGTTATAGTCGGCACAAAGGAGAGAGTCGCGTTGGAAGCACTCCTCCACTCTATCCGCCCATGTATTAGCCTCGGGCATATTAAGAGAAGCGTAGTAGAGATTTTGCGCTTGAGCGTAGTACATCTCGTAGATATTACCCATAGCTTGGAGAGGGAATAGTATGAGCTGTTTGTAGGCATCCTTCTGATTGTCGGCAAGCGACATATATTGGCGAAGAGCCTCAGCCTCTAGTTTAGTATATTGGTTGACCACCTTCTCCCACTCGCCATTTTGGAGATTGTAAGTACCATGGTCGAGCATCTCCGCTGTAGAGCGACCATTATATTTACATAAGAGGTTAAGAATACGAGTAGCCTCCTTAGCTTGAGAAGCGCCGAACTGCTGAGCGCAGAAGTCGTACACGTGCTCCATAAGATTCTCATTAGTATAAGCCTTAGGATTCCAAGCCATATCGAGGAACATAGAGATAGGGAACTCCATAGGCTTGAGGTCGCCCACGTTGAGTATCCATATTTTATCTATTTGGTGGTCGTATGTTAGCTGGAGCTGCTCCCACATATTTTGGATAGGAGTAACATTAAGCCACTTAGAGTTACGAGGTGCTCCCACATAATCTACGTGGTAGTACATACCATATCCACCCTTATGTTGAAGCTCCTTCTCGGTTGGGACGCGACGCACGTGACCCCAGTTGTCGTCAGAGAGGAGGATGATAACATCCTCTGGAACCTTTAGACCGAGGTCGTAGTACTTTTGTACCTCCTTATATAGAGCCCATACTTGAGGACGCTTCTCAGGCTTTTGGCCTGTAACGCGCTTAATGATATCACGCTGCTCCTTACAAATCTTCTCGAGGAGAGCGATAATCTTGGCATCATCAGATACGTATTCATCATCGTGACCCTCTTTTCCGCCGAGAGCGGTATCGCCATCGCCACGCATACCGATGGTAATAAGATCCTCGTTATTCTTAGCACGTTCGATACCCTCGGTAAAGAAACGAGTAATAACCTCCTTATTAGATTCGAAATCCCATGCGCCGTACTCCTTACGGTGACGTGCCCACTCTTGGTGGTTACGTGCCATAGGTTCGTGGTGAGAGGTACCCATGATGATACCCATATCATCGGCAGTCTTGCTATTTTCGATATCATCGGCATAGAAAGCCCAACCCCACATGGCAGGCCACATGAAGTTGCCCCTTAGGCGGAGAACCAATTCGAATACGCGAGCATAGAAACGGTGGTCGCCATAATCAGTACCATAGGTATTTTTCACCCAAGAGGTAAGACAAGGAGCCTCATCATTAAGGAATATACCACGATAACGTACTGCAGGTTCACCCGCAGTGTATGTGCCCCTTTCGATAGAGATATTGCTATTTTGAGCTACTGGGACATCCATCCAATCATACCATGGAGATACACCAATTTGCTCAGAGAGTTCATATATACCATATACTGCACCACGGCGATCAGAACCTGCGATTACGAGAGCCTCATCAATGCCCTCGATAGGGTTAGATACGGTAGTCATGATATACTTCTCCACCTTGCCTTGGAGCTGTAGCTTGTCGATCTTCTTAGATTTAATGAGTTGCTTTATGAACTTAGAGTCCAAAGAACCCACGATAATAGATTTACCAGAAGTAGGAGTATTGACGATTTGAGCATCTGTACCAGTAACTCTACCGAAATCTGCTGCGAGACTCTTGAGAGCGATTTGGACTGCAGAATTATCATTCTCATCGACTAAGATAGGGAGAGATTTACCATTTTCGACGAGAGTAAATCTATCAGAGGAGAGAGAAAAATGAGTAATACCCTTGTTGTCCTTAGCTTGAACGGCTATTGCGACTAGGAAAGTTAATAATAACGTTGTGAATAGTGAACGCATTTTTGTGAATTTGTTTTTGTTAATATTCGCAAAACTAGCCAAAATATATTAATTAGCCAATAAGAGGTGTTTGAGGATACGGGGAGTATGCTTGTTGCTCGCAGTTTTTGCTATTTGAGCATCTATGAAGTACACGGGGAGCACCCTTGTTCATCGCAAATTTTGGTTAATATGGGGAATAAAAAAAGGCAAGCTACGGATAGCTTGC
>JAUNDI010000016.1 GCA_030526155.1 Bacteroidia bacterium
AAGGCTACACTCGGGACATTATCTAAGTATTATATAGTAAAAAACATAGCCAACTAAGTATCCCTTAGCTAGCTTTATTTTTGCTCTTCTTGGAGGCATTAGCCTCTTTATTGTCTCTCTAGTAAAAACTCTACGAATATAGGAGAATAGGAGATATTCATCAGATAATCTGGGGCCGATACGAGGTGTAGCTTCACCTTCTGCTGATTATTTGAGCGTATATCTACGGTAGACAAATCGGCCACGATATCAATATCATTAGGTCCCACCTTCTCAAATTTACTAATACCCACGCTAAAAGATACCCTAGCAGTAGGGGGGAATGCCCTAAAGGTGTACCCCTCAGGCTCGTTTATAGCTGTAATAGGCACCTCTATTACCTTCTCGGTAAAGGACTCGACACAAAAGGTCACATCTACAGAGTGCGTATTAGTCTGTACCCCTTGAGGCAAATCACAATCAAGCGAGAGCGTCAAGGTATCATGAAGCACAAAATGGTCGGTCTTCTTAGTATATACCGCACTCATGGTGTCTACCAGATTATTAGTACCATTAACCCACACGTGAGATGGCGATACTCTGACATCATCTGATAGTATATGTTGCTGCTCTATGGCATAATCCACACGTGGTACCACAGGCAGATATTTCTTTCTTGCTCTAAGTAATGGGATAAAAAGCGAATCTTGCATCATACCGCGCAACTCGATACGATCCTCGAGATTAGAGGATACCTCTGAGTAGAATTGAGAAGATACGACAACAGCGAATACGCCATCTGCGGTCTGCACCCTAGGAAGTCGGCTTACATCCACATCGACGACATGCGACTCATGGTCGGCCCAAAAATGCTGCAATAGAGTATAACCGTCGCCCGAGACCAAAGCCCTTATGGAGAGATTCTCCTGCGACTCTTGTGGTATAATATAATTTTCTGGAGCAGAGTGAAGCTCAAGTGGTATATCAATAGCCGTAGTATAGTCGCGCCGCAGTTGCTCTATCACCCAAAAGAGAGAAGCAACTACGACGAAACTTATATACAAGCGGAAGTTATTCCCGCGTAATATTCCCAATATCTTTTGTAAGAATGGCATATCGGGAGTACTAATCTAGATTACTGCTGCTGAAGATTCTTATCTGTTGCAGAGAGGATAGCCGACTTATCGAACTTAACCTTAACACCCTCGGCAACCTCAAGGATAATGCAATCCTCCTTAACCTCAGCCACCTTAGCGTAGATACCGCCAGTAGTCATGATATGGTCGCCCTTCTTCAACGACTCGCGGAAGTTGTTAAGCTCCTTCTGTCTCTTCTGCTGAGGACGAATCATGAAGAAATAGAATACAGCTATGATAAGAATAAATGGGAGAAAGCTCATAAGCATGCTACCCTGTGGCTGCTCTGCCACCTGAAGAAGTGTATTAAACATAATTATCTATTATTTATATTTATCGTATTTCTGCCATGACGACAAAATCACACGTATCTATATCTGTATATACAGACACCTTATGATATTGCCTTCCTATTAAACCTCGAGTATCAAGCATCACCTCTATAGCTACTACTTCGCCAGGCGCTATATCTGGATTAGGAGCGAAAGGCTGGGTACACTCGCAACTAGCTGTAACGCCATTGATATGCACCACCCTATCAGAGAGATTTCTTACCCTAAGACGCTTAGATAAAACATCGCCCGTCTGTACAGAACCGAAATCTATTGCCTCCTTCTCTAGCTCTACCCTACCCTCGGTGGCTTGAGCGCCACTTACATTAGCATCTGCGGACTGGCGCCCGTCACACGCCATAAAGAGAGGCGCAGCTACAAAGAGATAAGATATGAGAGACTTGATACCCATCGTGATGTATTACTGAAGCTGAGAAGCAAGGATACGCTTCTCCTCGAAGAGCTGACGTACTATCTTCTCCAATACGCCATTGATATATATATGGCTCTTCTCAGAAGAGTAATACTTACTAATCTCGAGATACTCGTTAAGGGTAACCTTCACTTGGAGCTCACGCATTGAGGTCATCTCAGCGATAGCCATATCGATAAGGATAGTATCCATAAGAGATACGCGCTCAGGATCCCACTTAAGAGAGAACTTCTTGATAAGCGAGAAGCTCTCATCATACATTGTCATTGTTTTACGGAGGAGAGTCTCTGTAAACTCCTTATCCTCGTCATCCTTATACATACCGAGGAGTTCGAGAGTCTGACCATTACCAGCATTGAGCAACTTGATAGTCTTACCGGCAAGGCTCATCTCGAATTGAGCCTCATCATTCCAGTAGATAGATGCCGACTCGAGGTGATCATATATGAGGTCGTATGTAGCGAGCTCGTGTGTGATATAACGGAAAAGGAAACGACGGTCGTTCTCAAAAGAATCCTCTTCAGACTCCATATACTCCTTATACAAGTCAGAAGCGAGAAGCTTATTGAATAGCGTACGAAGGAGTTCTTCGTCATTGAACCAAGAGATACCAGTCTCCTCCTCGTAAGCCTTAAGAGTCTCATTATTCTCGAGCTCGAGGATAGCTCTATTGTTTACGAAACGGGTATTAGGATTCAATTCCTCCTTAGTCGGGCGTATCTTCTGACGTCCGATTTCAATCTTCTTAAGTGCCATACGGCGCAATGCACTAGGTAGAAGGAGGAGGTACATGTACAACTCGTGTGCCTTTGCTACACTATGTTGCAATTCGCTGAGGACTATTTTGTAATCAGAATCGCCCTGCACATGGTGGGCGTAGACAATCTGCATTACCTTTACGCGAAGTAGTCGTCTGCTTAACATCTTGTATAAGAACTTTTGATTAAAATTGTTATTAGGGCTACAAAACTAATTACAAAAGTGGATATTGCAAAGCAATTTACAATTAGTTACGACTTTTTTAGTCTTTCTAAACGTTTAGCCTCATCCCATAGTACATCCATCTCAGCGAGAGACATCTCCTTGAGGTCCTTTCCCTTCTTAATGGTATTCTCCTCGAGGTAAGAGAAGCGGCTAATGAACTTACGATTAGTACGTTCTAGTGCATTCTCGGGATTAATATGAAGTTTACGAGCGAGATTGACGACGGCGAAGAGCAAGTCGCCCATTTCGGCCTCCATTTTATCCTTATCATCAGCCTCGACCTCGACCTTAAGTTCGTCCATCTCCTCACGCACCTTATCCCATACTTGGTCGGCCGTCTCCCAATCGAAGCCAACCCCCTGTGCCTTACCTTGAATACGATAAGCCTTTATGAGAGCAGGTAGAGCATCGGGCACACCTGCAAGGACACTCTTATTACCATCCTTCTCCTTAAGCTTCAGCTTCTCCCAGTTTTGTATAACCGTCTCTGCGTCATCAGCCTTAGTATCTGAGAAGATATGAGGGTGGCGATAGATAAGCTTATCAGTGAGAGCATCGAGGACATCGGCGAAAGAGAATAGCTGCTGTTCGGACGCTATTTTAGCATAGAAAGCGATATGGAGGAATACGTCGCCAAGCTCCTTTTTGACATTAGGGACATCGGACTTAGCTATTGCGTCGGCCAACTCGTATGTCTCCTCAATAGTCATGGTACGGAGCGACTCCCAAGTCTGCTTTCTATCCCAAGGACACTCCACGCGGAGACGATCTAGCACCTCGGCGAAACGATTATAAGAGGAAATGAATTTATTCATTATATTGACAATTGACAGAGGATAGAAGAGAATTATATTGCGTATAATCCCATTTTTACGGCATATACTACGAGAGAGGCGGTATTAGCGCAACCAGTCTTCACCATAAGGTTTGCTCTATGCTTCTCTACGGTACGCTTCGAGATAAAAAGATGGTCGGCAATCTCCTGATTAGACTCGCCCGAGCATATTAGAGCCAGCACATCCAGTTCGCGCTCGCTAAGCTTATCCTCCTCACTTAGGTTAGTAGCCATCGTATTATTAGAGGTACTCATTTGGGTAAGTAACTCCTCTGAGAAATACATATCGCCATCAGAGACAGCCTTAATGGCGGTCTCTACCTCGGAGAAATCGCATGATTTTAGTAAGAAGCCCTTGATACCGATATTAATAAGTCGGGAATAGTAAGCCTTCTCACCAAACATAGATAGGATGATGATATTGACATCAGGCATAGAAGAGAGCGCCATCTCGGTAGCCTGGAGTCCATCCATTTTAGGCATAGAGATATCCATAAAGACGATATCAGGCAACTTATCGACTACCTTAAGTTGCTCTAGGAACTGCTCGCCATCTGAAGCCTCGAATGTAACTCGGACGCCATCTATACGTTGTAGAAGCGTACGGAAGCCAGTACGAAAGAGCTGATGATCATCTACCAACCAAATATCCATAATAGTATTTTTCTACTCAGAATTGATTAGCGCAAAGATAAAGGAAAAAAGTATAAAAAATGACAAATCTTACAATATTACGCCATGTAGTAACATTGTAAGATTTGTTATCATTTAAAGCCGCTAAAGTCCACTTTAGTACCTTTTTGCATTAAGCCTGCATATAGCGAAGTATGAGCGAGGTTAGCGGAAATTATTATTCTAGCACAAATAATAAAAAGAATTTATAGCTAGAGGTAAATTATTGGAGAGAAATATCTTCAGATAAATTATCAATACGAGGAGCATCCATAGCTATAGCAGGGAGCTTGTATAGGATATCAAAAGAGACATTATTATAGGTAGCGAAAACCATTTGGGTTTGTGAAGCCATCATTTTGACGGCCTGATTAGTAGAGTTCTTAGACGCCTCGGCAAGGCGGTCGGCCATATCAGCAGACTGCTTAGCATAAGGGGTAAAATATTCGATATACTCCTTAACCTTATCGCACCATTTAGCTACCAATTTCTCATTATAAGTACGGATAATCTCATTTTCTGCCCTTCTAGGCTCGGAGAATTTATCAGGTAAGACATCATTATGCGAGTTGGAATTCTTGAGATAGTCGGTAATATCCTCATTAAGCTTCTTATCCATCTCTTGAATTTTTGCATACTCCTCTGAAGAGGTCCAACCGCTAAGAAGCTCATCGGCATAAGCCTTAAGCTCATTAGGCAAAGAGTGAGCGCGCTGTATAGCAGCATTAAACGCCTCATTTTCGCGAAGGGCGAGCGACTCCTCAAGGAGAGCAGCATACTTATCAGGCTCCTCCTCGGCAGGCAATTGAGCCACCTCAGAGTTAAGAGCATTCATCTTTTTAGCGGCAGCAGGGTATTTTTGAGTTAGATAAGCCGTAGCCTTATCAGGATTAGTCTGAGCCATTTTGATAATCTTAGACATCTCAGCCTCAGGTACGCCATACTCCTTACTCATTACAGAAACTACGACGCGCTGCATATCAGCCTCGGTAGCAGTCTCGGGATTAAGGCCACTATTCATGATAGCCTCCATCATTTTCTGAGCCAAAGCGTTGGTATTAGGCATATTAGGGACAGATGTAGGTCTCTGAGCACCAAAAGAGAAAGATGGGGCAGAGTAATTCTGAGCAGCCTGCATCATAGAGGCATTAGTACTCTGAACGAAGTTAGTCACCCCATTAAGGTAATTATTCAGATTATCAGACACTTGTGCATCCGCATCGAGAATCTGCTTAACCGAAGGTACGGCAGGAAGAGAAGATAGGAGATCTAGCTGAGACTTAAAAGATAGAGAAGACTTAGCATAAAAATCATCAGAATCAGCATTATCCTCTAAAGTAAAATACTTACCCAAAGACCAATAAGGCTCACCCATAGGAGGTACATATGAGTATGTTGACTCAGTAGAGCCGACATTACCCTTATTATTATCAGTATTAGATTGTTTTTTATCTACTGATTTATCTGTCTTTTGTTCTAATTTATCCAAGACCTTATCCTTAGCCTTATCAGCGAGACCCTTAAGGAAACGTTGAGCATTTGCATCGGGAGAAAAAGAAGCCAAAAGGCAAATAGCTAGTGTAAAAATAGTAATACGGTTCATAAGTTATTCATTATTAGTATTGTGCGGTAAAGTTAACTATTTTTTGCAGATATAATATACCGCGACAAAAAAAGTGCGCTAGAATAGAGAATCTAGCGCACCTAATATATATAAGGTATGATAAAATTACTTCACAACCTCGAACTTGTAAATACATACATGGTTGTATGTCTCACCTGGGCGAAGGATAGTAGAAGGGAAGTTATCATGATTTGGAGAATCTGGGAAATGCTGAGTCTCCAAGCAGAGAGCAGAACGCTTAGGATAAGTCTTACCGCTCTTACCTACCTGAGTATTATTGAGGAAGTTACCGCCATAGAACTGCACGCCAGGCTCTGTAGTGAGGACAGTCATCTTACGGCCAGTCTTAGGAGCCACTACCTCAGCAGCAACGCGGAGACCCTTCTCATTAGGCTCAGAAGAGAGAACCCAGTTGTGGTCGTAACCGCCACCGAACTTCATTTGGATATGGTCGCTCTCGAGGCTATCAGCGATAGCGTGAGGAGTATTGAAGTCGAAAGCAGTACCAGCTACAGGCATAAACTCGCCGGTAGGGATAAGGACAGGATTAACTGGAGTAATAGACTCAGCAGGAATCATGAGGATATGATCATTGATAGTCTCTGCGCCATCCTCGCCATTGAGGTTAAAGAACGAGTGGTGAGTGAGGTTGATAGGAGTTGGGGCATCTGTAGTAGCTGTATAAGTAAGCTTAAGACCGCCACAATCGCAGAGTTCGTAAGCTAGCTCTACGTCGACATTACCCTTATAGCCCATAGTACCATCGGCATCGTGGAGAGTAAATACTACCTTATTCTCAGTCTGCTCCTTAACGCCGAACATTTGAGAGTGGTAACCCTTAGTACCGCCGTGGAGGCTCTTACCAGGACGCTCATTGATTTCTACTTGAGTCTCCTCGCCATCTATGGTAAACTTACCCTCGGCAATACGGTTACCATAACGACCAATAGTAGCGCCGAAGAAAGGCTCGCCAACGCCCTTAGCATTATCGCAGTTAGCATACTCCTGAGCGGTAGCATAACCGAGAACTACGTCGCCCATCTTACCATCCTTATCAGGAGTAAAGAGGCTAACGAGCTTAGCGCCCTGGTTTGTGAGTTGAGCCACCATACCAGTCTGAGCATTCTTAATAGTAAAGAGCTTTACCTGCTGGCCATCATACTCAGCAGTACCGAACTGCTCCTCTGTAAGGCCGAGAGTTGCCTCCTTTGCTTGCTCGGCACAAGAGACAAGAGCAAGTGCAGAGGCAAGGCTTAAAATAGTTTTTTTCATATCGCTTATGTGAATAAAGGGAGACAGTACACCCAATCTATGGTGTGCACTATCTCCCGTTGTGTTAATTTATTTCTTATTAGCTACGGCAGCCTTCTCGATAGCGAGACCCGACTTATAAGTCTCGATATAAGCGTTGAAGCCAGCCACATCCTCGGCAGTAGGAGCGATCTCTACGCCAGTATTACCTGCGAATACCTTAGTATCGAGGTAATCTGCAAGATTCTGCTTCTTATCGTTATTTACGACATAAGCAGCGAGAAGTGCGATACCCCATGCGCCACCCTCGCCAGCGGTCTCCATTACAGAGATAGGCGAGTTAAGAGCAGCAGCGAGGACACGTTGACCTACGCCCTTAGTACGGAACAAACCGCCGTGACCAGTAATACGATCGATCTTGATCTTCTCCTCCTTAAGAAGGATATCATTACCGAGCTTCAATACGCCGATAGAACCATAGAGGTGAACACGCATGAAGTTAGCGAGATTGAACTTATCATTAGCAGAGCGCAGGAACATAGGGCGACCCTCTGTGAGGCTTGAGTCGGCTACAGGCTCACCAGAGATATAGTTATAAGCCAAGAGACCGCCGCAATCAGCATCACCTGTAAGGGCATTATTATACAACTTACCATAAAGTTCGTCCATATCTACCTTATGACCCATAAGTTCGAGAGACTCCTTAAAGAGGCCCACCCAAGCATTGAGGTCAGAAGTACAGTTATTACAGTGAACCATAGCTACGAGGCTACCATCAGGAGTAGTAACCATATCGATAGCCTCATAAGGCTTAGAGAGATCCTTCTCGAGAACAATCATTGAGAAAGACGATGTACCTGCAGATACATTACCTGTACGTTGCTTTACTGCATTAGTAGCCACCATACCAGTACCAGCGTCGCCCTCTGGAGGACAGAATGGGATACCTGCTTGGAGCTTACCAGATACGTCGAGTTTCTTAGCACCCTCTGCAGTAAGCACGCCAGCGTTCTCACCAGCTACGAGGACCTTAGGGAAGATATCGAGGAGAGTCCAATTATAACCCTTAGGAGCGATAAGCTTATTGAACTTATCGACCATCTCGGCGTTATAAGTCTTAGTCTCAGGATCTACAGGAATCATACCTGAAGCATCGCCTACGCCGAGTACCTTCTCGCCTGTTAGCTGCCAGTGGATATAACCAGCCAATGTAGTTTGGAACTTGATATCCTTTACATGAGCATCATTATTGAGGACACACTGGTAGAGGTGAGAAATACTCCAACGGAGAGGAATATTATAGTTGAACAACTCTGACAACTCAGCAGCAGCAGCACCTGTATTTGTATTTCTCCAAGTACGGAAAGGAACTAGAATCTCCTCCTTCTCATTGAAAGCCATATAGCCGTGCATCATAGCACTAATACCGATAGCTGCGAGCTTTGTGATATCGCAACCATACTGAGCCTTAACATCCTTACATAGGTCGGCATAACAATCCTGGAGACCGGCCCAGATGGTATCAATAGAGTATGTCCAAAGGCCATCTACGAGTTGGTTCTCCCAAGCGTGGCTACCCTGAGCGATAGGCTTATTATTCTCATCGATGAGAACAGCCTTTATACGTGTTGAGCCAAACTCTATACCGAGAACGGCCTTACCTGATTCGATAAAATTTTTCATATGTGTATAAAGAAGAAAAAACAAAGATAATTGATAACCACGCGGAGTGATTATCAATTATCATTTGTCGATAGTCAATTATTTAAGAGCCTTATTAAGCATGTAGTAAACCTCGTTGTTACGAAGTTGCTGCTTGAAGCCGCTTATTGTTGTGTTCTTATCGATATTGATGAACTCGATACCTGTCATCTCTGCGAAATCCTCCCAGTACTCAGCTGAGATATCGTATGAGAATGCGCTATGGTGTGTACCACCTGCGAGGATCCAAGCACCTGCACCGATTTCGAAAGTAGGCTGTGGAACCCAAAGAGCAGAAGCTACAGGGAGCTTAGGCATTGGCTTTGGCTCGATACACTCTACCTCTTGAGTAATGAGGCGGAAACGATTACCGAGGTCAACTACTGTAGCCTTGATACCAGAACCTGTCTTAGAAGTAAATACTAGACGAGCTGTGAACTGCTTACGGATACCGATACCGAGCATATGAACCTCGAGCTTTGGCTTATCTGTTGAGATGAGAGGACAAACCTCGAGCATGTGGCTTTGGAGGATTGAAGTCTGCTTCTCTGCGAAGTTAAGAGTATAGTCCTCGAGGAAAGAGCAGCCCTTTGGAAGACCCTGGTTCATGATCCACAAAGAACGGCAGAGACAAGCAGTCTTCCAGTCGCCCTCAGCACCGAATCCGATACCCTCGGCCATCAAACGTTGAGATGCGAGACCTGGAATCTGGTCGAAACCGCAGAAATTAGGATCATTGATATCAGCATCACCGAGGTCGTCGAAGTTTGTTGTGAATACTGTAGCATTCTCATCCTTCAATACTTGGCGGATAGCAATCTCTGCGCGAGCTGCATTGCGTACCTTCTCCCAATATACCTGCTCACCTGACTCATCAATCTTGATAGTGTACTCCTTCTTGTATGTCTCAACGAGAGCGTCAACCTCAGCATCTGTAACCTTCTTGAAGTACTCCATAAGAGAAGATACTGGATAGTAGTCTACGTGGTAACCGAGACGCTGCTCGAACTCTACGCGATCACCATCTGTTACAGATACGTTATTCATATTCATACCGAACATGAGGCAACGAGTCTTCTTAGCGTCAGCAACAGCAGCAGCAACGCGTGACCATACGCCGATCTGCTTTTGAGCCTCAGTATCCTTCCAGAAGCCAACAACTACCTTGCGAGCAACGCGCATACGAGTGCAAGCGTGACCGAACTCGATATCGCCGTGAGCAGACTGGTTAAGGTTCATGAAGTCCATATCAATCTCATTCCATGGAATCTCAGCATTGAACTGAGTATGGAAGTGGCAGAGTGGCTTCTGAAGAGCCTGAAGACCCTTAATCCACATCTTAGCTGGAGAGAAAGTATGCATCCATGTGATAACGCCGGCACACTTATCGTCGCTATTAGCAGCCTTCATGAGGTTTTCTGCCTCTTGAGCCGACTTTACTGTACCCTTATATACGATTTTTACTGGAATATTGCCGCTTGCATTAAGGCCAGCAATCATCTCATTAGAGTGAGCATCTACTTGACCCAATACTTGCTCTCCGTAAAGCAACTGTGTGCCAGAGAGCCACCAAATTTCTAAATTTTCAAAAGCTTGTACCATATATCTGTGTATTTATTTCCTTTAATTCAAAAAATTAATGTTTCTGTCCCTTTTGACCGTAGTAGGCGTTAGGGCCGTGCTTACGCATGTAGTGTTTCTCTACTAGGAGAGGATTCATTGTAGTCATAGGGTTTACAGAGAAGCTGATAAATGCCATTTGAGCTACCTGCTCCATAACCTTAGCATTGTATACAGCATTATCTGGAGATGTACCCCATGAGAAAGGACCGTGATTCTTTACGAGGACTGCTGGAGTGTGATCTGGATTAATCTTACGGATATTGAGGATCTCGTCGACGATAACGTTACCAGTCTCGAGTTCGTATTGACCCTCTACCTCCTCCTTAGTCATATCACGAGTACAAGGGATAGCCTTGTAGAAGTAATCGGCATGAGTTGTACCGATGTTAGGAATATCCTGACCAGCCTGTGCAAAGGCAGTAGCGTATGTAGAGTGGGTATGTACCACACCTTGGATATTAGGGAAAGCCTTGTAAAGTACGAGGTGAGTAGGAGTATCAGAAGAAGGATTGAGATCGCCCTCAACAACCTTACCTGTTTCGAGGTCTACAACCACCATATCAGAAGCCTTCATAGAATCGTAGTCTACACCAGAAGGTTTAATAACTACGAGACCCTTCTCGCGGTCGATACCTGACACGTTACCCCATGTAAAAATTACAAGTCCTTGCTTAACCAAATCGAGGTTAGCCTTGAAGACTTTCTCTTTAAGTTCTTCGAGCATAAGTTATATCTGTTATTGTTGTGTTTATAGTATGTTGTGTGCGACAGGAAGCCACACACCACAACTACATATTGTTATATTTAGCTAAAATATGCGTAGAATGCTGCGCAGCATGCGATAACACCGAGAGTACCGAGGATATCCCAAATGTTCCAGCTAGAACGGATCTCCTTCTTGAAGTCGGATGTAAATGTAATAGCTGCCACCTGCTCCTCTGTAGGTTTAGGAGTAAAGAATGAAACAACAACCATCAATACTACGAGGAATACGAGCAACCAGCACTCAAATACGAGCCAGTTTGTCTGCCAGAACCATGCTGTGCAATCCCAGAACGCGCCATCCATTGTAGCCTTACCTGTATCTGTAAGGATGTTAGTGAGGAGACGAACCATACCGATGAGGAAACCTACGATCATACCCCACTCACCAGCCTTAGGAGTAATCTTCTTAGAGAAGATACCGAGAGTAAATACAGCCACCATAGCAGGAGCGAGGAGTGACTGAATACCCTGGAGGTAATCATATAGAGAGCCAAGGCTCATCATAACAGGAATCCATGCGAAACCGAGGATAACCACTACAACAGTAGCAACACGACCTACGAATACGTAGTGCTCCTCTGTCTTACCCTGCTTCATAGGCTTGTAGAAGTCCTCTGTGAAGAGAGTAGCGCAAGAGTTGAAGAATGCAGCAAGAGAAGCCACGAGAGCGCAAACGAAACCGATAGTAACGATACCCTTAACACCTGCAGGGAGAATATTCTTAACCATGATAGCGAAAGCGGCATCAGTATTATCGAGAGCGATATCGCCACGAGAAGCGAGTGCTGCGCAAACCATACCTGGGATAAGGAACATAAATACAGGGAGGAGCTTGAAGTAACCAGCAGCGATAGAACCACGACGAGCGCGAGCCATAACGACATCATTGCTCTCATTTGGAGTCTGACCGAGTACACGTTGTACGATATGCTGGTCGGTACACCAGTACCAGAAACCGATGATAGAGGCACCGATGAATGTTACGAAACCTGGATAATCTTGGTACATTGGGTCTTGAGAATCCCAGTGGAAGATATGAGTAGTACCATAACCATTGTTCAAATTACCACAGAACTCCATCATTCTATCCCAACCTGCAGAGATGCTACCATAGTCGCCACCTACGCCACCAAGCAAAGATAGGCCAAGGAACAATACGAGGAATGAACCAACGATGAGGATAGGAGTTTGGATGGTAGAGAGCTTCATTACACCCTTCATACCGCCGAATACGGTAAATACGCAAGTAATGAGGATGAGACCGATAGCACCGTACCAGAAAGGTATACCGAGAAGGAACTCGAAGAAGATACCACCAGTAAATGCTGTCACACTCACCTTAGTAAGAATATAAGCTACGAGGGTAATGATAGACAACCAAGAACCTGTAGCCTTTGTGTAACGGAACTTAAGGAAGTCTGGCATTGTGATAATCTTACCCATCTTATTGATGAGAAGCTGATAGAAAGGTACGAACAACCAACCGAGGATGAGAATCATCCAACCTTGCATCTCCCAGTGCGACATACCTACGCCACTCTTAGCGCCAGTACCTGCGAGACCAACCAAGTGCTCTGAACCAATATTAGCGGCAAAGATTGCCATACCGATTACATACCAAGGCTCGCCCTTACCAAAAAGGTAAGCAGAAGAGTCCTCGCCCTGCTGAGCCTTTTTATCTTCGACAACGGCACGCCATACTACCCACACGACTCCGAGCAAGCCGAGAGCTAATACAGCCCAATCAAGCCAAATAAATTCTGTTGAAAACCAATTCATTATTACTTTTGTTAATGTTAAAATACTATGTGTTACCTACATCTTTCTAGGTAAGTGCAAAGATAAGTTAAATACATGAAACGATACGCAAAAAAAATACATAAGTAGAGGACAAAAGTACAAATGTGTAATACAGAGGCACTTTTTTTTCGTATTTTCGCAACATAATAACATACACTAGAAGCTATAGGCGTGAATACCGAAGAATCTCAAATTGTGGTGTTAGGCGCTCGCCAACACAATCTTAAGAATATAGATGTTAGTATACCTCGCAACAAATTAGTAGTCATTACGGGCTTATCAGGAAGTGGCAAGTCTTCATTGGCATTTGACACTATATATGCAGAGGGACAACGTAGATATATTGAGACATTCTCGGCCTATGCTCGTCAGTTCCTTGGCGGCTCACAACGTCCAGACGTAGATATGATATCTGGATTATCACCTGTTATCAGCATTGAGCAGAAGACAACCAATAAGAATCCACGTTCTACTGTTGGCACCGTTACGGAGGTGTATGACTTTTTGCGACTACTCTTTGCTCGTGCAGGTATAGCCTATTCGTACAACACAGGCGAAAAGATGATAAGGTATACAGACCAACAGATATTAGACCTTATCAAAGAGACATTCAACGGCAAACGCATATATCTACTAGCCCCACTTGTTAAGGGACGTAAGGGACATTACAAAGAGCTATTTGAGCAGATACGCAAAAGAGGCTTTTTGTATGCAAGGGTAGATGGCGAGATAAAAGAGATTACCCACGGCATGCGACTAGACCGCTATAAGGTTCATTACGTAGAGCTAGTTGTTGACAAGATGGTTGTTGATGGCTCAGACGACCTAGATAAGCGCCTAAGGGAGGGTGTAGACCTAACGCTAAATACAGGTAAAGGCGTTATGATGGTAATGGATAAAGATGCCGAAGCAAGCAATACCAACAATAATGGTAAACACCTACGCTACTTCAGTAGGCATTTGATGTGCCCTACCACGGGAATATCTTATGAAGAACCAGCGCCACACAACTTCTCATTCAATTCTCCACAGGGAGCATGTCCAAAGTGCAATGGTATGGGCGTCTTATCAGACATCCAGATGGAACTTATAGTACCAAACCCTACCCTATCCATTGCCCAAGGAGCCATTGAACCTATTGGCAAAAAGAAGTCGACATTAATATTCGCACAATTAGAAGCTATAGTAGAGAAATTTGGCTGTGACCTTGATACACCATTCTCGGAACTTCCCGAGGCGGCGGTGGACGCTATACTTAATGGCAGTGCAGAGCAGTTGACATTGAAAAACGATCCTAGTCAGGGTGCAGGCTTCATTCCAAAATATGAGGGCATAGTAAACTATATCAAGACAATACAAGATAGCACCACTAGTATTAAGGAGAAGAAATGGGCCGACCAATTTGCCTCTGTCAAACCATGTCCGCTCTGTGGTGGAGCAAGGCTAAATAAGATTGCCCTACATTTCAAGATATTAGATAAGAATATTGCAGAGTTAGCACAGATGGACCTACTCCAGCTCAAGGAGTGGCTCACAGACATAGAGGACAAACTAGACGAGAGACAACGAGCGATAGCCGTTGAGATACTCAAAGAGATACGCTCGCGCCTTGGCTTTATGCTAGATGTGGGATTGGACTACCTCACACTAGACAGACCAGCCTCTTCGCTTTCGGGAGGCGAGAGTCAGCGAATCAGACTAGCCACACAGATAGGCTCACAACTAGTTAATGTACTATACATACTTGACGAGCCAAGTATTGGACTCCATCAGCGCGATAACGAACGCCTTATATCCTCACTTCACCAGTTACGCGACACAGGCAACAGCGTGATAGTAGTAGAGCACGACAGAGATATGATGCTTCAAGCAGATTGGCTCATTGACGTTGGTCCTGGAGCGGGAAGACACGGAGGCAATATAGTAGCGCAAGGTATACCTGCCGACGTACTGAAAACCGACTCACTCACTGCTAGGTATCTACGTAATGAGATGAAGATAGAGGTGCCAAAAGAACGCAGAAAAGGAAACGGCCATGAGATTATACTATCAGGCTGCACAGGCAACAACCTAAAGAATGTGACTGCCCATTTCCCATTAGGCACATTAATATGCATGACTGGCGTATCGGGATCAGGCAAATCGACACTCATAAATGAGACGTTATACCCTATCTTGAATAAGCATATATATCGTGCACTTAAGGAGCCTATGCCTTACGAATCTATAGAGGGACTTGAATATATAGACAAGGTAGTAGCAGTGGACCAGTCGCCTTTAGGACGCACACCACGCTCTAACCCTGCTACATACACCGGACTATTTGACGACATACGCAAGCTATTTGGCGAACTACCAGAGAGCAAGATACGCGGATACAAGCAAGGACGATTCTCATTCAATGTCATAGGCGGTAGATGTGAGACTTGTAGAGGCGCCGGAGTGCAGGTAATAGAGATGTCATTATTACCAGATGTATATGTTGAGTGCCCAGAGTGCCACGGCAAACGCTACAACAGAGAGACGCTAGAGGTACGATACAAAGGCAAGAGCATTGGCGACATATTACAGATGACTATTAATATGGCAGCAGAGTTCTTCGATGCCATACCTAATATTGCACAAAAACTACGCACGCTACAAAGCGTCGGTCTAGGATATATCAAACTTGGTCAGCCCTCTACCACACTTTCTGGAGGCGAGAGTCAGCGTGTCAAGCTAGCCACAGAGCTAAGCAAGCGAGATACAGGCAAGACGGTATATCTATTAGACGAGCCAACTACGGGACTCCATTTTGAAGATATACGTATACTTATGGAGGTAGTAAACAGACTCGTAGACAAAGGTAATACTGTAATAGTAATAGAACATAACCTAGACGTTATCAAATTAGCCGACCATATTATAGACATGGGACCAGAAGGCGGTCGCGGTGGCGGAGTAATAGTAGCACAAGGTACACCAGAAGAGGTAGCCAAGAACAAAGAGAGCCATACGGCACCATTTATTGCGGAAGAGTTGGCTAGGTAGAACCAAGGGAGCACTCGGGGAACACTCGGGGAGCACCCTAAGAGCACCCTTCTTCATCGTAAAAAAGATATTATGAGGATATAGTATTGTACCTTCTTCATCGTAAAAAACTAAAATGGTAGGGATATAAAAAGAGCCCGCTGCTGATATGCAACGAGCTCCATTGAACGAACTGAATCTGTTATTGTCTTCTGTAATTAGTCTACTTGAACACCAAGAGTAAGAAGTTTCTGACCTACTGTGAGACCACGAGACTTGATATTCTTCTCTGATATTTCGTAATTAAGCTTAGAGCCATCGGCGAAGAAAGAGATACCAGCGCCGCTAGCACATTGTCCCTTCTTACCGCTTACGATAAGTGTTCTATTGCCACTCTGATTTGAAACCAAAGTGCCTATCTGACCACCCTTAGCCTCGCCCAAGCAGATAATATCGCTCTTTGGCAAAGCATTTACAGTGGCTGCTTCTTTCACCACAACAGTACGGTTACCTACCTTCTTTGTCTTTGCAAGGTTTGAGAGTTCGCCGACTAGGTCGTTATCACCCACCACAGTAATAACGAGATCACGGTTGTTGTCTTCTGTGGCCCATCCAATGTTCTTTGCGAAGTTGTATACATACAAGGCTTGGAATTTAGCCATCTGCGCATAGCACATAGTGCCTAAAACGATTAGTAGTATTGATAAAATTGCTCTTTTCATAACTCTGTTCATTTGCTTATCTATACATATAATCAATTCATTATGTTTCACCAGAATGCTCTTTTTTGTGTTTTTTAATACAAAAAAGGTCGTCAATGCTTGTTTTTCCATTGTATTAGATGCTTTATAAGTCACTATTTTCCATACATCAAATACCATGCCAAAAAAAATATTCAAAATAATACACCAACGAATACTCTGATATTGAGGGTTATGTAAGATTATACACTTTTTAGCCTACAACTTTATTCTATTAACATTTGTTAGTAATAAAAACAATTGCTACATTTGCAATATGAAAAATGAACGGGAGATGAGATAGTTACTCCTCCCCGATAAGATATTCCCGTTGTGAAACGCGGTAATTTTTTCATCTGTTGTTGTCTATTGTTGATTAAAGGCTTTCTTTACGAAAGCCTTTAATTTTTTTGTACCTTTGCATAGAAATCGACCTTTACCATGTTTCTACAAAAGCTACATATCATCAATTATCGTAATATTGCCCAAGCAGATATATTATTATGCGAAGGCATCAACTGCTTTGTAGGTAACAATGGAGCTGGCAAGACCAATATATTAGACACCATCTACTACCTATCCTTTTGCAAGAGCTATACCAACGTAGCGGATGGACTTAACATACTGCACGACCAACCTTTCATGGTTTTGCAAGGGGAATACCTTATAGATAATATAGAGGAGACCATATATTGCGGCATTAAACGCGGTCGCAAGAAACAATTTAAGCGCAACAAAACAGATTATGTGCGAATAACAGACCATATCGGGCTCCTTCCTCTAGTAATTATTGCCCCTGCCGACGATGAGCTAATTACAGATAGTGCAGAAGCTAGGCGTAAATATATGGACTACGTGATATCCCAATCGGATATCATGTACCTAGATGCCATAATGCGATATACCAAGACACTGCAAAATCGCAATCAGCACCTCAAAGACCTACAGGAGAAAATAGAGAATAGGATACCTGTAGATTTTGCATTACTAGATATACTAGACGAGCAACTAGCTACAATTGGTCATTATATATCCAACAAAAGACGCTCTTTTGTAGAGTGGTTACGCCCCATAGTTCAGCATATATACTCGTCAATATCATCTTCTAAAAATGAAAATATTGACGTAGAGTATTTTACAGGTCTTGACAAGTATAATCTTTTAGAGGGGTTAAAAGAGAGTCGCAATAGAGACCTAATATTAGGATATACTTCGAGGGGTATACACAAAGACGATATTACCATTACCTATAATGGCTACCCTATGAAACAGGTAGGCTCGCAAGGTCAGCGTAAATCATTCGTCATCTCTCTAAAACTTGCACAATATAGATACTTGGAGCATGTGACCAAGAAGAGTCCTATACTATTATTAGACGATATATTCGACAAACTTGACGATACTCGAGGCGACAACCTTATAAGATTTGTTGCTTCGGAGTCTTATGGTCAGATATTTATATCAGATACTAATAAAGAGCGACTTGTGCGCCTACGTAATAATATTAACAACAAGCCATTCAAAATATTCGATGTAAATAATGGCTCAATATCAGAATCATAATCATGGACTACGAAGAATACAACGCCAAACCAGGAAAAAGAATAGGTAGCGCTCAAAAGATGTCTGACATTGTACTAGCCATAATGAGCGAGAACAATATGGGTCGACAGATGCTAGAACATAGAGCCATTGACCTATGGAAGATAGTAACGGGCCCAACTGTACTTCGTGCTACACGTAACATATATATAAAGAATGGAGTAATGTTTGTAGAGCTAAATTCGAGCGTTATCCGAAACGAACTTATATATAGCAAAAGAAAAGTCCTGGAAAACATCAATAACGCAGTAGGTCAAGACGTCATCCAGGACATAGTATTTAGATAATCTATTACGCAAAGGTAGAGATCATATCCTTAACATAATCCCAGAACATTGCTACTGTCTTTATCTCTACCCTCTCGTTTGGCGAGTGTACCTCACGGAATGTAGGACCAACAGATATCATATCCAACCCTGGATACTTCTCAAGGAAGAGTCCACACTCAAGACCAGCATGAATAGCCTTTACAGCAGGCTCCTTTCCAAAGAGTCTCTTATATGTCTCTATGCTATGTTTCAACAACTTAGAATTCATATTTGGCTTCCAACCTGGGTAACCATCACCTGTATCTACCTTAGCGCCAGCCAACTCCCATACTGATTGTACCATCTGCGCAGCCAAAATCTTCTGGCTATCTGTAGAGCTACGCTGACTAGTAACTACAAGGAAGCCCTCCTCTGTCTCTTTGATAGATGCAAGATTTACTGAAGTCTCTACTAACCCCTCTATATCGTGACTCATAGCCAATACACCATGAGGTGTAGCGAGTAGAGCATCTACTAGGCGCTTTGCCATAGCCGGCTCCAAGACATATTGTGGTATCTCATCATTGGTTTGCAATGAGACATGCAATCCTTCATCTACGCCCTGCAACTCATCTTGAAGTTGTGCCGCGATAATATTACACTCTATACGAGCATCTTCTCTCTTAGCATTAACAACATAACCCTTCAATACTGCCTCTCTAGCTATAGCATTATGCAAATTACCACCTGATATTGTTGTTAATCTAAATAACTCACAATCCATAAGATGCTTTGCTATACGAGTTGCTATCTTTACAGCATTACCTCTCTGCAAGTGGATATCACCTCCAGAGTGACCGCCCTTCAAGCCCGATACCTTTATCTCTATAGGCAACATACCGCTTGGCACATCCTCTTTCTCTATAGGCATTACTATCTTCGTAGTACATCCTCCAGCACATCCTACGTAAACCTCTCCTTCATCTTCTGAATCTAGGTTTATCAATACCTTACCTCGTAGCAAATCTGCTGCAATATTCTGAGCTCCTGTGATACCTGTCTCTTCATCAATAGTAAACAAGCACTCAATAGGTCCATGCGCTATATCTTCTGATGCCAAAATAGCCAACTCTATTGCCACACCCATACCATCATCAGCACCTAGTGTAGTACCATTAGCCTTCAACCAATCGCCATCTACTATAGTCTCAATAGGGTCAACCATAAAGTCATGCACCTTATCAGCATTCTTCTCACATACCATATCTACATGTGCTTGAAGTGCTATAGTTGGCACATTCTCTTTTCCTGGAGTGGCTGGCTTATATATTATAGTATTGCCAACCGAATCTTGCTTATACTCCAAATTGTGCGATTTGGCAAACTCTACCAAATAGGCCAAAATCTTCTCCTCGTGCTTCGAAGGACGAGGTATCTGTGTTATCTCATGAAAGTATTTCCACACGCATTGTGGCTGAAGATCATGTATTGTCATAATATTATGAATCTTAGAAATGTATACCATAAACGCAAGGAGACGCCACAAAGGCGTCTCTTTACTATATTAATTCTTATATTATTGTACCGATGGCGTCTCTGGTGCAGGTGTAGGAGCTACCACAACTGGTTGTTGTACCACTGGTCTGTACACAGGACGTTTCTCATTCAAGCCTCGCTTCTCTATTAGATACTTTACATCTGGCTTCTGCTTGCGGAACTTAAGATACTGATTCATAGCATCATCTTCTCCCACCTCAGCCAAACAATTCTTACGGAAGCTAGCGGCTAACTCTTGATTATAAATATCACCACTCTCTTTATACGCTGCAAAAGCATCACAATCTAGAAGCTCTGCCCACATATATACATAATATCCTGCAGCATAACCGCCATTGAAGATATGAGCAAAATATGTAGATCTATAACGTGGTAAAATCTCATCAATAAGTCCTATCTCTTTCATTGCCTCTGCCTCAAAAGCATTAGCATCATTTATCTCTGTATCAGGAGAGATGCTATGCCACTTCAAATCTAGCAATGATGCAGCCAAATACTCTACTGTAGCAAAGCCTTGGTTAAATGTACCTGCCTTCTTGAGTTTCTCAATAAGGGCATCAGGAATAGCCTCTCCTGTCTGGAAGTGCTTAGCAAATGACTTCAAGCACTCTGGCTCATTTGGCCAATGCTCCATAATCTGCGATGGCAACTCTACGTAGTCTCTTGGCACCTCTCCACAGGTCTTACGATAATAACCCTTAGAGAATAGAGAATGTAAACCATGACCAAACTCATGGAACATTGTCTCTACATCATCATATGTCAACAATGCTGGCTGATCTCCTACTGGCGCTGTAAAGTTACAAACATTAGATACCTGAGCAGCTGTACGTGTTCCATCAAAATTGTCTATAGCCGACTGGAAGGTAGTACACCAAGCACCTGCCCCTTTAGATGCACGTGGATAATAGTCAAAGTAGAAAACACCAAGGTATGTACCATCTTTCTCTGTTACCTCAAATACCTCTGAGCACTCTTTATTATACAATGGCACATTCTCTAATTTCTTAAAGTTAATACCATAAAGCTTGTTGGCTACCTCAAAGAGTCCTGCTCGTACATTTGGCATGGCAAAATACTGACTCAACTCTGTCTCGTCTACATCAAATTTTGCTTTTCTTAGCTTCTCTGCCCAATAGAACCAATCACAAGCCTCCAAAACTGTAGTACGATTATAACGATACGCAAAGTCTTTCATATCCTTAAGCTCATACTTGGCCTTCTGCAAGGCTGGCGCCCAAAGCTCCATCAAGAAAGAATCAACAGCCTCTGGAGTAGCTGCCATATTCTTCTCAATTACATAATGTGCGTGTGACTTATACCCTAATAAAGCTGCTTTCTGTGCTCTAAGTTTTGATAATTTTACCAAAACCTCTTTATTATCATTCTCACCGCCATTATTTGCTCTATTTGTATAAGCATCATATATCTGCTTGCGCAAATCATGCTTCTCAGAATAGGTAAGGAATGGTATCATACTAGCCTTCTGCAAGGTAAATAACCACTTACCACTCTTACCTGCTTTCTCAGCACGCTCAGCAGCTGCTGCTATTACGCCTTCTGGCAATCCAGCTAAGTCTGATATTGTATCAATAACTAACTGATACTTATTTGTCTCTGCCAAAAGATTATTACCAAACTTCAATGATAGAAGCGACATCTCTTGGTTTATCTTCTTCAATTTATCTTTGTCTGATGGCGACAATAAAGCACCACTACGAACAAATTGCTTATAGTATAACTCTGCAACTCTTATCTGCGACGAATCAAGACCTGCCTCAAAACGCGTATCATATACTCGCTTAACTCGCATAAAGAGAGCATCGTTCAAGAATGTCTCGTCTCCATAGCTTGTGAGCATAGGCATTACTGTCTCCGCAATCACATTAAGCGTATCAGTAACGTCTGTCTCCCTAATATTGAAAAATATATTGCTGATAAGGTCTAACTTCTCATTCCTTCTGTCAAATGGAATAATAGTATTCTGAAACGTAGCATCAGACCTATTCGATGCTATCAAATCTACCGCCTTCTTGGCTTCATCTATAGCCTGCTCAAAGGCTGGTACATAATGTGATGGCTTAATATCCTCAAATGGAGGTACATTATACTCCGTCTGATAAGGAATCTGTAATAGAGGGTTGTCGTTCATTGTATTACATGCTGTAGCTACGACTATTGAAGCTACAATGGATGATAATTTTTTCATTTCCTATTTAGGTTATATGACATCTACAAAGATAGATATTTATTAACTGATAACCAACAATAAAAAAGCCGAAGCTTCACAGCTACGGCTTTATGTGTGTGTATTGAAAAATATCCTAGTTATAAAATAACTTCTAAATAAAATTTTTACTCAGCAACAACGTCGAATGCAACTTCAACCTTAACCTCTCTGTGGAGCTTAATTGTTGCTGTGTAGCTACCAAGATCCTTGATTGCCTCATCCTTGATGAGGATAATCTTACGATCAATCTCGAAACCTGCCTTAGCAAGTGCCTCTGAGATTTGAATTGTATTAACCGAACCGAAGATCTTGCCAGTAGAGCTAGCCTTAGCACCGATTGTAAGCTTCAAGCCTTCCATCTTCGCTGCAAGCTCAACTGCATCTTGCTTAATCTTAGCAAGCTTGTGAGCACGCTGCTTCTGATTCTCAGCAAGAACTTTCTTTGCTGACTCTGTTGCTAGCTGTGCAATACCCTTTGGGATGAGGTAGTTACGACCATAACCTGGCTTAACAGTGATGATGTCGTCCTTGTGGCCAAGTTTAGCCACGTCTGTCTTTAGTATTACTTCCATGTTAGTCTCTCCTCTTTTTATTTCATCAAATCGGTTACGTATGGGAGCAATGCCAAGTGGCGAGCACGCTTAACGGCTTTAGCGACCTTACGCTGATACTTCAAAGAAGTACCTGTAATACGGCGAGGAAGAATCTTACCTTGCTCGTTCAAGAACTTCTTCAAGAAATCTGGGTTCTTGTAGTCGACGTACTTAATACCGCTCTTCTTGAAACGGCAGTACTTCTTCTTCTTTACCTCTACGGTAGCAGGTGTTAGGTACCTGATCTCTGATGGAGTCTGTGCCATGATTAGTTCTCCTTTACTTCTGCGTTTTTAACTTGGTTTCTTCTAGTCTCGCTGTACTTGATTGCATACTTCTCCTGCTTGAATGTCAAGAAGCGAAGAACGCGCTCGTCACGGCGATAAGCTACCTCTAGCTTGTCAATGAAGCTAGGCTCAGCCTTAAACTCCAAAAGTGTGTAGAAGCCTGTGGTCTTCTTTTGAATAGGATATGCGAGCTTACGCAAACCCCAATTCTCTTCGTTTACCATCTCTGCTCCACTTGCGAGAATCAAGTCCTTGAACTTTTGGACCGCTTCCTTCATCTGTTGGTCAGACAAAACGGGAGTTAAAATGAAAACGGTTTCGTACTGATTCATTGTTTAACTTGTTAATTATTGGTTTATAAAACGGCGCGAAGATACTCTATTTTTCAATCAAAAACAAACAGACTTCCAAAAAATATTGCTAAATTCGCAATCATTAACAATCTACACACATATTATACACATTTTTCTATATGGCAACATTAAAAGAAAAAATAGGCTATGCGCTCGGTGACGCCGCTTCAGGCGGTATCACATGGAAACTAATGTCAATTGCTTTCCCTCTCTATTTTACTAACGTATTCGGACTGTCTTTCGCAGATACAGCAGCTCTCATGCTTATCGCTCGTATGTTCGACGTCGTTACAGACCCTCTCATGGGCTCCCTCGCCGATCGCACTCAGTCTCGATGGGGAACATACCGACCATGGCTAATATTCGGCTCTATTCCGTTCGGCCTCATTTTCGCCCTACTCTTCTTTACACCAGATTTCGCTCCTGAATATAAAAGAGTATACGCTTATGTCCTTTACCTCCTCATGATGGCGGTATATACCATGGTAAATGTCCCTTATGGATCTCTCCTCGGTGTTATGACAGAGGATGACAACGAAAAGAATCAATTCTCTTCTTTCCGCATGGTGGGCGCTTACGCAATGGGTTTTATTACCCTCTTAGCTTTCCCATATATTCAAAAGGCGATTGGCGACCATACAGCTGCCGGCCTATCAGCTGAGGATATCCAACAAATCCAACAGAAGCAATACGCTGTAATAGGTGCAATATTCGGAGCTATCGCTACAATTATGACTCTCGCTTGTGGTCTCATGACTAAGGAGCGTGTCCAAATGAAACGCGCCGAGAAGTTCTCTTTTAAGCAGTTTGCCGACCTTTTCAAGAATAAGCCTTGGATATATCTTACTATTATAGGTATATGTACCAATTTCTTTAACGGCTTCCGATATGCTGCTGCCGGATATATGTTCGAATATTGCCTCAATGGCGGGGTCTCCCTCCCTGGCTTCATCATCAACTATACCGTATTCATGGCACTTGGCGAGGTCGTTTGTATGATATTCGGTGGCATATCTCCTACCTTCACCGCTTGGGTGGGCTCTAAGAGAATGGCATTCGTATACTCAGCTATCATATGCGCTGTACTATCTATAGCATTCTTCTTTATCCCTATAGATACTAACTACATGTGGCTAATGATTACTCTCGTAATCCTTACCTCTGTGGGCATCGGCATCTACTCTCCTCTCCTTTGGTCTATGTATGCCGATGTGGCTGACTACGCTACAGAGAAGTTCGGAACATCATCTACCGGCCTCATCTTCTCTTCTGGTACAATGTCTCAAAAGTTCGGCGGCGCAATATCGGGTTCTCTCATCGCTTTGTTCCTCGGCCTAGCTGGCGCTACAATGATGACAGACGAGTTTGGCAACCAAACTATCGATCCTAATTCTATTACCGACTCAGTACGTACCATGGTATGGTGCCTATTCTCTCTCATCCCTGCCGCTATAGCTATCATCATGGCTTGGTTAGCTTGGATATTCCCTCTTAAAAAATAGCGTCACACTATATAACACCAAACTCCAATCGTCCTACGATTGGAGTTTTTTCGTTTTACACAGATCATTTTTTACGATGAAATAAGGACCACCAACCCTCCACCCAAAGAACATCCTCTCTCAATTCTCTACTACTTCCCTCTCTTCCTAATATAAGCCTTATAGTTTTTCGCCCTCTGAATAATATGCCTAACATAAGATACAGTCTCCGTCCCCCTACAATACCCATGCTTCACATTCTCTTTATCTGAGATAACAGTCGGATTCGCCTTCATAAGCAGTGCCTGCTCTACCGAATTCTCCCAAATGGTAGTATCTCTATCAAACTTCCTAGCAAGACGTATGGCATCCATCACATGACCTAACCCCACATTATAGGCAGCTAATGAAAATGGCAACCTATCTATCGAATTTGGCACATAACGCGTCAATCTCTTATCTATCCAAATCAAATATGATATACCTACCGATATATTCTGCTCAGGGTCTCTCAGCTCTTTCGCACCAAATCTTATACCTGTCTCTGGCATAAGCTGCATCAAGCCTACAGCACCAACCCAACTCTGCGCATTAGGGTTATAACGCGACTCTTGAAATATTATAGATTGTATAAGCGCTAAATTTATCCTTTTATCATCTTTGGGTAAATGTCTCTTTATTATCTCTTCATATTTATCAGAATATGTATCGGCACTAATATTCATAGATGACACTTGCTCACTGCGCTCATCTACCATATATTTCCTATATATATGCCTAAATTTACTGGTCTTCCTAAAGCTCTTTATCCAATTAGATAGGTCATCTGCCAACATGGGCGAGGATGATCTAGTAACCCACGACATATCTCTCTTATCCGTGAGCTTTATCGAGCAATCTAATGTCGGATAATACCACGCATTGGCTCTAGCTATCGTCTCAGGTGCCAACGTACATCGTATCTCTCGCTCTCCTACTAGCTGAACTATCTGCTCCACGCTATAGTTTGGCTCCGATACAACAACCCACCCTAATGTATCCGCTACACTCAAGGCTACCTCCTCTTCAAAGGTACCCTCTTGCACCCAAATACTATCTGGCAAACTCTCTTGTCTCTCATTAGATACTAATACAATGCAACTCTGGGCATAGGCCGACGTGTACAAAAGGTCTTTCGACCACTCGGAAATAGTGTCTACTAATAATGAAGCAGCCCAAATATCTGCCTTGCCGTCGGCTAACCTAGTCCTAGCCTCTTTGGGGTCATTACAGGCATCAATCTCTAATGTCAACCCTCGCTCATTGGCATAGGTCTTGGCTAACTCATATTGATACCCTATCTGCTGCCCTTTATGCATCATAAAATCTACAGAGTTATAATTGGTTACAACTCGTAATACCCCTCTCGCAGTTATAGAATCAAGGTCATAATCCACAGACGATACATTTGGTATGTTAGGCGAACGATGACAACCCGCCAACATAACAACAATAATAATGCCTATTGTGTAAAAATAGCTCCTCATTTACCTATGCACTTTGTGCGCAAGCTAACGAGAATTTCTTATTTTTGCAAACATTATGGAGAAGATAACAATGCTAGGCACAGGTGCTGCCATGGTCACACGTTGCTATAATACGTGTTTTATGATTACTGATGACGCCGATGATACTCAAGGCGCTGAATGTATGCTCGTAGATGGCGGCGGCGGTAATCAAATATTATCGCAATTCGAAAAACTCGGGCGTAAGGCTTCTTGTGTCCGTAATATCTTTATCTCGCATAATCATTCCGACCATATTCTTGGCGTCGTATGGGTCGTGCGCGCCATTACTCAAGAGATCAATAAGGGTCGCTACGAGGGTAACCTTACCATATATGCACACCCTCGCTCTCTCGAGGCTCTCAGAACTATCTGTGGCTTCGTTATGCAACCTAAGCTTAATAAGCATTTCGACTCTCGCGTAATCCTCCACCCAATATCTGATGGCTACGAGGCTGATATCATGGGGCGCCATTTCCAATTCTTCGATATCCAAAGTACTAAGGAGCTCCAACATGGCTTCGTTTGTACCCTCCATAATGGTAAGCGTCTCGGCTTCTGCGGCGACGAACCACTACAGAAATGTAATGAGGAACTTCTCCAAGGCGTAGACGTCCTCATGCAAGAGGCATACTGCGCATACGAGGATGTAGAGGTATTCAACCCTTACCCAAAACATCACGGTACCGTGAAGGACTCTTCCGAAAATGCCGAACGCCTCGGAGTCAAAACACAAATCCTCTTCCATACCGAGGGGCGTACCCTCGACACTCGCCGCGAAAGATACACCGCCGAGGCTACAGCTCTCTTCTCAGGTACCACAATCGTCCCCAACGACCTAGAAGAAATCCAAATACCATAAATAACAATTTCCTTGTTATCATTTATTTAAATACAACAATCAACTCTCCATTCTCCTACATACCTCACCCTTCTGTCCTTAAGGCAGCACAAGAGCTTAGGGCATTCGTCCACTCGCATTACCCTAACTGGCTCCCAGAGCTAGAACAGGGTAAAATGATGGGCGTATTAGTCGTTCGTCTCCCTAATGGAGAGGAGCGTAATCTATTCGCCTTCTCTGGTCAGATAGCGGGCAACTCAAATCACAAGGGTTTCGTACCGCCTATCTTCGATTATCTCCAGCCTAATGGTATCTTCAAAACGGAGGAGTCAAATATATCAGCAATAAACCACCAAATAGAGGCCTTACGTAAATCCCCTTCTATGCAAGAGGCTTTATCTAATCTCAACAGCGCAAGACTCTCTATGGAGTCGTCTCTAGCCGAAACTAAAGCTCTATTCGATGCTCATAAGGCTGAGCGTCACCGCTTGCGCGAATCTGCTAATGGCGACGCTTCTCTCCTTCAACAACTCCAAGCTGAAAGCCAATTCGAAAAGGCGGAACTGAAGCGCATCAAATCTCGTCTCCAGACTGCAGTAGATGAGGCTAAGGCTAAGATCGACCAACTAGAAGCCCAAATAAAACATCTAGATATCTCGCGTAAATCTCGCTCTGCTATCCTCCAACGTTGGCTATTCATGAATTTCCGCCTCCGTAACGCTAATGGCTACTCTCGTTCCGTAGGCGATATATTCTCTGATGCTAAGCGGGGTCTCCCTCCCTCTGGTACTGGTGAGTGCGCTGCCCCTAAATTGCTACACTACGCTCTCTCCAATAATCTCACACCTTTATATATTGGTGAGTTCTGGTGGGGAGCTAGCCCAATGGATATAATACGTCGCGATGGCGATTTCTACGGCGCATGTCAGGCTAAATGCGCTCCTATACTATCTTGGATGCTCCAAGGTCTCGAAGTAGACACTCCCCAAGTCTTCGCTTCTCATGATATGCCTATGCCTATAGTCTACGAGGATGACGATATTATCGTAGTGGATAAGCCGTCCGGCCTCCTTAGCGTCCCAGGTATGGCTTCTGATGATAACGCCCAATCACGTCTTCAGGCTAAATACCCTAACGCTGAATGTATCTTGGCTGTCCATCGTCTCGACTTGGCTACCTCTGGCCTACTGGTCTTTGCTAAAAATATACCTACATATAAGCGTCTCCAAGTGGCTTTCGCTTCTCGAGAGGTACATAAGCGTTATGTGGCTACTCTCGAGGGGATAGTGACTAGTGATAGGGGAACTATCAATCTCTCTCTAGAGCCCGACTATGAAAACCGCCCTAGACAGCGTGTCTCTGCTTCTGGTAGCCGCGCTATTACTAACTACGAGGTGGTGGAGCGCGACTATAAGGCTAACCAAACAAGGGTCAATTTCTACCCTCTCACAGGTCGCACTCACCAATTACGCCTCCACGCGGCTCACCCTCAAGGCCTAGGTTGCCCTATCGTGGGTGATGAGTTATATGGTACGGCTAAAAAAGAAGGACTCCAACTGCGGGCAGTCGAAATCCTTATAGATGGTAAAAATATCCGTATTGATTAATCTAACTCTTCGTACTTAGAGTGCTTACTCTTAAACTCTGGTACTATCTCTTTCATCTTCTTGACTATCGACATGTCGTCATAGCCTCTCTTTGTAATCTCGGCTAATTCGTCAAGCTCTGCTTTCACTATCTCATAGCCTAACTCTCTTACCATGGCTACCTTAATCTTCGGATGCGACGATGGTACCGTATTCTCCTCTTTGTTGAGTAGCTCTTCGTATAGCTTCTCTCCATCGCGTAAGCCTGTATACTTTATCTCTACATCCGTAGCGCCAGAGAGGGTTATCATCCTCTTTGCTAGGTCTGCTATCTTTACTGGCTTACCCATGTCAAATACAAATATCTCACTACCATGTCCCATAGTACCTGCTTGTAATACTAACTTACAAGCCTCTGGAATAAGCATAAAGTATCGTATTATGTCTGGATGGGTTACCGTAAGCGGACCGCCTGTCCTTATCTGCTCTTTGAATAGTGGGATTACCGAGCCGTTCGAGCCTAATACATTACCAAATCTTGTGGTCACAAATCTAGTCTCGCCTTTTATCGTTCCCTCTTTTATGGCTTTGTCTAACGACTGACAGTACATCTCACATAGCCTCTTCGAACAGCCCATCACATTCGTAGGGTTAACGGCTTTATCTGTCGATACCATCACAAATTTCTTCGTGCCGTACTTCACAGACAAATCTGCCACAATACGCGTACCGTCTATATTATTTGCTACAGCCTCTCCCGGATTGTCTTCCATCATAGGCACATGCTTATAGGCTGCAGCATGGAATACATACTCTGGCTTATACTGCTTGAATATGGTATCCATATGGATAGGATGACAAATACTTGCCGTTATAGTCTCTGCTGGTATGTCAGGAAACTCCCTCTTCATCATCAAGCGTATATTATGTAGAGGGGTCTCTGCTTGGTCTATGAGAATAAGCTGACTTGGCTTAAATGATGCCACCTGTCTCGTAATCTCACTACCTATACTGCCTGCCGCGCCAGTAATCAAAATACACTTATTCTCAAGTACAGAGCGTATGGCTTCTAAGTCTACCTCAATCTGGTTGCGTGGCAACAAATCCTCAATATCTACCTCTTTCAACTGGGTATGCCTTAGGTCCGCCTTGCCATCCCACTCATGGTTAGAGTATACCAACATCTTAATGCCAGCATTAGCAAGCCTATCAATCATATCTTGATTGTTGCGCAAATCTTCCATCTTATTTGGCGAAACCATCAAAACATGCGCCTGCTTCTGCCTCATCTTCTCAACAATATTCTCGTTGTTAGGGTATACTTTTACTCCCATCAAAAGATGACTCCAATCTTTCGGATTGTCTGATATGAAGCCTGCTACTACATACTGAGACTCGGTCGATCTTATGCTCTTCGCTAAAGCTATACCTCCCTCTGCAGCACCATAGATAAATACTCGCTGGGCCGAAGCACTCACAAAGTACACATCATACAAGTATTTCGCAAGTATTCGCGTAGTCCACATAAAAGTAGTGGCAATAATAAAGGTAGATACCAACTCTTTCCACCCAAGTGGCATCAATATAGCATCTATATTTATTATCTTCCTAGTGCCAAATATCAATACTATGGCTATCAAATTGGAATATGCTACCCTCGTCAAATCTACAAAGCTTGAGTAACGCATAACTCCACTATAGCAATGCGTAACCCTAAAGCCTATAAGGTAAAATACCATATAACATAACAAGGTAAATAGTAAATGCCAAAATACTTGTAGTGTGTGAACTACACCCACAGTAAGGGCATGAGACAATAATCCTGCACTTATCACAATTGCGCAGTCTAATGCCATAATTACCCAATAAGGAAATGCATTCTTGGTGAAATACCAACCCGTTATCTTATTGACTATACTTCTCATTCAATTAACTCAATTACCTCAGGCGCTATTTTCGCTGATACCGCCATGACGCCAATTTCTACTATTAATGTTTTTCCTCTACCTCTCGAGACTAACTTTCCTTCTACTCCATCAAATGAGCCTCCGTGAATGCGGACTTTCTTGCCTACCGCATGCTCCGCCTCTTCGTATGTCAGATACTTCGAATCTTTCATACTGGCAACCTTTATAAAGTTCTCCATCTCTTGATTGCTAATCACAAGCCTATCCGTTATCTTATACCCCCTAGGATAGATAAATTGCAATTTGCCATCACACATCCTACAATAGCGTTGTATATCAGGTTCTTTCCCATATGCAAAAAACAACCCTCCTACTACAGCTACCGTCTCTTTATAGGTCTTCTCCCCTCTGCGGCGAACTACCTCATGCAAGGGCTGGAAGTACCTCATATTTCCCTCATCAAAACATCGTCGTACTTTGTTGTCCACACGATAGCCTACTATGCGCATGGCAAACCAATGTTCTTCGTTCTTACAATCACTCGAGCTTAGTATCACGTCTCATTTTGTATAAAATTCAACTACTTTATATCTATTAGTCTACAAAAGTAGTTAAAAAATGTATTCACAACTACTATTTTGCCCTATTTTTTGAATACCTTTCAGCCAGCACCTACCACTCATATATGTATCTATATCTTTCCTCGTTTACTGACTTTTTTCTCCTCTCCCCTAGCTACCTCCCTCCCCATCTTTCATCGTCTTTTCTATATATAATAAAATATCTATTATCTAACTTTCCGCTAACCTCGCTCATACCTCGCTATATACAGGCTCAACACTCACTATATCCAGAAAAAGACAAAATCATATCATTAATTCTCTAAACCAATCTATTTCTTCTTAAATACCCCAATTCTTATCATTCCATTTTCTCCACATAATTATCTTTTTCATAACACCCACTCCACCTAAAACAAAAATCCCAATAAGGAGCCGAACTCCTCATTGGGAATATCCTTATGCGGATTACAACTCATTAGTTGTATGCCTCAATAATGCCGTAGAAATCCTCTGGCTTGAGTGATGCACCACCGATAAGACCGCCGTCGATGTCCTTCTGTGCGAAGAGCTCCTTAGCGTTAGATGCCTTGCAAGAACCACCATAAAGAATTGTTGTGTTCTCTGCAACCTCATTGCCATACTTCTCAGCTACACATGCACGGATTACAGCGTGTACGTCCTGTGCCTGCTCGCTTGTAGCTGTCTTACCTGTACCAATAGCCCATACTGGCTCGTATGCAAGTACGATATTTGCAAACTGCTCTGCCGAAAGGTGGAAGAGTGCATTCTTAACTTGGCTTGTTACAACCTCGTTCTGCTTGCCTGCCTCACGCTCTGCCAATACCTCACCGATGCAGAAGATAACCTGAAGACCGTTAGCAAGTGCCAAATCTACCTTCTCCTTGAGGATTGAGTCTGTCTCACCGTAGTACTGACGACGCTCTGAGTGACCAAGAATTACGTACTCAGCACCTGTAGACTTAACCATAGCTGCTGAAACCTCACCTGTGTAAGCACCTGATGCCTTGTCAGCACAGTTCTCTGCAGATACCTTAATAAGGTTAGCGTCTACAGTCTTAACAACCTCTGTGAGGTGAATGAATGGAGTACCAAGTACTACTGTGCAGTTTGCACCATTCTTCTTAACGATCTCGTTAACACCCTTAGCAAGCTCGATGCCCTCTTGAAGGGTCTTGTTCATCTTCCAGTTGCCTGCAACGATTTTCTTTCTCATTTGAACTATAATGTTTTATGTGTTTTAAACTTACCTATAACGCTGAATACCACCAACGCCAGCGCAAAAATAATACAAATAATCAAGTATTGCTCGTTACTATGATTAATATTTCTTAAATAGGTGGCTGCCGGGTTCTTCCAATCTTTATCTAATGGAATATGGTCTATATGGTACTTGGCTACTATATTGCCTCTCTGCATTACCATAACGCCTGCCTTGGCTCTTACCATGGTCTTTAACATGGTCTCATCTCCCTGTAAATACTCAAAGTCTTGCTTCCCCTCAACCGAAAAGGCTCTCTGATGCTCTACTGTCGACGCCGTAAGTACATAAAGCCTTAACCCATATCTGTCACATACCTCTTTCAAATGGGATACCTTCGCCAATGCCTCTTCTCCTACCTCATTCAACTTAGGAGATACTACAAGTACCAACTGCTCATCAGTATTCAACAAGTCGTCGGTAACCACCTCCCCATATCTGTCTATAAGGGTGAAGTCTTTTATCGGTGGTACATAGCCTTCATTTATTACCTCAGTATGTGTATCTACATATACCCAAGTGGTATCTTCATAAGGGTATGTATGCTCATCAAACTCTTCATATATACCGTCTTTCTGTAATATGAAGGTTGTCTTATACTCGGCTTGCGGAGCATCTTCTGGTATGCTCATAGCCTCACTGATATTCGTACCTACACTATATGGCCTAAAGTCTATTAATGGCTCGTCTGTCAATCCCTTAAGGGTAAATAGACCGCCTACCGTTAATCCACATAGCAATACTATGGCTTTTCTCCACCTCTTTATACGTGTCTTGAAACTATGCCTAAACATAAATATCAAAATACATAGTGGCACAAATGCCAAATTCTTATAGAAGGTCTGCCAGTTAGTAATCTTTACAGCATCGCCAAAGCATCCACAGTCTGATACTGGGTTATATATAGCTATATATAATGTCAATGGCGTAAATATGGCCATAAATATCAATGCGCCAATCGATGCTAATGGCACAAATATCTTAGCAATTAACGCATAGCCTACTATAAACTCAAGAATGTTTTGTATTACACTAAGTGCTATACATACCGCCATAGGTATATCCGTAAGGCCCCACGCCACAAAGTAATCTTCTATCTTTATAGCGCCTCCTATAGGGTCTATACATTTTACAACGCCCGAAAAACAAAAGAGTATGCCGACTACCACGCGGACGATCTCTAATACCATCTGGAAGTTAGGGTTAACATTCTTAGTATCCATACCAATATTACGCTTTTGTTGCACTTTCCGAAAGTAATATCATCGCAAACACAGCATAGTTTATCATATCATTATAGTTGGCATCTATGCCTTCTGATATGATGGTCTTGCCATTATGGTCTTCTATCTCTTTCGTTCTATGTATCTTCATGAGTATCAAATCAGTAATACTCTCTACTCTCATCTCTCTCCACGCCTCGCCATAGTCATGGTTCTTATTCATCATAAGCTCAAAGGCGTTCTGTATCTTCCCATCGTAAAGTCTCTCCGTCTCTTTATGGTCCATCTCAGGGTCATCAGCATAGCCTAACTCTAATTGTATCAAGGCCATAGCAGCATAGTTAATAATGCCTATGAACTCTGATTCCTGACTCTCTCCTACTCTATTCTCGTCCGTAGTCTGTAAGGTCCTAATCCTCTTGGCTTTGATATATATCTGGTCCGTAATGGACGATGGCCTCATAATCCTCCACGCTGTACCATAATCGTGCATCTTCTTGACAAAGACGTCTTTACAGCGTGTTATTACCTCTTTATATTGTTGCTCTGTTTTAGACATATCGTATCTATCTTATTTTCTCTCTTTTAGTTTCTCTCCTGTCTCAGCTACTATGTTTCTGTAATACTTATCATCGTATTTAGGATGGTCCGGTCCCTCAGGATAGTTATCTTGTGTTCTCAAAAACTTTCCGTCTCTCTCTTTTTTCACATTACCATCTATATATTTTACTATCTGATGCTCACCCAAAGCTTTCCATTCATCACATACGGTCTTTGCCCATTGCTGCGCAAAGGTGTTGACGCGCTGACTCCTTCTATCCACATCGGCAATATTTGCTATGGTCTTGTCAAAATCGGCTACAGCAGCGTCCATTCTGCTCTCAAGCGATCGCTGTGCTGCTCTCACATCGCCTATCATACCGTCATATTTCGAGTAGGTCATATTGGCTACCCAATTCATAAGCCAAAATGCCGATGTCCAAGAGAATGTCAACAAATCGCCATTGCCTACCTTCACCTGCTCTGGCACCTCTGTAAGTGATGTGTGGAATGGCATGAGTACCGATGTATTGGCATCGTCACAGCCAAACCATAGTATGCCGTCTGGGTTGTTGGTTCGCATCTGACTCACAAACCAAAATCCTGTCTGCTGTGTAGCTATGGCTCTCTCATGCACATAGGTCTCTCCGTCTACCTCCCACTCCATTGGTCTCCAACGGTATGGACAGTGGAACGGACCAGCACCTACATCTTGCGTCATATCCATCTGTGTACCTTCATAATGGTCTCTCATAATGTCAGCTAGCTCTTGCTTGCTTATCTTATGGTCCGGCTTAATCCAAAGTGGAAGACGCTCTTTTGTGAGGTCGCCCATCGCCCAAGCCTCATAGCTCATCATCTCTTTATTCATAATCCTAAAGCCACTGAATACTCTGGCTTCACAGAATCTTACCGCACCAAAGTCTAATGGAGCATAAGCATCAGCAAATGAGAACTCTTCGTCTGTGCCGTTGTATAACCCCAACTCTCTAGCTGTCTCTACAACATTCTTCGAGTATAGGCAGTTCTTTGGGTCGTTCTTTGGGAATGTAGTGATGCGTGCCTGATTGGCATGGCCTGACACATAGCCGTCTGGTATCCTACGTGCTACCCAAGTGGCTCCTTTCTTATCTTTGCCAGCTCCTACCATCTCTAATATCCACGCCTCTTTAGGGTCCGCAATGGAGAATGACTCTCCAGCCGAACAGAAACCGTACTCTTCAGCAAGACTTGTCATAACCTTTATTGCTTCCAAGGCTGTCGTGCTTCGCTGAAGGGCTATATATATCAATGACCCATAATCTATACCAACATTTGGGTTGGTCAACTCTTCTTTGCCTCCAAAAGTGGTCTCTGCTATAGTTACCTGGTGCTGGTTTATATTACCTATTACTCTCCACGTATGGGCTACTTGTGATATCGGACTCAATAGTCTATTGGTGTCCCACTCTCTCACCTCTAACATGGAGCCTGCTACATGGTCACTCTCTGCCCAATAGTATAGCTCACCATAAAGCACGTGAGAGTCTGCGGCATAGGTTACCATAGTAGAACCGTCTGCTGATGCCCCTGGGGTAACTATAAAGTTTGTACAAGCATCTACTTTAGGTGTCGCAATAAATGCTAACGCCGTAGATAATAGTGATATGCTGATAAGTTGTTTCATATTTTGTTACTAAGAGTATTAGAATTTATATGTTATACCTCCCATAACGCCTACTCTTCTAGATGAGTAGCCAAGCCACATCTGCTCGTCTCTACCTGCTAAATTATTGGCGTCTAGGAAGATATTAAATCTGTCAGTCAAGGCGTATGTCGCACCAAGGTTCAAATCCAATATAGATTTCAACTTTATCTTCTCCTCATTTACTAGGTCAGGTGCATACCTCTCTCCTAAGAATTTTGCGATGAACCTTATACCTAACGCTGAGGTTGGTCTCACTAACACATCTGCCCCCAACTCAAAGGTTGGCTTGTTCCAAGCCTCTTCTATATAGTCCATCTTCCAATTGTTATATGCCGCCTTAATGAGCATCTTGAACTTCTTAGATGGCTCTATCTGCAACTCTGCCTTGCCTTTGAAGTGCTTGCCGTTATCTGTTATTATGCCAAATCTATTCGATTGTAGCGCTACTATAGTATCTGCTTTCGCACCGTCTTTTAATGCCAAACCTTTATAGGCGTTATTAATGAAGAACAACTGGTCGTCAAATGTACCATACTCCATGCCTAGGTGCATCTCAACACTCCTAGAGAAGGCTACTCTCAACCCTACGTCAAACTTAAATGGCTGTTGTGTAGTCTTTATCTCTGTCTTTGCGCCAAAGATGCCGTATAGGCTACTCCAAATATAGTTGGTGACGTCCGGTGCTAAATACTGGCACTCGTTCATCAAATCTCTATATGAGTTGGCTCTGTAATCTCCAATAAGCCCAAGGTTCAATCTCACAAGCCCATCTGCTATATTAAAGTCAGCTCTAATATCTGGTTGCATGTAGATATTGTCCTCTTCACCACCTATCTCCATTATCATATTAACGCCTAACTTCAACTTGATATTATCATAATCCACGCCAAAATGTGGGTTAATCATAATATCCGTATGCTTCCTCTCCTCAAACTTATAGGCGGTATTAATATTATCTTCTGGTACAGATACCTTGAAGTTGTTAAAGTATGCCTTTATATCTACTAGGTAATTCTCCTTAATAGGTAGCCTAACATACCCTCCTATATTTATGTCGTTCTGGTGTACGCCCGTCTTATTCGAGAAAAAACCATAATGTGCCGTAGCGTCAAATGTCGTCTTCTCTCTCTTGTCTCTATTTGGATTGGCAATGCTAAATGTTGCATCTACCTCTGTATTCCTCTGCTTGTCCTCTCCTAGTATGTCGTCAATTTTTACACTGCTTATATCTAAGCCATTTTGTAATATCAACTCACCCACTACACCATCCATGCCATTAGTCATTATCGGAGTGCCATAGTATTGGTATAGCTTATTCTTAAAGTTTAGCTCTCCCTCAAATCTTAACAACTTGGCAAATCTAGCAAAATTCACATTCGCCCATGTGTTATGATTTGGTGCACTTATCTTCTCGTCGTTCTCTAACTTTATCTTGCCATAGGCCGAACGATGACCAAGATTTAGGGCTAAATGGTAATCTTCATTCTGTGGTATATTATACCATATCTCTCCTGTAGCATCTGTATTGCCAGCGCCAACTTTTACCAAGGTGTTGTATAATGTCTCCTCTCTAGGAAATGTCATAGAGGCTGCCTTGATACTATCAGGAGTGGTCTGTACATGCTCTATACGACCCAATACATTATAGCTGAATGTCGGACTATACTGCATAGTGTCGTCCATTACTGGCTCTACTTGCAATTTATGGTGACTGCGTAATGTAGGAAGATAGGAATTTACCACATCCACATCGCGCTCTATAGTCTGAGCCTCTTCTTGTGCTACTGCTACCATATTTGATAATATCGTAGCTAACCCTAATATAATATATCTTCTTGTCATTGTCGTTCTCTTCTACTATCTGTTATTCGAGTGATGATGTGCCAGCATGCCAAAGTTCTATGCGGTGCGATATCATCTCATTTATGTCATCTTCTGCCTCATAGCTCTCCTTGAGTGTCTCCAAGTACTGCTGCGCTTGGAAGTCATCTCCTCTAGTATGGTATATGTCTGCAAGAAGAATAAAGCTCCTAGCTAACCAATACTGGTGCTGCGTGCCTTTCTCTATATAGTCAAATATCTCTTTCTCTGCCGACTCACTATCGTTATTATCATAGAGGTACTGAGCAACAAGATATTTGGCTTCCGAACCTTCTATACTAACGGTATTCTGACTTAGCTCTCTAAGTATTGGCAATGCTTCTGCCGAACGTTTTAGATAGATGAGCGACTTAGCCTTCAAATACTTCGCCTCTCTGATAATCTCTGGTGCAGCATCTTCTATCTCCAATACTTTGTCTGCCCCTTCTATACAGAGCGCTGTGTCGTCTATCTTTTGAGCACACCTCATCTGTCCTATGATGGCTTCTATCTTGTTGTTCTCTACTTCCGATTCCTCTTCTAAGCGTCTGAAGGCTGCAAGGGCGTCATTGTACGACTCTTGCTGGTATAGTAACTCTCCTAGTCTATAGAGCGCATCTTCAGTATAGGCCGATCTTGGCTTCTCTGCTACATATTGATACGACTCTAATGCCTTATCTTTGTCACCTGCTCTGTAGAAGCAATCAGCAACATAGAAGTTGGCTCCTATGGCGTTTCTACCATCTGGGAATTGTCCAAGATATTTCTGTAACGCCAACTGCGCTCCTTGTATGTCGTTCTTGAAGTATAGTCGTGTGGCCGAAACAAACATCAATGAATCTTGCTCTTGTAAATCTACTCTCGCAAATGATCCTAATGTCTTTGTATAGGCCATATATCCATCAAAGTCGCCTGTCTCCATATACACGTTCCTCAAACCTGCTAATGCATCAGCAGCTTCTGGTGTAGATGGATACTCGTTAATAACGCGCTTGTAGAAGGCTTTTGAATTCTCATATTCTGAGTTATTGTAGTAAAGAAGACCTAACTGTAGCATCGACTTGCTAGCAAGACTGCTCTTTGGATATCTCTCTTTTACTACTTTGTAGTTATATATGGCTTCTGGTATCTTCTCTAACGCTACGTATGCGCGCGCTGTCTCATAATAGGCATAGCCGCATAGTCTCGAGTTAGGGTACTTCTCTATAAGTCTCTTCAACTCTTCTACCTTTACCTCATTACTCTGACTAAGTCCTAGACATATTGCCCTCTGCAACATGGCATAGTCGCCTTGCGCTCCCGATGTCTCAATAGATTTGTCATAGTTCTCTATAGCCATCTTGAAGTTGCGATCTATATACATACAGTCTCCTAGTCTATTATAGGCGTCTGCCAATAATCTCTTGTCTTTTACATTTAGCGAGACGTATTTGATGAACCACGACTTAGCTTCGTTATATAGCTTTTTATTATATCGTGTATAGCCAATGTTGTAATGCGCAGTCGTAAACTCGTCTAGCTCTGCTGCAGAATATGCATTCACAAAGGTTAGATACTCTGAGTATGCCTCATTGACTTTATGTGTTCTGTACAAACTCTCGCCTTTCCAATAATACGACCTCGCCTTTATCTTCGCATCATATCTGCCAAACTCTATACTGCGGTCAAACATCTCAATAGCTTCGTCATACTTGCCGTCTGTATATAGCTCCAATCCTCTATAGAAGGCCAATCGCTGCATAGCTGTATAGATAGCAAGGTTCTTATGCTCTATCTTCTCTAATGTCGATAGAGCTTGCTCATACTTCTTAGATGTCACAAAGGCTTTACTCACATAGTCGTAGCACTCGTCACGCTTATCACTATTTGGATACTCTTCTATGAATGCCAAGAATTCTGATATAATATCGTTAAATGGAGCGTAATTCAATTCATAGCCTAACTTCAACTTATTAAAGTGGGCATCCTCTTTTATCGAACGGTCAAAGTTAAGATTTGAAGCCGACTCAAAGGCGTTCCTTGCTTTGGTCTTGTCTCCTATATGCAAATAGCAATCTGCCAAATGATAATAGGCATTCTGCGCCACATTGTCTCTCTCTTTCGTACATTTGCTCAAATTGCTGATGGCCTCCTCATATTTGCCATTCTTATATAGTGTTATACCGTAATGATAGTAATCAGCTCTCAACGCTTTACTGCTCTTCTGCATAAGGCTCTTATATTGCCCCTCTGCTTTGGCATACTCTCCTAGGTTAAAGTAACTATCTGCTACTATACGTACCATACCATTGTTTTTATCGCTGCTGCCGCTCTTGGTCAATGGCTCAGCATAACGTATAGCCTCATTATAGTTGCCTTGTAGGTATAGTATATGTGCAATATAGAATGGCGCAATATTCGAGAAGATAGGGTCTTTCTCTAATTGCGAGAATGCCTTAACAGCTTCATTTAAGTTGCCATTCTCATAATCAACATGAGCACGGTAATATTGTATAGATGATGTATACTGTGATGATGATGACACTTTGTCAAATTGTGCCAATCCTTGCTTATGCTTGCCCCTAATGAACAAACAATAGCCTCGCTTGAAGAGCAACTCGTCTCTCAAATCTTTGCTCACACGCTTATCTTTGGCCTTCTCAAACCAACGCAATGCCTCACTTATAGCGCCCTCGGACAACTTCAAATCACCTATATGGTAAAGCATATCGTCCCTACGATTCGATTGTGGGTAATTATCCACAAACTCTTTCATCAAGCCCAAAGCATCCCCATGCCAAGCACATTTCGCCGCTAAGGCTTTATTATAAGCACTTTGCTCGGTTAAAAGGCCCTCCTCTTTAGCATACTCCTCAATAAAATACTTACTCTCCGAACGCACCGAGCCATACAACGTGGCATCCAAAAGAAGTTGAGCATCTTCATAGTGCTGTTCAGGAAGAGAATGTGATAACGCGTCTTGTGCTATAGTGGTACTTAATGCACAAGTAACGCAGTATAATGACATCAGTAGACGTTTCATTCTTAAAAGTTGTCTGTTTTGTGGCAAAGATAGTAAATAAAATTAACCTATTGAGATATTTTTATGATATAAAATATCCCCTCTCAAATACCCCCAAAATCATTTTTTTACGATGAACAAGGCTACTCCCTTAGCGCACACAATACCTTTTTTACGAGCAACAAGGGACCACAAACCTATCTTCAATTACCCTCTCTTCCCCCATCCTTTATTAATCTCTATCTTTCATTGTCTAAATATTTCTATACCTTTACAGCAAAAATTCACATAGCTCATGAAAAAAATATTACGTACCCTATTAGTAGGTTGCACTTGCGCCTTGTCTTCTTTTGCTCAAGGCGGCAACCCATACCTCCCTCTTTGGGAACATATCCCCGATGGCGAACCTTATGTCTTCGAGGATCCTGATAATCCTGGCAAATACCGCGTATACATATATGGCTCGCACGACTCTCTCATAAAGGCGTATTGTGGTCGCGAGCAGGTAGTATGGTCTGCTCCTGTAGACGACCTTAACAACTGGCGCTATGATGGTGTAATACTCGAACCTACTGTCGATGCCGCAGGCCAACTCCTCCACGAGGATGGCAAGGGCGACGTCCTTTTCGCCCCCGATGTAATGGAGTATCGTAATCCCGACGGCACTAAAACATACTACCTCTACCCAAACAACCAAGTGGGTGGTCGTCAAGGTATGATAGCTAAGGCTTCTCGCCCTGATGGTCCTTTCGAAATATGCAACTGGAATCCTCAAAATCCTCGTGAGACAATAGGCGACCTAGGCTTCGACCCTGCCGTATTCCAAGATGAGGATGGTAAGGTTTATGCCTATTGGGGATTCGAATCGTGTACCGGCGCCGAAATCGACCTCAATACTATGGCTACCGTCAAACCGGGCGGAAAACGCGTAGATAATATGATCTCTGATTGTAAACACGATGGCGTATTCCGTTTCTTCGAGGCTTCGTCTATCCGTAAAATCAAGGATAAGTATGTCTTCATATATAGCCGTCTAACAGCTCCTGGCGAATTCGGTCTCCCAGCAACTAACTATACTCTTGCTTATGCTTATTCCGACTACCCCCTAGGTCCTTTCACTTATGGCGGTACTATCATCGACGCCCGTGGTCGTGATAAGGATGAGAATGGCAACATTATCGCAACTGCTACTCCTAATGGTAATACCCATGGCTCAATATGCGAAATCAATGGTCAATGGTATGTCTTCTATCACCGCCAAACGGGTACTCAGGAGTATTCTCGTCAAGCTATGGTAGCTCCTATCTCTGTCGAGGTCGAGAGGGGCTTGGGTGGCAAGGTAACTATAAGCGAGGCTGAATACACTTCTGAGGGCTTCGAAACTAATGGCCTCGACCCATACAAAGCCTACCCTGCTGGTTTGGCTTGCTACTTCACCGGCAAGACGCCTGCTCATCAGGAGTACCCAAATCTCTTCTATACCGGCTCTTATTTCAAGGCTACCTATGCAGAGAATCCTAACTTTAAGGAGCCTTATGCAAATAACGACGACTATACGCCTGTCATCAATAATAATGATGGCTCTATCGTAGGATATAAATATTACAACTTCGATAACTTCAGCCCAAATAAGGCTAAATTAGCCATCCGCCTCTCTTCTACCGGCATAGCTGGCAATATCAAAATCATGCTAGACAGCCCATGGGAATCGCAAGGTGGTAAATGCATAGGTAATATCAAACTTGGTAAGAAGTTAATCAAGCCTACAAATGTTACAACTAAACTAAATATGCCTACCCTCTCTGGTAAGCATGCCTTATACCTCGTATTCTCTTCCCCAACTCCCAACAAGGAGCTATGCTCTCTCTACACTATCCAATTCACAAAATAACTCCTACTACAATAACGCAAATAGCCGCACCAGTCTTCTGATGCGGCTATTCTTTTATCACAATAGGTCAATTACCTAACCCATATCCTCTTCTTCACCCAATACCACGCCAACAAAAATACCATCCCTATTATCCCTCCATTAGTATCTATCAGCACATCTTCCCAACATCCTGCTCTTCCGTCCACAAATGTCTGATGCCACTCATCAGTACAAGCATACAAAAACACAACCCCAAGGGAAATAGCCAACCTCCACCAACTCTTCAAATAAATATGTACCACATTATGCGCCAAAATAAACAACATAAAATACTCAAATGTGTGCGCAGCTTTTCTCACTACCCACATGGTCATCTCCCCAAACCATCCATCTAAATCCAACCCTAACGCCCCAAAAAGCCAAACCACAAATCTGCTCTGCTCACTCGACTCCTCCCCCGCCATCTGCGACATCACAAAAATGAATACCATCCAACTAATCAATAACGCCCAATATGCTACCCTTCTTTTCATATCAAACTTAATGCTAATATTCTTCCACAAAATTAACCCAATTATCAATACCCAATACACCACCCCTCTTACCCCTTACTCTTTTTTTTACGATGAAAGACTATCCAAACGCTATCCTCATAAAACCTTTTTTACGATGAAGAAGGGACCACCCGCCCCTCTCCCTAGCCCCATCTAGGCCCTCTAGATCAACTAGAACAACTAGAATAACTACAAAGCCCAAAATCCACAACCCCCAAAAACGTAACATTCCTACCCCTCTATCGTAAAATCCAACCTAGATTCAAAATCATAGCATAAACAAATAACTATCATATGGCACTTTCCCTCTTTAATAAACAAGGCTTACCTCTAAAAGCCTTAATACTTACAGTCGTATTCTCTTTCGGTTTAAACATAAACAATTCATTCGCCCAAAAGGTCAAAGAGGAGGAGTCCGTCACTGGTTGCGTAAAGGGTGATACCTATTTCTACGCTGGCTCATACCATAGAGCCCTCAAGGAGTATATGAAATACTACTCTAAAGGCACAAAAAACAAAACCAATCGCGCCCTAATCCTCAAAATCATAGAGAGTATCGTAAATGAAGATATGCCACAAGATACAGCTTGCTATTTCGTAGACCGTTATATGCAACTCGATACCGAGGATATCAACGCATATCTCTTAGCAGCAAAAGCTAATTACCACTCTCACCGTTTCGATAAGGCTAAAAAATACCTCAACGAGTATATGACAATGATTCAAGAGGGCGACCAAATGAAGGAGGCTAACGAATTGATGAAAAATATCAATAACGCAGCTAAAATGGTGGCCGACTCCGCTAAAATACATCTCGTAAATATGGGCGAAATGATTAACTCGCCTTCTAACGAAATATGCCCTTTCATTACTAAGGATAATAGCGTTCTTTATTTCTCGTGCGACGAGAAGTTTAATAGTGCCGACCTCATCAATTATTATAGTATCAAATTCTCCGAAAACCAAGACCTAAGTTGGACAAAGAGTAAAATGGCTACAGGTCCTATTAATACTCTTTTCGACGACTATGTTACCAATATATTCGATGGAGGCCTCATGATTACTAGCAACCGCTATGGCGATTTCGGTATAATAGAATGTAAGGAGAAGGGTGCCGCTGGTAAATTCGCTACAGCCGATAAACTTATCGAACCTATCGACCTAATAGGCGACGAGGTGGGTTGTACCATAAAGGGCGATACTATCATATTCTCAGCAACAACCGCTAATGATAAACTCGACCTCTACTACTCTATCCGTATGAGCGGTAAATGGTCCGAGGCTCGCCCTCTCCCAGGTGAGGTTAATACCGAACTTTACGACGAGAACTACCCTAATCTATCTCATGACGGTAAACGCCTTTTCTTCGCCTCTAATAATGCCGAGACATCTATGGGCGGGTACGATCTCTACTACTCCGACCTCGATCCTAATGAGTTCAAATGGGGTAAGCCTGTACAACTTCCATACCCTATCAATGATACTTTCGATAACATGACTATATCGTTTACTTCTGACGATAGATATGCATATATCAGTAACGTTAGAAAGGATAGCTATGGTTGCCGCGATATCTATTGCGTAATAGACCCTGCAAAGGAGACAACTACAGCTATCATGAAGTGTTTCGTAGGTATCGAAATGAAGCCTAAACCTCGCCCTCTTACTCAAATGCCTCTCATTCAGGTATTCGACCAAGACGAGGAGATTGTATCTACAGCACGCCTCAACCTCCAAACTTCTACCTTTATCATGGCTCTCGACCCTGGTGTATACACAATTAGAATCCAATCTCCAGAGGCCGAAGATTTCGAGTCTACTATAAAAGTGGAGGAAAAAGTATATTCGCAAGATGTAATCCAAAAAATATTCCTACTTTCGGCTACAGAATAAGTATAATATATCATGTGGACAAAAATTAAGGACTACCAAGAAATCCTATTTGACGAGTACAATCATATAGCTCGTATTACTATAAATCGTGAACGTTACCGTAATGCTTTTACCCCTCTAACTGTAGAGGAGATGATAGACGCCCTCAACTACTGCGAAAGATGCTCTGATATCCGCGTAGTTGTACTAACTGGTGCTGGCGACGTGGCTTTCTGCGCAGGCGGCGATATGCATGTAAAGGGCTTCGGCGGATATATGGACAAGGATGGCGCTCCTCACCTCAATATCCTTCACGTGCAAAAACAAATCCGTAGCATCCCTAAACCTGTCATCGCTATGGTTAATGGATTCGCTATCGGTGGAGGTCACGTCCTTCATGTGGTGTGCGACCTCTCTATCGCCTCAGAAAATGCCCGATTCGGTCAAACCGGCCCTCGCGTTGGTAGCTTCGATGCAGGCTTCGGCGCCTCATACCTAGCTCGCGTAGTAGGTCAAAAGAAGGCTCGCGAAATATGGTTCTTATGTAGACAATATACCGCCCAAGAGGCTCTCGATATGGGTCTAGTTAATAAGGTCGTCCCTCAAGACCAACTAGAGGCGGAGGTCATTGCATGGGCCGAAGAGATGATGCAACTCTCTCCTCTCGCTCTCAGAATGATTAAGGTGGGACTTAATGCCGAACTAGACGGACAGGCGGGTATCCAAGAGCTAGCCGGCGATGCCACTATGCTATACTATATGACAGAGGAGGCTCAAGAGGGCGGTAAGGCGTTCCTCGAAAAGCGTAAACCAAATTTCAAATTCAAATTCTAATACTCTTATACCAAGTATATTTACTACCTAAACAATAGACAATATGAAAAAACCAAATCTAACGCTCTTATCTCTCCTCGCCTTAGCAGCATCATCTGCTTTCGCTCAGGAGAATTACAAGGATATAATCAATAAAACAGAGCTAAAGGAGTATACAGACAGATATACTCCTACCGTCTATATCACAAACGATGTAGAACAGACTTTCGCCTCAAAGCCCAAAAATGTCATCTTCTTCATCGGAGATGGTATGGGCCAAGCTCAAGTATTTGCTGCGCTTACCGCTAATGGGGGCAATATGTATATGTCCCAACTCAAACTAGCTGGCTATAGCCAAACTCAATCTTGGGATAACTATGTTACCGACTCGGCTGCCGGAGGTACAGCTCTCGCTACTGGTCAAAAGACTCGTAACTATATGATTGGTATGACTCCCGATTCAGTAGCTACACCTTCTATGCTCCACCTCGCCGAAGCTGCAGGTAAGGCTACCGGCGTAGTTGCTACAGCAGCTGTTACTCACGCTACTCCTGCCTCTTTCGTAGCTCACGTGATAGATCGCCACAAATATGAGGATATCGCCTCATTCTACCAAAATTCTGGTATCGACGTATTTATCGGTGGCGGTAAAAAGCACTTTACAGAACGTAAGGATGGTAGAGATCTCATTAAGGAGATGTCCGAAAAGGAGGGTTATCGTTTCTACGACGACCTCGAAAGCGCAAAGAATGACAACAATAGCAAACTTGCCGTCCTCGCATACCCAGAGCATATGCCCGAAGCTACATCTAGCCGTAAATTCTCTCTAGCAGAGTCTACAAAAAAGGCTATCGATATCTTAAGCAAGGATGATAATGGCTTCTTCCTCATGGTAGAGGGCTCGCAGATCGACTGGGGCGGTCACCATAATGTCATAAACGAAGTTGTCTCTGAAGTACTAGACATGGATAAGGCTGTCGGCGAAGCTCTCAAATTCGCAGCCGAAAATAAAGAGACTCTTATCGTTATTACTGCCGATCACGAGACTGGTGGCCTCTCTATCATAAAGGGCAACTACGAGACTGGCGCTCTAAAGGCCAACTTCTCTACAGGCAATCATACTGGTATCATGGTGCCTGTCTATGCTGTGGGCCCTGGCGCAGAAGATTTCCACGGATGGTACCAAAACACTGGCGTATTCGACCGTATCGTTAATCTGTTGAATATTAAGAAATAAGCCTTTTAGAGGCCTATACACCTCTAAAAAAAGAATAAACGAGTGCTTGGAGTATCAAAAACATTACTACATTTGCACTCGGTTTTGCCAATATGGCTCAGTTGGTAGAGCAACGCATTCGTAATGCGTGGGTCGCCGGTTCGAGTCCGGCTATTGGCTCAAAAGTAAAATATAGCCTATAGGGTACAATACCTTATAGGCTTTCTTTTTGTCTTTTCAACTCAAAGATATTATATTCGCACACATATTATTGTACATATACATGAATCGAACACCCCTCATATACATCGTCTCTATCTTGCTGATGACGATATGCAACTACTCTTTCGGGCAGATTCCTACCATGAACGACGTAGCGCCTATAGGTATGTCTGACCGTAATAATGCTCAACTCTATGGCGAAGTCATCAAAATAGAGGAGTCTATATATAAGGTCGATTTTAGTAGAAGAGTTATCGATAAGGGCGAATTTATCAATAGACATATCGTAACGTACAACTCAATTGGTAACGAGTTATCTGACGTCAAACTCGATACAGATGGTACAGAAGCAGGAAAAACAATTACCCAATACAATACAGATGGCTTCAAAAGGGTAACAACAGAATATAACGAGGTGGGCGAACGTATAATGCAAACTCTCTACCTCTTTACCGCTGATGGATTATGCGCTAATATGCGCCTCACCGATGCCATGGCTATCACAATGGCTACTTCCGAAGTTAGCCACGGCAATAACTGGGCTAGCATCTCCACTACCTACGTGGGGGCATTCGGTAATGATAACGCCGAAAGCAAATTCGAATACAACGAAAATGGTAGAATCATTAAGGCTACTATCACATCTTCTGATAATACTACCGTTAAGTTGGCAAAACTCGACTCGCTAGGTCACCCTAAATCAATACAAACTATCGTTAATGGTAAAACAGAGTCAAAAAAGACATACAAATACGTACTTGACGAGTATAATAACTGGACAGAACGTGTCGAATATATCGACAATAAGCCTGTCGAAATAAGATATCGATCTATAGAATATAGCGAATAATAGATGGACAAGATTTCTGAAGAGAGAATAGATTTAGCAGTAAAGAATTTCTACCAAGGGTACAACTGCGCTCAAGCAATATGTACAGCATGGGCTGATGCTTATGGCTTTACCGAGGAACAAATGGCTAAAATGTCTTCGTGCTTCGGCGGTGGTATAGGTAGAATGCGAAAAACGTGTGGCGCCGCATGTGGTATGTTTATCCTTCTCGGCCTCGAAGAGGGTAATGCAGTTGCCGAGGATAAGGATGGCAAGGCGGCTAACTATAAAACAACTCAAGAGCTGGCTAAGCGTTTCGCAGATAGAAACGGCGGTAGCATAGAGTGCGCAGAGTTGCTCAAAATGGGAAATATCCAAACCTCTACAAATTACCAACCTGACGCTCGTACAGCTCAATATTTCGAAAAAAGACCTTGCCCTAAAATCGTCGAAGAGACAGCAAGAATTTGGAACGAATACCTACAGGAAAAAGTAAACAATAGAAATAACTAGATATGAAACGTAACTTCAAAGAAGAGTTATCTGATATAAAGGCTTTCGCTTTCGATGTGGATGGCGTACTTAGCCAAACTCAAGTGCCTATGTTCCCAAATGGCGAGCCTATGCGTACCGCTAATATTAAGGATGGTTATGCTATCCAACTAGCAGTGAAGCTAGGCTACCAAATAGCTATCATCACCGGGGGCAATACCGAGGCTATCCGAGTTAGATACACCAACCTAGGCGTCCAGGATGTCTTCATGGGGCAGTCTAATAAGGTAGCTGCATACGAAAACTGGAAAAAGAAGTACAACCTATCCGATAGCCAAATCCTTTACATGGGCGACGATATGCCTGATCTCCCTCTCCTTAAACGAGCAGGTGTGCCTACATGCCCAGCAGATGCCGTTCGTGATGTCCAAGAGGTATGCCACTATATATCTCCTTATAACGGAGGCCAATGTTGCGCCCGTGACGTAATAGAACAGGTAATACGCGTTAATGGACAATGGGGTCAAGACCTCGACTGGTAGCCTATCTGTACTCGTCGCTAATTCCACTTTTTACGAGCAACAAGTACCCAACAGCT
>JAUNDI010000017.1 GCA_030526155.1 Bacteroidia bacterium
GGTTAGCGGGAGGTATGAGCGAGGTATGAGGGAGGTTATTATAAGATTTTTTATTAATGGGGAGATGAGGATTTTGGGGCTGTTGGATTTTTTGTGTGGGGAAGAAAAGAGGGATGGTTTAGGTATAAGATATTGGATAATTGATTAACTTTGCGGTCGGTTTGTGCGCAAACGTTTGTTGTGGTAAACAATTGAGCGGTTGAGGCGTATAGATGATTGTATTTGACTAGTAGAAATTAATACAAATAAACAACATAAGATGGATTTTGTAGAGAATCTTAAGGCGCGCGCTAAGCAGAATAAGAAGCGCATTGTTCTTCCTGAGGGTTATGAGGAGCGTACGCTCCGTGCAGCGGATCAGATTTTGGCTGAGGGTTTTGCTGATATTATTTTGATGGATAATATTGACAATGTGAAGGCTAATGCTGAGAAGTGGGGTTTGAAGAACATTGATAAGGCTACCATTATTGATCCATTAAACAATCCAGAGAAGCAGAAGTATATTGATCTTCTTATGGAGTTGCGTAAGTCGAAGGGCATGACACCTGAGAAGGCTAATGTACTTGTGGAGAAGTCGCTCTTCCTTGCATGTTTGATGATTAAGGCAGGCGAGGCTGATGGTGAGGTTGCTGGAGCTGACAATGCTACAGGTGATGTATTGCGTCCTGCACTTCAGCTTATCAAGACAAAGCCAGGTATCTCGACAGTATCCGGTGCGTTTTTGATGTTCACACCAAAGCCGGAGTATGGTGAGAATGGTGTATTTGTATTTGCTGATTGTGCGGTAACACCAGAGCCTACAGCACAGCAGTTGGCTGAGATAGCAGTAGCTACAGGAAATACAGCTAGAGTACTTGGTGGTTTTGAGCCAAGAGTAGCTATGTTGAGCTTCTCTACAAAGGGCAGTGCACAGCACGATGTAGTAGACAAGGTAATAGAGGCTACAAAGCTTGCACAGGAGATGGCTCCAGAGATGGCTATTGATGGTGAGCTTCAGGCAGATGCTGCACTTGTACCATCGGTAGGTGAGAAGAAGGCTCCAGGTAGCAAGATAGCAGGACATGCTAACGTATTGGTATTCCCTACACTTGAGGTAGGTAATATTGCTTACAAGCTTGTACAGCGTTTGGCAGGTGCTGAGGCACTCGGTCCAGTGCTTCAAGGTATTGCTGCTCCAGTAAATGACCTTAGTAGAGGTTGCTCTGTAAGCGACATTGTTAAGATGGTTGCTATTACAGCAAATCAGGCTATTGGCTAATAGGAAAGAGAACAAATTAAAGAAGGTTGATATGAATGTATTGGTATTGAACTGCGGTTCATCATCTATCAAATATAAGCTTTTCGATATGCCTTCGCAGACCGTAAAGGCCTCGGGCGGTATTGAGAAGATAGGTATGCCAGGGGCGTTTATTAAGTTTTCGATGCCAGATGGCTCGAAGAAGATAGAGGAGATGCCTATTCCAGAGCATACTGCTGGTGTGCAGAAGATCTTTGATGTATTGACAAATGCTGAGTATGGCGTTTTGAAGTCGTTGAACGAGCTTGATGCGGTAGGACACAGAATGCTCCATGCTGGTTCGAAGATTACAAAGTCGAGCATCTTGACACAAGAGGTACTTGACATCTTTGAGTCGTGCAACGACCTCGGTCCGCTCCACAACCCAGCAAACTTGAAAGGTGTGAATGCAGTTAAGGCCTTGTTACCAAATATTCCACAAGTAGGTGTATTTGATACAGCCTTCCACCAGACAATGCCAGACTATGCGTATATGTATCCACTTCCATATGAGTTTTATGAGAAGTATGGTGTACGTAGATACGGCTTCCATGGTACTAGCCACAGATATGTATCGAAGAGAGTATGTGAGTATCTTGGTGTAGACCCACAGGGTAAGAAGATAATTACTTGTCACGTTGGTAATGGCGGTTCGTACTCGGCAGTAGTAGACGGCAAGTGTGTAGATACCTCTATGGGTATGACACCACTTGAGGGCATTATGATGGGTACACGTTGTGGTGAGATTGACCCAGCTATTATCCCATACATTATGAAGCATGCCAACCTCACAGCAGAGGAGATGGATACTATCATGAACAAGAAGTCGGGTCTTCTTGGTATCTCTGGCAAGACAAGCGACATGCGTGAGATTCAGGCATTGCGTGATGCGGGAGATGACAGGGCTAGACTAGCGCAGGAGATGTACTTCTACAGACTTCGCAAAGAGATAGGTGCTTATGCAGCTGCTATGGGTGGAGTAGACATCATAGTATTTACTGGTGGTGTAGGAGAGAACAAGCAGAATGCGCGTGAGGCAGCTTGTAAGGGTCTTGAGTTTATGGGCGTAGAGCTTGACCTTGAGAAGAATAATCAGGTACAAGGCGAAGAGGCCATTATCTCGACACCAAATTCGAAGGTTACTGTATGTGTGATTCCAACAGATGAGGAGTTGATGATTGCGCTCGACACACAGTCTCTTACGAAGTAAGGATTACTAGAAATAAAGTAAAATGGGGTAGGATTGCGATTAATTGTTATCCTACCCCTATTGTTTGTATGTAACCTAAAAGATATTTTTACGTATCACACTGAACTATTAAGATTGATTCACGTTTTTGAATGGCAGAAAGTAGAATACACAGAATAGGACTTGACGTTGGTTCGACGACGGCCAAGATAGTGGTGTTGGCGGAAGATGGCCAACTAGAGTATGCTCAGTATGAGAGACACCAAGCGAATCCCCAAGCAGTAGTAGCTCTTTTCCTAGATAAGTTGGCAGAGATATTGAAGGATGATGAATTCACATTCTCTGTAACGGGTAGTGTAGGATTAGGAATGGCTGAGAGATGCGGCATACACTTTGTGCAAGAGGTGGTAGCTGCAACAGAATTTACCAAGAAGCTACATCCAGACGTAACTACGATAATAGATATAGGTGGTGAGGATGCCAAGATAGTATATTTGTCGGGTGGTCAGGTAACTGATTTGCGTATGAATGGCAACTGTGCCGGTGGTACTGGAGCCTTCATAGATCAGATGGCATTGTGTCTAGGTGTAGAGGTATCTGAGATGGATAGTTTGGCGAAGAATGCCAAGATAATATATCCTATTGCATCGCGATGCGGTGTATTTTCTAAGACAGATATACAGAACTTAATAGCTAGAAATGCTACTAAGGAGGATATTGCTGCTAGTATATTTAGAGCGGTAGCGGTACAGACAGCCAGTGCATTGAGTCATGGTTGCCAAGTAAGACCTACGGTAATGATGTGCGGCGGTCCGCTTACCTTTCTTCCATCGCTTAGGAAAGCCATAGCTGACTACTTCCAATTAGACATTGAGAAAGATATATTGAAGTTGGAGCATGCCAACTATGTGCCTGCATGGGGTACGGCGTTGACATTTGACGACAGCAAGCGATATACTACAGAGAGTCTCAAGGCGCTGCTCAAAGAGACAGAGACAGAGCGAGACTCGAGAGGTGTAGAGAAGAAGAGATACAACTACACTGTACAGATGCCACCTGTATTTAAGGATGCGAAAGATTATACGGCGTGGAGGCAGAAGAAATCAGACAGTGATATACAGTTTGGTACGCTAAAAGATTTGAATGGCAGACCAGCGTATTTGGGTATTGATTCAGGATCTACTACTACGAAGATAGTTTTGACTGACCCAGATGGTAAGATATTATTCCGTCATTATGCTCATAATGGAGGAAATCCTGTAGAGGCAGTAACACTTGGTTTGAATAAGTTGAAAGCCCAAGCCGATGAGGAGGGTGTAGATGTGAAGATAGCTGCGGGGTGCTCGACCGGTTATGGTGAGGATTTGATAAAGGCAGCCTTCTCTCTCAACTTTGGCATGATAGAGACCATGGCTCACTATGTGGCCGCTCAGAATATTTGTCCGAATGTATCATTTATCCTTGATATTGGCGGACAAGACATGAAAGCCATATATGTGGAGAACGGCATATTGACTAGGATGGAGATAAATGAGGCATGTTCGTCGGGATGTGGTTCATTTATTGAGACCTTTGCGCAGACGCTAGGCTGTGAGATAGGCGAGTTTGTGCAAGAGGCATGTAAGAGTCAGACTCCATGTGATCTAGGTACACGCTGTACAGTATTTATGAACTCTAAGGTAAAGCAGGTACTTAGAGAGGGTTACTCGTTGAGTGATATTTCAGCCGGCTTAGCCTATTCGGTAGTTAAGAACTGCCTCTTCAAGGTATTGAAGATAAAGAATTATGATGAGTTAGGCGGTAATATAGTTCTTCAGGGTGGTACTATGCGTAATGATGCTATAGTAAAAGCCTTTGAGAATTTGACACAGAGGAGTGTGTATAGAAATAATATCCCTGAGTTGATGGGAGCTTATGGTTGCGCGTTGTATGCTGCGGAGCAGATAGGCAAGGCAGATACAGATGTGAGACCACTAGAGACTATAATGCAGGCTGCGAATTATGAGTTAGACTCATTGCAGTGCAAGGGTTGTGAGAATCAGTGTCAGATTACACGCTATAAGTTCCAGACGGGGCAGAAGTTCTACTCGGGCAACAAGTGTGAGAAGATATTTACCAATGGTGCCAATGCCCAGTATAAGGGTATTAATATGAGTGACTACAAGTACCAATCGCTCTTCAAGACAGAGATGGCTAAGATAGAGCATCCGAAGATGAAGATTGGTATACCTCAGGTATTGAATATGTTTGAGGAGTTCCCATTCTGGAAGTCGCTCTTTGAGTCGTGCGGCATAGAGGTAGTATTGAGTCCGACATCCACATATCATGACTATGAGAAGGGAGTACACTCGGTAATGTCTGATAATATCTGCTTCCCTGCGAAGTTGGTTCATAGTCATATCTATGAATTGGCGCAGATGAAGGTAGATAGGATATTCTTCCCACGTGTGGTATATGAGAGAGTAGAGGATGAGAACTCATACAACTCATTTAACTGTCCGATTATCATTGGCTATCCAGATGTGGTAGACAGCGCTATAGAGGTAGATGTACCAGTAGATTCGCCTATTGTTGCCTTTAAGAACAATAAGTTGATGCTTAAGCAGATTGTGGCCTACATGAAGACCCTTGGGGTAAAGAAGAGTGTGGCACAAGAGGCTGTAATGAAAGCTGTGCGTGATTGGGATGCTTGGGGCGAAGGCTTAAGGGCGAAGAATACAGAGGTGTACAATAATGCTGAGAAAGAGGGTAGGATGACCATCTTATTGGCAGGTAGACCATATCATACGGACCCATTGGTACAGCATAATATTGCTGATATGATAGCCAAGATGGGCGTTGACGTTATTACAGAAGAGATAGCTAGAGGTGGCGCTGTGAAGTTGAAATCAGAGTCGCCAGAGGCCTTCCATATACGTCAGTGGTCGTATGTAAACAGAATACTCAATAGTGCGCAGTGGGTAGCAGAGCAGGGACCAAATATACACTATGTAGAGATGACCTCGTTTGGATGTGGACCAGACGCCTTCTTGACAGACGAGGTGAGATCTATACTAGGTAGACATGGTAAGAGTTTGACACTATTGAAGATAGACGACGTTAGTAATATTGGCTCACTCAAATTGAGGGTACGTTCGCTCATTGAGAGTTTGAAATATGATAACGACAAGCATACTGAGGTAGAGGTAAAGCCATTTGTGAAGCCACAGAGCTTTGAGGTAGGCGATAAAGAGACCTATACAATATTGGCGCCATTCTTTACAGAGTATATGTCGCCACTCTTGCCATCAGCCTTTAAGGCCATTGGTTATAACCTTGTAGCTTTACCTATGGGCGATGCTGAGAGTAATGAGTTGGGATTGAAATATTCTAATAATGAGGTTTGCTACCCAGCGACCATTATCGTTGGAGACTTTATCAAAGCCTTGCAGAGTGGTAAGTATGACTTGAACAAGACAGCTGTTACCATTACCCAGTTGGGACAGTGTAGAGCAACCAACTATCCGGCATTGATAAAGAAAGCCTTCCAAGATGCTGGCTTGTCGCAAGTACCAGTAATATCTATGGCTGGACTAGACAAGACAGAGAACCCAGGCTTCCATTTGGACTTTAAGGTAGCGGGTCCGATAGTATTGAACTCATTGTTGTATGGTGACTGGATATCTATCATGTATCATGCTACTGCGGTAAGAGAGATACATAAGGGAGATGCCAAGAGGTTAAGAGAGAAGTATCTTGATTTGGCCAAGCCATTGATAGAGGCTCAGCACTCTAAGCAGTTGATAAAGCTTTTGGAGCAAGCGGCTGAAGAGTTTAATACTATAGAGGTAGATAATAAGACCTATCCGAAAGCCGGTATTGCTGGTGAGATATTCTTGAAGTTTAACCCATTCTCGCACAAACATGTGTCGGATTGGCTTATGGAGCACGGCGTAGAGGTTTGTCCGCCTACCTTCCATAACTTCTTCCTTAAGTTCTTGGTGAATGTAGAGTTTAACAGGAAGAATAATATCACCAATCCGAAGTTGCCATCTTGGAGTATGGATTTGATATATAAACTTATTTATAAGAGAGTTCATAAGTTTGAGAAGGCGGCAAGTAAGTTTAGGTACTTTGAGCCAGAGCCAGATATTAAGACCATAGCCAAGTGGGCAGAAGAGGTGTTGTGTCTATCTGTTCAGAGTGGTGAGGGATGGCTTTTGCCAGCTGAGACGATACAGTATATAAAGCAAGGGTGCAATAATGTGGTAAGTTTGCAGCCATTTGGATGTATTGCGAACCATATTGCAGCTAGAGGTATAGAGAAGAAGATAAAGACCCTCTATCCACAGTTGAATATGCTAGCCCTTGACTTTGATGGTGGAGTATCGGAAGCCAATATAGCCAACAGATTGTTGCTCTTTATTAGCAATATGAAGTAACCTTATTTAAGTTAATTTCGTACACTTGTGAAAATTTCCTATAAGTTATGAAGGTTAAGGGTTTAGTAATTATATTGATGGTGTTGGCTGGTCTACTTATTCCAGGCATGGTGAATGGACAAGCTGATGCTATTGAGGCCAATTGCAAGGGTTATTTTCAGAAGCCATTTCTTGCAACAAATAGACCATATAGAGCTTTAGTTACAGGTGACGAGGTGGCAGAGTTCAGAGCTACTTTGTTTTCTGGTACTACATATCGAGTTGCTGCTGGTAGCACTGACCCTGAGAAGCGTTATGTGATATTCTCTGTTTATGATAGTGAGAGAAATTTGCTATTTACGAATAGTGAGTATGACAATGCTCCATATTGGGATTTTGCGGTAGATGGATATATGGATTGTATCATTGAGGCGAGATTGGACGAGAGTGTTACTAGTTCGGGTTTTGTTATCTTGATGACTGGTATAAAGCTCAACGATATGCAGTAATAGATAGAGGAAGATAATCATTCTATAAAATGATAATGGCTTACCCCGCAAGGTAAGCCATTATTGTTGTGGTATATTGGGGTTGGGATATTACGATTCAGAGAATATACCTGTTGATAGATATCTCTCGCCGGTGTCTGGGAGGAAAGCCACGATGAGTTTTCCCTTATTCTCTGGGCGGCTAGCTAGCTGGAGTGCGGCAGTCATGGCTGCGCCAGACGATATACCAGCTAGGATACCCTCCTCGCGAGCTAGGCGGACGGTATTACGGATGGCATCCTCATTAGATACTGTTATTACCTCGTCGACATACTCGCTATGGTAGTTAGCAGGGACGAAGTTGGCGCCGATGCCCTGTATTTTATGAGGACCTGCTACGCCCTTAGTAATCATAGGAGAAGAGGCAGGCTCTACTGCTACGATTTTGATATTAGGGTTATGAGCCTTAAGGCCCTTGCCGGTTCCGCTTATAGTGCCTGCAGAGCCAACGCCAGCTACGAAGATGTCTACTTTACCATCGGTATCATGCCATACCTCCTCGGCGGTAGTAGATACGTGGATTTGAGGATTAGCTGGGTTATCGAATTGGCTAGGTATGATAGCATTCTCGGTTTGGCTGAGGAGCTCTTGAGCCTTAGCTATGGCACCCTTCATGCCCTCGGCACCTGGAGTTAGCACTAGGGTAGCACCCAAAGCGGTGAGGAGGTTACGGCGTTCGAGAGACATGGTATCAGGCATTGTGAGGATAAGCTTGTAGCCCTTAACGACAGATACCCATGCGAGACCCACACCAGTGTTGCCACTAGTAGGCTCTATGATGGTACCCCCAGGGCGAAGTTTACCAGCCTTCTCGGCAGCCTCTATCATGGCCAAGCCGATACGATCCTTGCTACTACCTCCAGGGTTGAATGCCTCTACCTTAGCTACTATTTGAGCCTCAGTACCATTGGTGATTCTATTGATGCGAACTAGAGGAGTATTGCCTACTAGTTCGGTCATGTTATTGAATATCTTAGACATAGTTTGATGTTTGAGTTTTACGAATACGAAGGTAGTGTATATTTTGCTTAATTTTTGTAATTTTGCAGACGTTATAACATTTAGATGACAATTTATATGCAAAGGTTAACATTCCTTATTTTACAACTCTTTTGTACAGTTACACTTCTAGCGCAAAAGTCTATATCTCTTGATAATCTATATAAAGATAGATTGATGTGGTTGGGATATGCCTATATAGATGCGTCGGTAGATATGCCATCAGATCCAGAGGCGTATATGGCCTTTGATGGTGAGAAGGTGGTAGCTATGAGTTATGCTACAGGTAAAGAGAAGTATACAGTATTCTCAATAAAAGATATTCCTGACTCTGAGACCCTATTAGGTAATATTACATCTATTCAGCCTACGTCTAATGCTGAGCAGTATTTGATAGAGTGTAATACAGCTTCGATATATAGACACTCTACGGTAGCTGACCATTATATATACAATACACACTATAAGACATTGACCCCATTGTCAAAAGAGGGTAGGGAGAGATGTGTAGAGGTATCTGACAATGGTATATTTGCTGCTTTTGTAAGGGATGGTAATATATTCCTTAAGAAGTTGCGCTATAATAGTACCTCAGCCATTACGGAAGATGGTGAGTTTAATAAGATAATCAACGGAGCGCCAGATTGGGTTTATGAGGAGGAGTTTTCTACGGAGAGGTCGTTGGCCTTTTCGCCAGATAATTCGGAGTTGGCCTATATAAGATATGATGAGTCGGCTGTTAAAGAGTTTGCTATGCCGATGTACGATTATGAGCCATCGAACACTAAATCGCCAGAGTATCCAGGAGAGTATAGGTATAAATATCCTAAAGCAGGAGAGGCGAACTCTAAGGTGTCGGTACATGTTTATGATATATTGACACGCCAGACAAAAGAGATGCAGGTAGCACTTGAGTCGGGTGATTACTATATACCAAGAATATATTGGACATCGATACCACATAAGTTGGCCGTTGTGCGTCTTAATAGACGACAGAATGTGATGGATATATTGCTAGTAGACACACAGTCGACCGTTGCTGAAGTAATATATACGGATAAAGACAAATGTTATATTGATGAGTCTGTATATCAGAATTTGATGTTCTTGCCAAATGGGAAAGGCTTCTTAGTACTATCAGAGCAGAGTGGTTATATGCAGCTATACCATTATAATATGCAAGGCGTATTGGTAAAGCAGGTGACCTCTGGTAACTATGATGTGATGGAGGTGAATGGTTATGATGAGCAGAGCAACTCTGTGATATATACTGTAGCTAAGCCATTACCTACACAGCGTAGAATTTGCGTAACCTCGCTTGACGGTAAGCGCAATGTGAATATTGGGGATAAGGATGGCTATTATGATGTTAAGGTGGTAGCCGATTCCAAGATGCTTATGGTACGCTACTCGACAGCCAATACCCCAAATGTGATAAATCTTTATTCGCTTGATGGTAAGCTATTGCGAAATATAGAAGATGAGACAAAGTTGGTGGCATCGGTATCATCACGCTTTAATATATTGAAGAAAGAGTTTGTGACCTTCAAGGCAGATGATGGCAAGACCGACTTGAATGCTTGGGTAGTGAAGCCAAGAAATTTCTCGGCAGAGAAGAGATACCCAGTATTTATCACCCAATATTCTGGACCAAATTCGCAGCAGGTGAAAGATAAGTGGTCGATGGATTGGGAGCAGGCGTTGGCATCAGAGGGGTATATTGTGGTATGTGTTGACCCACGAGGTACTGGTGCTAGAGGTGCTGACTTCAAGAAGTGTACATATTTGAAGTTAGGCAAATATGAGACAGAAGATATGGCGGCAGTGGCTAGACAGCTTGGACAGTTGCCATATGTAGATGCTAAGAGAATAGGTATTTGGGGTTGGAGCTTTGGTGGCTTTATGTCGTGCCTCTCATTGTGTAGATATGATCTCTTCAAGACAGGTATAGCTGTTGCGCCTGTGACATCGTGGAGGTTCTATGACACTATATATACAGAGAGATTCATGCGTACACCTGAGGAGAACCCATCGGGCTATGATGATTATTCGCCTATTACTGTTGCGGGAAATTTGAAGGGAAAATTATTTATCATTCATGGTACGGCCGATGATAATGTACATTATCAGAACCAGATGGAGTTTATTGAGGAGTTGATATCAGCTGAAAAAGAGTTTGATATGTTTACATTCCCTAATCAGAACCATGGTTTGCCTAGGTCGAGATATTACGTATATAGCAAGATGTTGAAGTGGATTAAGGCAAATCTATAGCCTGTCTCTTTTTACATATTTTTGCAATTAAGGATTATTCATATATCTTTGCAGACCAAAATACGGAAGTCAATGTTTTGTAAGACTAAATATACAGCGTTGTTAGCCCTTGTGGCGATGATGATGACAACAGGATGTATTGCGCATAGAGGTTCGTCCAGTTTGGAGAATGTGACGAAGAGTGCCACTACGACACCCAAGAAGGGTAGCGGTCCGACTGTTAGGGCAGACCAAAGTGTGAGTGCTACGGCATTGGCCAAGAAGAACGAGGCTCGCAAGGCGCAGCAAGAGGCAGTAGAGGAGTTGGAGGCGAAAGCCAAGGCTACAGATGCTGAGGTACAGCAGAAGATGGCTGAGGCTAAGAAGAGAGCCGAAGAGAATGCTGCCAAGGCTAGAGAGGCTGAAGAGCAAGCAAGACTACAGGCACAAGCTGAGGCTGAGAGACGTGCGGCAGAAGAGGCAGCAAAAGCCAAAGCAGAAGCAGAGGCAGCTGCTAAGAAGGCCCAAGAAGAGCTAGATAGACAGAAAGTTGAGGCAGAGCAGAAGGCTAAAGCAGCTGTGGCGAAAGTAACTATTAGAGAAGAGAAAGCCACATTGGTAGAGTCGAAAGCAGCTAATGCTGGTCAGTATCACGTTATAGTAGGCTCGTTCAAGTCGTTAGACAATGCAAGAAAAGCGTCAGATTCGGCTATTGCTCAGGGTTATTTACCAAGTGTGATGGAGAATGCTGATGGTATGTATAGAGTATCGCTCTTCACGGCAGACGATGAAGATGTGGCACGTACGAAACTTGTAGAGATATTGGAGAAACATCCAGAATATGTAGGTATTTGGTTATTGAAGATAAAGTAGCTAGATATTTTGGCATGATATTTGAGTAGAAATTGGAAAACGTTATTACATAAAAATCAAAAATCAGAAGACAGATATGAAAAAGTTATTTCTAACACTCGCGGTAGCTGCTGTATCAATGTTCTCTTTTGCACAGGAGTCTGCTGCAGATTTCAAGAACGCAGGTAATACAGAGCTCAAGGCAAAGAACCTAAAAGGTGCGTTAGAGAATTATGAGAAGGCTATTGCAGCATTCCAGGCAGAGGGTGACGAGGCGCTAGCTGCAGAGATGGCTACAGTATATAATGCAGCAGACTGTGCTCGTAAGCTCAACAAAGGCGAGCGTGCTATAGAGCTCTATACAATGTGTGAGAATGCTGGTTACAAGGCAGACTTCAGCTCATACTACATTGCAAAGTCAATGGAGAAGATGGAGGGCAAGGCGGAGGCACGTAAGGCACAGCTTGAGGCAGCAATGGCTAAGTATACAGAGGGTAAGGTTGCTACATTTATCCGTAAGGACCTTGGTAAGATAGTATTTGACGAGGGTAAGTCGCATTACGACAAGGCATCTGAGATTCTCAAGGAGGTTGCTTCTGCAAAGCCAGAGCAGTATGCTGAGATTCAGAACAGAGCAAAAGAGGAGTTCAAGCTTGCATTGCCACTCATTGAGAAGGCTGGTGAGATTGACACTACAAACAAGAATGTTCCAGTATTCGTGAATGCTATCAAGGAGCAATTGAAGTAATTTTAGCTATTAGCTTAAATAATCATAAAAAGGGATGTACCATAAGGTGTGTCCCTTTTTTGTTGGCTGTGGGGAGATTTGGAGGTTATGAAAATGATAATGCCCCTGGGTATTGTCTGCATAGAGCCTGTATAGAGCGAGGTTAGAGCGAGGTATAGGAGAAGTGAGAGGAAAGTTTTGATAGGATATTGATATTAATAGATATTAAGAGAACGACACGAGGCTAGAGGTAGCGAGTTGGTTCTTTTTTTGTATTTTTGCACCGCGAATAGACAAACGATATGATGTTACTTAATTTATTTTGGTCGTTCTTCAAGATAGGCTTTTTTACCTTTGGAGGAGGCCTTGCGATGATACCATTTATACAAGACGAGTTTATCAATAAGAAAAAGTGGCTTACGACCGACGAGATGAATGAGATGATAGCCCTCTCGCAGTCGTTCCCTGGTGTAATAGCCGTGAATATCTCCATTATAGCAGGGCATAAGTTGGCCGGCATTAAAGGCGGTATAGCTGCAGCTATAGGAACTGTTTTGCCAGCGCTACTTTCGATAGTACTTATACTTACCTTTCTTGAGGGCTTTCAAGATAATAAGTATGTGCAGTATACCTTTTTAGGCATTAAGGCAGCCTCTGCGGCATTGATATTAGACACCGTTATACGATTGACGAAGAAGAATATCAAGACCACCTTTGCGTGGGTAATAGCTACGATATCATTATTAGTGGTATTGTTTGACTTCTCGGCGGCGTGGTCGATTCTTATAGGAGCCATAGCAGGTGTGGTATCACAATGTTTAATCAGTACAAAAAAGTAGACGTATAGATGTTAGCACTATTCATCATATTTTTCAAGGTAGGATTATTAGGCTTTGGTGGAGGTTATGCCATATTGCCTATGATATATCAAGATGTTCAGACCTTTGGCTTGATGACAGCCGATGACTTCTCGAACTTGGTAGCGCTATCACAAGTGACCCCTGGTCCGATAGCCATCAACGCAGCCACCTATGTAGGATTTAGGACATACGGACTATTAGGTGCTGTGGTAGCTACATTTGCTGTGTCACTGCCATCCTTCATGCTCATTATGATAGCCATGATGTTTTTGGAGAAGTTCAGAACAAACACGGTAGTACAAGCTATACTTTTTGGTGTGAAGCCAGCCACGGTGGGACTTATGGCCTCGGCATTTGCCTTTATGCTACAGACAGCCATAATGATAGACCCAGACCTCTCGTGGTTGTCATTGACAGACGGCAACTTAGATTTGTCGGCGCTATTTATAGCCATTGTAATATTTGCCCTTATAAGATTTACCAAGATAGGCGCTATAAAACTTACGCTTCTTGGCGGAATACTAGGTGTAATATTGTCTTTAGTATTCTAGGTCATTAAAAAATCATTACCTTTGCGTCACAAATAGGCAATTCTTGAATATTCTAAGATATATATATATAGCCACCGGCGTGCTAAGTTTGATGCTATTCTCCGTTATAGGGGTTAGTGCGCAGGTTAAGTTGCAAGAGAAATCATCTGCTATAGCTGCTCAGGGTGAGGAGATAGCGGATGATATGCATGTTAGTACAGATAGTACATCGGCTGAGACATCGAGACATCAAGGAAGTACTCCATTTTTGGATGCTGAGGTAAAGTATTCTTGTAAAGACTCCCTCTCATTTGACTTTGAGACAAAAAAGATGTACCTCTATGGAGAGGCACAGATAAACTATGGAGAGATATCCCTAACGGCACATGCCATAGAGCTTGATATGGACTCCACGATAGCCTATGCCTATGGCAAGCGCGACTCATTGGGCGTAGCTACAGGTGAAGGTAACCCAGTATTCAAAGATAAGAGTGGAGAGTATGAGATGCGCCAGATGAAGTATAACTTCGAGACTAAGAAGGCCATCATTACGCATATTGTAACTGAACAAGGCGAGGGTTTTGTGGTAGGACAGACCGCCAAGCGTGTAGATGAGAAGACCTATTTCATGCGCGATGCGAAGTATACCACTTGTGATAACCACTTCCACCCACACTTCTATTTGAACCTTACGAAGGCAAAAGTAACACCAGGAAAGCGAACCGTAACGGGTCCGGCTTACCTAGTATTGCTCGATGTTCCTACACCTATAGCTATACCATTTGCTATTATACCTAATACCAAGTCGTACTCATCGGGTATTATTATTCCGACATATGGTGATGAGTCGAGCCGAGGCTTCTACCTACGTAATGGTGGTTACTATTTAGCAGCCAATGAGTTTTTTGATGTTAAGTTATTAGCAGATATATATACCAAAGGCTCTTGGGGTGCGCATATTGCGTCGACATATAAGAAGAGATATAAGTTTTCGGGTTCGCTATCGGCCGACTTTATTGTAAATGTCATGTCGGAGAAAGATATGCCTGACTATTCAGAGACGAAAGACTTCTCTATACGTTGGACCCACTCACAAGATTCGAAAGCTAATCCAGACCAGACATTCTCTGCTTCGGTTAACTTCTCGACATCATCTTATAACAAGAATAATGTAAACAACCTAGTAGACCCAAAGGTATTGGCTACAAACCAGAAGTCTTCTAGTATATCATATTCGCGCAAGTGGCAGAATTTCCCATTTAGGTTACAAGTAACGCTACGCCACTCGCAGAATAGTAGGGATACCACTATTGCCTTGACGATGCCAGATATTAACTTGGCAAGTACACGTCGTTTCTACCCATTTAAGCCAAAAGGCATGGTAGGTAAAGGTAATCCGCTTACCGACATCAATATTAACTATACCTTGTCGGCCAAGAACTCCATCTCTTGTAAAGAGAAAGATTTGAAATATTCATTTGAGAATTATGCGTCGACATGGAAGTCGGGAGCACAACATACAATACCAGTAACCACCAATATTAAGTTGGGTAGATATTTCTCGTTATCGCCAAACTTCTCATATACGGAGCGCTGGTATACCTCGAAGACAAGACAATATTGGGATAGGGAGGCGCAGAAGATAGTTAAGAGAGAGCCAGAGCAAGGCTTCAATAGATCTTATAACTACTCCTTCTCAACAGGATTGTCTACCAAGATGTATGCTTTCTATCGTCCGATACGTGCACTATTTGGAGATAAGATAAATGCGATACGTCAAGTAATTACACCTAGCGTGTCATTCTCTTATACGCCAGACTTCTCAGATCCTAAGTATGGCTCATACGACTATTTTGAGTATTACAACCCAAAGAGCGATGAGGTGGTGAAGCATAAGTATTCCTATTTTGAGGGATATCAATTTGGTGCACCAGGCTCCTCTGAGTCGGCATCCTTAAGTTTCTCATTGGCCAACCAGATAGAGATGAAGGTGAAGTCGGACTCTGATACCACAGGCTTCAAGAAGATACCATTGTTGGAGAATCTTTCGTTCTCGACGAGCTATAATCTTTTGGCAGATAAATTCAAATGGTCGACCATCAGTGCCCAGGCCAGAACAAAAGTCTTTGGCACCTCGGTATCTATGTCGGCAACACTCGACCCATACGGTGTAGATGTTGATGCCAATGGTAGACCAGTGAGGGTAGACAAAGGTGCTATACATGTAAATGACCGCTTGGTACTCTTGCAGTCGGCCTCATTGAGCTTCGGTTATCAGCTATCTCCTGAGACATTTAAGAAGAAAGACAAGAAAGACGATAGCGGTGTAGACGATGAGGAGGATGAAGATGAAGATTGGGCTATGCATGCGGCTGAATCTGATGAGATGGAGCCAGGAGCGCAGATGAAGAAGAATAAGCAGGGCGACGATACTCGATTGTCTGAGGGTGATGATGGTTATGCTGCATTTGATATGCCATGGTCGCTATCTATGAACTATTCATTGCGAGTTAGTCGTGGTAAGTTTAACCCACAGACCAAGCTATATGCCCATAAGATATCGCAGTCTGTCAACCTCTCAGGAAATCTATCGCTTACCCCTAATTGGCAGATAAGTATATCTTCTGGTTACTCGTTTGACGAGAAGAAACTATCGCAGACATCTATAGGTATTACAAGAGATTTGCATTGCTGGTCGATGAATTTCAACCTTGTGCCTGTGGGTGCATATAAGTCGTATTCGTTTAATATTTCAGCAAGTTCATCTATCTTGCGAGACCTTAAATATAACCAATCAAGCAGTCCAAGAGACAACGGTAGACGAAAATAATAGGCGATACCCACATGATGGGTTAGTCAAACTTATTGATTCAAAGAGATGTCAAAACTATTCAAAATTGGTATTGATGCAGGTAGTACTACCTGTAAGTTTGTTGCTATTGATACTACAACACACGATGTTGTTTTTTCTAGCTATCGTCGACATTATGCCGATATACGCTCTTGCTTAGAGGTGCAACTAAATGAGATGGAGCAAGCCCTAGGTAAAGATGCACGCTATAGTATATGCCTCACCGGTTCGGCGGGAATAGGATTGAGTGAGCGTAGTGGACTCTCATTTGTACAAGAGGTATTAGCCGTATCGGAGGCTATGAAGGAGACAGGGCGTACCGACTTCACCCTTATTGACCTAGGAGGCGAGGATGCTAAGATGGTATTCTTCCGTAAGGGGGTGAGCCCTGATATTCGTATGAACGGCTCGTGCGCAGGTGGTACGGGAGCCTTCATAGACCAGATGGCTACATTATTGTCTATCGAACCCAAAGAGATGTCAGATGCCGCTTTGCAGTATAAGACACTTTACCCAATAGCTTCGCGTTGTGGAGTATTTGCCAAGACAGATGTTCAGAATCTCATCTCACGTCGTCTGCCATTGTCAGATATATCAGCAAGTATCTTTAATGCTGTGGCTATGCAGACCATGACTACCCTTGCTAGAGGTGCTAGTCTGATAAAGCCGGTACTATGTACGGGCGGACCGCTTACCTTCCTTACTGCCCTCAGGCAAGCTTTTGTGCGAGTGCTTAAGATAAAGGAGGAGGACCTTATACTATTCCCTAATGCAGAGATTACTACGGCAAGAGGTGCGGCGCTATATGCCGATGAGTCGGTAGTAATGACATTAGATGAGATACGCACTGCGTTACAAAAAGAGACTACGGCAGGGTCGGAGCAATTCTTATCTCCTCTATTCACTGGTGAGCAGGAGTATGACACTTGGAAGCAAAACCTCAAGGTAAAGCACTTAGATATTAAGACTATTGCCGATGGGGTTCATTATGATGCTTTTCTAGGTATAGATTCAGGTTCTACTACCACTAAATTTATAGTTACTGATATTAATGGTAGTATCATATTCCATAGTTATGCCAATAATGATGGTAACCCACTGCGCAAGGTACAGGAGGCGCTCACAGTATTCTTCTCAGAGATAGATAGGCATAATGCTACCGTAATATTCCGTGGAGCAAGTGTAACTGGCTATGGAGAGGACCTTATAAAGGCGGCCCTAAATACCGATTATGGTATAGTGGAGACTATGGCCCACTTTAAGGCTGCTCAATTTGTAGCTAAGGATGTCTCTTTCATACTTGATATTGGTGGACAAGATATAAAGTCGATATTCATCAGAAATGGTGCGGTATCTAATATAGAACTTAATGAATCGTGTTCGGCAGGCTGTGGCTCATTCCTACAGTCGTTCGCTGGTATGATGAATATTCCGCTATCGGAATTTGCCGAGAAGGCCTGTGTGGCTAGTCGTCCGTGCGACCTAGGTACCCGTTGTACAGTATTTATGAACTCCAAGGTGAAGGAGGCGTTACGTCAGAATACTGACCCTGGGGATATTGCGGCCGGACTAGCTATATCTGTGGTGAAGAACTGCCTATATAAGGTATTGAAGCTACAGAACCTAAATAAGCTAGGTGATACTATAGTGGTACAAGGTGGTACCTTCAAGAATAAGGCAGTACTACGTGCACTAGAGATACTTAGTGGAAAACAGGTACACACTACTGATGCGCCAGAACTTATGGGTGCATATGGTGCAGCTCTCTATGCTATAGATCAATACCATATAGAGTGCGAGAAGAACAATGGAGTCTATAGGTCTACATTCCTTGGTAGGGAGACATTAGAGACGTTAGGGCAGATAGTGACAGATAATGTGCAGTGTAAAGGTTGTACAAATAATTGCCAAGTAATACGCTTTAAGTTCCCTAATGGCAACTTGTCGTTCGCAGGTAATAAGTGTGAACGTATATTCCACTCTAAGTCTAAGGCAGAGAAGCCAGGGTTGAATCAGATAGAGGAGAAGTATAAGTATGTATTCTCGCAAGCTAAGACAGATGCTGATTCTAGAGGGAAGATACGCATTGGTATTCCTCGAGTACTTAATATGTTTGAGAACTACCCATTTTGGGAGGAGTTGTTCCGTTCGGCAGGGTTGGAGCCAGTATTGTCTGACGAGTCGAATAACAACCTTTACAAAGGCGGTATCTTCTCTATAATGAGTGATAATATATGCTTCCCAGCGAAGCTGACCAATGGTCATATTATGAATCTAGTCTCGAAGAGCATAGATCGTATATTCTACCCATTGGTATTTAAGGAGAGCAAGGAGCATGAGCATGACTCCAATTGCTTTAACTGCCCGGTAGTCTCGGGTTATCCTGATGTTATTCGTTCGGCGGTCGACCCAGAGGGACGCTATAAGGTGAAGTTTGATACTCCTGTAGTCTCATTTGTCGATGAGAAGGCGCTATATGCATCTTGTACCAACTACTTGGCATCATTGGGTGTTAAGCCTCGTACTATTAAGCAAGCTATTCGCAAGGCTATAGAGCGTAAGCTAGAGGTGAAGAGGCATCTTATTGAGAGTGAGCGTGCGATATTAGATAAGGCGCTAGCTGAAGGAAGGATGATATTTGTGATGACTGGTCGCCCTTATCATATCGACCCCCTTATCAATCAGCGTGTGGCGCAGATTGTTACCGATTTGGGTGCTGATATTATCTCAGACGATGTCTTTAGGGAGGATGCCGAGGCTTGTCTAGAGATGAACTATATATCGCAGTGGACATATCCAAATCGTGTGGCCCATGCGGCACATGGTGTTGCTAGATTACCACAGAATGTGCAGTTGATACAGATTAACTCATTTGGCTGTGGTCCTGACTCCTTCTTAATGGATGAGTGTGCTAATGTGCTAAATGCTGCAGGTAAGAATCATACAGTAATACGTGTTGATGAGATTAGCTCTCCGGGGTCTGTCAGACTTCGTCTGCGTTCGCTCATTGAGAGCCTAAAGCAGAGTAATGCCCTTGGTAGAGGTGCTAATGCCTCGGATTATAAGGCGCTTCATACTCGATTTACTGAGGAAGAGAAGAGTAATAGGACTATAGTAATACCTTGGCTATCGGATAGTCTCTCGCCAGTATTCCCTGTATTCTTCAAGAGATTAGGATTTAGGGTGCAGAATCTACCTAAGTCGGACGAGGAGTCAATACAGCTAGGATTGAAATATGGTCATAATGAGGTATGCTATCCAGCTACATTGGTATTAGGAGATATGATGAAGTTTATTCTTTCGCATAAGGATGAACTTGATAAATATGTGATAGGTATGACACAGACAGGCGGTCAGTGTCGTGCCACCAATTACCTTACGCTTATAAAGAATGCGCTTGTTACTGCGGGATATGCTGATGTGCCACTATTGTCTATCAATACAGGTACGGCATATGGCAACGACCAGCCGGCCTTTAAGGCAGATGTTAAGTTGGCTCTCTCGTTGGTAGTAAAACTAGTTACCTATACCGAGGCATTGGCAGCTATGCAGCGCTCGATGATTGTTAGGCAAAAAGAGTCGGGTGTTGCCGAGGCTATATTCCAAAAATATATCGATATCGCCATAAAGCTAACCGACGAGAAGCAGGAGGATAGACTTGTAGATGCCCTCTCGGATGCTGTGGATGAGTTTAATGCCATTCCAGTGAAGGATATTGAGCCTATGGTGGTGGGTTTGATAGGTGAGATATATATTAAATATAACCAGCAGGGTCAGCTTCAGCTTACCAAATGGATGCAAGACCAAGGTATAGAGGTGGTAGTGCCTTCGCTTATGGCCTTCTTGGTACAGGGATTTGTCAATAATAAGGTCAACCATAAGGGCCATATAGAGCGCACCACATTTGTGGAGAGGTTGGTAACGAAGTTTATCAGTCAGTATGTCTCTCGTAACGAGAGTAGGATGGAGAAGGTGAAGCGTAAATTCAGATACTACCGCCCTGAGGGGTCGATATTCGAGATGGCCGATGATGCCTCTAAGGTATTGAACCTTGCCAATCAGTTTGGTGAGGGGTGGCTTATCGCTGGAGAGGTTATGGAACTTGCACGCCAAGGAGTTAAGAAGGTGGTATGTTTGCAGCCATTCGGTTGTATTGCCAACCATATTGTGGCTAGAGGCATAGAGAATAGGCTTAAGAAGGTTTGTCCGGATGTCGGACTCCTCTTCCTTGATATCGACTCTAGTGTAGCTAGGGTGAATCTAGAGAATAGACTCCATTTCCTTATCGACCAGGCAGATAATTGATATACCTAATGCCAAAGAGAGATGCCAATATGGATACCGATACAACAATAGAGGGTATTCGCAAGAGGGTAGCGGAGTCTACGGAGATTACCCCCTTTCAGCGTAGGGTATATATGGCGCTCTTGGATGTTCCTGCGGGGCAGACAATCACGTATGGAGAGCTGGCTCGTAGGATAGGCTGTAAGAGTGCTCTTGCTGTAGGGCAAGCCTTGAAACGCAACCCTTTTGCTCCATTAGTCCCTTGCCATAGGGTGGTGGCGGCAGATGGTAGCTTAGGCGGCTATTTTGGTAAGCGCTCAGGAGAGGAGATAGAGAAGAAGAGGGCACTTTTGGAGGCTGAGAAGATGGGTAGGCTTTAGCCATTTTGGGATGATAATTGCATTATATCAAACATTATTATTTTGGGCTCATAAGGTGCTCTTTTGGTGCTCTTTGGGTATAGCCTGGGTATAGCGAGGTATGAGCGAGGGTATTTGAAATTATTATTTTACAGCTTTTTATTTGTATGGGTAGGTGCCTTAATGCGCCCCTTCGTATTCGGGTAAAAAGATGGCAATAAAAAATTATCCCTATATTTGCAAAAAAACAAGACGTAACAATGCGCATAGATATATTGACTCTTTTCCCAGATCTCTTTACCGGACCATTCTCTGAGTCTATGATTCGTAGAGCACAAGAGGCTGGTCATGCTGAGATACACCTTCATGATATACGCGACTTCTCCAAGGATAAGCATAAGAGAGTAGATGACTACCCATTCGGCGGAGGCGCTGGTATGGTAATGGCGATTCAGCCTATTGCTGATGCTATTGAGAGTTTGAAGGCAGAGAGGAATTATGACCATATTATATATATGTCGCCTGACGGTCAGACCCTCAAGCAGAGTATATGTAATACGCTCTCCTTGGCAGAGAATATCATTATACTTTGTGGACACTATAAGGGAATAGACCAACGCATTAGAGATCATTATATTACCATGGAGATATCCATAGGTGATTATGTGCTGACAGGCGGTGAGCTTGCTGCTTGTGTAGTGGTGGATAGTATAGTGCGCCTAGTGCCAGGTGTGCTATCAGACGAGGAGTCGGCCCTTACCGATACCTTCCAAGACAACCTACTTGCTCCACCTATCTATACACGTCCGTCGGACTACAACGGGTGGAAGGTGCCAGATATTCTCCTTAGCGGTCATGAGGCCAATATAGAGAAATGGAGGATGGAGCAGGCAATAGAGCGCACACAGAGGTTGCGTCCCGACCTATTGGAGTAATGCCATAATAAAGATTAGAACATTCATATAGCAGAACTATAATATTATTGTCATGGACTTACAGGTAGCTAATACTTTACTAGATTTCATACATGAGTCTCCATCGCCATTCCACGCAGTGGAGCATGTCAAAGAGACACTTATTGAGAAGGGCTTTGAGGAGCTTTGCCTCAAGAGAGAGTGGTCACTAAAGCCAGGTGGTAAATATTTTACTACACGCAATGGCTCGGCACTTGTTGCATTTACCCTCTCGGCTGAACCCCAGACAGATTTAGCTACTAAGGGCTTCCGTATAGTGGCAGCCCACTCAGATGCTCCTACCTTCCGCGTAAAGTCGAACTCTCAGATAGTACGAGACGGCATGGTATCGCTCAATGTGGAGACATACGGCGGCGCTATACTACATACATGGATGGATAGACCATTGTCATTAGCTGGTAGAGCTATAGTATTTGACCCTGAGACAAAGAAATTATCGAAGAGGTTGGTCGACTTTGGTTTCCCTGTTGGCGTGATACCTAGTGTTGCCATACATATGAATAGGGGAATAAACGAGCAGATGTCGCTCAATAAGCAGGTAGATATGCCATTCCTATTCTCAACACTATATGGCGATGAGACTGCAGATGGTCTTATGTCGATGACCGAGCTTATAGCAGCTAAGCTAGATATACCATCAGGTAGGGTAGTGGATTATGACCTCTATGCCTATGTGACAGATAGGGGCTCTATAGTAGGTTGTGATAAGTCTATGATATTATCCCCTAAGCTTGACGACCTCTCTATGGTATTTTGTGCTACAGAGGCATTCTGCGGAGCTATAGATGTGGTGAACCATGCAAGAAATAATATCCTCTGCATCTTCGATAATGAGGAGGTAGGTAGCAATACTAAGCAAGGTGCACAGTCGCCACTATTGCGCAACGTAATAGAGCGTATAGCAGAGCAGATGGGACTAACTCGTCAGCAGACACAGATGGCTACATATAACTCATTTATGGTATCTGCCGATATGGCACATGCTGTACATCCTAACCATCCGGAGTATTGTGACCCTACTAATAGGCCACGACTCAATGGCGGACCAGTCATTAAGATTAACGCCAACCAGAAGTATATGACCGATGCCGATAGCTCGGCACAATTCAAGATGCTATGCCAGATAGCCGATGTACCATTCCAGATGTTTGTAAATAGAAGCGATATAGCTGGAGGTTCGACATTGGGAAATATCTTGACAAGTCAGATTGATATCCATGGTGTAGATGTGGGAAATCCTATGCTTGGCATGCATTCTGCAGTAGAAACAGCTGGTGTTTTGGATATAGATTATATGATTGACGTACTAGAGCGCCATTATGTAAGCTAAAAACGGGTACTGATAATCAGTGCTTTGAAAAATATTTCAAAAAAAGTTACCCAAATTGCTTGTAGATTCAAAAAATACATCTACCTTTGCACTCGCAATCGGGAAGGAAACAGAACGATAGCGAAGAACTTTGAAATACAAGCAAACGCGGAAATAGCTCAGTTGGTAGAGCACAACCTTGCCAAGGTTGGGGTCGCGAGTTCGAGTCTCGTTTTCCGCTCTTTTTTTATTTTCCTCGCGCAGGTGGTGAAATTGGTATACACGCTACTTTGAGGGGGTAGTGGTCGCAAGATCGTGTGAGTTCGAGTCTCATTCTGCGCACAATATGCGGAAATAGCTCAGTTGGTAGAGCACAACCTTGCCAAGGTTGGGGTCGCGAGTTCGAGTCTCGTTTTCCGCTCTTTTTTTATTTTCCTCGCGCAGGTGGTGAAATTGGTATACACGCTACTTTGAGGGGGTAGTGGTCGCAAGATCGTGTGAGTTCGAGTCTCATTCTGCGCACAAAAGTACAAGCTTGCAAGAGAGTAATACTTTCTTGCGAGTTTTTTTCTCATGTATATACAATAGATAAAAGCATAACAATATGAGTCGTCGAGTTAGAGTTCGTTTCGCTCCAAGTCCTACAGGTGCACTCCATATCGGTGGTGTTCGTACAGCGTTGTACAATTATCTTTTTGCGCGTCATCATGGCGGCGATTTTATTCTTCGTATTGAGGATACAGACTCTCAGCGTTTCGTACCAGGAGCTGAGGAGTACATCATGGAGTCTCTCAAGTGGTGTGGTATAACTATTGACGAGGGTATCCAAGAGGGTGGTCCTCATGCTCCATACCGTCAGAGCGAGCGTAAGGAGATATATCTCAAGTATGCCAAAGATCTCGTAGCTAGTGGTAACGCATATTATGCTTTTGATACTGCAGAGCAACTTGATGCCCTTCGTAAGGAGTATGAGCAGCGTGGTGAGACCTTTGCGTACAACTATGCAGTAAGAACTCAATTGGAGACCTCCCTCAAACTCTCTGAGGAGGAGGTTAATGCTCGTATAGAGCGAGGCGATGTTTGGGTTATTCGTTTCAAGATGCCAGAGAATCGTAATGTGGAGATGGATGATATAATCCGTGGTCACATTACCATTAATACATCGACACTCGATGATAAGGTATTGTACAAGTCGGCTGATGCCCTCCCAACATACCACCTTGCAAATATTGTAGATGACCACTTGATGGAGATATCTCACGTAATACGTGGTGAGGAGTGGCTACCATCTCTTCCATTGCACTTCCTCCTCTATGAGGCATTCGGGTGGAAGGATACACAGCCTGAGTTTGCCCACTTGCCACTATTGCTCAAGCCACAGGGACAAGGTAAGCTCTCTAAGCGTGATGGCGATAAGTTTGGCTTCCCTGTATTCCCACTTCTTTGGAACTCACCATCGGGCGAGACAGCAATGGGATATCGTGAGGAGGGTTACTTCCCAGGAGCCTTCATTAATATGCTCGCTCTCCTTGGTTGGAATCCAGGTACAGAGCAAGAGATATTCTCTATGCAAGAGCTTATTGATACATTCTCATTGGATAAGGTATCTAAGTCGGGAGCTCGCTTCAGCCATGATAAGGCTAAGTGGTTTAATGCTCAGTATCTCAAGGCTACCTCTTCCGAGGAGTTGGCAGCTATCGTTCTCCCAATGCTAAAGGAGAAGTTAGGTGTAGATACTACTATAGAGCGTGCCACAGCAGCTATCTCCCTCATCAAGGAGCGTGCTACATTCCCTAAGGATTTGGTAGAGCTAGTTCGCTATATGTTCATAGCCCCTGCAGAGTATGACGAGAAGTCGGTATCAAAATTCTGGAAAGAGGAGAATAAGGCTCGTCTTAAGGAGTTGCGCGATCTCTTGAATGCACAACCAGAGATTAAGGCAGAGACAGAGACCATGGTACACGATTGGGTAGTATCTCATGAGTATAGCATGGGCCAGATTATGAATACACTCCGCTTAGCAGTATTAGGTGTAAGCCAAGGTCCAAGCATCTTCGGTATCGGTGAGTTCATCGGTAAGGATGAGATGATAAGACGTATAGATACAGCCTTCGAGAAGATCGGATAATATAGGTTATACAATAATATTATGCGAGGGATGTCCAGTTTTGGGTGTCCCTTTTTCGTTGGTATATGTATTTATTATCAACTACATGAGAAAATAATTGCGTTTCTCTAGGGTTGTGATAGAAGCTGACTTTGATTATATTTGTGAGAGAGTTGTACATATTGTATATTTGCAAAAAAGAGAGTTATGACACGTTCGATTGGGGCATCCATATTATCAAATGAGCTTAAAAAAGCGAATAGTATGTGGTCGTACGATGAAAAGTCTATAGACCAAATACCTGATGATGTCTTGATTGAAAAAACTCTCATACATTTGGATATGCCTGAGATAAAGATATTATTTGATATTTTCCCTAAACGTAAGATAAAAAGAGTTTGGAGGGAACAGTTGATACCTCGTGGTGATTATCTTAGGACGTTAAATAGATTTTTTGCTTGGTATTTGTTTGATATCAAGAGACCTGATGCATATCTCAAGAGTATGGAAACCCGACGTCTCAATTCCATTTTGAAATGATAGGATTAGCACCACATACGGAGAGAATATTTGAACTTGTCACAAAACTAGAGTGTATAAAACCTTACGTTCTCGTTGGTGGTACTGCTTTATCCTTGCAAATAGGAACTAGGATGAGAGAAGATTTGGATTTTATTTCATGGATTGAGAAAAAAGGAGACAAATGCGAGGTGTCTTGGAGACAAATAGAAAAGGAATTATCCTCTATAGGTCATATACAATCAATGGACATACTCGATATTGACCATGTTGAGTATGTTGTAGAAGGTGTCAAACTATCATTTTATGCATGCAATAAAAAGAGTCCTATTCAAGAGAAATTTCTCTTAAAAAATAACCTTGTTTTGGCTGATAAGCTTTCGATTGGAGCCATGAAAATGGAGGTGATGTTGCGCCGATCTAATTTTAGAGATTATTACGATATATATTCTCTTTTGCAAGAAGGAGTTCCTCTTCAAGATATGATAAGCTTAGCATTGTCATATTCTGGTCATTTGCTTAAGAGTAAAAACCTACTTGCCATGCTTACCAATGGGGCTAGATTTAATAGAGATTCTCACTTTGAACTATTACAACCAAAATATAAGATTTCGCCTATTGAAATTGAAGAATACATTAAACAATTATTGAAAGAGTAACACTACCAAAGTAAGTTACTTCGATTTTGTTGTTTAGTATGCTATATACATAGGTTTGTGTCAAGCTGTTATTTCCCTTTTATCTCTATATTATTGTAATTTATTACCTTTGCACTACTATGCAGAGCAATACTCCACATATTGGTATTAGTTTGTATGATTTTACCACTGGTATTCGTGATATTATTTCGGATGCTAATCTCTCTGCATGGGTATTTGGAGAGGTGAAGAACTATAAGTACTCACGTCATGCCTATTTCTCCCTCATACAATCTCAAGAGGGTACCAATACACCTATTGCCTCTCTGCAATGTGCTGTATGGGGGTATTGTTTCGATAGTGTGATAGGTAGGTTTCAAGACGAGGCAGGTGTGGAGATGAAAGACGGCCTTAAGGTGCTGGTACATCTCACTGTTAGCTTTCATCAGGCTTATGGCATGACCGCTACAGTAGATGCTATAGATGCCTCATATACCCTTGGCGAATACGAGCTGAAGCGTAAGCAGACTATAGCTCAGTTGTTATCAGAGGGGTATATGGACCTCCAACAACAGCTAGAGCTACCTCGTGTAGTGCGTAGTATTGCTATTATATCAGCTAATACCGCAGCTGGTTATGGTGATTTTATGGATCAGCTGAAAGCCAACTCTATAACCGCTAATTGCAATTGCCAACTCTATCCAGCTATCATGCAAGGTGTCTCAGCACCCGAATCTATCGTTAAGGCACTAAATAGTATTTTGTCTGACCTTGAGGAGATGGTTGCTGAATATGATGCCGTAATAATAATTCGCGGTGGCGGCTCAAAGCAAGATTTGGCATGTTTTGATGATTATACATTGGCAACATATATAGCTACCTTTCCTTTACCAATAATTACAGGTATTGGTCATGAGCAGGATACCTCTGTAGCCGATATGGTAGCCTATAAGCGTGTAAAGACACCTACTGCTGCTGCCGAGTTTATTATAGAGCATAATTCGGCATTATATTTGTTGATAGATGATTTGAAACGCCGACTAGAGTCGCAGGTGACATCTATTATGTATAATTTCAATAGTAGAATATCCAAGCAACGCCAAGCGTTAGCCTATATAGCTAGTGGGGCTGTTGAGCGCCAAAAAACAAATGTCAATACTTTAAGACGCAATTTGCATAGTCTATCGGATGTCGCTATACAGATGGAACGACAGCGCCTAAATGCACGTAGACAGCAGCTAGAGGCGCTAGACCCGCAACGTATAGTGAATAGAGGCTATACCATGACGCTCTCTTCTAGTGGTTCGCTCATATCATCTATAGATGATGTGAAGGATGGCGAGACGATAACGACACTGGTGCGTGATGGTAGACTAACATCAATAGTAAAGAAATAATCAACACTAAAATATGAAAAGACTTTTAGCTTTAGCATCAATAATAATCATTGGTCACTCTGCGTGGGCTCAGTTTGACGTCTTTGGGAATAGAGTACCTAAGAGTGGTAGACATGTAGAGAAGAGTGTTAACCTCCCTGATAAGCCCAATGAGGTCGACGAGAATGGCGTGCGTCAAGGAGAGTGGGCTAGAAAGTATGCTAATGGGCATTATGCATACACAGCTACCTTCAAGGATGGTAAGCCTATTGGTGAGATGGTGCGTTATGATGAGAAGGGCAATAAGACGGCTGTGCTGAATTACATTAATGAGTCGGACACTTGTACAGCAGTCCTCTATGGAGCAAATGAGAAGATAGAGGCTAAGGGCTCGTATGTAGGTAAGACTCGCCATGGTAAGTGGTCGTTCTTCGGTACAGATGGTAAGCTAATAAGTGAGGAGGTATACACTGATGGTATGCTTAATGGTAATCAGTGTTATTATCATAATAATGGTCAGCTAAGTCAGGTTATTACCTATAATATGGGTTATGCTCAAGGAAAGAGCTATGAATATTTCTCTTCGGGCAGAGTACAGACGGAGTGCAATTACGAGCGCGGTCGCCTCAATGGTCATTATAAGGTTATTGATGAGCTATCGGGAGAGGTGGCTGCCGAGGGCGAATACGAGAAGGGAGTTCGCAAAGGTAAATGGAGAATGTACGACTCTTTCGCAAAGGAGTATTATACAGTAGAGTATGATGCTGTAGGTAATGCCAAGAATCAAGACGAGATTGATAGACGCAAGGAGCGAAAGATGCAATATTTCGAGAAGAATAAGAGTCGCCTTCAAGACCCAGAGCTCTTTAAGGAGGATCCAATGGACTATCGCCCTTAATATTGTTATAAATAGTATTTCATAGAGATATCACTATGCTACAACTTACAAGACCTTTGATATTTTTCGATATTGAGTCGACAGGACTTAATGTCATCAATGATAGAATAGTAGAGATAGCTATCGTAAAGCTATTCCCTAATGGGACAAAGGAGAACTACAATTTCCGTGTAAATCCTGAGATGCATATCCCAGAGGAGGTGGTGGAACTTCATCATATCTCTGATGCCGATGTGGCTTTGTGCCCTACCTTCAAAGCTATTGCGCCTCGTTTGGTTGAGATAATGAAGGGGTGCGATATAGCAGGTTATAATAGTGGACATTTTGATATCCCTATGTTAGCCGAGGAGTTTTCTCGTACAGATGTAGATTTTGACCTTCATAAGATGAATCATATCGACGTACAAGGAATCTTCCATAAGATGGAGCAGCGGACACTCTCTGCCGCATATAAATTCTATTGTGGCAAGGAACTAGAGGGTGCTCATGGTGCTTTGGCAGATACTGAGGCTACTTGTGATGTGCTTATGGCTCAACTTGAGAAGTATGAAACTCTCGAGGGTAACGTGAAATGGTTGGCAGAATTTTCTGCTCCTAAGAAGAATGCCGATTTCGCTGGTCGCATAGTGTATGATGATAAGGGGCGTGAGGTATTCAACTTTGGCCAGTATAAGGGCCAGCTAGTAGAGAAGACCCTCAAGGAGAATCCTGGCTACTACGCGTGGATGATGGAGAAGGAGTTTCCTGCCGATACTAAGCGTGTGTTGACACAGATAAAATTGCGAATGAGATAATATATTAATAGGATACCAACGTGAAAATTATCTGCATAGGACTTAATTATCGTGATCATGCTAAGGAGATGAATTGCCCTATACCTAGTGAGCCTATCGTCTTCATGAAGCCTGACTCTGCTATACTCCGTGGCGGTAACCCATTTTTTCCGCCTGATTGGGCTAATGAGTGGGAGTATGAAACCGAATTGGTGGTGAAGATTTCTCGTCTAGGTAGGTATATTGATAAGAAATTTGCTCATCGTTATTATGAGGAGGTAGGACTTGGTATTGATTTTACTGCTCGCGATCTCCAGCGTCGTTTTATGGCTGAGGGTAAGCCTTGGGAGTGCTGTAAGTCGTTCGACCAATCTGCGGCTATCTGTACCGAGTGGATTCCTAAGTCGCAGTTCAAAGATGTTCAGAATCTTCAGTTTGAGCTCCAAATAGATGGCGAAACTCGTCAGGTAGGTCATACCAATGATATGATATGGACCATAGACGAGATAATAGAGTATGTCTCAAAATATTTCACTCTTAAGACTGGCGACCTTATCTTTACTGGTACTCCTGCCGGTGTAGGTAGGGTAGAGATAGGAAATAATCTTAAGGCGTCGCTTGAGGGGCATGAGATACTTAATGTGAAAATCAGATAGTAGGTATGACTTTCTGGGACCATATTGACGAACTTCGTACTACCATCGTGAGGGTAATCCTAGTATTGTTGGGGTTATCTGTGGTCCTATTTTGTTTTAAAGATACTCTCTTCGCTGTAGCATTATATCCTACACAGTCGGATTTTATCCTCTATAGGGTATTCAACCATTTGGCATCTGTCACAGGTATAGATGATATGAGGGTGGAGGAGTGGCACCTATCGCTGATAAATACTAGGCTTACGGGTCAGCTCATGATGCATCTCCAGTGTGCTTTTTATGGGGCGCTCATTATAGGTCTGCCCATTATCCTTTGGCTAATATTTGGATATATATCGCCTGCCTTATATGCCAAAGAGAAGAGGATAGCGCGCATCATGCTCTCTGCTGGTGAATTGCTATTTCTAATGGGTGTGGCTATCAGCTACTTTCTCATATTCCCATTGGCATTGCGCTTCTTAGATACTTATACGGTAAGTGATAATGTCAGCAATATGATAGATATGAGTTCTTATTTTGATCTCTTCTTGGTATTGTCTATCCTAATGGGTGTCTTATTTCAGATGCCAATATTGGCATTTATTCTATCCAAGATAGGTCTAATAAATGCCAACTTGATGTCGGCTTATCGTAAGCATGCTATCATAGCTATCGTAACATTAAATGCCGTCATAACACCTACTACAGATATCTTCACGCTAGCTTTAGTGAGCTTGCCAGTATTTGTTCTCTACGAAGTGAGTCGTCTCATAATAAAATAATCCAATCATGATTCTGCAAGATACCATATGCGCTATATCTACGGCTCCAGGTATGGGAGCCATTGCCATTGTTAGAATGTCAGGTGCTGACTCTACCACGATAGGCGATAGAATATTTCGTCCGGCTAAAGAGGGTAGAACACTTTCTTCACTTAACGGTGGACGTACTGTATATGGTCAGATTATTGATGAGAACAATTCTCCTGTTGATGAGGTTGTCATTACGGTATTCCGTAATCCTCACTCCTTTACAGGTGAAGATATAGTAGAGATAGCATGCCATGGTAGCGTATATATACAACGTACTATACTTCGTCTTCTCATAGATAATGGTGCTCGCTTGGCGCGTCCAGGAGAGTTCTCCAAGAGAGCTTTCATTAATGGAAAGATGGACCTTAGTCAGACCGAGGCCGTAGCAGATATCATCTCTTCACGCTCCGAGGCTGCACGTCGTGTGGCATTCTCGCAGATGAAGGGCTCATTCTCTCAAAAGCTAAAGAACCTACGCGAGCAGTTGGTTCATTTCTGCTCTTTGTTGGAACTCGAACTCGATTTCTCCGATCAAGAGGTGGAGTTTGCCGACCGCACTCAGCTTATCTCCCTAGTTACTGATGTAGATAATTATGTGGTCAAGTTGGCTAACTCATTTCAATATGGCGATGCTATCAAGAATGGTGTACCTGTTGCTATAGTTGGTCCCCCTAATGCAGGTAAGAGTACACTCCTAAATATCCTTCTTGGAGAGGAGCGCGCAATAGTGAGTGACATACCTGGTACAACGCGCGACGTGATAGAGGATACTATACATATGGGTGATGTTGAACTTCGTCTGATAGATACTGCAGGTATACGTGAGACGGATGACAAGATAGAGTCTATGGGTATCGAGCGTACACTCCAGCGCGTAGAGAAGGCTATTATAGTTGTTGTCGTTATAGAAATTACGATGAACAAGGAGGCATTGGCTGATTTCGCAGCTCACCTGAAGAACTCTCTTACTACCGATAAAAAGTTACTATTGGTAGTAAATAAGATTGATAAGCAAGAGGAAGCAACGATAGACTATAACGAAATATTCCAAGGTATCGATATTGATAGTGTAGTCTCCATATCTGCAGCAGAGAATAGGGGCATTGAGCAACTAGAGACAGCTCTTATCCAATTATCCTCACTTAAAGAGACGCAAGCAGAAGATATCATTGTAACTAACGCCCGCCATTACGAAGCACTCACCCGAGCCCACGAAAGCCTCCAAAGAGTACTCCAAGGCCTAAAAGACAACATAAGCGGCGAATTTGTAGCCCAAGACCTCAGACAAACAAACGATATACTCGGAGAGATTACAGGTACTGCTATTTCCAGTCAAGAGGTTTTGAGTAATATATTTAGGAATTTTTGCATTGGGAAGTAAATAATTTATATATCCAGCCCACAACCCTATCATTGCGAGGCTGGATTTGTTGTTATTTACCACACAATTAATGTGGCATAAAGTTTCTCTTTATTTCGAAAGAAATGCATGTAATTGCCATAAAAAGTAGTAGCAAACTACACATTTACAATAATATGAACTTCCCAAACGTATATTCGGCAATGGGGCTGATGGAGCTGATCCATGAGATTTCGTCTATCCACGCGACAAACACAACCAGAAATACGGCTGGGGGTGGTCGTTGCTCAACATGCCTGAAGCAAGTGCTGCCCGAGGCTACGGACAAACAAATTTTGAAATTGATTGGATAAAAAGTCTAAGATGAAAATATCAATGGCGCAGATGGCTATCGGCAAGGATATTGCCGAGAACCTTAGCAAATCGATACAATACATAGAGGAGGCAGCAGGAAAGGCAGATTTCATCTTCTTTCCCGAACTGCAGCTGACTTCGTTCTATCCACTTCATCCACTGAAGCATTGGGGTGTGGAGAGGAAGGATTTGGCTTTAACATTCCATTCGGAGGAGGTCAAGGCGCTACGTAATGCAGCAAGAAAAGCCGGCATTTGGGTTTCGCCTAACCTCTACATGGATGACTCGTTTACAAATCCGCTGTCGGGCGTGACCTATCCCTACTATCGCGACATGAACCTAGTGTTCAATCCCGAGGGCGAACTGATGGAGACGGCCAGCATGGTGCATGTGCTAGGTGTGGAAGACTTCTGGGAGACGGATTATTATGACCCGTCGGACGATGGATTCAAGGTGGTGGAAACTCCCTTGGGCAAGATTGGTATCGTGATCTGCTACGACCGCCATCTGCCTGAGAGCATCCGCACATGTGCCCTTAAGGGTGCCGAACTCATCATCATCCCTACCGTCAACATGAAGAACGAGCCGATGGAGATGTTCATGCAGGAGTTGCGCGTTCAGGCCTTCCAGAACAACGTGTTCATAGCCATGTGTAACCGAGTGGGTCGTCAAGAGTATGCCGAGTTTGCGGGCGAATCGCTCATCGTCAATCCCGAGGGTGAGGTTATCTTCAAGGCCGATGACAGGGAGCAACTTATCATTCAGGAGATAGACCTTAGCGAGGCGCGTCGGATAAGAGACAAGCGTCCGTACATCCGCACGAGACGTAGTGATGATTATTATAGTAGAGAATTATAATGCAAAACTTTAAGACTGCTTTTCGGTTGTCTCTGCCGGTGTTGGGAGCCTACTGGTTCCTGGGCATCACCTACGGACTGTTGGCATCGAGCATGGGCTACGACCTGTGGGTGCCGATGGTGATGGCTACGCTCATCTACAGCGGGTCGGTGGAGTTCCTGGCCTTGAGTATTCTGACTTCGGCCTTCGATCCCACTGCCGCAATGGTGATGGCTCTGATGGTGGGTGCCAGGCATTTGTTCTATGGAATTGCCATGCTCGACCGTTATCGGGGTGCCGGATGGAAGAAGCCGCTGCTGATATACTGGTTGAGCGACGAGACCTTTGCCGTGAACTATGCTTCGAACGGCTCGTACACGCAAAGCCTCTGGGTGTCGGTGCTCGACTACCTCTATTGGCTGAGCGGTGGCGTGATGGGCTACGTGCTTGGCGCAACCATGGGCGAGAGCTTGATGCACCACCTCGAAGGGCTGGACTTTGTCGTTACGGCCATGTTCGTAGCCATCTTCATGGACGACTACTTGCGAAACCGACAGGCACACATGAGTGCGTGGCTAGGCATTGGCGCAGCAACCCTCTGTCTGATGATGTTCGGACCGTCGCAGTTCATCATACCCACGATGCTCTGCATCCTTGGGGCATTGTACATTAAATATAGGAGGACCGAACGATGACAACGACATTGCAGATAATCACGATTCTGCTGATGGGTGCGTGCGTAGTGGCTACACGCGCCCTACCCTTCATGCTGTTCCCGTCGAAAGAGAAGACACCGCGGTTTGTCCGTTTCCTGGGCAAATACCTGGCAAGTGCGGTATTCGGTATGTTGCTGGTCTATTGCCTGAAGGATGTTCAGTTCTCGTCGGGTAATCATGGAGCACCACAGCTCATTGGAATCCTCGCTTGCATTCTCCTGCACCTTTGGCGCCGCAACATGCTGCTGACCATAGCCGGAGGCACGCTTTGCTACATGGTGCTGGTACAGACGATATTTTGAATAATGATTTAAAGATATGGTAAGAAAGAACGACGCTATTGAAATAATAAACTACGCTGAAGATAACGGAATCGACGTATGGATTGATGGCGGCTGGGGTGTTGATGCATTATTAGAAGTAGAAACAAGACCTCACAACGACATTGATTTGTTTGTTGAGGAAGTAAATGACAGGCGTTTTGCTGAGATCCTGAAAAGAAATGGATTTGTCGAAGTGACAGAGTCCTATACCTCTGCGTGCCACTCTGTATGGAAAGACTCAAATGACAGAATAATTGATCTTCACACCTTTAGAATTAAGACCTCTTATGTCATCATTTACGAAGGAGAGGATTATCCATTCTCTGTATTTAGCGGCACAGGCAAAATTGGCAATAAAACTGTAAAATGTATTGATGCCGAAAATCAGGTTCTATTCCATCTTGGCTACGAATTTGATGAAGATGACATACATGATGTAAAACTGCTGTGTCAGAAATTCAACATTCCTGTTCCCGACGAATACGCGTCCAAAGTACAATCAAATTCCGAAATAAGTAAATAATATGAATTACTCTGGTTTGATCATCGCCGTTATCACATTCCTGCTAATCGGCCTCTTCCACCCTATCGTCATTAAGGGTGAGTATTACTTTGGCACGAAATGCTGGTGTTTTTTTGCACTCGCTGGTGTGGCCTTTATCGTGGCAAGCCTCTTGGTGGAGGACATCATGGTGAGCCCTATCCTTGGTGTAGTAGGCTGTTCGTGCCTATGGAGCATCCTAGAGATCTTCGAGCAGAAAGAGAGGGTCGAGAAAGGATGGTTCCCGATGAATCCTAAAAGAAAGGATGAATATAAGAAGAAAGAAGATAAGCAATGAAAACGATGGACGAGTGCGTGTGCTGACGCCCAAATTGCCATTGCACCCCAAAGAGGCTTTGGAGAAGATTCGACTGATCTGCTAAAAGGAGCAGGTGGATCTGTTAGTGGGCAACAGTTACGGCAGTTTCTATGCTCAGCAGTTGGCGTCTATCATCGGTATTCCTGCGTTGCTTGGCAATCCACATTTCCGGATGACGGAGTTCCTGAAGGAGCGCATCGGGGAACATCAATACAAGAGCCCGCGTGCTGATGGTAAGCAGAATTTCGTAATACAGTCAGCATAAACTTGAAGCCGAACAGCGAGCGATGAGGAACTATCCTGATGCCGTGGGCCTGAGACTGACGTGGATGTACGACCTACCCAGCTTTCCTTTGAAGTTGAATGGAAACATTCTAGTCAATCTACAAAAGGCATCGGACGAAGGCACGAGCATTCAAGCAGCCATCTACGAGTACCGAGGTGTGACCAACGTATGGGAGGTGGTTTTGAACATGGAGAAAGTTTTTGAATTACCAGGAGGTATCTACAATTTACGAAGCGCTGGTTCGTTAAATAGTTATGAGCTCTTCATGAAAGCTGCCAGTCTAATGGGCTTGAAAGAATACGAGACTATGATTCTGCCTGAAGAGGAAAGATTCTACGAACAGCCAAGAAACCTCACGACGGATGGCTCCCTCGCAGAGGGGTTCGGCATTCACCTTAGCGAAAGTGTGGAAGGCATCGAGAAGGCATTGAATAGTCCAATCATTAGATTTTGAAAAACTATGGCACAGGATATTACTATCAAAGAGGCGCAGCAGATGGTGGATGAATGGATTCACACCTATGGCGTGCGTTACTTCAGCGAATTGACCAACATGGCCGTGCTGACCGAAGAGGTGGGCGAACTGGCTCGTGTGATGTCTCGCAAATACGGTGACCAGTCGTTTAAGGCAGGCGAGAACCAAGACCCTGCAGATGAGATGGCTGATGTGCTTTGGGTATTGCTTTGCTTGGCTAACCAGACAGGTGTGGACTTGACGGAAGCGCTCCGAAAGAACATACAGAAAAAGACCAACAGAGACAAGGAACGACATAAGAATAATCCCAAACTGAATCAGTGAGACAATGAACGCAGTATGGATAAGTGCCGCAGGTCTTTGCGGAGCAACGATAATAGGCAGTCTCCTTGGTTTCGTCATCAAAGAGTTGCCGCATAAATGGAACGACACGATACTGGGGTATTGTGCCGGTATCATGTTAGCTGCCTCGACGTTAGGACTGATTGTGCCTGCCTTCGAGGGTTCTACTCATTGGTGGTGGGTGGCCATTGGCGTAATGGTGGGTGCGCTCTTCCTGAATGTGCTCGACTTTATCACTCCTCACCTGCACCACATTACGGGGCTCGACGAAGAGGAGCACCGTAATAACGCATCTTTGAACCATGTCCTGCTCTTTGTCATGGCCATTGCCTTGCACAAACTGCCCGAGGGTATGGCTGCGGGTGTAAGCATGAGCGATCTGGAGTCGAGCAGCTGGGCAGTCAGTCTGGGTATTGCCTTGCAGAACGTACCTGAAGGTATGGTAATCATCGCCCCTCTCCTACTGACTGGCGTGAAGCCTATGCGCACATTTGTTATCTCCATTACCATTGGCCTTCTCGAAGTCCTGGGCGTATGGATTGGCTTTGGTTTGGGCAACGTCTCTGCCACACTCCTACCTATCATGCTTGGCTTTGCGGGTGGTGCGATGCTCTATGTAACGAGCGACGAAATGATTCCCGAGACACACGCCCATGGCTATCAAAAACAGGCTACCTATGCTTTGCTGCTGGGATTCATAACCTTGCTGTTGATTGAAAAATTCTTTGAATAATGAGCAAGCATCTTTCTATATTAAGCGCCGGTCCTATCATCGTAGGATTCATGGTTGTCCTCACTTTGCAAAAAATTAAAAACGTATGACAAATAAGGAAAAGACTCTTGCCTCGCTCATGCAGGCAATGATAAAATACGATGGTGGCGATGTTCGTCGCATACAACACTTTGTAAAGGTACATGACTTTGCACGTATGATTGCGATTTCAGAGGACATGAATGATGAAGAACTCTTTGTACTCGAAGCTGCTGCTATTCTGCACGATGTGGGTATTCATGTATCGGAAGAACAGTATGGCAACTGCAACGGCAAGCACCAGGAGGAACTGGGCCCTGCAGAAGCAATGAAGGTCTTAGCCAAAGTAGAGGGCTTCAACGAAGAACAAAAGGAACGCATCTGCTGGCTGATTGCTCATCATCATACCTACACCGATGTGACCTCTCAAGATCATCGTATTCTATTGGAGGCCGATTTCTTGGTGAACTCTTTTGAAGATGAGGTTTCGACCGAGGGTATTGCTTCCTTCCGAGAGAATGTCTTCCGCTCGCCATCGGCCATCAAGATGTTGAATGAGATGTGGAATGTTGAATAATGGTAGAGGCATTATCTTTCTTCCAATGGTCGATACTCGCGCTCTCGGCACTCTGTATTGGAATGTCGAAGACGGGTGTGCAAGGCATGATGTTGCTCATTGTGCCCTACATGGCCATGGCATTCGGAGCAAAAGATTCGACGGGCGTAATCCTGCCTATGCTCTGCATGGCCGATGTGATTGCTGTGGCTTATTACAAACGTATTGCCGACTGGCGTGTCGTGGCCAAACTGCTGCCTACGGCCATCCTCGGTTTCTTTGTAGCCCTCTTTGTCGATAACCTCATACCTACACACGAGTTTCATCAGCTGATGGGCTGGACTTTGGCGCTGGCTTTGGCCGTGATGATCTGGAGCGAAGTGTTCGGCAAAGAAAACAAGTGGATGAAGAAGTGGTGGTACTCAGCAACTTTCGGCTTGCTGGGAGGTTTCACCACGATGATTGGTAATGCAGCAGGTCCTGTGATGTCGGTTTATCTGCTCTCGATGCGCAAGGGGAAGATGGAGTATATAGGCATCAACGCCTGGTTCTTCCTTGTGGTCAATCTTCTGAAGATTCCGTTGCAGGTATTTGCTTGGGACAATATCACTTGGGACACCTTCTCTTTGAACCTTATGATGCTGCCAATTATCGGAATTGGCGCCCTTGTGGGCATCCGCATCGTGAAGATATTCCCAGAAAAGTCCTTCCGCCGTTTCATTCAGATTATCACGATACTCTCAGTAGCTTTAATGCTTATACAATAAAATGTTGAAGTATGAAAAGTAAAATACAAGAACGTCTGTTCGCTATGCGCGACGAGAAATATGCAGACTTTTAGGCCAAGTTGACCCTAGGGGTACCCGTGGAGTATTATGTGAGAATGATGGTGGCATGGTTCTTCGCCACGGCTTTAGCTAAGCAATGGGATGTCACAATCGCATACATTGAGCAGAAGAAGCTAGAGCCTTGGACGCACAACAAAACCATCCAAAAGGCTATAGAGAGTTATAGAATCACCGATGAGTAGAAAGCTTATCTGCGAACATTGAAAATCGACATATAGGTCTATTTTTGAGCGCTAACTTTTCCTATCCATTCTGTTGCTAGACAAAATTGCATAGTATAGTCAGATCTGGGACATAAAAACAAGATTTTTTTAATTTTCTATTCCAAAAATTACTATCCTTGCGCGATATAATCCATTTACAAAATATTGGTAACATTAACCATTAAAAAATATTATACCCCCCCACCTCCCCCACATATGTTAGGCATCAGATTAATACTTCTTTTTCTTGCAGGGTTACTCGCTACGACACGCATCAATGCTTATGTGTCACAGTTGCTATTCTCGCGTATAACGGCTGAAGACGGCTTGTGCGATAACCAGGTGTTGCACATCATGCAGTTGCCTGATGAACGTATGCTTATTACCACCCAAGGTAATATCAATATCTATGACGGCATAAATTTCAGTCATATACATCGTACCCACATCGAACCATACCATTTAGAGGGTTATCATGGGTACTATCACGTATATGTGGATATTCAGCAGATGGTGTGGATTAAAAACACGCAATCGCTCATGTGTTTCGACCTAAAGCAGAATTGTTACGAGGAAAATATCCCACAACTGATACAGAAGATGTGGCCGGAAAAGAGCAAGGTCAGCGATGTCTTTGTCGACACAGATTACCATTTGTGGTTATTGTCTGGTAGAGAACTATGGAATGATTATACAGGCAAAACCATAACTCTAAATCCCGCGTTTGGAGAGCTGCAGGATGTGGATGTGTGTGGTACGTTTGGTTATCTGTTTTTTAGTACTGGTATTGTTGTGTGTCTTGATATCATGACCTCTAATATATCCTATACCGAGGTAGCATATACTGAGTATGAGGCTGCAAAATATAGCCATACATCTATGGTTGTGCGTTCCTCTGATGGTAAGTTTTACCAGATACGTAATGGTAGCGAATCCATATTTCTCTGTTTTGATACTAATAATAGAACGTGGCAAAGTCTGTTTGCTGCCGACTTCACCATGCATACTCTTGCTGTTAAGGATGTAGGAAATATCTACTTCACCAGTGCTCAGGGCTTGTGGCGATATAATGTGAAGAGTAATACAAGGTCTAAACTCGAGAAATATTCGCTTTACGAGGGAGCCCCTATGAGTGCCTCGGCTAATACTATAAGTTTTGATCGACAGGGCGGCGTGTGGGTAGGTACCTATCACGACGGACTACTCTATGCCCACCCCGACAGATTCCCATTTCACACACAGCCAAAGGCTTCTGCCACGTTCCCTATGCAAAGTCATCGTGTGGTAGATAGTCGCGGATATATTTGGGAAGCTACAACTGATGGATTGGCTCTTACCATGAATGGAGTGAAGAGGATGATCTATTCAGAAGATGGCTTATCGAATGATTGCGTATGTGCCATTGTGGAAGATATGCAAAACCGCATGTGGGTATCTACTGTCAATGGAATATCTTGCATAGAGGTAATGCATGGCGAAGTGCTGAAGATAAACTCATATCATGCTTCGGATGGAGTATTAAGAGGTAGCTATAATAGTGGTATGGCACAGTTGTTGGCAAATGGCACAATCGAAATGGAGGGCAGAAATGGTACGACCATTTTTGATCCTGAAGAAGTAATGCACATGCGTAGTATACAACTGAATCCTATCTTGAAGCGAATCACTATGAGCGAAAACAATGTCACTCTTGATTTCTCTGCACTTAACTATGCATTTCCTCAACATACACATTATAAATATACACTTGTCCAAGGAGGAGACTCATTAGTTACTATATTGAAACCTGGTATTAATTCAAGCTATATAGATGCTAAAGGTGCTTTGCATCTGGACCTACTTAAACTAACTCCTGGTGAATATAGACTCAAAGTCGAGGCAGCGTTGGATGCTGATAGTTGGACAGGTAGAGCTCAAGAGGTCTGTTTTGAGATTCTACCTCCGTGGTGGCAATCTACTTGTGCCTATGCCGCCTATGCCATTCTGACTATCATTGTAGTGGTGAGTGGTGTGTCGCTCCATTCGCACAATCAACGAAAGCGTATGCTTCGGCAGTTGAAGGAGGAGAGATTGATGGCTCGCATTGAGGGTTTGATGGAACAATGCGCCCGCTACGAGGATGAACGCCAAGTACAACACATAGCTGAGGAGAAGCAAGAGAACGAGATGGAGGCGCAAGATGCCGCATTTCTTAAAAAAGCCATCGCCCTCGTGGAGATGAATCTAGGCAAACAATATTCCGTAGAGCATTTGAGTAGCGATCTATGTATGGAGCGTACGGGGCTATACAAGCGCCTTTCGGCAATAGTAGATAAGTCGCCAAGCCTCTTCATGCGAAGCATTCGATTGAGCCATGCAGCCCGACTAATACGAGAGGGCAACCACTCTCTAGCCGAGATAGCAACACTTACAGGCTTTTCGTCGGCTAGCTACTTGAGCCGTTGTTTTCAAGAGGAGTATGGATGTAAGCCGTCAGAATATGCACGATAATAGGCAGTTTTCAACATAGTTACCAATCGTTTCAACATAATTGTTGCAATATTCTTAAGCAAAAGATGTAACTTGCCACTCGAAAATTAATGTTGAAAAACACTTTTTATCTATGAAAAATACTCTCACAGTAATCATGGCTTTTGTGGCAATACTCGCTGCCAATGGCCAGACGAAGAATCAGGTGAAGGTGAATGCAGACGGCAACCAAATCGAGGTGTCGTTCTATTCTCCTACTATCGTACGTGTACAAAAATGTCCAGAAGGTAAAACAATGCCTATCACCCAAAGCGAGGTGGTGACCATGCAGCCTAGGGAGGACTTTAAGGTGACTGTCAAGGAGAGTGGCGCGTCGGTACGTATGAACTCTGCAGAGCTGACCGTCACCATCGATAAGCGTACTGGTCTCGTGCAGTTCGCTGCTCTAGGTAAGAGCTTGCTCAAAGAGAAAAGCATAACTTTTGAGGAGCGACAGAATGGCTCTGATAAGGGTCGTTATGTGGTAAGCCACACCTATCAACTCGATAAGGATGAGGCTATATATGGTCTAGGTACTGTGCAAGATGGTAAACTTAACCGCCGAGGTCTCAGTAAGTTGGTTGAGCAGAATAATCTTGAGGACTTCCAGAATGTCATCCAATCTATCAAGGGTTGGGGCATATTTTGGGACAACTACTCACGCTCGCATTTCGAGGATAATGCTCAGGGTATGACCTTCCGTGCAGAGGTGGGCGATTGTGCCGATTACTATTTTATGTATGGCAAGAATGCTGATGGTGTTAATGCTTGCATGCGTCAGCTCTCTGGCGATGTGCCTATGTTTCCTCTTTGGACCTTCGGTTATTGGCAGTGCCGCGAGCGATATAAGTCGTCGCAAGAGTTACTCGAGGTGGTAGATACCTATCGTAAACTAGGCGTACCGCTTGATGGTATCATTCAAGATTGGCAGTATTGGGGTTCTAACTACCTCTGGAATGCCATGGATTTCATAGGTGAGACATTTGTTGACGGCCCTCAGATGATTCGCCGTGTGCACGAGCAGAATGCCCACATCATGATATCTATTTGGGCTAGCTTCGGTCCTCAGACACAGCAGTTCCGTAAATTACAAGAGAAGGGCTTACTATTCGATTTCGAGACATGGCCTCAGTCGGGTCTCTCGCATATCTGGCCTCCTCGTATGGATTACCCTTCGGGTGTGAAGGTGTATGATGCCTTTAGCCCTGTAGCACGACAAATATACTGGGACCACCTAAAGACCCTGTTCGACTACGATATGGATGCTTGGTGGATGGATTCGACAGACCCTGACTTCTTCAACCCTTGCGACGAGACATACGACCAAAAGGGTAGTATGGGTTCATGGCGTAGTGTGCGCAATCTCTTCCCATTGGCTACTGTAAAGGGTATCTATGGCAATCAGCGTAAGGTATCTGAACAGAAGCGCGTATTCATCATGACTCGCTCGGCTTTTGCCGGACAGCAGCACTATGGTTCTGGTTTGTGGAGTGGTGACGTAGCTTCTACTTGGGATATGCTTCGTAAGCAAGTGCCAGCCGGACTTAACTATACCATGACAGGTTGCCCTAACTTTAATACCGATATAGGTGGTTTCTTCTGTAGCGCATATAACACCAAGGGTAGCGGTTCTGCTCCTAAGAACCTACAGTATCAAGAGCTCTATGTGCGTTGGATGCAGTATGGTCTATTCTGCCCAGTATTCCGTAGCCATGGCGCAGATGCTCCTCGCGAGATATATCAGTTCGGTAAGAAGGGTGAGCCAATATACGATGCTATCGAGCAGACTATCCAATTACGCTACCGTCTCTTACCATACATATATAGTACTGCTTGGCAGGTGACTTCGAATAATGAATCTTACCTTCGAGCCTTGCACTACGACTTTGCAAGCGACCGCCGCACTTGGGATTGTGCCGATGAGTTCATGTTCGGCCGTAGCATACTCGCTACCCCTGTGCTAGACCCTCAATATACCGAGGAGAAGATCCTAAAAGAGGATGCATACAGCGGTTGGGATAAGAAGAATATAGAGCAAGAGAATGGCAAGAATACTATCGACTGGACTATAGAGAAAAAGGCTACCAAGTACCTACCTAAGGGTGCCTCATGGTACGATTTCTGGAGCGAACAACGTTATGCTGGCGGTAAGGAGGTTACTATCCCTACTCGTATCGACCATGCAGCTATGTTCGTTAAGGCAGGTTCTATCCTTCCTCTCGCCCCTGTGATGCAATATGCCGAGGAGAAGAAGTGGGATAACCTCGATATTATTGTCTATCCTGGCGCAAATGGTACCTTCACCCTTTATGAAGATGAGGGCGACAACTATAACTACGAGAAGGGCGCCTATGCCACAATAGAAATGACATGGAATGATCGTACACGCACGATTACTATAGGTGAGGTTAAGGGACAATTCCCAGGAATGCTCAAGAGACGTAAGTTCAATGTTCGTGTGGCTGGTACCCAATTGGTAAAGACTATCGATTATAATGGTCAGCAGATTGCGTTATCGTTTAAATAGGTTCATGATATTTTGATATTGCCTAATGGTAAGTAAAGAGGTGACTTACTTAATGAGTTTGATAGACACTCTTTCTAATCTATTGGTACGCTCGAATTCAATAAACCTATAAAATATTCCAGCTATTTTGCCGATATTTGCACGCATAGTAATTTAATTGCGCATTTCTGCATTGGAAAATAGAATATCAACAATGGAGTTAGGGATGCAGCGTCGTACTGAGCTGCTTCTCGGTAAGGATAATTTGGAAAAGTTGCAAGCGGCACGTGTGCTCATCTTCGGTCTTGGAGGTGTGGGTTCTTGGGCCGCCGAGGCTCTCGTGCGTAGCGGAGTAAGAAATCTTACTATAGTCGATAGCGACCGCGTTTGCGTGACTAACTGTAATCGCCAGCTTATGGCTACAAGTAAGACTATCGGACAGGTCAAGGTGGAGGCTCTGCGTGAACGTCTCTTGGAGATTAACCCTGATGCGAATATCGTAGCTTATCAGAAGATATATGAGGCTGAAACGGCCGACGAGTTCCATATGGAGGAGTACGACTATATCATCGATGCTATCGATTCGCTTAAGGATAAGGCCGACTTGATTCTTCGTGCTACATCTCTGCCAGAGCATATCTCTTTCGTCTCTTCTATGGGGGCTGCTCTTAGACGCGACCCTTTTATGATAAGAAGGGCTGAGTTTTGGAATGTTAAGGGCGATCCTCTTGCTCGTGCTTTGCGTAAAAAGTTTAAGCACAATAAGACTAGCCCTAAGCGAAAGTTCCAATGTGTCTATAGCGAGGAACAGCCTATGGAGAACATGGGTGTAAATAAGGCCTGTGGTACTGGCGGCTGTCTCTGTCCTAAAGCAAAATTGCTAAGCGGAGAGAGAGGTACAGATACTGCCGTGTACGATGCACCAGGCGATCAGCGCCTCGTGGAGCATGAGTGGTGTTCGGTAAAGGCTCAAATTAATGGCTCACTTTGTCATATCACTGCTTCTTTCGGTATGGCTATAGCGGGTATCATTATTAATGATATCGTTGATAATCAACCTAAGAGACGATAAAATATTAGTCATCATAACCTATTTAAGTAATATCTCGGGGCTGTTTCCAACCTCGAGATATTATATTTTTATGACATAATGACGTTTTTTTTCTCTAAGTTTCCATTTTTCCATAAACTGATATATTTTTGCATCGTTTTACTACTCATTAGGTTATATTCCTAACTATAATAGACAAAACAGAATATTTAGAATCAAATTGTATCAACTTAAATGGAAAAGTCTACTACACACAAAAAACGTCGTCATGTCTTCCTAGAGAAGGCTTTCGAGAAACCATTTAGAACCTTTGAGCGAATTTCTTCAAATGGTGGTTTGACATTGTTATTCGTCGGTACTATCGCTCTTATTTGGGCCAATAGTCCGCTTCAAGAACTTTACACTTATCTAGTCGAGGAGTTTCATGTATCTATCGATCTACATTCTGATATAGGTGGCTTCGGAGTAGGTATGCACTCTATACATTGGATTAATGATGGTCTTATGACCCTCTTCTTCCTCATGGCCGGACTTGAGATTAAGCGAGAGATGCTTGCCGGTGAGCTCTCGGATTTTAAGCAGGCTATCCTCCCTATCTTCGCCGCTGCTGGCGGTATGTTAGTGCCTATTCTCATCTACAAGTGTTTCTCTATAGGTATGGATGATGCTGTAGTGCATGGTTGGGGTATCCCTATGGCTACAGATATCGCCTTCTCTATTGGTATCCTCAGCTTGCTAGGTAATAGAGTGCCACTATCTCTTAAGGTATTCCTTACAGCGCTTGCTATCGTGGACGACCTTGGTGGCGTGCTCGTCATAGCGCTATTCTATACATCGCAGATCAATTTTACATACCTCTTCATAGCATTGGCACTCTTTGGCGTAATATCAGTGCTCAACCTCGTATTTAATGTCGAGAAGCTTTCGCCATATCTTATCATAGGTTGCTTCATTTGGTACTTCATGCTTCAGAGTGGTATTCACTCTACCATCGCTGGCGTTCTCGTAGCTATCGCTACACCTCTACGTCCTCGTGTTACATCTACAGTGTTTATTGATGGTATCAAGGAGGTACTCCCTACTCTTACCGAACTTAAGGTGGGTAATAAAGAGGGCCGATACACTACAGTAGTACTTAGCCAAGAGCAGATGGCTGGTGTACACGCTATCCACGAACTTGTAAAGAATATCCAGTCGCCTCTACAATACCTAGAGCAACGTCTTCATGAGGTTGTAAACTACGTGGTACTTCCTCTTTTCGCTCTCGCAAATAGTGGTGTTATAGTGTACAACTATGCCTCTGATGTTCAGCCAGAGCTATTCTCTATAGTTACCGTAGCTATTGCAGCCAGCCTCTTTGTGGGTAAGACAATAGGTATTACTCTATTCTCTTGGTTTGCTGTAAAACTCGGACTAGCAGAGAAGCCTAAGGGAAGTTCATGGCATACCATGATGGGCATCGCTATGATAGGTGGTATCGGTTTCACCATGTCTCTCTTCATAGCTTCGTTGGCTTTCTCAGATCCTAATGTATTGACACAAGCTAAGCTTGGTATCTTTATTGGTTCTACATTAGCTGGTGTTTGTGGTTACTTCTACCTCAGATACTCTCTCGCTAGAGACGAGAAGAACTATGCTCATATCAAGAGTGAAGAGCAAGAGTAATAGTCACAATATATCGAAATAAGATAGAGCTCAATAGTGCGAAGTGTATATAGGTTGAAATCTCATGTCCTAACCCCAAATGGCCCGCACGCAACGACCTAGAATACCAACACTCCCTCGAATTGGGCTCCCGAAGAATAAGAAAGCAGCACTAAGTTTTCTCAGTGCTGCCTTTTTTTATCAATAAGGCCCTTCCCTTTAAGGGAGGGTTTAAAACTTTCGTCCACTCAAATCAAACTTCTTGATCTATAGGTCAATATTTCATATCGTAATCACATTAGCCGGAAATTTAATCTATCCATATTTTAATACGACAAAGTAAATATTCTCACCTATTCCTCAACTCAATCATAGCCTTATGTGCCTTCTCATTCGTTCAACCAATGTCTTCTTATAGTCCTATTTTAACCTTCTAAATATCTGTGCAGCAATACTCCCCGAGACATTATGCCAAACCGAAAATATCGCTCCTGGAACAGCCGACATTGGAAACAGTGCAAAATGTGTCGTCGCCAATGATGTAGCCAATCCTGAGTTCTGCATACCAACCTCAATAGCTATAGCAGTCCGCTTTGTATGTTCTATGCCAAGCAATGATGCCAACCCATACCCCAAGCCAAGTCCCAATACATTGTGCAATATAACCACAACTCCCACCAAGAGGCTGCACGATAAGATATTCTCAGCATTATGCGATACCACAACGCCAATAATCACAGCAATAGCCAGTGTAGAACCCAACGGTAAATATGGCATAACGCGATCTGTCAGCGAACGAAAATAGTGTCTAACGATAAATCCCAATACAATAGGCAATATTACCACTTGCACTATACTCATCAGCATCCCCAATGCATCAACATCCACCTCATGCCCGGCAAGTAGCAACACAAGAGCTGGCGTAACTATTGGAGCCAACAGAGTAGAAACACCAGTCATCGCTACACTAAGAGCAATGTCGCCACCAGCCAAGTAACACATCACATTACTAGCCGTTCCCCCAGGGCAACAACCCACCAACATAACGCCAATGGCCAACTCAGTAGGCAACGAGAGCGCCACACATAGTCCCCACGCAAGCATAGGCATCACTAGGAATTGTGCCAACTCACCAACTATAATATCGCGCGGATGCTGAATGACAGGCAAGAAATCAGATGGACGTATAGTTAGCCCCATGCCAAACATCACAATGCCCAGCAATGGCGTAATAGTCGATGTCCTAATCCAAATAAACGACTCAGGCACAAACAGACTCACCAAAGCCACTGCAGCCACAATCAGTGTAATGTGACTAGCAATCCAATTAGCCATCTTAATCATTCTACTACCTGTAAATCTTTATTAGATGTTAGCTTACTAATGTCCCAGCTATGTAAAGCACCTTTTAGAATATCAAATATTAAACTCCTTTGCCAAGCCACCTTCACTTGTCTCCTTGTATAGCGAAGGGATATCATGACCGGTCTGTTTCATTACAGCTACAACCTTATCATACGATACGCGGTGCTGTCCGTCAGAGAATGTCGAGAAAATATTAGCGTCAAGCGCGCGTACCGCAGCCATGGCATTTCTCTCTATACATGGTACCTGTACCAATCCGCATATCGGGTCGCATGTTAGCCCAAGATGGTGCTCTAGTCCCATCTCCGCCGCATACTCTACTTGCGTTATACTTCCGCCAAAGAGCTGGTTCGCTGCAGCCGCAGCCATTGCACATGCAACACCTACTTCGCCTTGGCAACCTACCTCAGCTCCCGAAATAGATGCATTCTGCTTAGCTACATTACCAAAGAGACCGGCCGTCGCAATAGCTCTTTTAATGCGCATATCAGAGAAATCCTTGCTCTTTTGCAAATGGTACAATACCGAAGGCAATACACCGCAAGAGCCACATGTAGGAGCTGTAACAATCATACCACCCGAGGCATTCTGCTCGCTAACCGCCAATGCGTAGGCAAATACCAATCCTCTATTACGTAAGTTATCTTGGTACCCTTTGGCCTTGATATAATATGTAGCCGCCTTGCGACGCAGATGTAGTTGCCCTGGTAGTACACCCTCAGCATCTAGACCTGCCTCTACGGCTCTCTTCATCGTGGTCCATACTTCATCAAGGTAGTCCCAAATATCAGCCCCTTCGCACCTCTCTACATACTCCCAAAATGAGTGCCCAGTATCTGTGCACCACTGCATTATATCCTTTATTGTATTGAGGTCATAGACATCTGGAGTCTCACAGGTATTACCATTATCCTCGGCTAATGCACCACCACCAATGCTATATACAGTCCACTCATCTATAATATTACCTTGCGAATCAAGACCACAAAATGTCATACCATTTGTATGGAAGGGCTTTACAATATCTGGTCGCCATACAATTTCCACTTTAGCCTTTGGCTCGAGAACATCAAGTATCGTCTTGTCTGTAAGGTGCCCCCTACCCGTTGCTGCAAGTGAGCCATAGAGTGTTACCCTATACTCTGATGCATCAGGGCAACGTTCAAGGAATATCTCCGCCGCCTTACGTGGACCCATAGTGTGACTTGATGATGGACCAATGCCAATGCGGAATAGTTCTTTAAGAGACTTCATTTAGGTTGTTGTTTTATTGTTATGGCAAATGTACTATTTATTGGTGAACAACAGCACGAACGCCTCCCTTACTTTACCAAAGGAGGCGAAATATTTTAGTCCTCAATCAGCATGCAATATTACTACACGAAATACCCCTTGTCAATACTTGGGGAT
>JAUNDI010000064.1 GCA_030526155.1 Bacteroidia bacterium
TGAGGTCGTATATTACGCCACGCATCTCAAACGACTCTGCCACTAGATCTTTATCTAAAAACTCTATATCCTCAATCGGCGATTCCGGGTTCAATAAGTCGGTTAGAAAGGCAATCATTATATCCTTCTCACCAAAAATCTTCTTAAAGCCAAAATCCGTCATGGGATTTATATAGCGCTGAATGGTTGTATTTTTCATACTATAGGTTTTAGTGTTTACTATGTTGCGAAGGTAATTATTTTTTTTTTACCTCTATCAGATCTAACGAATTTAGCTGATTTTTTCATCTCATACATATTCTGTGTTTTAGTACGGATTACTAAATAAGAAAAAAGTATATCTTTGCATTCAGAACCTTATTACTTAATAGAGCATGTTCATTAAACGCCTATTTGATATACTAGCAAGTTTCTTCGGCCTTATCCTCCTTTGGCCACTACTACTTATCGTCGCTATATTGATAAAGGTTAAGATGCCAGGCGGTCCTGCTCTATTCTGCCAAAAACGCGTAGGCAAAGGGGGCAAGCTATTCACATGCCATAAGTTCCGTACCATGACGGTCAACCATCACGGCTCATCTATATCCGTGGCAGGCGATAGTCGTATTACCCCTTTAGGAGCTACTCTCAGACATTATAAACTCGACGAGCTCCCTGGCCTTTGGGATGTCTTGATAGGTAATATGTCATTCGTAGGCCCACGCCCCGACGTCCCTGGATATGCTGATAAACTTGTGGGCGACGACCGCGATGTCCTTAAGCTACGCCCAGGCATTACAGGCCCAGCTACCCTTAAATACCGCCTTGAAGATGAGATGATATCTGCATATGTAGCAAAATGCCAAGCCGAAGGCGACACCCGTCCTACGCAAGAGATAGCTACCGAGTACAACGATACCGTAATATACCCCGATAAGGTGCGTCTCAACTGCTATTACTATCGTAATTACTCTTTCATCAAAGATATAGAGATGATTTTCGCCACCGTACTAGGCTTCAAAGTAAATTTCGCCGGCGAAAAGGTATAACAAATACCGCTCCTCAAAGTGGCTTAATAAATCTGCTAGTTACCAATGTCCATGCTTGGTTCAATAACGACTCTTTATACACTAGCCTATTCTTCCACCTGTTGCCCCACCATCTGAGGGCTTTATAGTACCACGACTTAATGCCAATCTCTATATCGTCGCAATCCTTATATTTAGGAGCCCAAATATCAAGCATTATACGTTGTTCTATATCAGATAGCTCCACATCCTCCACAAGCGATTTAGCAAGGTTATCTAGCGCCTCTAAGAAGCTCTTTAACCCCATCTCTTGCGCTACCCTATCGACAATACCCCAATCTATCTTAGCGTAATTTTTACGAGCAAAGAGTAACCAATCTATCAGATGCCTCAACTCTATATGCCTAGCTGCAAAGTGCTGCGCAGTATGTCTTAATAGAAACAATGCACCTAATGTAGGGGGCATACCATATACAACCACACCATCTATCAATATCTCCTCCCCATCCTCTCTCTCCACAAGACTCTTCAACTCCCTCTCCATACTTGCTCCCGATGCATGAGCATGCACATTCACAAAGTCAAAATGGTTCTCCACCAATATCCCATCAACCACAAATCGCGTATGGTGATGGTGCTCCCTGCTCACAGGTATCTTCCACTCTTGTTCCACCAGAGCATCACCATCATCATATCTACCATAGAGAAAAATATCCACATCACTACACTGACGATGATTGGGCACAGGGTATAATGTACTAAGTCCGTACCCCTTCAGCACCATCATACGTATGCCATGCTCACCATAAAGTCTAGCCAAACGCTCCACTACCCTCTTCTGCCTATCATAGGCCAACTCTATCTTCTTCACATTGCCATACAGATTTGCCTTATCCTTAAGGGATATCTCTACAGCACTCTCCTTAGCATATGCGCAATAGCCATCATATACCATAGCCAACACCCCCTGCTCATTAGCCACCTCCATTATATCATCCCAATGGAGAGATGCTGGCAATGGAGAGACAGTATTGGTAAGCGCAGCCCTAAGAAGAGCTAGTATCGCCTGTCGGGTAGTATGTGTATTATGATCGGATAATTGTTTCATTCATACCATTTATAGAAAGCACTAGACGAAGATAAGGAATAAAGTAGATACGGAAATAATATTGAATAAATAATTTCCCACTTTAACAGATTATGGTTAATATTGCAATATCAATTATTAATCACATAAATCATATATTATGAATACTGTAACTCTAACTCCAGCGCAAATACATATCCTCAACATGGCGTCACGCATCAAGACCGAAGAGGGCCTTAACCAATTAAAAGACCAAATGGCAGCATATTACGCGAAACTCATTGATGACGACATGGAGGAGCTATGGGAATCCGGGCAATGGAGCGACGAGAAGTTAGATGAGCTGAGAGAGATGCACTTAAGGACAGAATACAAGTCATGAGAAGACGCCGTCCTGTAGTAATCGACACAAATTGTTTGGTGCAAATGCTATCCAAACATAGCCCATACCGACCAATTTGGGACTCATTCTTGCATCATGACTTTATTCTATGTATCAGTAATGAAATACTAGACGAATATCAAGAAATAATAGAAAGGCTTACAACACCACGAATAGCTGAAAACGTAACTCTACTCTTGCTCAATAGTTCAAATGTGCACTTTGTCGACCCTCACTTTAGACTCGGTCTTATAACATCTGACCCTGATGATAATAAATTCGTTGATTGTGCTTTTGCCTGTGGGGCAGACTATATAGTTTCTGAAGACTCCCATTTCAATATTCTAAAGCAAATTCCATTCCCCATATTAGAAGTAATTACCCTAGACGACTTCCTACAAAAATTATAACCTAAAAACAACAAGTGCAGCCCACCAGAGCTGCACTTGCTATCTATTACATTATACTCGAGAAGTCTGTACCAAATGGAGTACTAGAAAATGGAGTAGACGACGCTTGCGCTACTGTCTCCTCTTTTGGAAGGTCCACATCTGTGCCCCATCCCTGACCTGGTTGTGTCACATGCGGAGGGCTCATTGCATGTGAAACTGTCGTTAAATCTAATCCTACCTCGACCAACGTTGGACTCGAGTATTTATATCTCTTGTGTCGCATCATCATTATTTCTTTAGCAAGACCTTCTTACTTTGACCGTCATTTCCATTTTGTACCACTACTACATATATACCATTTGTCGCAATAGATATATTAGTAGTCTCTCCATAAATGCTCTTCACAGCCACCATTTGTCCTGCGAGGTTGTATATCTTAACATTAGCATCCGCTGCTACGTCATCGACTTCAACCGTTACAATATTGTCTACAGACGATATTCTAATAGATTCGTCAACTATAGTATCTATCTCACCAGTAGGTTCCTCATATTCCGACGATACCCCGAGTACTATCTCTAACGTGCCGTCTACCACCTCATTTGGATTTGGTACGACATATGTCGTCTGCTCTCTGAGGTTGATTAGCTCATCTGGTTGGCGATTATCCCTTAGATAGATATCTACCATCTCATCGAATCCATTGTTTTCTAATACGAGAGTAAGGCCTGTTTTGTTACCCCTAACTGACAATGGCATAGTGTATTGGTCGTCCACACTATAGAACCAAGGATATAGGGCAATAGCACAAGGTACACCATCTTTCAATACTGCTATCTCTGCAGCTCCACTACCAGCCATCTTTCTCGAATCGGCTGCAGTGAAGAATGTCTGTCCCTCCTCATGAAGCGCTATAGCCACCTCGTCGGTAAATGTATTTACACTATTACGTGTTGAAATACGCAAGACATTTGGCTCCTCGTCTCCATTGAGTGTAGCACTCTTAAGCTTAGCCGGCAATGAAGCCATACCAGGCGATACTGATACCTTTAGATTCTCACCTGTATTATTATCCACACAGAATGCTTGGAATGGAGCTAAAGTATAGATAGAACCAGATGCACCCTTTGTTGTTCCTTCACCATTGACGCTGATACCGGTTGTCATATTATAGGTGTAGAAACCGCCAAGTGGTATGTGGTATTGTGCCTCTCTACCTCGCACATAGATAGTAGTCATGTGGCTACCATCATCACCCATCTTTATCTGATTGATATTTACTGTATATGGGTAAGGCATAGAGAGCCATGTCCACCAGTTGTCATCAGATGCTGTGCTAGGTATTGTTGTCTCCACTGCCGAGGCATTGTGCAAAGTACCTGTCTGTGTGAATGTAGAGTAGTTGTACTTACCATTCACCACAGGAGCTGCATTACTACCGATTACACTAGCCGACTTAAGCATATCATTACCTTCGGCCGAGCCGTGCAATGTAATACCATCAAATGCCGTCTGAGTATAACCATCATTGGTAATATCAATATCCTTTCTACCTGCCTGCTGATATAGGTCTCTTGTACCTTGAGGGAAGTAGTAAGCAAAGAAGTCACTATTTCCTTTCACCTTTCTCTCCTTAGTAGCTGAGCCTACGTAGTAGTACTGCTGACCAAGTATCCATCTTTCCACATTAACAGCGCCCCTCTTCGAGCCCTCCATATCATTCACTAGATAGAAATTTGGATTCTCATTATACTTATATCTGATGGTCAAATTTCCCTCATTAGTGAATGTTCCAGTAGCAGGCACCTGTATGGTAGCGCCATGACCCTTTAGTGTCATTGTACCGCTATTAGTAATACCGCCATGAGCTGTAAGTGTACCCTTTGTCATGTCTACTGTACCACTATTATTTAGCAATTGCGCTGCAACAATATCAGTACCCTTAAGTGTCATTGTACCACTATTGTCAATAGCACCCTTAAATGACGCTGTACCGCTCTCTGCTACTATAGCACCAGCATTTGTAACATCCGATTCAATAGTAACCGTAGCTCCAAGACCAAATGTAAGTTCTGCACCATTTGCTATATCAATAGTTGATGCCATAGCCTTTCCTGTGATGGTAGGATACTTTTGTCTACCAGATGGTATAATCACATCAGCTGTCTTTGTTGGCACAAGACCATATAGCCAGTTGTAGTTACTATCCCACTTATCATCATTACTACCAGTCCAGATAAAGTCCTTATCTACCTTCTCACCAGAGAGTGCATAATATCTAGTACCACCTACTGCATGCCTCAACGTACGTACTGTACCTCTTGAGGTGTTACCTCTACGCTGGTCATGACCAAGTTTAACCCAATCGCCAGTAGTACGCGACATAATTACACCATTGGTAGCAAATGTCTCTCTTTCCCATCGAAGAGTAATTACCGCCTTGTCATTAGCATTTGGCGACTCTACTACCCAGTAGTCACCAAGCAAGTCTGGCTGTGGATTTTGTGAGTGTATTGTCACTGGATCCTCTGCCATGTAGCGTATAGCCCAAGTACCGCTACCTACAGGCTCTGGACGGAACACTGTACTTGCGTATTGATTATTATCGCCAAGTGGATAACGTTTCTCCTGACCAGATACTGGGTTGACAATAGCAAGACGACCGTCAATATACGCCTTCTCACTACCGCCTGTTATTATACCACCTTCGCCAAGTGTAACAGTATTATTACCCATATCGAGAATACCATTAGCAAGTGTCAAATTACGTAATTTGATATTACCATTTACCTTAGCGCCATTAGTGTTCTCCAATGTGAGTCCTGGTACCTGTGGAAAGCTAGCTGCCACCGCTACATTATGTGCAGGCGATGTAGTATTTACATTAGTATATTCTGGCTTATTAGAATTGCCATTTGCCAAAACTCGTGTAGTATAGCTACAATCTCTCAACTCAAATGCTCCACTACCCGTGATACTACCACTTGCTAGATTTAATGTATTGCCCATTGGTGTGGTAGATACATTGCCAGTGTAGTACATATGGCTATCGAGAATGAAGTTACGTCCGTTCTGCATTACTACCTCAGGACCATCAACGCTTACCCAACCGAGCGACTTAACATCAACATCGGTTCTTAGGTAACGCTTACCCGAACCTGTAAAATTCACATTATTGGCTGTAGCTTGCTGACCGAAGATATTATAATTGCCCGTACCAGCATACTCTATAATACCGCCATCTACCTTGAAGAACTCAGCATATCTACCCGATGGTATTGATGCCTCAGAGTTTACCTTAAGTGTACCCTGTCCTTGAATAATGGCTATGATATTATTCTTAGCTGTCTCTGTAAACTCAAGGATAGCCCCTAGGTTAATATATGCATATCGCTCTCTCAAGCCAGTCTTATCCACAGTCACATGGTGATCTACCACCACTCCAGCACACATAGGATTACTGAATAGCTTAGGGGTAACGCCATCCAACTCCTTCTCATAATCGCCAAATGAGTATGAGCCATTTCCATTGTCTACAATAGACACCTTATACCATATCGCATCAGCCCAATTACCATCCTTTGCAGATACATATACCTTGTCATGCTCTACTACAAAGCCTTGGGTACATGCCGAATACTCGCCGGAATAGCCCAACTTATCCGTAGCATCACATGTAATCTTAAGTTTATTGCTAGTATTAGACAAAATCTCTGTGCCTATCTCCCAAGTATTCTTAGACATCAAGTAGCTAGCCGATACAAAATCGGTATATGTACCAGGGAACTCAAATGTAATATTACCTGATGATGTCTGTAGGTCTTTGCCTACAAATACCCAATAGTATGGAAGTAGCTTCTTACCTGCATTCTGTGGCTTCTTGAGGAACTCCACCAACTCTGGGTGTTTCTCATCATTAGTAGCTATACAGAGTGTACCTGCTGCGCTTGCCACTACATTCGACAAGATAACTGGTGTATATAATCCCTTGCTAATCTTACCCAATGGAACGGTAAAGTTCTTTGTCTCGCCTTTTGTCCAGGTAAGCATCACACCATTATCGGTAAACGAACCATTTGTAGATATCATCTTTGTTGGTCCAAAGCCTGTTCCCTTGATATCAGCATTGCCTTTTAGCTCTATCAAGTTAGCCGCGATATCAAATACACCTCTTGTAAGTGTGAGGCTCTTACCTATATATATAGGTGTTGTCTGTGTGAGGTGCGCGTTTACACCCATGATATCATCTATCTCAAGGTTATCAATCTCACCCTCGCAGAAGAAGTTACTTGGCTCGGTCGACTTAGTACCCTCTCCCATTACGAACGTACCATCGCCCACAATGCTAGTACCATCCTTAATAGTTGCATCTTCATAGACACATAGTTTCTTACTTGCATCAATAGTCACCTTACCCTTATTTAGGTAGAAGTTCTCCTTTACCTCAAAGAGTGCTGTAAGCTTTAGTTCGGCCGACTCAACCACCACATTGTTCAAGCTCTGTGTACCTTGGTTCTTGAAGAGCTGTGTCTCTGTACCATTGAAGGTAGTTGTTTGTCCAGGATCAATGGTATAAGTACCTTTAAATATATCCAAGTCACCACCTATAGTCACATTATGCTCAGCAGCCTCAATCTCACAATCCTGATGAATATCCAAACCGCCATTCAATACCAAGTCGACATTTTGCACCTTAGCATATGGTGTAGCTATAATGAGGTTACCAAGAGCATCATGTGCCTCTATACCAAAGTGGCATTCATTAGCATCCGCAAGAGTATTAACCTTGCTTGTGCAGTCGGTCTTCACATGAATTGTCATTCCCTTTGCCACGCTACTTGACTCAGGGTTGAAGTATAGTGAAGGCTTAGTTTCCGACTCACGTGCTATACCCTCTATAGTCACCACTGTCTGGCCCATCATATCCACTATACCATTACGTATATCAAATACGCCGAAGTAGCCAGGTATCATCTCACCATCAGCAGCCTTCTTACAGTTAATCTTTGTAGCGCCAATAGTATTAAAGTCGATAGCCGAGCCCTCAGCATCTGGTGTTATAGCAAGGGTATTTATCTCAGCCTCGTCGAATGTCATATCTACAGATGTAGAGTATACTATCGGACGATACTTAGTGTTTTTATCATCCCTCACATTCACTGTAGCGCCGGTAACGTTAAATGCACGTGCCACAAGGAGGGAGTTCATATGCTCGCCTAGCGACTTGATGAAGAAGTTAAATACGCCAGTCGACTTAATATTTAGCTCAGCCGTCTGAGGTATAGTAAAGTTACAAGCCTCATTATTTACCTGATACTGCACAAGGTCTGTAGCCGTACCAGAATTATAGTTAAGAGTAAGACGACCAGCTGATAGATCCAAACAAGTCTTACCACCAGCAGTAGTAACACGGTGGTTGAATATTACATGGCAGTTAGCAGCCGACTTCTTAATATGTATAGAAGAGCCAAGTTGAGTAGTACCAGTACCCTTCACCTCCACATTACTCTCTAGACCCGAAGGACCGCAGAAGGTTACTTTGCCACCTTTTATTTCAATAGTACCATTATTTTCTATACCATTCCAGAGGTTAACTTGACAACCACCTTGTGTAATTTTGCCTCCAGCATTTACTATTACTTTACCTCGAACATCAAAAATATCTGAAGCATTAGTACCTAGTTGAAGATCACCTTGATCCTCAATAATAAGGTCGCCCTCAACCAATACCTTATTACCCGTACCACAAACAAGCTTAACACCATGCTTAATTGTAAGATTACCATGAACAGTAAGAGTACCGTTACCTGTCAAGATAATCTTAGAGTTACCATCAATAACTAAATTAGGGAAGTCATTAATAGTATTGCTGAGATTTAGATTTCGTTCAGCCTTATTGTTATTAAGAATTACAGTAGCAACATTACTATTACAGAAACCGCCATGATTTGCCGACAAGAAAGAGATGTCTCCAGTTTTTGTCATATTGTACTGCAAAGTACCATTTCCCTTTATTGAAATAGCATTTAACCTATTAACAAC
>JAUNDI010000018.1 GCA_030526155.1 Bacteroidia bacterium
TTTTTTTATGTATAATCTTCAAAAATTGCGAGCAACAAGGCACTTGCCTATAAGAAAAAGCCCTGCATCGTTATCTCAACGAGGCAGGACTTGCGCTATATTATCTGCATTCTGTAATTTGTGAAAGGGAATGTTAATGCATTGGTGGTGGGCCCATCATCATCATTCTTGGGCGGCCACCCTTATCCTTGCCTCCTGTTGGAGGAGCAAAAGGATTGGTAGGCTTATCACCTATTGTCTTGAACTTATAGGTGAATGTCAACATCGCATATTGTCTAAGAACGTCTGTTGTAGTAACCGTAGTCGAGTTAGCACCAACCGACTTAGATACACTCTGTGTATTGTCCAAAAGGTCATTAACCTTAAGCCTCAACTCCGCACGACGGTCTTTGAAGAACTTAACGCCCAAAGAGGCATTCCACAATAGGTAGTTATCATCATAATCCTTACCACGACCGCTCGAATACTGGTGCGAGATATTATTTGAGAATACTATGCGATTGTTAAACCAAAGACAAGTAAGGTCTGCTCCTAATCTATGGCTGTATACATTCACATCTACACTATTCTCCTTATTCGAACTCTGCATAGAGTAGCCACCATTGTAGCTAATAGTAAAGTCAACATTCTCAGAGATATTTGACGCTAATGTAGTACCAAAGGTTAAGCTAGTATTCTTTGTCGTAATCTCTTCATCGTTATACTTTGATGGCGACTTAGAGAAGTTTCCTCCCAACGAGAGGTTACCTGTACTCTTGAGGAATGTAATAGGTGTAGTAAGAGTAACGTTTACACGACCCGAGAAGTACCCATCCATATTAATCGGACGAGTAAGTGAAGTATTAATAGGAATAGTAATAATACGCTCCTCAAGCCCCTTGTCGCCACGTACTAATGCCTTTATCTGTCGCTCCTCTGTCTCACTTTGCGTTACCTCATTGGTGATGTAATCTGTAGCAAAGTTCAAACCAGCCATTACAAAGATACCTCTAGATGTCTCCGAGTTGTTTCTCGCCATAAAGAGGTTCATATTATGGCTATATTGCTGACTCAAATCTTTATTACCTGTGGAGTACGACATAAGGTTACTTACATCTACTACCTCTTGCAACTGATTGATGCTAGGAGCAGAGGTGCTAGTACGGTAGTCAAATCTACCATGCATCTGCATACCGTTTTGCAAGCTAACACGAACAGATGGCAAAATACTATTGTATGATGTCGATGTCTTTAACTCATATGGATAATCTTGGTCTGTCTCAAGAATAGAGTGCTGATAGTCAAGGCTAATAGTAGCATTGAATGTCTTACCCTTAAAGATATTCCATCCTAAACCAGCATTGTGCTGTGTATATGTACTCTCTTTCTTATTTGACAATGTAGGAGAGAACTTATAGTTCCTAAAATCAGATTGGCTATCTACCGAAATAGTATCAGCATTTACTTGCTTATCTGAATTGTTGATACGAATGCTAGGGCTATAGTTAATCTGAAGGGCCATATTCTCACCGAAAGGCTCTGTATACATCACAGTACCATTGAATGAGTTGTTCTTTGTCTCATTGTCAGATAAGTTGGCTGTCTTCATATTGAAGGCGTTTGTCTTATCCTCGTACTTATTTGTCATACGAGAGGTATTATCCGAGTTATTCATCGAGATAGAGAAGCCACCTCTTACAGTAAGTGTACGTCTTGGCAAAGAGAACTTATGACGCCACATAATATTACCCGAACCTGTTACTCCATCCGACTCTCCTTCTGAGTACTGTATACGACTCTGCCATGAAGCCTTCTCTAACGCCTCCTCAATAGTCTTCGCATACTTAGTATCGTTATATGAGTCAGAGTTCGACTCGCTGCTCTGCCATGTAAAACGTGGTGTAAGAATAATACTATTATTCTCATTAATTGTCCAATTAAGACGAAGTGTAGCTCTGTTGTTCAACGAACGCGACTCACCATTGCTACTTGAGAACTCAAAGTGTGTAGTATCTACACCAAGCTTTGCAAAGTACTCCTCCTCAGATATCGTCTCCGAGATATTCTTACGGTTATCATGGCTATAACTGAACTCAATCTTAATCTTATCCTTCTTGTCCAAGCTATAATTCACACCAAGGCTTCCTGTGCGGTTCTTACCACCATTGGAATTCCAGCCTCCTCTACCGCCCATCATCATGCCTCTACCGCCACCGCCGTTAGACATCATGCTAGACATATCCTCAAATGAGAAGTTCTGTTGGTTAATATTATTAAGCATACCGATAAGCGAGATACGATGGTCTCCACGGAAGTAATTCATATTACCGCCTAGCTCATATCTGTCATCTGTACCATAACCTGCGTAGACACGACCAAAACGGCCCGACTTAATACCCATCTTTGTGAGGATATTAATTGTGCGCTCATCATTACCATCAGAGAATCCTGTGAACTCTGCTTGGTCACTCTGCTTGTCATATACCTCAATCTTAGATACCATATCTGCCGATATAGTTCTAAGGGCTGTCATAGGATCATCTCCAAAGAACTCTTTACCATCAACAAGTACCTTCTTTACAGTCTCACCGCCATTCTTCACCTGGCCGCCCTCTACCTGCATACCTGGCATCTTCTTGATGAGGTCCTCTGTTGTAGCATCAGGATTAACCTTAAAGGCATCAGCATTAAAGACTGTTGTGTCGCCTCTCTGCTCCTGACGAGCTAGAACGCCTGTTACCTTTACCTCGTCGAGTTTCTTGTTTTCGTTTTTGAGCTTAATAGTGCCAAGGTTAATATCACTGCCATTTACCTCGATAGTCTTCTCAAATGGCACATAACCTACATATGCCACCTTTACAGTCCACTTTCCGTTCTCTACCTTAACACGGAACTTACCATCTATATCGGTACCCACACCGATAGACTTACCACCCGCAGCAGGAGTGAATGCTGCTTGTGCTCCTGGTAAACCTTGACCATCCGCACGGTCAATAACAGTACCCGAGACGTAAGCCTGAGCAAATGAGCTGACAACCGCAGTCACCATTGCTAAAACTAATAACGCTATCCTTATCATGTCTACTGTGTTTTTGTATTCTTTTTTCTAAAAGCAAAGTTAATACACCTACACCTAGCTAAAAAACAATATCTACAAACACCCCCCAATTATCGACAAACCCCAACAATCATCCCTCTCCACCAAGATATATTACGATAAAACTGCCTAAATTACCGACGAATCGGCAACTTAGGCAGTCTCGCTTATCTATTATTCAACAACTTATTTCTTCTTCACAGGTGCTGGCGTCCCTTTCTTAGGTGCCTGCTTAGCTGTAATGTTATACTTGTACTTTGGTACACCGCCAATAGGTACAGAGTAGAATGGAAGTAGTTCACCATATTGGTTTTCTATATAGAATACCACATTATTATTCTTCAATGGCTTCGCCTTCGATTTTATCATCTGAATATCCCATGATGTACCTCTCTCTCCATCATCAATCTTCAATGTACTAGATACCCACTCATCGTCACCTGATACCTTTAGCGGTATACCATTCTTTGTAGTAGAGATAACACGGATAATTCCATCTGAATCCCAATCAAAGTTTGACTGCTTAATAGATATCACACTCTTATCAATAAATGGATATATATGACTTATCTGATCTGCAGTGTCATAAAGACGGAACTTATACTTAAAGTAGAATGCAAAACCTCCCTCTACTGCAATATTATCATCAGTCTTGCTCGAGAGGAATAGCTTATACATATTTCCATCATCACCTGTCAATCCCTCAATTGTAATCTTAAATATTCTACCTCCAAACTCAGGGAGCAACTCTCCTTCTGAGGGGTTAAACGGACCGAATGTATACCATTTGTCATCATATTGTGCATCCGCTCCAAAGACCTTTTGAGCCAATTGTGTGCCAGAGTCAAAATCTCCATCTATATTACAACGTTGAGCATCCTTATTACTACATGCCCCTACACCGCCATATATAGATATGCGGGTCTTTGAGTCCCAATTGCCATTCTGCTCATCATGCTTGCCTCCACAATCAGGGTCAAATACACGTATATATATAGGCTTACTATGCTCTGTAGGCACCGCAAAGAATATTACCTGCAAACCATTATCGTCACCCCACGACGTAGATACCTTATTACTAAATGTCATAAGGTATGGGATATTCTCATCAATACCAGGTACTGGTTGCGCCTTCGTCATAATTGTGATTGTAAATAACAATGCAATCACCCCAAATATCTTCCTATTCATCTATCTATGTTTTCCTTGTGTATGTACAAATAGTGTACCAAAATTCTCACTCTTCTACGAACAAAACACTATATGGTTATTCTATTCTACCTCTACCATAATATAAGTAGCAACTCTTGCCTTAGAGTCGGCAGTTGACATTGTTCCGCACTCTACCTTATATGTTCCAGGCTTATCAAATGATAGCTTCGCTTGCTTGCCCTTTAGCTTCGTACCATTACTAATACTCCAATAGAAGCTCTTTGGAGCAAAGGATGTTATAGCCGACGCATCAACATCAAATACCACCTCTTCTCCCGCCTTTATTATTTCAGGTGCCGTTATCAGTAGTTGCTCTTTCCTTACTAAATTAAGACTATACTCTGCAATATTAAACAACTCTTCCCCAGATACCTTATCAAGTACGCCTAATTGAATATCATAATCTCCCTCAATCGCAAAACAATGGTCTACCTCAAGCCCCATCTCTACACCGCCATCAGAGAATGACCACTTAAAATCATATTGCTCCGCATCATAATACTGAGCACTCTCTTCTGTAAATGTGTAGCAGAAGTTATCCTCTTCATACTCTTCCGCATTTGGAAATTCAGGGAAATCTTCCACAAAATAGTATATCTTATCCTTACCTTGTCGATTACTTGTTAAGAAGCCCCACTTCTCGTCGTCTGATAAAAATAGTCCATAATCATCGCCCTTAGAGTTAATGCCGGTCTCCACTCTTTTGGGCTTACTAAATCCCTTATCTGTCTTATAGGTATAGTACAAATCAAGACGATTGCTACCCTCATGTCCATTAGAGGCAAAGAATATCTTTCCTGAGGAATGGATATACGGACTAGTCTCTGCTCCCTTAGTATTTATCTCTGCTCCCATGTTAATTGGTTGCGACCAACCGCTACCTTTGCGCTCACACCAATATAGGTCAGACGAACCCTTGCCGCCTTTCCTATCAGAGGCAAATACCATATAACTACCATCTGGGGCAATGCTCATATATGCATTATTAGACATATCCTCATGCTTGAGAGATACCTTACCATCCATAGCTGTAGCATCTGAATAACTCTTAATGCCCAACACTCGTCCTCTTCTCGACTCAACACCCTCATTATTCTCTGTTACATATATCTTCCCCGACTTATCAAATGCAATAGCTACTTGATTGAGTTTCTTACTCGCATTCGTGAGATATAGCTCCGTCGCCCCCTTTGGTCTCCTATTCTTTAGTGGTACCCTATAGATATGATAGAGGTCTTTCCCTCCCTCGTCAATATATCTCACCAAATAACTATTACTCATATTAGAAGAGAAATAGAGCATAGAGTCAACAACAACAGGATTAATAAGTGTGCGTCCAGACATATAATCTAATGGCACAACTTTCATTATCTGTGCATATCCACTCTCTGATATAAGCCCAAAGGCCAACGTTATTATTGTAAATATTACGCTTCTCATCACTCAACGATTAAAAGAACCTAGGACCTACATTTCTCACTCTATATACGAAGTCAAACGAGATACTTATCTCATGACTTCCTGAATTATACCCACTAAAATCTCCCGTAGTACGTTCGTAGGTATATGCTACCTTCAACTGTGGCACCTGCTTTGGTCTAATGGATAAGCCTCCTAACATAACACCCGAAGTGCGATATCCTAGCTCTAAATAGAGCATCTGTTGCCAACCAGGGGTAAGTGTTATATCTACATCAGTAGTGCTCTTTGTCTTTTGGAACATAACGCTAGGTTGTAGTGTGAAATCCTCTCCCATCTCCCACTCGTAGCCTCCAGTAACATAATATGTCGCATCTCCTGGCGCAAACTCTGCATCCTTATCAAATGCATCTGATACAATGAGCGATTGTACACTAGCTCCTACAAAGAACTGATCACCATATAACGCAATACCAACACCTATCGTAGGTGAGGTCTTAGTCTCATTCTCCGCGAAGACATCATCGACCTTATCCCAATCATATGTATCAAGGGCACTCCAGTCGGTCTTTATCATGCTAAAGCCTGGTTGCAATGCAAATGCAAGTACATTGCCTTTATATCCTATATCCATCCTATAGGCTATAGCGGCTTGCACACTAGTAGTAGATGTCTCTAATATCTTTTGGTTAACCGCCATCAGACCCACAGCTAGGCTATTATTCTTAAGTGGCGTATGTGTAGAGAAGAGTATACTAGTCGGACTATTCTCTACTCCCACCCATTGCTTTCTATAGCTTGCAAAGGCGGTCAATCCTACTCTCGAGCCTGCAAAGGCTGGATTTATAGCATACTGGTTGTGCATGTACTGACTCATCAGCGCATCTTGCTGTGCATCGGCATTGCTTATTATAGTCAACGCCCCAAATGCCATCACGATATATCTCAATATTCTCATCTCTCTTCCCTCCTATTTTTTACTTAGTGTTCTCTTAATGGCTAACATCTGCTTATATGTCTTTCCGCCGACTTCCAATACATATACATAGTGACCATCCTCTATGCCATCGGCCGACCAGTCGTTTTTATAGTTCGTCTCTTGGTATACCATCTTACCCTTCATGTCAAAGACAGAAAATTCATTCTCCGGATATATACCTTCTAATATCAGTACATCATTAACACCGTCTCCATTAGGACTTATTGCACTAGGCAAATGCAGACGTATAGTAGGGTTCACCACCACAACTTTCGTCACAGCACACTCCACACCATCAGTATTTACCTCATAATACTCTAGTGCGAATGGAGCATTAATAGTCGATGTAGCTCTACATGTATACTCGTTAGGCTCCTCTAATATCATTATACCATACTCTCCCATCAAATCAGCATAATCTTGAGGTATCGACCACGATGTACTATTCCCCTCTGTATACCCATCTATTACAACATCAAAAGCCCTACTCTCTTTTGTTACTATAACATCTATTGTATCTTTCGCAAACTGACACACAGGGGTGCGGTCTATTACCACTATCTCTCCAGAGATGTCTTTAGGGTTACTATGGCAACCATTCACATCCCTCACATAGGCTATGTTTATTACTGCCGCCGTAGGCTGGAATATATCAATGTCAGATTGTCCTACAGGCAGATTGTCAATTCTTCCACCATTAGTAAGCACAAGACTAAATGGAGGATATACACCCCCAAGGGTTGTTGACGACGTAAAATGTGCCGCAGGGTCATCTACTATAGAGCACACCTGAAGCTCCTCAGGGCGACCATTAGCATCAAGATTCTCAATAATACCCATAGGTGAGGGATACATAGTTACCCTAGCATTAAGCGGATTACTATTACACTCCGGACCACGTGACTGAATCAACTCAACATTTAACCTTGCTGTCTGAAGGCTCTTCAAATAATACCTATTCCCATCAGCCTCCTCTCGCTCCATAGCTACGTCAGATGTTATAGTCCAGTCATATCTATCTCCATCTATATATTCAGCTACCAATACAGTATCAAGAGAACAAAGCCTACCCTCGCCTTGAATCATATCACATAACAATTTAGGCTCAGGATATTTATATACATCTACCAATAGCTCATCTTTATCCTCATTATAGTAATCCATCTTAGAGTAGTCAACTCCCGTCTCATCCTCGCCAATGTATATACGCCTTATCTCAAATTTGAACTGCTCGTGTATCTCCTTCAGTCGTGGAATATAAAGATCTAACTCTACCTCAGACTTATCTTGAGCTACTCTAGCAATGTATGATGTCTCTACACCCTCGTCACTCGGACCAAAATATACAATCTTTGAGGATGCATCATAAGGGTTCTGTACCTTTACTCTTACCTTTAGACGGGTATTTGTCTCGCATAGCTCTACAGCATGAGATACAAACTGTGCACGTAACTCATCTGTATAATTACTTGCTCTTTCTTGTGCTTTAAGATTTGTTCCTCCAAATACAAGAGACACTATCAGTACACCTAATAGCGAAATATTTCTTCTAATAGTTAATTTCATCAATATGGACGTTATATCGATTTTTCTACGACTACTTCCCTCATTTGTTACAAACTCTTAATTACCTTTGCCAACGATGCGTATTCTAGTCACACCTTTAGATTGGGGCTTAGGTCATGCCTCTCGCTCCGCAGCAGTCGTCAAATATCTCATAGATAAAAACTATGAGGTTATCATTGGCGGCTCAGGAGAGTCGTATCTTCTCCTTCGTAAACAATTCCCCTCTCTTCGTGCTATAGATATCCCATCTTTCTCACCTTGGACACCCTCTTGGCTCCCATTTCCTCTAGCTATTACTATACAGCTACCATATTTCTTTTTTTGTATCATACGCGAATATTACATTACACAGCGTATAGCGAGAAAATATAATATAGACCTTATAATATCAGATAATCGTTACGGCGTACACTCTCCTACATGCCGTGCAGCCATCATCACACATCAGCTATCTCCTATCCCTTGGATCGGTTGTCCTCAATGGATCCGTAATATAGTCTCTTGGGGAATATCAAAGCTTATCTCAAAGTTCAACTTTTGTCTTATACCCGATTATCCCGACCATCGTCTCTCTGGCACTCTATCCCGAACTCGTCACATCTCACCATGTAGACAAATATTTACCGGTCCGCTCTCTAGATACACCGAATATAAGCGAGATATAACAAGGCGAGATATAGCTAACTTAGGCATACTCACCGGCCCCAAAGAGGTAAGACGCCAACAAGAGAAGGAACTTAGTATTATTGACGATATCCTAATAATAGGTAGTCCCAGCTCCTCCTCTCTCATCACATCCCCTCAAGAGATTGCCGATCTGATACAGCGTTCTCAAAGAATCTACTCTCACTCTGGTTATACCACCATAATGGATCTATATTGCCTAAACGCCCTCTCTCGTGCTTTCCTCACTCCCACAAAGGGACAAGGGGAGCAGGAATATCTAGCAGCTTTGTTGCAAGTCTCTAATAAATAAGCTAACTTTGCACGCGGAATTGTAGGGAAATCGTGTGAGAATCACGAACTGTCCCGCAACTGTAAGTCGTCAGACAAGCCAGAATGCCTACATTCCCTTCTTTAATGTCAACTTTCTCCCCGAGGATTGGGATAATGCACAAATGAAAAAGCTCCTTAAGCACTTTCATCACATAGTAGCTATTGCTGTGTGCTTCCTTATGGCTAATACCATAACGGCGCAAGAGATTACACAGCTATATCTAGACGAGGTTGTCGCCACTGCACGTCGTCATATCTATACAGCTACTGCAGACTCCCTTCTTATCGCCTCTTCCAATCAAGAGAATATCTCAAATACACTACGTCTCATGCCTTCTGTCATCATAAAGGATTATGGAGGTTTGGGTGGTATAAAGTCTATCAATATACGTTCACTGGGGGCAACCCATACAGGTGTATCTTTAGATGGTATCCCAATGGCTAATATGCAAACGGGCACTATCGACCTCTCTTCTTTTGCTACACCATCTATAACAAATATCTCTACCACATCTGCCGAGGCTATAGGCCTATTATCTACCCCTAAGTCGCGTGCACAGGGCGCAAATGTCTCTATTAATACCTCTATACCTAATAGCGATACTTTATCAATCTTTGCCAATATATCTACCGGTACTCTCAACCACCGCATAAATACCTCTACACTTTTCCCTATAGTAAGGGGTAATGCTCATGGACGCCTATCTCTTGGCTATGAATATTCCGATGGTAAATACCGCTATCGTCTTCATTATGGCAATAGCAATAGCGATAGCGTATCTACAGAGACAAGGCAAAATGGAGAGGTCTGGCGTGTCCCCGCTGAACTTGATATTGCCTTCAAAACTGGCATTTTCTCTCATCGTACAAAGATAAATTCTCTCTCTACCACGCGCGGATTGCCTCGTGCAACTACCTATTATAGCCTAAATAGCAATGAGTCTCTATCCGACTATAATCTCTCTCTTCAACACTCCTCCACAGCATCTTTCGATAAATATAGGGTACGCCTCACTGCTCGATACACCCGCCAACACGAGACATATCGTAATCCTGATGCCTTAGGCTCCGAAATATATCGTAAATCTACATACCTACAGCATAATACTTATGCCGCCATCGCATCTGAGTATTATGCAACGGATAATCTTACTCTCGCTCTATCCACAGATGTCGAGCAGGGAAGATTATATGCTAATACCGTAAATGGTACCCCCAATCGCCTATCTACAGGTATCAGCTTCGCAACAAAGTGGATAACAAGATATCTTACTCTAAATGGCGACGTCTCGCTACTTAACCATAAAGATAATGGTCACACAAAGCACAATGTGTCTGAGTCACTCTCCCTTTCTCTATATCTTAATAGTATTACAGTACAACTTCAAGGGAAAAATACCTCTCGCTTGCCTTCTTTCAATGATCTATACTATAATGGTATAGGTAATCGTAATCTCGATACCGAGAGGGCCACACAGATATCTACCACTTTGTCATACCATAATGAGCTATTCACCATCTCGGGCAACTACTACCATAACATCGTTAAGAATAAAATAGTGGCTATGCCTACCAAAAATATCTTCTTCTGGACAATGCTTAATGTGGGTAAGGTAGATATACAGGGCTTCGATATCTCTCTGCGTCTTGATAAGTATTTTGCCAACCATTGGGGTATTATGTCATACGCTACCTACACAAGGCAATATGCACTCGATATTACCTCTCGCAGTTCGTCCACTTATCGACATCAAATAGCCTATACTCCACGTCTACAGGGCTCTCTTACCGCTACCTTGCAATCGCCTATTGTAGATATTACTTATTCTCTTGTATATCAGGGCAAAAGGTATGCTCTAAACCAAAATATCCATGATAATGCATTAAATGATTTTTGCGATGAACGTGTATGCATCCTATATGCTCCCCGTACCTTCCCTAGTATCGCAAAATACCTATCAAATATCCAATTCGAGATAAATAATCTAGGCGACCACAACTACCAAGTAGTACGCAATTATCCCATGCCTGGACGTCAGTACAATATTCTCATAAATATCAAAATATGATGCGCTACTATATATACATACTCCTCACCATACTATCTATCCTATCCTCATGCAAGGATATGGAGGATAAGGATATCTATTATTCTCCCACGGAGACATCTATTGTGCCTGATATGCTCATTCTATCAGAGGGGCTCTTCAACCATAATAACTCTTCACTCACAACTATACAAGGGGGGATTATAAGTTATAATATATTCCAAAATATCAACCATAGGGGCTTGGGTGATACTGCTAATGATATGCTTCTCTATGGTTCAAAACTATATATCCCTGTCAACGTATCTTCCACCCTAGAGGTGCTAGATGCATATACTTTTAAGTCTATCTCACAGGTACAGCTAGAGAATGATAGCAAAGTGGCCCGACAACCGCGTTACTGCATAGGCGTTGATGGCTATGTATATACATGTTGTTTCGATGGCGCTGTCTGTCGCACCGATACCACCACATTCCATACCGATGTTGCCTTCTATGCCGGGACGAACCCCGATGGCATAGCCTATTTCAATAATCGTATATATGTCTCTAATTCGGGCGGATTACATGCCCCAAATTATGGCAATACTCTCACTGTATTTAACCTAAAGAGCAATAGCATCGAATCTGACATTGATGTTGTCATCAACCCAGGGAAGCTTTTGGCTACAGCCGACTATCTAGCTATCCTTTCGCGTGGCGATTATGGCTCTACAAAGGCGGCTCTTCAGATTATGGATCATATTGGTAATATAACGACCATTATGGAGGGTATTATAGATTTTACTATCCATGATGGATATATATATACCTATGATGAGAATAATAACCTATACCGAATCTCTCTAATCAATCGTCGACCATACGTCGAGTCTATCCCCACTCCCTCTTCTATGGACACCTGGGGCCAACTGACACTATATCGTATCTTCCTCGATTCTGATGGTGATATATATCTTATCAACGCCAAGGATTACACCACATTAGCTGATATTATCATCCTAACGAATGGCGGGGAGTTTATTGCCTCAATAGATAACGTCGCATTAAATCCTAATACCATTCTTTTTCACTCCACACGTGTAGCTACTCCGCCATCGGAGTCCGACTCTCATTGCTACCCTGTGGAGGTTGTCGAGTATGCCCCTGCTCCTGGCCAATTTATCAACACTACCATATCGGCATACCCTACAGATGGTATGTGTTATCAGGATATACTTGATGTGGCTACAGAGCGACTGAATAGTAATGGCCTCATTACATTAGGTGGTTTTGGTGGGTCTATTACGTTATATCTTCCTACGCAAATAAAGAATGTGGCGGATAAAGCCGACTTCAAAGTCCTCGCCAATGCAATATTATCTCCTTCGGGTAATAGTGCTGAGCCTGGCATAATAGAGGTATCAGAGGATGGCCTAATATGGTATGAGATATATGGCTCTGCTCACTACGACCCTACAACTAAGTTTAACTATACCATTACTTATAGAAGGCAAGATAATGGGGAGGTAGTGTGGCATGACAACGAAGGTAATAGTGGCTATGTAGAGCGTAACGATTTTCACACTCAACCTTACTACCCTCTATGGCTATCTTCCGACGAAATATCTGTTACCTCCACCCTAATTGCCGATGTAGCTCATTATGATGAGGTCTCTAGGCAGTGGCAATTTTCCCCTCTTGAGTATGGCTATGCAGATAACAAACCGAATAATGATATCGGTAGCAATATAGATATCTCTTGGGCAAGAGATGCTGAAGGGCATCATGTGGAGCTTCCCGAGATATCCTATATACGCATTACTACAGCAGTCCACCAATACTGCGGCATATTAGGGGAACTCTCTACAGAAATATCAGGAATACAAATAATTAATCAATAAATACCAATTACAATGAAAAAACATCTAGTGTTCTTTTTGAGTGCAGCACTTTTTAGCGCACCGGTTTTCACCTCTTGTTCTGATGACGATGATGAGCCATCGGTGAAAAACATCATTACCTTTGAGTCTGCTGAGTTGGGTGAGGCAGGTTATATCGACAATGCACCTTATAGCGAGGCAGACTACACCTTCTCAAATTTCTATAATAAGGAATGGTTCTCATGGAATGGTTTTGCCGTAAGCAATAATACCGACATGGAGACTGAGGGTTTTATGAACCAGTATAGCGTATACGCTAAAAGCGGCGCTAATAACTCGAAGAACTTTGCCGTAGCTTACTTTAGTGAGTATAATGCGGCTTTAGACGAGGAGTATCCTACTATCTCTCGTGCCGATAAGAAGTACTTCAACCTCAATAGCGCAGAGCTCTGCCTTACCACATACACATACCTCTCTGTAAAGAATGGCGATTCGTATGCTAAGAAGTTCGAGGCGGGCGACTACTACGAGATTGTCTTTACTGGCGTTGACGCTGAGGGTGAGCCTATCATTGACGAGAAGGAGAATGAGCTCCAAGTGGTTGTGCCTGTTGTCGACTACCGCGATGGTAAGAGCGTAATATTCGATAAGTGGACAAAGGTCGACCTCTCGGCTTTGCGTGGCATAGATGCAGTACGTATCTCTGCTAAATCTTCAGATGTTAGCTGTGGCTTTATGAATACTCCTGCATACATAGCTATAGATAATATCTCATTGACTATGTATCCTAACCAGAAATAGACAAATATCTACTTCTACTATATATGGTCTACCGCAGTACTTGAAATATAGTATTGCGGTTCTTTTTTTGTGTTCAATTAATATGTATTATCTTTACCTCGTAATAAGAGAACCAAAATGAGATTATTATATACACTTTTTTGCGCAAGCCTCATATGTAGCATTAGCTCTACACAAGCATATGCACAACTTATGATAAATGAGTTTATGCAGTCTAACGTAGAGACTATTATGGACGATATAAAGGAGTTCCCCGACTCATGGGTAGAGCTTTATAATGCATCCGAGGAGAACGTCAACCTATCAGAATATAGCATCGGCCTCGAAGAGGATGCCTCTAAGGCATATAATCTTCCTATGGCATCTCTACCTCCTAAGGCTCATATCTTAATATATTGCGACAAAGAGGGTAAGGGTACGCATACCGACTTTAGACTTGAGAGTGGTAAGAATGGAGCCATTTATCTCTTTCATAATGGTGAGATAGAGGACCAAATAACCAAGATAGCCAAGATGCCCGCTCCTGATATAGCCTATGGCAGAAAGAGTGATGGAGCCGACAAATGGGGCTATATGCTTACCACCACTCCTGGTAAAGCGAATGAAGGGGGAACAACCAAGACCATTCTAGGCGAGCCTATATTTAGTATACCTGGAGGTATATATGATAGTAAGAATTTTATAGTGGCACTATCTCTCCCAGAGGATGCTCCAGAGGGGACCGAGATAAGATACACTACCGATGGAACAGAGCCTACCAAGGAGAGCGCCTTGTACGAGAAGGAGTTTAACTTCAATAAATCTACTGTAATACGTGCTAAACTCTTTGCCGAGGGGGCTATCAGCATACCGTCTACAACCAACTCGTACCTCGTATTGGGCAGAAAGGTGACACTACCAGTAGTATCAATAGCCATAAACGACAAATACCTAAACGACGACAATATTGGCATCTTCACTAATAATGATGGCGATAAGAAAAAGGCAGACTGGCGCCGCCCTGTCAATTTCGAATATTTCCCAGCAGCTACCGAAGAGGCTGCTCTTAATCAATTAAGTGAGACTAGAGTTAGTGGTGGCGCCTCTCGTGGTGCCAAATTTAAGAGCCAACTTATCTATGCCAACAAGCGTTTTGGTACTAAGCGCCTAGAGTATGAGTTTTTCCCTAATTCTAAACCTGGGCTTACCGACTTTAAGAGTATCATGCTCCGTAATGCAGGTAATGACTTTGATTACCTATACTTTAGGGATGCCGCCATGCAGATAAATATGGCTAGCCATTGTGACCTAGATTGGCAAGCATACCAACCTGTCATACTGTTTATCAATGGCGAGTACCGTGGCATGCTCAATATACGAGAGCGTTCTAACGAGGATAATATCTATAGTAACTACGACGGATTAGAAGATATAGATATGTTTGAGAATTGGTATGAACTTAAATCTGGATCATGGGACAACTACGATGCCTTCAAAGCTCTATACAATAAGAAGGATGTGACATATGCCGAGTTGGATAAGGTGATGGATATAAGTGAGTTCCTAAATCTTATGATACTCAATATCTTCCATAATAATCTCGACTTCCCTGGTAATAATATAGTAATGTGGCGACCAACAGCGGAGGGCGGTAAATGGAGATGGGTATGTAAGGATACCGATTTTGGCCTGGGTCTATATGGCAGAGACCCTAACTATAAGTATTTCGATTGGCTCGATAACCCCAATTACGACCCATCTAATGCATGGGCAAATAGAGAGAGCGACACCAAGCTATACCATGCCATAATAGGTACTCCTGAGGGCCAAGAGCTCCTATTGAATAAATTCATTGTCTATATGGGCGATTTCCTCAACGCCTCAGAGATAAACTCATTAATAGATAGCCTATATAACAATATCAAGTTCGAATACCCATACCATAGAGAACTCATAAATAAATGGTGGCCTAACCACTCCGAGGAGTACCGAAATGCTAAGAGTTGGGTGACTAATCGCTCTAGTTATATGTGGAGCCAACTGAGGGATAAATTCTCCTTAGGTGCCCCTAAGAGCGTCAATATAAATGATAACGTAAAACATATCAATCAATTCGCCTTCAGCTACAATGGCATACCTCTGACAAAAGGTACCTTTAAGGGTAAGGATTATATAGGGCGAAGCATAGCCCTAAAGGGTGAACCTAAGGGCGAAGAGTATAAGATAGTAGGTTGGGAGGTCTACGATGGTAGAGAGTCTAAGGTATACAAGGGTGCTACCCTAACCGTAGATGTAACGAGCGATATCTCATATTACTATATCAATGCTATAGTACGTGGGGTAGAAGAGGAGGACCTTCCCGCCCCCGAACCGGAGCCAGAACCTACCCCGGAGAAGGTAGAACTATACCTTGCTATCAATGGTACAAAGATACCTGTAGAAAATCTACTAGAAGGTACGCAAATCGTCCTACATAATCTACAAGGACAACTTATAGAGAAATATACTTTAGGCAAGACGCCATGCCAGATTACAGTTATAGACGAAGGTATCTATATACTCACTGTGAACGGTAAGGGTAGGCGTATCTATATAAAGAGTTACTAATAAGAAACTAGCAATAATGGAGAATAAAAAGGTAAAGTCGATCCTCTTTGTATGTCTTGGCAATATATGTCGCTCCCCTATGGCAGAGACTATCATGGCTAAGGTATTAGAGGATGCAGGATTGTCATCGGAGATAAAGATCGATTCGGCGGGCATAATAGATTACCATGAGGGAGAGAAAGCCGATAGCAGAATGCGTCAGCATGCTGCTGATCATGGGTATGACATACTACATCGTAGCCGACCAGTAAAAGAGGAGGACTTTTATGAATTCGATCTTATCATAGGCATGGACCAATCCAATATGAGGGAGCTAGAGTACAAACGTCCTTCTGATGCCACAGCACGACTAGCCATGGCGGCTCAATATGTGACACCTCCTCAACCTGTGCCTGACCCCTACTATGGAGGCGATGCAGGTTTTGAGTTCGTCATTACCCTCTTAGAGGAGGCATGCAGAAATATTCTCGAGATGGAGATTCAATAAGTTAACACACCATACAATATGAAAATAAAAACATTATCAGCAATAGCTTTAAGTCTGCTGACTATAGGCTGTTCAAACCCGCAGAAGATAGATGTCGATACATCTACATGGATGCAACTACACTATTCTAAGCCGGCTACACAATGGACACAGGCTCTGCCAATAGGTAATGCTAGAATGGCGGCTATGGTCTTTGGCGGCGTTGAGACCGATGAACTGCAGCTCAATGAAGAGACATTCTGGGCCGGCGGTCCATACAATAATCTCAACGAGAAAGCTCTTGAGGCTCTCCCTCAAATACGAGAGTTGGTTTCGAAGGATCACTCTGATGCAGCCCAAAAGCTCATAGACCAGACCTTCCTCACCAACCAACATGGTATGCGCTATCTAACATTGGGCTCGTTGAAGTTTAAGTATGATGGCGATACCAATACAAAGGACTACCAAAGGCAACTACTTTTGCCAAGTGCTACACATCAAAATAGCATTACATACGCCGACGGTAGTTCTCAGGCTCGTACCGCCTTCGCCTCTATGCAGGATAGCGTGATAGTTTATCATGTGAAGGCTGATAAAAGACCTCTATCATTTACTATATATCATGAGTCGCCTCTTGCTAGCGTGGTGACTGCTGATGCTGCTAACCATACCATGACTCTCCGCACCGATGGCGTAGAGCATGAAGGTATAGCGCCAGCCTTGAGAGCTATTACTCGAGTTAAGCTCCTCACAGATGGTAAGGTGTCTACTAACGAGGGCAATAATCAACTTATTATATCTGATGCAAGCTATGCTACAGTAATCCTTACCTCTGCTACCAACTATGTCAACTATCACGACGTAACAGGTAACCCGGAAGCGGTCACAGAGGCACGCCTAGCTGCAGCCCTAAATCATGATATACAATCTCTCTACAAGCGCCACAAGAAGGGGTTTGAGCAGTATTTCAACAGAGTAGAGATGAATCTCGTCGATACTAAGCTCGACACTCTCCGTTCGTCTATCGATACAGATATGCGTGTAAAGGAGTTCAATAACCAAAACGATCCACAGCTTGCTGCTCTGCTCTTCCATTATGGTCGTTATCTTTTGATATCCTCATCTATCAATGGTTCACAACCTGCCAACCTACAGGGTAAATGGAATGGTAGTCCATATGCCCCATGGGATAGTAAATATACCGTGAATATTAACACAGAGATGAATTACTGGCCAGCTGAGCTAGTGGGTCTACCTGAGTGCCATGAGCCTCTCTTCAATATGATAGAGGATTTGAAAGAGACAGGTGCCGAGGCTGCTAGAACGCTCTACGGGGCTGATGGTTGGGTAGTGCATCATAATACCGACCTATGGAGATGTAGCGGTCCAATAGATTTCGCTTGCTACGGTATGTGGCCAAATGGTGGCGCATGGCTAGCGCAGCATATTTGGCAACATTTCCTCTTTACAAGAGACAAGGAGTTCTTGATAAAGCACTACGACGCATTAGCTGGTACTGCTAGGTTCTACCTCTCGGCTATGGTGGAGTGCCCAAGTAATAGCGAGTGGCTAGTAGTAAGCCCATCTATGTCGCCTGAACATGGCTACCCTGGTCTCGATGGTTGGGTAACATATGGTACCACAATGGATAACCAGATAGTATATGATGCTATCAACTCTACTATTCAAGCGGCAGAGATAGTGGGCGATAGCGATATCGCTTTCGTGGAGCAACTTAAGGCTACTCTCAAAAGGATACCTCCTATGCAGGTAGGTAAATATGGCCAGCTCCAAGAGTGGCTTGTAGATGGTGACGACCCAAGAGATCAGCACAGACATATATCTCACCTCTACGGCTTATATCCATCAGATCAGATAACAGCTTCTAAGACGCCTGAACTCTTTAAGGCTTCGGGTGTGACTCTCACACAAAGGGGCGACGAGGCTACTGGATGGTCAATAGGTTGGAAACTTAACCTCTGGGCAAGAATGCTCGATGGCGACCACGCAATGAAGATATTACGTAACTTCATTACCCTATTACCATCGGACGACCCAAAGGATATGTATAACGTAGGTACTATAGGTCGCACATATCCTAACCTATTCTGTGCTCACCCTCCATTCCAGATAGATGGTAACTTCGGCGTTACTGCAGGTATAGTTGAGATGCTATTACAGAGCCACGACGGGGCAATTCATCTTCTTCCAGCCTTGCCAAAAGAGTTTTCTAATGGCGAGGTAAAGGGCCTAAGGGCAAGAGATGGCTTCGAGGTAGATATGAAATGGGCAGATGGTAAATTGCAAAAGGCAACTATTTTGTCGCTTAACGGACAGCCTCTTCGAGTGCGTAGTTCACACCCATTAAAAGTGGAAAATTGCGAGCAAGAAGTAACTAGCCTTGATCCAGCCATAGAGAATACTTATGAGTATTTGATATATACCTCAAGGGGGGAGAGATACAATTTTGTAGCTGAATAATAATAAATACCTATAAATATTAAGGGGGCTTCACTAAACATAGTGAGGCCTCCTTTTTCGTTGTGTCATAAGTAGTTTATTCTCAAAAATGTCATTTATTTAGGATTATTTGACACTTACGTGTGCTTATACTTTATAACTTTGTGCGTCGAAGTATAGTTATTTCGTTTCTAAAACGCGCTTATCAATGGGAATTAATTCTCGAATTCACAACAAAGGCAGACAAATGAAAAATGCCATTAGTGCATCGTTGACTGCCAAAATTCTTCTTCAAGTATTCTTACCAATAGTAATTATCTACTTGCTCCTTATCTCTTATCAGAGCTATGTAAGCTACCAAGATAAGAAGAAGACAGCAGAGGAGATTGCCGAATATCAGGCATCATCACTAGCATCTCAAGTACAGTTGCAGCTCTATGGCGACATGCAGAAGTGTCAAGCTTTAGCTGCGCAGATTGAGACTTTTGCCGACCTCCCCAAGAAGCAGCAGATAGCTCAGAGTGATAATATGGCTAGAATCTTCAAAAAGCAATCTGAGCACTATCTCTCTGTATGGTACTGTTGGCAGCTATTCACAATGGACGACTATTGGGGTGAGGAGTACGGACGCTATCGCTCTACTATAGCTGGTGCAGCCGCAGGTGGCGATAGAGTGGATATCCTAGACCAAGAGGGTGAAAATGAGGGTAGCATGTATGCCCAAATACATAAGGAGGGTAAGCCAACTGTTACCAACCCATATTTTGAGGATTATGAGGGTACGCTGAATAAGGCCATTATGGAGGCTTCTGTATGTGTGCCATTGAAATCCGTTACTGGTCGTTTCTTGGGCCTACTAGGTATAGATATCTCATTAGATAGCTACCAAGAGATGTTTATGTCTGTAGTATCAAAGAATACAGATACCCAATTCAGTCTTGTCGCTCCTGATGGTACTATCGTAGCTAGCTCAAGCGAAGCTTTGAAGGGTACCTCAATGTTAGAGATAGACCCAAGCAGCAAGAATCACATAGATAAGGTTGCTAAGGGCGAGACAATAAACTGTACAATAGAGGAGGCTGGTAGCGACAAGTATCTCTCTATGATACCAGTGAAGGTTAGTCCAGAGGGCGACTACTGGGCTTTGTCTGCATGGGTATCGTACGACCAGATTCTATCTGATGCCAAGAGCGACTTCTTGAGATTCTTGGGCATTGGCGGTATAGGCCTATTGCTTATAGCTCTATTCTTCCAGCATCTTATGCATAAGATAGTCAACCCTGTATCGGCAATTACCGAGTATATCAATGCTATGGCGGAGGGCGACTTCACAACAGATGTCGACCTTAAGAGGGTGTCTAAGGATGAGGTGGGACAGATGCTTACCTCTATAGCCAAGATGAACAACTCCATGAAGAGTACCATAGAGACAATTCAGAGAACTGTAGATATGGTTACCGCTGCTGCTTCTAAGATAGAGGTGGGACTAGGCGCGATAACTGAGCAGACTATGCAGCAAGCTTCGTCTATGCAAGAGCTTACCACTAGCATACAAGAAATCTCTATAGCATCGACAGAGAACTACCATTATACCGAGAATGCCCTACGCATTACAGAACAAACTAAGAATGGTATGAATGCCGGCGCAGGTAAGGTGACTGATGCCTCTGAGCAAATAAAGGCTATTTCTGACTATTTGAGCCAGATTAGGCATATTGCTAATCAGACGACAATACTCTCCCTTAATGCCTCTATCGAGGCTGCTAGAGCCGGCGCAGCAGGTAAGGGCTTTACAGTAGTAGCTGGTGAGGTGAACTCTCTTGCTGGGCAATGCCGACTTGTCTCTGAGCAGATCGAGGCCCTCACTAATACATCAAACGAGATTGCCCTAGACGCCGCACAGAGCATAAACGACCTTCAACCTGAGATGGCGGAGACATTGAATTTGGTCAAGAAGGTATCTGAGAATACATACACGCAGACTAGTGCAGTAAATCAGATATCCTCAGCCATTACCACATTAAATGAGGGTACTCAGCATACCGCAGGAGAGACCGACCAGATGATGGACTTCGTAATGAAGCTAAAGGTGCAGGCTGACAGATTATCTGAGGTCGTAAATAGATTCTCTGTATAATTATAGAAAAGAATAACTACCTTTGTACCACCAATTAGAATAAAAAAAGCAAAACATATACAATGGCGAAAGGACTTACACCACGTAGCGAGAACTACTCGCAGTGGTACAATGAATTGGTCGTAAAGGCCGACCTCGCTGAGACATCAGCAGTTCGTGGTTGTATGGTTATCAAACCATACGGATATGCAATTTGGGAGAAGATGCAGCGTGCTCTTGACGATATGTTCAAAGAGACAGGACACGTAAATGCTTACTTCCCTCTTTTGATCCCAAAGTCGTTCCTCAGCCGCGAGGCAGAGCACGTAGAGGGCTTTGCTAAGGAGTGTGCTGTAGTAACACACCATAGACTTAAGAATGACCCTAATGGTAAGGGCGTAGTAGTAGATCCAGACGCTAAGTTGGAAGAGGAGCTCATCATCCGTCCTACATCAGAGACCATTATATGGAATACTTATAAGAACTGGATTTCATCATATCGCGATCTTCCTATCCTTTGCAACCAATGGGCAAATGTAATGCGTTGGGAGATGCGTACTAGACTATTCTTGCGTACAGCTGAGTTCCTCTGGCAAGAGGGTCACACTGCTCACGCTACTCGTGAGGAGGCAGAGGCAGAGGCACAGAAGATGCTAAGGGTATATGCCGACTTCGCTGAGAACTGGATGGCAGTACCTGTAGTGAAGGGGGTAAAGTCGGCTAACGAGCGTTTCGCTGGCGCATTGGATACCTATACTATTGAGGCCCTAATGCAGGATGGTAAAGCTCTTCAGAGCGGTACATCTCACTTCTTGGGTCAGAACTTTGCTAAGGCTTTTGATGTGCAATTCGTAAACAAGGAGAATAAGCTCGAGTATGTATGGGCTACATCTTGGGGCGTTTCTACACGTTTGATGGGTGCCCTCATCATGAGCCATTCCGATGATAATGGTCTTGTATTGCCTCCAAAGTTGGCTCCAATACAGGTCGTAATAGTTCCTATCTACAAGAAGGCTGAAGAGCTTGCTGCTATTGCTGAGAAGGCAAATGCTTTGGCTGCCGACCTCAAGGCGCTTGGTATTAGCGTTAAGTTCGACGATAACGACCAGAAGAAGCCAGGTTGGAAGTTCGCTGAGTATGAGCTCAAGGGTGTACCTGTACGTGTAGCTATGGGCCCAAGAGACTTGGAGAATGGCGAGGCCGAGATAGCACGCCGTGATACCCTCACAAAGGAGCAGATGCCATTCGAAGGTTTGGCACAGCGTATCAAGGCTCTTCTCGATGATATTCAAGCTAACATCTTCAAGAAGGCTCTCGACTACCGCGACTCGATGATTACTAAGGTGGATACATACGAGGAGTTCAAGAAGGTACTCGTAGAGAAGGGCGGCTTCATCTCGGCTCACTGGGATGGTACTACAGAGACAGAGGAGAAGATCAAGGAGGAGACAAAGGCTACTATCCGTTGTATTCCACTTGATAGCGTACCTGAGGAGGGTAAGTGTATCTACACAGGAAAGCCATCGCACCAACGTGCATTATTTGCTATCTCATACTAAAGAGACGACAAACCATAAATACAGAGACGGAGCTCAAAGCTTCCGTCTCTTTTTGTTAAAGATAAACGACAAAATAGATGCAAGGATTTTACTCAATATTGCTACTTATTTTAAGCAATACATTTATGACTTTTGCGTGGTACGGTCACTTACGTTTCGGTAATTTGCCTATCATGCAAAGATGGGGATTGATAGGTGTAATAGTTATCTCTTGGGGAATAGCTTTCTTCGAGTACTGCTGCCAAGTCCCAGCCAACAGAATAGGCTTTGTGGACAATGGAGGTCCATTTAACCTAATACAACTCAAGGTAATACAAGAGGTAATATCACTATCTGTCTTCACCGTCTTCACACTAGCCCTCTTCCCAAATGAACACCTGAGATGGAACCATATAGTAGGTTTCGTCTTCTTAATTTTGGCAGTATACTTTATCTTCAAGAAATAAGCGTACGATATATTAAGAACAAAGAATAAAAAATAGAGGAGAATCGACAATAGCTAAGTGGATTGTCAATTCTCCCCTCTCCAATGTCATTTTATTGCTCATTTTTGTCATTCACTCGCAGATAAAGCAATTAAATTGCAACTGCATCCAGTTACGACGAGTTTTCTATTTTTCATTGTACCTATTAACACCAAAATTAATCTACCTAAATATTCTTTATCTTTACAACCCTTAATGCCTCCTCATACCTCGCTCATACCTCGCTCTATACAGACGCTACAAATCACATCCTAACTATCCCTACTAAAATAAATATATCTCTATCTATTCAACCTTCTCTCATCCTCTTCCTACGAAAACTCCCCAAAGGCCTATATCTGGTCTCATAGTATTAAGTCACACATGTTATATTTTATCTCAATTCCACTAAAAGAATATTAAAAAATAACACACTCACAAAAAATCTCATTTTTTACGCCTCAGATTGCGATTTGTTACAACTTTGTGGTAATTTTGTATACGTTTATTATACACACATATCAATTTATAACCTTTATTTATTCGGAAAGCATGAAGAAACAAACTAAGTTTCTTGTACTAGCTTTATTATTCTCTATAGCTAGTACATTCGTAAACGCTTCTTCCATTTCTCCTCGAAAAGGTATCGTTCGTGTGAAGTTGCAACCTCAAGTTGCTCTTCAAGTGGGTAACTCTCCGCGTATCCAGTCGGTAGGGGTACTCCAAACGGGTATCGTCCCTCTCGATAGGGCATCGAGCGAGGTGAAGGCTAGAAGCATTAAGAGGGTATTCCCTTATGCCCCTAAATTCGAACGCCAAATGGCTAAATTCGGCTTGGATAGATGGTACGAAATCGAGTTCGATGAGAGTGTAGCACCTCAGACTGCCGCTCGTATCTACAGTAACACCGTAGGAGTAGAGTCAGCTACAGCTAAGGTGCCTATGCAACTTTACGAGAATGGCTCGTATCGCATTGTGCCATCAGCTACAGCTAAGGCCTCTACAACAATGCCTTTCAATGACCCCCTCCTACCTAAGCAATGGCACTACAACAATGATGGCTCTATCGCTGGTTGTAAGGCTGGCGCTGATGTCAACCTATTTAAGGCTTGGGAGGTCGAGACGGGTAAAAGCGACGTGCTAGTAGCTATCATCGATGGCGGCGTCGACTATACTCATGAGGATCTTAAGGATAATATGTTCGTCAACCTCGCCGAGTTAAATGGTACTCCTGGCGTCGATGATGATGGTAATGGTTATATCGACGACGTATATGGCTATAACTTCTGTACCATGTCGGGCGAGATATATCCTCACTCTCACGGCACTCACGTAGCTGGTACAGTGGCTGCCGTTAATAATAACGGTATCGGCGTTAGCGGCGTAGCCGGCGGCGATGGTACTCCTGGTAGCGGCGTGAGAATGATCTCTTGTCAGACTTTCGACTCGCGCTCGGGTACTGCTGAGGGCGACTTCGCTGCTGCTATAGTATATGCAGCTAATATGGGCGCTAGCATTGCTCAATGCTCTTGGGGTTGGGGCGCTCCCGACTATGTAGAGCCTGATGTATTGGACGCAATAGATTATTTCGTTGAAAACGCTAATAGCACCCGCCTATCTGGTGGCGTGATGTTCTTCGCTAGTGGTAATAATGGCGAGACGGGTAACTACTTCCCTGGTTGCTACGAAAAGGTAGTATGTGTGGGCTCCATGACTAGCGACTATACAGTAGCAAGCTACTCTAACTTTGGTGACTGGGTAGATGTTATGGCTCCTGGTGGCTTGCTCGACTATGGCGAGCAGGGTGGCGTGCTTAGTACATTGCCTGATAATAGCTACGGCTTCAATGAGGGTACCTCTATGGCTACTCCTCATGTCTCTGGTATAGCGGCTCTCGTGCTCTCTAAGTATGGCAAGAGTAGCATGCTCAACGAGACTCTCCGTCAGCAAATCATTACCTCGGTTAATGATATCTACGCTCATAACCCTGGTACCGAGGGTCTACATGGTAGCGGTTATGTAGACGCTGCTAAGGCCCTTCAGATGGGCGATGGCACAGCACCAGAGGCAGTAAGTAGCTTCGTCGCTCTCCCAGCACAGGATAATATTACCCTCGAATGGACTATCCCTGCCTCTAGCGATAATAATGTAAACCATCACATAGTATACTATAGTACAGAGCCTTTTGATGCTTCGTCTGATCTTACATCTCTCCATCGCGCAGTGGCAGAGACCAAATTCCTCTCTTCAGGCGATAGCTACAGCTATACCCTTAAGGGTCTTAAATCTCTCACTACATACTATATCGCTATACAAGCTGTTAACCGCTGGGGCGACGCCTCTGCTCTCTCTCCTGTAGTAGAGGCAACAACAAATGCTGGTCCTAAGATGACCCTCAGCGCTACATCGCTCGTGCTTAATGTCACACCTTCTGCCCCTAAAGACAGCATATCTTTGCAGATAGGCAATGATGACGATGGTCTACTCAGATGGGATGGTTTCGCTCGTACAAAATCATCTACTATCAGCTCATATAGCAAGAATCCACAGCCTGGATTGATAGTCCCTCACTCTGGTAAAATAGCAGCAGTGCCTTACGAGGCAACAGAGGTAGTATCGACAGCCGATTACTATAGATTCGATTACCCTATCGAATTCACATACTCTAAGGAGTTCTGGGCATCTATCGGTGAGGATGATAACAATATATTGGGCAACTCTCAAGCTCAATATTTCTATGTCGATGCTGATGACTATCCTGACGGCTTTAACCTCACAAGCGTAAAGGTTTGTAGCGTTTATGGTCAAGAGCTTACAATACAGATCTACGTAGGTAACAATATCGCTAAGGCTAACTTGGTCGAGGAGATAGTACCTGCATATTACTATAATGGTATGGTGTGCGACCTCCAGGAGCAGCGTTACATCGCTCCAGGCGAGGGCTTCTGGGTAGTGGCTCACTTCCCTAAACAGAATGACAAATACACCCTCGGTTTGTCTGTAGGTATCAATGAGCAGGCTTCTCAATATAGCTTCATGAGTACCGATATGGGTAAGACATGGCTCAAAATAAAGGATGCCCTCAAGGGTAGCCCTTACGAGAACATCACAAACCCTACTTGGAATATCTCAGCTATAAGCAAGAACCCTGATTGGAGCTCTCTACTCGTACTCTCTCCAAAGAGCGGCCAGGTATCTAAGGGCCAAACTCAAGAGCTTACAATCAGCAATGATGGTCAGCCTCTATGTAATGGTACATATAAATTTAATCTTCGCTTTAATACCAACGAGAGCGATGGCAACAACCTCGTTGTAGCTACTACACTTAACGTAACCGACCAGGCTCCTAAGATGGCTACTGCTAAGATGGTCAACTTTGGCGACCTCCTCGTCGGCGAGTCAAAGACTCTCACTATAGAGGTGCTTAACGAGGGTTATGGCGTATTCGGTTCGTATGGCGCTCTATCTGGTAGCAATATATCTTGCTCTAGCGAGCACTTTGTTGTACCTACATACATCGCTGGCGGTTTCCCCGCTCGCTCAAAGGCTACTTTCGAAGTTAAATATGCCCCTAAGAGCGCTGGTAGCCACACGGGTACCATCACATTCAAACATAAGGATGGTACAAAGTTCAAGGTTACAGTACGAGGCATAGCTACAGATCCTGCTAAGATAAGTGTCGACCCTAGCGAAATAAATGTGGGCGATATCAATATAGATGAGTCTACAAAGACTACCGTCAACTTCACTATCACAAACGAAGGTAACTACCCTCTAGAGTTCGTATTCCCTCGTTTCTCTGATAAGTCTATCGATGGCGGTAATACTTCATCTCACAAGTTTGGTTATGTATGCCTTAATAACATAGAAGAAAATAATAGCTTCACATACCAACCTGCGGGAAATCTCATTGGAGCCGTAAATATCGCTTCGTCTTTTAACGACGATGTATACTATAGCAAGCCTATCTCTCTCGGTTTCGAATTCCCATTCTATGGTAAGAAGTATGATAGAGCATACATCACTAGCTTCGGTGGCATTGCTTTCGAAGAGAATGTCGACCCATACCGTGACCCTCTAGACGAGGAGTCAACAGAGCTTATCGGCATACCTTATATATCTGCTTATGGTAAGCAACTAGCTATGGGGCCTAAGTCTCGCGTTGAGTATGCAAAGCAGGATGGCAACTTCATCGTCAACTTCAGTAATGTAATGGCCGCAGTATACGAGCAAGTATATACCCCTATATCGTTCAGAATAGTCCTCTCTTCTAATGGCGACATAACATTATATTATGATGACTATACTGCAAGTGACCTATTCCAGGGCGGTTCAACACTCTTCTGCGGTATTCATGATGCTGATGGAACAGATAACCTCGTCCTTACATCTACTAACATTGCAGACTACTGGGGTATAGGTAATAGCCCCAACGGATATCTTTATACACTGTTTACCTCTGGTAGCGCAGTACGTTTTGTCGCTCCTAAGGCCGAATTCGTCACATCGATATCTCCAGCATACGGCGTAGTGAACCCAGGCGACTCAGAGGATATTACAGCCCAAATAGAGGCTAACGTGAACCTCGTAGCTGGCGAAACATACAATCGTATAGCTATCGTAAGCAACGACCCTAACCAAAATACTACATTCATTCAGTTCAACGCTAATGTAGTAGGCGCCTCTCTCGCTGGTAATGCAGAACTCGAAAGCAACTTAATAGACTTCGGTAATGTATTCCGTACATCTATATCTCAGTTGCCTATCGTAGTGAAGAATACTGGTCGTAATGCTGTTACCGTGACATCTGTAACTACACAGAATGGTAAGGTACAGGTCGACTTCTCAGAGCCTATTTCTATCGACCCAGGTAGATCAAAGGATATCATCGTTACTCTCCCTACTACAGATGAGGCTGATATTGCAGACGTAGTAGTTATCGAGACCTCTGCAGGTCAACTTACTGCTCAGGTAAAGGGTCATATCATCGGTGTGCCTACTATCGACCTTAACTTTACCGAGATCAATGAGAGCCTCGTGAGTGGTACACCACTCGTTAAGTCGCTTACCATAGAAAATAATGGTAACGAGCCTCTCGTATACTCTTTGCAGCCTTGCAAAATGCTGTCTTATACAGATGAGGTGGATGCTAACTCTAAGGTGTCATACCTCTATAAGGCTAGCGTAGATAACTCAGATGTTACATTCGATTGGGTAGATATCGTTACTGACGGTCGCGGTGAACAGAATAACTTCTCGTACTATAATGTACACGACTTCGTGGCTGTAGATCTTCCATTTGAATTCTCATTCTATGGCAAGAAATACACCAAGATGTATATCTACAATACTGGTTTCATTTCGTTCACAGAGAGAGCCGACCAAAAGATATGGCCAGAGCCTCCTGCTGAGTTCCCTGGTGGTACTATATATACCAACCTTATTGCTCCTTATTGGGGATTGCACTCAATGGATCAAAGCAAGACTGCTGGTACATTCCACTACGAGACAGAGGACGAGGCTATAGTAAGCTTCATGGAGTATGGTAACTCTATGAACCTCGGCGTATGCTTCCAAGTAATACTCCGTAAGGATGGTACTTTCAAGTACCAGTACAAGGAATTCAACGAATACTCTAATATTAGTGGTGCATTCGGTTTGGCTGGTACATCTAACGAGAATGGCTCAGATGGTGTAAAACTCCCTGAGAGATACATCACCTTCGGCAACGCAGTAGAGTTTAGCCCATTGGTTGAGCAGACTATTGCCCCTGGCGAGAGCAAAACAGTAGAACTCGTTGTAAATACCGACCTTATGGCTGGTGAGTACCATGGCGTATTCGAGATAATAAGCAATGTTCCATCTAAGGAGTCTATCGAGATACCTATCAACCTCAATATCTCTGGCGTGGCTGTTCCTGTCTTCCCAGACGATATCGTCGTTGAAAATATCATGGGCGCTAGCGATGAGAAATACCATGGCCCAATAACTGCTATGGGTGCATTCTACGAGGCATACTTCAAGATAGAAAATGCTGGTAAGGCAACATTCACTATCGATGAGATTATCAATGATAATGTATTCCACCTATACGATAGTTTCTTCGATGAGGAGTACGAACAACCTGTAGACCTCTTTATGTATGTCGACGAGAAGGATTGGTTTGGAGATCCTACTGGTAATAAAGCGTGGACTTCTTTCTACCCTGACAACTTCGAGCCAATCATTGTAGACGACAAGGGACTCGAACTCTCTATTCCTATCATGGGAACAATAGAGTATACCCCAGGTACATATGAGTGCCCTATTACCATTAAGTATACTGCAAATGGAGAACAAGATGAGGCTACTATTAATGTCACATTCATCGTAACACAAGCTCCATCTATCTTCTTGGATTCTGAGGAGATACGTGTAGAAAATGTATCAGACGAATACCACGAGACACACGAGGTTGTTATTAGCAACATGGGTGACTACAAACTCACATACGAGATACGTATCGACCCAACTGGTAAGGGCGAGGTTGTCGAAGAGGGCGATGGTGGAGACATCCCAGATATCGGTCCATTGAGCAAGGATCAGTTGTCTGGTATATCTGTACCTATGGCTACTCACGCGTCAAGCACAAACCCTCTCGATGCTCCACAAGACTTCGAGTATCGTAATGCTCTCTTCCATCCAGCTATGCCAGGTGTAAATGGTACCATGACATACGGTGCTGGTAACAAGTACACCAAATTCGTGGCTGCTACTCTCTTCGAAGCACCAGCAGAGGGCTTCAATATCTCTCATATCTACTTGCCTACTACATTTACTAACGCTAACGATGGTAGCCAAATAACAAATGGCGAGATAAAGGTAGAGATAGTAAATGGCGAGGATTACCAAAATGGCGAGGTACTTGCTTCTGGTAAGGTAGTATACGAGACAATGGAGGGCGCTCGCTTCTTAATAATACCTCTTACAAAGGCAGTATACATGAGCGAGGGTCAGACATTCTACGTAAGAGTTACATACCCTGTGGGCGTAGAGTTCCCAGCTTATATCTCTTACAAGGAGGAGGCTGTAGTATCTAACCGTTATATGGGTTATGTAGAGGGCTACGGTTGGTTCGATATGGCTATGATGTTCAAGGAGCAGTATGGCTCTCTCGGTTATATCATCAGCTGCCTCGAGACAACAGAGGGCGACGCTTGGTGTAAGCTCCTCACTACTGAGACTACAGGCGAATTGCAACCTGGCGAGAGCACAAATATCTCTCTTAGCCTCAACGCAGCATTCGCTCCTAAGGAGCTCGATAATAAGGCTGTTCTCGTAATAAAGAGCAACGACCCTAACATGCCTATTATCAACTTCCCTATCTACCTTAGCAAGAATAGTTCGCCTATCATCATAGCGCCAACTGCTCAAATATATGCTAAGGAGGCTGAGTCGACATCGGTACATATTACTGTATCAGATCCTGAGACCGACGCCATGTCTGTATACCTCTCTAATGCTCGTGAGGATATGGTATCTATCAAGAGCGCTACTCTCGATGGTATGTCATCAGCTACAATACAAGATGGCGTAGTAGAGGTACCAGAGGGTACATTCAGCGTGGATGTAGAGGTTGAGATTGCTCCAGAGTATCAGACTGCAGGTAGCTATAGCTTCACCATTAAGGCTGTAGACGCTAATGCTCATGAGTCCTCAGAGACAGTAGCATACTACGTACAGCATGTTAACCAAGCTCCTACTTACATCTCATCAATAGAGGAGATTACTATCGCCGTAAATGCAACTTCTGATATGTTCTCTCTCGAGGATATGTTCTCAGATGTAGATGGCGATGCAATTACCTACGAGATTGCAGTGGCCAACAAAAACGTGGTTACCATGTTTAAGTCTGGCAATGATGTGCTATTCATGGGTAAGAGCCAAGGTGTGACAACTGCTACCATTACCGCTACCGACGCTAATGGCGCTAAGACAGTAGTTACCATTACAATCAATGTAGTTGTACCAACAGGTATAACAGATAACACTCTAGCCAATGGTGGTGTAATAGCAACCCTTGATGGCGACGAGCTTAACATTATTGCAAATGTCGACTACACCGATGCTATCGTGGCAATGTACGACTGCGCAGGTCGCCAAGTATACCTCAGCGAATGCTCAGTAAGCAATAGCCACCCTTCAAAACACAACGTAGGTAACCTCTCAACAGGTATCTACATCGTGAAGGTAGCTACCCCTAACGCATCATACGCTACATACGTAGCCAAGAAGTAGAGTACAGCTACATAAATAAATCCAGACGCTGAGAGGCATAGCTCCTTCTCAGCGTCTTTTTTATCCCTATTTATCGGTAGAGCGGATTGCCTATTTCCCTACCAAATACCAATTTTTGTGGATTGTAGCTATGTGTGAATTGAAGGAACTTTGCACCCGAAAAGAAAACAATAAGACATTAATCGGATGACAAAGTTTTTTTCATTGATATTGCTACTTGCATTTTGGGCTATACCATCTATCGCTCAGCTCTCCATAAAGGGGCAAGTGCTTTCTGATGATAACTCCCCAGTAGAGTACGCTACTGTTCATATAAAGGAGACTAATATAGGCAGCTTCACTGATGAAAATGGTAATTTTGAAATAGTCCTCCCCAAGGGCTATAAATCGTCTAATGGATCTCTAGTAGTATCTGCAATCGGCTACGATACTAAATCTCTCTCTCTTGACTTCAACGCCCAAAACGACGCGATAGCTATCCCCAATATAACCCTTAAGGGTATGGCGTCAACTGTCGACGAGGTGACTGTTACCGCATCTGGTGTGGGTATGGTAAAAAGGTCGGCATATAATTCAGTAGTTGCGGATACCAAAGAACTCCATAACTCAACAAAGAGTTTAGGGCAGGCTCTTACCTCTTTGCCTGGTGTGCGCATTAGAGAATCGGGTGGCGTAGGTTCAGAAAGTCAGATAATGCTCGATGGATACTCTGGCCAACATGTCAAGGTATTTATCGATGGCGTGCCTCAAGAGGGCGCTGGCGCTGCGATGAACTTGGCTAATCTACCTGTCAACTATGCCGAACGTATTGAGGTTTACAAAGGTGTAGTGCCTGTAGATTTCGGCGCAGATGCTATCGGTGGCGTGGTAAATGTTGTTACCAAAAAGCACGTTAAGAATATCGCTCTCGACGCCTCATACTCTTATGGCTCATTCAATACACATAAGTCTCATATCAACTTGTCTCATAATCTTCCTTCTGGCCTACTCTACGAAATAAATGCTTTCCAAAACTATAGCGACAATGACTACTATATCCACAACTACGTGCGTACCTTTACCGTAAATGCCGATGGCTCTGTCACTAAACATCCCGTCGATAAAAATGATATTAAGCGCCTAAAACGTTTCAATGATACCTATCATAATGAATCTATTAAGGCAAAAATAGGCCTTAAGGATAAAGCCTGGGCTGATATCTTGTTGTTCTCTCTTGCTTACTCTCGTTTCTATAAGGAGATACAGACTGGCGTATACCAGGATATCGTATTCGGACAAAAGCATAGACACGGATACTCTTGGGTGCCTTCTGTGGAGTATCGTAAGAGAAATATCTTCACAGACGGACTAGATATCTCCGTAAATGCTACATATAACCACAATATCACATTCAATGTCGATACTGCCGCATGTTACTACAATTGGCTTGGTCAATACTACATAAAGGACAATATGGGCGAACAAGCATACGCCCATAGCAGAATGTCTAACCGCAATTGGAACATTACAGCAACAGCCAACTATCGTATCAATGCTCACCATTCACTAACGGCTAATTATATCCATAGCTCTTTCCACCGTACCACAAGGAGCTATATAGCATCGTCATCTACACTCTCCTCGCCATCCATCCCTAAGCGAAATGCTAAGGATATCATCGGCATAGCATACAAGGTAGTACCTTCTGAATTATGGAATGCTACGGCTTTCGTAAAATACTATAACCAGACATGCCAGGGTGGTGTCTCAGAGAATGCCGACGGCGTAGGTAACTATGTAAAGCGCACTAAAAGTGTTAATGCTGTGGGTTATGGATTGGCCTATACCTACAATATCCTCCCATCATTGCAATCCAAGTTCTCTTACGAGCTTACATATCGCCTACCTACAACCGACGAACTTTTTGGCGACGAGGATCTAGAGGCGGGTAAGACCGACTTGCGCCCCGAGAAAAGTAATAACCTTAACCTCAATATCAACTATCATACTCAAATCAATAAACATGCACTCTTCTTCGAGGGAGCTCTAATATATCGTAATACACGCGACTTCATAAAACGTGGTATAGGGCGTTACGGAGCTCTCCAATATGGCATATTTGAAAATCATGGGCATGTTATTACCAAGGGGTATAATATATCAGCACGATATAAATATGATAAATGGCTAAATATTGGTATAGCATATAATGATGCTAATACACGCGACTACGAGAGGTTCTATACGGGTCAGTCTTCTCAGAAGAATGTCCATTACAAGGATCGCCTGCCTAATATCCCTTATCGTTACGCTAATGCCGATGCCTCTTTTACTTTGCACAACTTATCTCAACGTGATAATCGCCTAGTCTTATCATACGACATGATGTGGCAACACTCCTTCCCTCTATACTGGGAGAGCATAGGAAATAAGGATACCAAGAATATCGTTCCTTCTCAATGCTCTCACAATGTAGGCTTGTCATACCATATCTTGCATGGTCGTTACAATTTCTCTGTAGAGTGTAGCAATATCACTGATGCTAAGCTATACGATAAGTTCAGCCTACAGCGTGCCGGTCGCGCCTTCTACGCTAAGGTTCGCATCCATCTACATAAGTAATCCCCACCTCTCATTTGAATAATAACTTAACAATATATTTGTCATGAAACTATTTTCATCTTCATGGGCATCTCTTATGGCATGCCTTACAGTGTTTTCCATCACTTCTTGCGACGATGATACTGTGTCATCTTCTAATACAGATTCGTCTACTAAGTCGGCTTACGTAGTAGCAGCCACCGTAGATGGCACCTCTTATCTTCTCTCTACTCCTTCGCTCGACGAGGGGACCCTCAGCGTAAAGGGGCGTGGTACAGAGGTAATATCAGCATCTTATTGGGTCTATAAGGACGAGAATTATCTATTCGGCTTGGTGTATAACAAGGGCGGTAATGGTACTGGAGCCTCTTATTATCTCGATGCAGATGGTAATATCCGCGAACGTTACACTTATGAGTATAATCGTATAACAACATATGGCACCTTTGGCCATAATGTCGTTACTGTCTCAACAGGCAATGCCTCCTCTTCTATGGCGGATGCTGATGGTAATATCCCTCAAATGTTACTCTTTAATTACCTTAACGCAAATGATGGCTCTCAAAGCTCTGAGTCTATCATGTCTGAAAATTTCCTCGGTAATGGTGAGAAGGTACACTTCTCAGGTCTCGTCGAGGCTAATGGCTGCCTCTATACATCTGTCATCCCTGGTGGTATGAGTTGCTATGGCGTAAATAAATGGCCTGATATGGTCACCGACCCTAACCTTATAGCATCTGCCGATGGCGGTAGCGCTAGCTCAAGTTATAAGGCTGGTGAAATACCTTCAACTCAATACCCTGATATGGCTTATGTGGCTATCTACTCTGGCTCTTCTTTTAGCGAGAAGCCTACTATCGTATCAACAGATCGTATGGGGAACGCTTGCGGTCGTATGCGCTCGCAATACTACCAGACTATCTGGGCTGCGGATAATGGCGATGTGTATGTATTCTCTTCTGGGTATGGTCGTACTGCTGTTTCGTCGGCAGACCTCAATAAAGTTACCGGTACTCTCCCTTCTTCAGTTATGCGTATCAAGGCGGGAACAAAGGAGTTTGACGACTCTTATTATGTCAATCTAGAAAATCTTGGTTCGCAGCATGCACTATATCGTTGCTGGCATATTACTGGTAATACTTTCCTCCTACAGCTTTATACCGGCGGCGTAGATGAGATGCTTAAGGGCCAGTATGCTAATGTTTGCGAATTGGCTATCTTTAATGCTGTCGACCAAACAATTACTCCTGTTGATGGTCTTCCTGCCGATTTGGCTGGGTTCGGCGGTGAACCATATGCCGACAATGGTAGTATATATATCGCAGTAAGTGTTACAGGTGGCGACTTCCCCGCCTTCTATCGTATCGATCCATCTACTGGGAAGGCTACTAAGGGGCTCTCTGTGGAGGCCGACGGTCTCACTTCAGCAGGTAAATTAGTGGTCATGGAGTAGTCCTCCAATATCACAGAATATCTTATATCGTCCTATTTTGTTTTTCATCTAATATAATCTTGAACATATGACTCCATTTATGAGAAAACTCCACCTATGGCTCTCTTTGCCGTTTGGTATCATCTTCTCTATTATCTGCTTCACGGGTGCCATTCTTACCTTCGAACAGGAGATAACACGTATGATATCACCCCAACAGCAACAAAACACCTCTGTCATTGAGTCATCTCACGTCTCAAACCAACAACAACTTAAGGGGAATAGGCATCGCCAACGTTTGCCATTTTTTGAGGGCGTACTTAAACTCCATCGTTGGTTCTTTGACGCGCCTCAGAAGAGGGGTGCTATGTCTGCCGGTAAGATGGTCGTGGGTGTCTCTACTATGCTTATGTTAGTAGTGGTCATAAGTGGTATCATATTATGGGTGCCAGCCAATGTCAAAGCACTCAAAAATCGCCTCAGCATAAAGTTTAATAGGGGATGGCGCCGCTTCGTATACGATAGCCACGTATCGCTAGGTATATACGCCTCACTCATCATCATAATAATGGGTCTTACTGGTCTCACTTGGTCGTTCTCTTGGTGGCGTGAGGGGTTTGTGGCTTTATTCAGCAACTTGGTAGAACCTAGCAATATGAAGATGTTCATTTATGGGCTACATACTGGCGCATGGGGCGGCATTACAAGCAAAATACTCTACTTCTTTGCTTCTCTTTGTGGAGCTATATTCCCTATCTCAGGTTATTATTTATGGATAAAAAGAGTTTATAGAACTAGTAAATAGTTCCTCTTTGTTTGTTATTGTTCGTAGTTTTTCATGGGCTGAATCTCAATCACGAAATTCAGCCCATTTTGATATTCCTATTCCCTCCCCCAAATAATAATCCGTTTAATCCGAATGCAACAAAAAAGCCACGCCCACAAGGCATGGCTATATCTGTTATAATCTTAAAACTCAATTACTCCTCGTCAATACCACGTCCTTGGATTACCAAGAACTTAGACAACTTCCAAAAGCTCTCCTTATCCTTAATATGGATAGTAATATATCCCTCCGAATCCTTCTCCTCAATATAGCTGTTAGCATCATGACTAGTAATCAACTTTATGCGCTTGCTATGTGTAGGAATAGATGTTACCTCTGTCCAATTTACCTTTGTAAAGTAGCTATTATCTACATCGCCAGATAGCTTCTTAGAGAACAAACCAGTAGACTCTGTGATGCCCTTTGCCTTGAGGTCCGACTTTGTACCTACAACATAATAAGCAGTATTCTTGTCGTCTGTCAACTTAGCTATATCATCAAAGGCAACCGAAGCAACTCGTGATACCGAATCTACCGAATTGGCAAGCTTGCTGTTCAACTCTTTCCACTGTGCTATCTCAATATCCTTCGACTGAAGTAATGCTGTCAACTTATCTACCTCGGCATTCTGCATAGCTAGCTGCTCTTGTAGCATCTGCATCTTATACTCGAAGTCTTTATTGTCTATATTGGCCTTCTTCAAACGTGCAGTAAGCTCAGCTACCTTCTTCTTATTCTCTTGCAAGAGGTTATTTATCATGGCTATATCAGCCTCTATCTCCTCTTTAGGTGCTCTGCCCCCCTCATAATCCGCAGTAGATAGGAGCTTCTCTCTCTCCTTAATCGCAGCAATGTTATCTTGAATCGACTTCAAGGTATTATCATAATCTTTCTGTACCGAGTCTTTGAAACTCATTATAGACTGTAACATCGCAAGACTATCTTGTAGCTGACGCTCGCGCTCTGTTACTATATTGCATGAAAACATCATCATAGTCAATGCTATGACGGCAATAGCGCTAATAATACTCTTCATAATTCAATATATTACAATTATTGATACAAATATAGACTCTTATTCCTCTTCTTGTTCCTCTTCGTATCTATTTTTCTTCTTCTTTTCTGCTTTCTTGCCCTCAACTACCATAACTATCTCTCCCTTAGGTGGCGTCTCAGTAAAATGCTCTATCAACTCGGCTAAAGTGCCTCTCTGTGTATCCTCAAACATCTTACTTATCTCTCGCGATACCGATGCTCGCCTATCTGCACCTAATACCTCAGCAAGCGACTCTAAGGTCTTTACTAGTCTAAAGGGCGACTCATACAAAATAAATGTACGTGTGAGCGTAGCAAGCTCTTGCATGGCTGTCTGCTTCCCCTTCTTGTGTGGCAAAAAGCCTATAAAGGTAAACTGGTCATTGGGTAACCCTGAATCTACCAATGCTGGCACAAAGGCTGTAGCTCCAGGTAAGCACTGAACCTCAATACCTGCATCAATACAATGTCTTACTACCAAATAGCCCGGGTCCGATATGGCAGGAGTACCAGCATCTGATACCAACGCAGCATCTTGTCCGCTCAATATCCTCTTAACCACATTCTCTACCACATGATGCTCATTGAACTTATGATAGCTCACTAGCTGATTCTCTATCTCAAAATGCCTAAGCAAATTACTAGTGGTCCTTGTATCTTCTGCTAAGATAAAAGATGCCTCCTTGAGAACCTTTAGAGCTCTCATCGTTATATCCTCAAGATTGCCTACAGGCGTAGGTACTACCGTCAACTTCATATCTAACCCTATTTATTATCCTAAACGACTACAAAAAACGTCTATGTACCGCCTTCATAAAGGCCTCTACAGTAGCATCCGTCTCATCCCACTTGAAGCACTTAAGCATAGCGTGTGCCTCCTCAAAGGATGTACAGGCATTTATAGCGTCTAATGTCTGATTCAATTTCGTAGCATCTCCTCCAAAGAGCTCTCTCTGGAACAAGAATCTATCATTTATTCCTATGGCTCTCCTAATATCACTCACTGGTGTGCCATACTCTATGGCATCTTTTGACGAAATGCTCTTTGCCGCTGCTATAGGCTTTGGCTCTACCACAGGTTTTGGCTCTACTATCGCCTCTCTCTTCTCCTCTACTATTGGCTGTGGCTCTACCACTACTGGCTTTACCTCCTCTTTTGCGGCCTCTTCTACCGCCTCTTCTACTATCTCTACCTTCTCTAAACCCGTCTTATTTATTACCTCTACAAACTCTCTCTTCTCCTCTCTTACACTAACAGTGGAAGCCGATTGCTCTGCATCCTCTTTCCAAAACTCCAATAGCTGTATCTCTTTGCCTAATGTCGTATATTTCTCCATCAGCAAATCAATAAATGGCTGTGGTATATTCTCCTTATCCGCAAATGTTTCGGTAAGTTTGCGCATCTCCTCCATAGTGGAGAGAATAATCTCTATAATTGTCTCTTTCCGCATAATTCGTTACTTTTGCAAGAGCTATATCTGAACGCTCCCTAATTATCTTCGCAAAAATAGTGAGCATTCAAATAAATAGCAAACAACATATTAATCTAACTCTTTAAGTATCGCAATATAGTGTTTCTAGAACAAGTGAATAATGGCAAGGGCTCTGGTTGTATAGAGGTGATAACGGGCTCTATGTTCTCTGGTAAAACAGAAGAGCTTCTCCGCCGCCTCAGAAGAGCAACGTTTGCTCGCCTTAAGGTCCTCCTCATTAAACCTGCCGTCGATAATCGTTATAGCGAAACTGAGGTGGTATCGCACGACTCTACCTCCCTGGCCGCTACTGTAGTATACGACTCTCTCGAAATCCTCCACCTAAGCAAGGATGCTCAAGTAATAGGTATCGATGAGGCGCAATTCTTCGACGATTCACTTGTAGAGGTATGTCAAAAACTAGCTAACGAGGGAAAGCGTATAATAATAGCCGGACTAGACATGGATTTCCGTGGAGTGCCTTTCGGTATCATGCCTCGTCTCATGGCTATAGCTGAATTCGTAGATAAAGTTCACGCTATTTGCGTTCGATGCGGCCATCTCGCACAATACTCTCATCGTACAACAAAACAGAGCGATTTAGTCGTATTAGGCGAAAAAGACCGCTACGAGCCTCTGTGCCGTAGATGTTACCAAATGTTCAATAACAATGAATCTGAACATATCTGATATCGTATCCGCTACTCAAGGTGAGTTGGCTGGTGCTAAACAACAAAAGTGTATCGTCTCTTCTATCCTAACAGATAGTAGAAATATGTTCGACCCTAATGGTTGCCTATTCGTAGCCATAAAGGGTCAAAATCACGACGGCGAGGCGTATATCGCAGAACTGTACGACCGCGGTGTGCGTCTCTTCTTATGCTCCCATGACGTCCAAATAAATGCATTCCCTAAAGCCTCTTTCATCCTCGTAGATGACGCCCTTCGTGCCCTACAGGATCTCGCAGCCTGGCATCGCCGCCAAATGAAGGCTCGAGTACTATGCATCATAGGCTCTAATGGTAAGACTATCGTCAAGGAGTGGCTGGCTCAAATATTGGCTGATGATATCCAATTCATTCGCTCTCCTCGTAGCTATAACAGCCAACTAGGCGTGGCTCTCTCTCTTCTGCTCATCGAACCTGATACCCGCCTAGCAATAATAGAGGCCGGCATATCTCTCCCAGGCGAAATGCAACGCCTCCGCGAAATGGCTCTCCCGGAGGATGTAATATGGACTAATATCGGTGATGCTCATCAGGAGAATTTCGACTCCCTTAGCCATAAGATGTCCGAAAAAAGAGTGATATGCGCCAACGCCCAACGTATATTCTATCGTAAGGATGATATCCTCCTAGATCGCTCTTTCTATGCTCATAATGCTGAGCACGAATGTATCACCTGGGGCCATAATGCGCAAGCTACTTTTCATGTCGACCTATCAGTAGATGAATCAGGCACTCATATCGTAATATCTTCTGAGAAATACAACATAAATAATCTCAAAATAGATAACCCTTATATCAATGACGAGGCGCTAGCTCAGGACCTCACCCAAGCCATCATATATGCCTTGTCAAATAAAATAATTGCGAGCAACGTGGGTGCTCGCGCTATGCAGATAAGGCCTATCGACATGCGTCTCCAACAGAAGGAGGGGTGCAATGGATGTACCATCATTAATGACTCTTATAATGCCGATGTTACATCTCTCTCTATAGCGCTCGACATGCTCCATCGCTTAGGTAATAAGAGGGGTCTTACCAAAACGCTCATCTTGTCAGATCTCCTTCAGTCGCGCCGTCAACAGGAGGAGCTCTATGCGGATGTGGAGCGTTTAATAATAAATAAGCAGGTATCTCGCCTAATATGTATCGGTCGTAATATCTCTACATATATGCGCGGCAGAATACCTAACTCGCGTTTCTTCGTTACCACAGAGGAGTTCCTCTCTTCTATGTCTACGGCCGATTTCCACGGCGAGGCTATCCTCCTTAAGGGCTCCCGCTCTTTCGGGTTCGAACGTATTGCCGACCATCTCGAAATGCATCGCAATCGTACCCAAATGGAGATCAACCTCAACGCTCTATCGCATAACGTGGCTTACTTCCGTAAATTGCTTAAGCCAAAGACCAAACTCCTCGCTATGGTTAAGGCGTTCTCTTATGGTACGGGCTCTTTTGAGATAGCTCGCCACTTAGAGGCTCAAGGGGTCAACGCTTTCGGCGTGGCTTTCGCCGATGAGGGTCACGAACTCCGTAACTCGGGTATCCGCCTCCCTATAATAGTCATGAATCCTGAATGGCATAGCTATGAGGTGATGCTGCGCGATAACCTCGAACCAGAACTATCTACCTTCGAAACCATACGCCTATACAACAAAGAGACAGAACGCTTGGGTATCAAGCAGGCGCCTATCCATATCAAAATAAACACTGGTATGACACGCTCTGGTTTCGATATCTCCGAAATAGACAATCTTATATCTGTGCTTCACGACTGCCCTCACCTCTTCGTAGAGTCTTCTTTCTCTCACCTAGTGGGCGCCGATGAGACTATACACGACGAGTTTACACTCTCTCAGATATCGCTCTTCAAAGAGGCTACAGATAAACTGGCTAAGGGCTTAGGGTATAAGTTCGACCGCCACATACTCAATAGCGCAGGTATAGAGCGTTTCAATGACAACCAAATGGAGATGGTACGATTGGGTATAGGCTTATATGGTATATCCGCAATAGATAACGCTAAGTTGCGTAACGTCGCTACTCTTAAATCATACATATCTCAAATACGCTCCGTGCCTGCTGGTACTACCGTGGGATATGGTCGTAAGACAAAGGTCGACCGCCCTTCTCGTATCGCCGTGGTGCCTATCGGTTATGCTGATGGTCTCGACCGCCGTCTCAGTAATGGCGTGGGCGAAGTCCTTATATGCGGTAAACGCGCTCCAATAGCGGGTAACGTATGTATGGATATCTGTATGGTGGATATAACAAATATCCCCGAAGCTAAGGTGGGAGATGATGTCCAACTATTCGGCGACGAAAATCCTGTATGGGATATGTCCGACCGAATGGGAACAATATGCTACGAGGTGCTCACAGGTATTGGTCGCCGCGTTAAGCGCGTATACGTAATGGAATAATACTTCAAAATGCAACGTCGTCAGCCTCTAGAATACAACAAAGCTCTCGAACGCGTAGCCCAATGGTGCGCGCAGAGCGAACATTGCTCTTCCGAGGTACAGAAAAAACTGCTCTCTTATGGCCTTGAAGAACACGACATCGCTCGAGCTATCGCTTGGCTGATAGATAACCGTTTCGTAAATGACGAACGTTTCGCTACATATTTCGTACGCGATAAACATCGCTTCAGTGGCTGGGGGCCTCAAAAGATTCGCTTCCAACTTATCTCTAAGAGTATCCCAGAGAGTATCATAAATCGTGCCCTCCTCGAACTAGAGGATCTGCCTACTAATGATACCTTACGCCATCTGCTGGTGTCTAAACTCCGCTCTAGCCATCAGCCCGACCCATGGAAACTGAAGGCTTCACTCGTCCGTTTCGCTATATCTCGTGGTTATACATACGATGATATATTGCCTATAGTAGAAGATTTATTGTCAAACAGAGAATATACTGATTGTTAAGATGTACAAGGAGATACAACTGACTCTTCCCCCTCAGGAGGCTGCTCAAATGGCAGCCGACAATACTTATGCTAAACGTCGACTATCAAAGGAGGTGGATGTCGACTCAACTAGCATTTCTCATATCCGTATGCTTAAACGCTCCATAGACGCACGTCGCTCTCATGGGGTATTGGTATTGCTTACCTTCGGCGTATGGGTCGATGAAGAGCCTCAACATCCAGTAATAGATCTCCCTGGTTATAAGGACGTATCTGCCGCTCGCCCCGTAGTTGTCGTGGGCGCTGGCCCTGGTGGCCTATTCGCCGCTCTACGCCTCGTAGAGCTAGGTATCCGTCCTATCGTCGTAGAACGCGGCCAGGATGTTAGCAAACGTAAGGTGGATATAGCCCAACTTTGCCGTACACATACCGTAGACCCTGAGTCTAACTACGCTTTCGGTGAGGGCGGCGCCGGTACCTTCTCTGATGGTAAATTATATACTCGTAGTACTAAACGTGGTAATATCAATAAAATCCTTCAAGTATTCTGCCATCATGGCGCTAAGGAGGATATCCTTATAGATGCTCACCCTCATATCGGTACCGATGTACTGCCTACTGTTATCAAAAATATGCGCGAGACTATCATCGCTCATGGTGGTCAAGTACTATTCGGTGCTAAAATGACCGACATCAAGGTCTCTGATGGTAAGGTACGTGGTATAGTGGTGAACGATAAGGATAATATCGATGCCGATGCGGTAATACTCGCTACCGGTCACTCTGCTCGCGACGTATACCACCTCCTCCATAATAAGGGTATATCTCTCGAATCTAAAACATGGGCTATGGGTGTCCGCGTAGAGCACCCTCAGGAGCTTATCGATCAAATACAATATCACTCGCGTGAGGGTCGTGGCGACTACCTCCCAGCCGCCTCTTATAGCTTCGTTACTCAGGTGGCCGATCGTGGCGTATACTCGTTCTGTATGTGCCCTGGCGGTTTTATCGTACCTGCTATGACAGCGGCTAATCAGCAAGTGGTAAATGGTATGTCGCCTTCTCACCGTGGTTCGCCTTTCGCTAACTCTGGTATAGTAGTCGAAATACGCCCCGAGGATATAGGGGAACTGCAAAATGACGGGCCTCTAGGTGCCCTTAAATACCAAGAGCAACTGGAGGAAATGGCGTTCATAAATGGCGGTAGGGGTATAACAGCTCCAGCACAAGGCCTTGCCGATTTTGTTCAAGGTAAGATATCTCAACAGTTGCCTCCTTGTTCATACGTCCCAGGTGTCATGACGTCTCCTATGCATTTCTGGCTCCCTGAGCATATAGGTATGCGTCTACGTAAGGGCTTCGAAACTTTTGGTAAGCAAGCTCGCGGATTCATGACCAACGAGGCTCTCGTAGTGGGCGTGGAGAGTCGTACATCTTCGCCTGTTCGTATCCCTCGTAATCCTGCTACTATGCAGCACCCTAATGTCGAGGGCTTATACCCTTGTGGCGAGGGGGCTGGATACGCTGGCGGTATAGTATCGTCTGCTGTTGATGGAGAACTTTGTGCCGAGAAGATAGCTGAACTTTTAAAGGCTTAATATAACGTAATGGATAAATACCTCAAAATTCTAAAGGAGTACTGGGGCTACGATAGCTTTCGCTCAATACAGGCTGATATCATCCAGTCTATCGGCGAGGGTAGAGATACCCTAGGACTTATGCCAACCGGCGGAGGTAAATCCATCACTTTCCAAGTGCCTGCAATGTCTATGGAGGGGGTATGTCTCGTCATAACCCCTCTCATCGCTCTCATGCAGGACCAAGTAAATGGCTTGCTGCGTCGTGGCATACGCGCTGCAGCCATATATTCAGGAATGTCATACAACGAAATGAACATTCTCCTCGATAACGCTATATACGGCCACTGCAAATTCCTATACGTAGCTCCCGAACGTCTCTCGTCTGAATCTTTCCGTATAAAGCTACGCCAAATGGATGTCTCTCTCCTCGTTATTGACGAGGCTCACTGTATCTCTCAATGGGGATATGACTTCCGCCCGGCTTACCTGAAAATAACTGATATATTCGAGGACCTATACCCCGAACGCCCCCCTATATTGGCTTTAACAGCTACGGCTACGCCTAAGGTGGTGGAGGATATAATGACGCGACTGGAATTCCGCTCTCCTAATAGTATGACGGCTAGCTTCGTCCGCCCAAATCTAGCATATATCGTTCGTGATACCCAAAATAAGGTGGGTGAAGCTATAGGTATGCTCCGCCGTACCACGGGTAGCGCAATAGTATACGTGGGTAAGCGTGCTAGTACTACCGAATATGCCAATATCATCAATTCTCAAGGCATCTCTGCTCTCCCATACCACGCTGGTATGAATGCTAAACAAAAGAAGGATTACCAAGAACAATGGACTAAGGGTAATGTCCGTGTCATGGTATGTACCAATGCGTTCGGTATGGGGATTGATAAGCCTAATGTCCGCCTCGTCATACACATGGATGTCCCTGGCTCTCTAGAGGCTTACTTCCAAGAGGCTGGCCGCGCCGGGCGTGATGGTAATACAGCTTATGCAGTCCTCCTTAATGCTCCTCGCGATATCTCAATACTCGAACAGAAGGTCAATAACGCCTTTCCTCCTAAGGAGAAAATCCTAGAGGTATACAACGCCATAGGAAATACTATGGTCATCGGTGTGGGGTCTGGTGAGGGAGTACTCCAAGAACTAAATCTCGGCCTCCTATGCAAAAACTACCACCTATCTACTCTACAGGTGCACTACTCTCTCCAAATACTCAAAAACGCAGGTTACCTCGAATATGAGGCTGATGCCGATTTCCCACCGCGCGTCATGTTCCTCATGGATGGTGAACCTCTATATAATTTGCGACAGAATAACCCAGATCTCAACATCATCATCGAAACACTCCTCCGTAAATACGAGGGGCTATACACTAAATACATCCAAATAGATGAGTACCTAATTGCCAAAATATGCAATATCACTCACCAACAACTATACGAACGTATGCTTAAACTTAGCAGAATGGATGTACTCCTCTACAATCCTGCTAAACATATGTCATACGTCTATTGGCTTCAAGACCGCGTAAGCGATAAGTATCTATACTTACCTAAGGAGGTGTATGCCGACCGCGAGGCTGATCAGCGCTCTCGTGTCTCTAGCGTACGTCAATATCTCGAGAATAACTCAGAATGCCGCACCTTACAGCTAGTCCGTTACTTCGGACAAACTGCTGCCGAGCCTTGTGGTATGTGCGACGTATGCCGCGCCCAAAACTCCAATAAAGACAATGCTCTATTAACAAAGGAGCAATTCCAATCTCTCTGCTCTCAAATCATAGAAAGGGTCCAAGCATCTCCCAATATTACCATTACCGCTCTCAAGGATGCTCTTGACCCAAACCTCATCCAAAATAATGAGGATAACATAATGCAGGCTCTCCGATATCTCCAAGATTGGTGTATAGGTCAATTTGCAGGATTTTTTTAGTAAGTATGTCTCAATGGGTCA
>JAUNDI010000019.1 GCA_030526155.1 Bacteroidia bacterium
TTGCAAAAAGCGATATCTACCATTATATTTGCGTCAAACAACAACAGATAACAACATGAATGATAAAAATTACACTCAAGAAGAGATTATGGCAATAGCTATGTTTCTCGGTGGTATTGGTTCAATAGTCATGACTCCACAAACTTCCACATCCACTGCTGTAAAGATAGGATAATAATAGAGACTTACAAGCCTTTAGTTTAGCTTTTTTAACTATTTCCAATATGCCCTTTTTCGCGCTCTGACGTATATTTGCGTATAGAAATAGGTAGCAAACGATGAATCTAGTAGATAAACTTTGTAAATTCTCACAGGACTCAGCAGAACGATTGACGGAGAGACAGATGACATGGCACGAAGGGCGATATTTCGTCATAGTGCTAAGTTTTTTCGTAGGACTATGTAGCGGTCTCGCCGCAGTAGTGCTTAAATATGCTATCAGCGTTGTAAAAGAGTTCGTAGTAGATAATTTTGCCTCACAAGATTACAATATTCTACTCCTCATATCGCCAGCTATTGGTATCCTTATCTCGCTACTTTTAGTCAAATATGTAATAAAGGACAATCTTGGTCATGGTATAACCAAAATACTCCATGCAATATCTCAAAACGGTAGTTCTCTCAAGAAGCATCATAGCTATGCTAGTATCATTACTAGTTCGTTTACTATCGGATTCGGTGGTTCAGTAGGAGCAGAGGCGCCTATCGCTCTCACAGGTGCTTGCTTGGGTTCTAACATTGGTAAATTCTTCCGCCTCGACTATAAGACCATTACCCTACTTATGGCATGTGGTGCTGCTGGCGGTATCGCCGGTGTTTTCAAAGCGCCAATAGCTGGTATGATATTTACTCTTGAGATTCTAATGCTTAATATTACCTTAGCAAGCATTATACCTCTTCTCGTGTCAGCTATTACCGCTACTAGCGTGACATTCTTTTTCCATGGTAAGAATGTAGAATTCTCATCAGAGTTGGCTACCTCCTTTACACTCCACGATATACCTTTCTATATACTATTTGGTATATTCACAGGTATCGTAGCTCTCACTTTCACTCGCTCTCTATGGTCGTTTGAAAAGAGGGTTGCCCTTGTAAAGAACCCCTACCTTAAGTGGTTTGTAGGCTCCTTATTCCTAGGTTTACTCATATTTATATTCCCTCCTCTCTATGGTGAGGGATATGGCACAATAGAGAATCTTCTCTCGGGCGAGGTATGGAAAATCATTGAGGGCTCTCCTCTAGCTATGCTTGGCGATGGTAACGAACTATTACTCCTTACCCTATTCGCATTGGGTATCATAATATGCAAGCCTTTCGCAACAGCTACAACTACTGGCTCAGGTGGTGTAGGCGGCACCTTCGCCCCTTCCCTATTCCTTGGTGGTGTATGCGGATTTTTCTTCGTATCTATTCTCCACTATATGGGAGCTGATAATCTCTCAATACCATGTTTTACTCTAGTGGGCATGGCAGGCGTAATGAGTGGCGTGATGCACGCTCCTCTTACATCAATATTCCTTATCGCCGAAATTACTAATGGGTACGAGCTCCTAGTGCCTTTGATGATAGTAGCTACCGTGTCTCACGTTACAATGTGCTACTTCGAACCTAATAGCATATACACTAAGCCTTTGGCCGAAAAGGGCGAATTACTTACCCACGAGAGAGATAAGGCAGTACTCACATTGATGCATCTCGACCGCGTAATAGAGACCGAATTTACTATAGTGCGCTCCGACCAAACTCTTGGTCAACTCGTAGCCGCTATATCTAAATCGTCTCGTAACCTGTTCCCTGTAGTCTCTCAAAAGGGCGAACTTATTGGCGTGGTTACTCTAAATGATATACGTAGCATAATGTTTAATCACGAAATGTATGATACAACATATGTAAGAGATATCATGACTATCCCACCTGCGCTAATCCGCTCCGAGGAGACTATGGAAAGCGTAATGGATAAATTTGAGTCCACTGGAGCATGGAATCTACCAGTAGTTCAAGGTCATAAATATGTAGGCTTCGTCTCTAAGAGTAAGATATTCTCAGTATACAGACGAGTCCTATCCCACGTAAGTTATGAGTAGAAATACACTATACAAATACATATATCTTATACTCTCTCTTCTATACTTCGGCACGCTTCATTCTTTCGCCCAAGTGTGGAGGAGTTCGCTCTATACTCCAGAGGTAGAAACTGTAGTATATACCGACACTGCTCTTGTTTTCATGACCGACCTATCTCTCGATAGCGTATATCATAATACTATTACCCTTCAGGAGGAGTTCCGTAGAGCTTCTTCAGGCAACTATAATGTAGTGGCTATGGAACTTATGGTTGTTCCTCAACCGCTATCAATATCATACACCCCTACCAAGCCCTTAGAGGTTGAGGTAGACCAACTACAACACTCTTTCTCCTCTCTAGAGGCTGGCGATTCTATCCGTAATTGGATAAATAACAATGCTCGTTCTTTGGCTTCTATCAGAGAAAAAACGGCGGCTAAGCGTGCCGATTTGGTCAAAATCAATTGGAGCGAAGTGCCAGAGCCTTGGAAGGATGTCCGCGAGGGCAAACGAATAGCAACAACAGATAACGACAATAAATCGTTAGCTCAGATATTCAAAGAGGAGTTCCACCAAAGTGCCGATATGCGTTCCCTCCCTAAAGAAGAAAAGGGCCCATGGGTAATATCTGGCGAGGAGAATCTACAGATGTCTCAGTTCGCTCAAAAGAATTGGGCCAAGGGTGGCGATAATAGCTTCTCCCTCTCTAGCGATATGAGAGCTAAAGCTATCCTCACAAAGGATAGACACTCTTTTGAAAACAATGGAGTCCATAAGGTAGGTATGACATATACCGACGATTTGGGTATCAGAGTATCTAATGACGCTCTTGAATTATCTTCTAAGTATGGTTTCAAGGCAGTCAATAAATGGTACTACTCTTTCCAAACTACCCTAAAGACTCAGATGTTTCGTAACTACGCAAATAATGACAAGAATAAGGAGAACCTTAAGTCTACCCTATTCTCTCCAGCTTATATCCAACTGATTTTCGGTATGGATTATAAGGTTACTAACCTCAGTGTGCTCTTATCTCCATATACAGCGTCTATTACCATAGTCGCCGATACAGCACACATAAATCAGGAGAACTATGGTATCGCAAAGGATAAGCGTAGCTCATGGGTAAATGGTTTCTCTATCAATACCACATGGAAAAAGACTATTACATACGGCGTTACTTACTCCACAAAAATGGAGCTATTCTATGAATACTTCCGTAAAGATGGTCAAAAAAGATTCAACTGGGAGAATATCATAGATATGCAGATAAATAGATTCCTTACTACTCGCCTGCTTACTACTATGCGTTTCTTCGATAACGAGAAAATTAATGGCAAGGCAAAATTCCAGTTCAAAGAGAATTTTACCATCGCCTTCAAATATACTTTCTAAGATAATATTACCATGAATATCGAATTCCTCACCGTAGCTCGTGAGTATTGCCTACTCGTCGAGAATTGCCCAAAATATACGCCAGCAGATTTCAAAAAGGTAGCGGCTCGTATGCTTGCTTATCTATATGTTCGCGCATCAGTACTCCCTGAAAATGGCGAAGAGCTTCTCGATGGCGACCTCATGGAGTCTGTCGACGAATTTGAATACCAATCTGTATGGTCTCAGATTTCTGAAAAGATGGGCGACGATGATTCTTATATCAAGGTAGTAGACATACGCCGCGACGAGGAGGTAGCTCAAGGTTCTATTTCCGAAGATATGGCTGATATCTACCAAAGCCTCAAAAACTTCGTGGCTCGCTGCCAAATGAATATCGACGATATCACAAATGATGCACAGGTAGTAGTACAACGTGAGTTCGCCGACTATTGGGGCGCTTCACTTACTAACGCATTAATGGCTCTTCACGTAGCTAATACTCAACCATCTTCTGATTCTGAGGAGGATGATGTAGACCCTCAATTCAATTAATATCAGTATGCCAGAATACTTAAATGGCCTAAATGAGGCTCAAAGAAATGCCGTACTGGCTACAGAGGGTCCTGTACAGGTAATCGCTGGCGCTGGTTCAGGTAAGACTCGTGTGCTTACTATGCGAATAGCGCACCTACTTCAACAAGGCGTTAAGCCTTGGAATATCCTAGCTCTGACTTTTACTAATAAGGCTGCTCGCGAAATGAAGGAGCGTATCGCTTCCATAGTAGGCCCAAACCTCGCTCAGCAGCTTTGGATGGGTACATTCCACTCTGTATTCGCTAAAATACTCCGTATGGAGGCTCAGCATATCGGCTTCAATTCGGATTTTACTATATATGATACCCCCGACACTAAGCAGACTCTCCACAAAATCATCAAGGAGCTTAACCTAGATAGCTCTGATTATAAGGATTCTGCCGTGCTCAATGCAATATCAACAGCTAAAAACGATCTCGTATTCCCTAATCAGTATAGCTCTGTTGAGTCATACATCGCAAGGGATAAAAATGGAGGTCGCGCTAAAATGGCCGAAGTATACTCTATGTACATGAATATGTGCCGACAATCTAATGCTATGGATTTCGACGACCTCCTCATGTACACTAATGTCCTCTTCAAAGAGCACCCCGAAATACTCGCTAAGTATCAAGATAAGTTCATATACACTCTAGTAGATGAGTATCAGGATACTAACCACGCGCAGTATAACATCGTTCGTCGCCTAGTAGAGAAATATAAGAATATATGCGTCGTGGGCGACGATGCCCAAAGTATCTATAGCTTCCGCGGTGCCCGAATAGAAAATATCCTCCGCTTCCGTAACGATTATCCTAATCATCAGATATTTAAACTTGAGCAGAATTATCGCTCTACTCAGATGATCGTCAACGCGGCCAACTCTCTCATTACCCATAATGTCTCACAAATCCCTAAGACTATCTTCTCTGAGGGTGATGAGGGCGAAAAACTTCGTATACATGCCTCGGATTCTGATAAGGAGCAGGCTGTCTCTATCGTCTCTAATATCATAGGTGGCATAAGACATGGTAATAATCGTCCGGCCGACTTCGCTATCCTTTACCGTAATCATGCCCAAACGCGCGAACTGGAGGAGTCGCTCCGTAAGGCAGGAATAGCTTATAAGATATTCGGTGGCATATCGTTCTACCAACGTGAGGAGATAAAGGATCTCTTGGCATACTGCCGCCTTGCGGTTAACCCTCGCGACCACGCTGCTCTTCGCCGCGTATTCAATAAGCCTAAACGTGGCATAGGTGATACTACTCAGGATAAAATAGAGTCGTATGCTATGCGCTCTGGTATGCCTATGTGGGATGTGATATGTAGTACTCCTAATATGGACGTATGTGGCATATCTGGTCCTACCCAAAAGAAAATACAGGCGTTCGCAGCTATGATATGGAATGGCTACGAATTGTCTCGTAAAACAGATGCGCATACATTAATGCGTGCCTTGGCTGAAAAGAGTGGTATCCTCCAAGAGTTTATGTCTCACAAGGATGACCCAGATGTCAAGGATAAGCTAAATAACATATTCGAACTCCTAGATGGCGTTAGTCAGTTCGTATCTCAACAAAATGAGTCTAACGAATCTAATACCATGGATACTTACCTCCAGGAAATATCTCTCATGACTAGCGAGGATAAGGCTGATATGGATAAGAGCATAACGGATTTCGTATCACTCATGACTATCCACGCTTCTAAAGGACTAGAGTTTAATAATGTCATAATATCTGGTATGGAGGACGAGAAGTTCCCGGGTCTCCAATCTACCATGAATGCTTCCGAACTCGAGGAGGAACGCCGTCTGTTCTACGTGGCTATTACTCGCGCTCGTAAGGAGGTGGATATATACTTCTCTCGCCGAATAGTGGTCTTTGGTCAGTTCAAGGATGGACACCCTAGCCGTTTCCTTAAGGATATAGATAGCGATTTCATTGATGACGCAGCCCTACACTCGCGTAGCCATATGGTGCCTTCGGGTTTTAGACGTCCTGAACCGCCTCGCCCTTCTCAGTCGGCTTTCCAATTTCCCAAGGCTACCCCAAGACCTGCCGCCTCTTCTGCTCCATCATTCCGTCCTGCCCCTAAGCCTTCTGCATCGGCATCGGCTGTCGCTACAACAATATATCACGTGGGCGAGCGTATAGTGCATGATACTTTCGGCCGCGGCGAGGTTATAGCTACTGAAGGACGCGGTCTCGATACTAAGCTTACCATCAAGTTCGACAATGGTGCCACTAAGCATCTTCTTCTTAAATTCGCTCGTATCCGTAAAATATAATGGAGATATCACCTATAGCGTTTCTATCTTCTCCGCTGACTTCCAAATTCGGCGTCCCTAAGCAGAGCGGATTGGTATCTAGACTCATCTGTAAAATAGTCTTTGAGCCTTGCTATCGTAATGCCGATTACCTGCGTGGCATGGAGGGGTACGACTTCCTATGGCTCATATGGGGGTTCTCCGCTAATAAACATAAGGCTAATAGCCCAGTAGTACGCCCCCCTGTCCTTGGTGGTAACGAGAAAATGGGGGTCTTTGCTACTCGTTCGCCTTTCCGACCTAATCCGTTAGCTCTCTCTTCCGTAAAAATCGAACATATCGACTACCAAGAGCCTGCTATATTCGTATCCGGGGCCGACCTTATGGATGGTACCCCAATATACGATATCAAGCCTTATCTGCCATTCACTGATGCTCACCCAGAGGCTCGTGGCGGTTTTAGCGCCGAAAGGGGTATAAAACGTCTAGAAGTATGCTTCGATTGCAACTGCCCTCCATCATTCTCTCCTGAAGAAATAGCTGTAATTAGTGATATCTTGTCGCACGACCCTCGCCCTCAATATATATCAGATTCCGCCGATAGAGTCTATGGTATGCCATATAATAACTACGACATCCGTTTCTCTGTGTCTGAAAACACAATACATGTCGTGGAAATAGCTACCCTTAAGCACTAACTTTCTTTATCATTCGCTCCCTATAACCTCCCGCTCACCTCCCGCTAACCTCGCTATAACCAGGCTCAACAAATCGCAACTACAAAATCATTATCAATATCTAATCCTTTACTCTAAAACGTCTCCCCAACAAAAATCCCCTAGCAATCTATATTGCTAAGGGATTATATTACTCAACTGAATAGTATTACTATCCTACTGTCGCTTAATCTCAACAAGAAGCTCGTCCTTACCTACGTTTGTAGCTTCTCTAGCCTTGACTACTGTCACAACACCGTTAATAGGCGCTGTAAGGGTATTCTGCATCTTCATAGCCTCTAATACCAAGATAGGGTCGCCTTGCTTAACCTCTTGACCTACCTTAACAGCTACCGATACTATCTTACCTGGCATTGGTGTTCTCACCTCTTCTGAGTCGCTTACTGGCTTGTTGGCTGCCAATATCTGACGACGCTTGAGCGAGAATGGTGTCTCAATAGTAAAGTTATATGATACACCATTTACCATCACCTCATAATTATTCTGCTTCACAGAGACTATCTCTACTGGATATCTTACACCCTCACACGAGAAGAGTAATATACCATCAGCCTCTTCTATCATCTCTACCTTGAGTTTCTGACCCTTGGTGCTGAACTGATATTTATTGTCTACCTGAAACTCGTATGTCTCCTCATTAGGACCTACAGCTATCAGTGTTCTATTCTGTATATTGCTATTCATAATTCATGCCTAATTACAAGTGACGAATGCGCTTCTGAAGTACCCATGGGTCCATACCTGCCTCTGGTGTATCCTCACCATCACCAATAAAGTCATTATCGTGATTGTAGGTAGATACAGCCAACAACGCTGCTATGAGGTCCTCATGTGGCTCTTTGTATATCAAGTTATCACCAAGTACCTTGTCTATAAACGAGGTATTGAAGTCGCCTTTGCGGAATATCTCATTATGTAGCACCTGCTTGCAGAATGGAATAGTAGTCTTCACACCCATTACAGAGAAGTGCTGCAAGCTACGCAATGACAAATCAATAGCATCGTTTCTATCCTTACCATGTACAATAAGCTTGGCAATCATAGAATCAAAGAATGGTGTAATCTCTGTTCCTACTCTTACACCCGAATCAATTCTAATATTATTGTCTGATGGTAAGCGCAAATTTCTAATCAAACCAATAGATGGTGTAAAGCCACCTTGTACATCCTCTGCATTGATACGGCACTCAATTGCCCAACCGTTTAACTTGATGTCTTTCTGCTCTACTGGCAACTTCTCACCAGATGCTATCAAAAGCTGAAGCTCTACAAGGTTAAGACCGGTAATCATCTCCGTTACAGGATGCTCTACCTGAATACGGGTATTCATCTCCATAAAGTAGAAGTTACCTTGTGCGTCAAGAAGGAACTCTACAGTACCAAGGCTCTCATAACCCGCCTCTTTTGCAAGGTTAACCGCCGCTGTAGCCATCTTCTCTCGCATCTCTTCTGTCAATGCTGGAGATGGAGCCTCCTCCATAAGTTTCTGATGCTTACGCTGAATAGAGCACTCACGCTCACCAAGATGAACTACATTGCCATACTTATCAGCTACTATCTGAAACTCTATATGCTTTGGATTCTGAAGATACTTCTCAATAAATACTGTAGGGTCGTTGAATGCTGTTGTAGCCTCATCTGTACATAGCTTCCAGTTTCTCGCTACCTCATCCTCTTTCCAGCAGATACGCATACCACGACCACCACCTCCTGATGCCGCCTTGATAATTACTGGATAACCCATAGAGTTGGCTTGCTCTATAGCTGCCTCTGCTGTAGCTACACCACCTTTTGTGCCGCCAAGCATAGGTACTCCTGCTCGCATAGCTATCTCTTTGGCAATGATCTTATCTCCCATATCACGGATAATCTTTGGTGATGGACCAACAAAAATTACTCCGTTATCCTGACATGCCTGCGCAAAATCAGCATTCTCCGAAAGATATCCATAGCCTGGATGCATGGAGTCAATATGATTGTCAACAGCAAGTTTTACCAAGTTTGGTATATCCAAAAACTCTGCTACCTTGCCGTCTGTCTCTGGAAAGTCTACTACCTCGTCTACCTTCGAGAGGTATACTGCGTTAGGCTCTTTCTTCGTACGTATACCGTATGTCTTAATACCCATACGCTTGGCTGTACGCGCAATACGAATGGCTATCTCACCACGGTTTGCTATCAAAATGGACTTTATCATCTATTCTGTATATTTTTAGAAAGCTCTAATTTCTATTTCTTACTACAATGGTGTATTACCATGCTTGCGTCTAGGAAGACTTACAGATTTCTTGTCAAGGCTCTTCAAAAGTCTGCAAATCTTAACACGGGTCATCGCTGGGTCTATTACCTCATCCACAAAGCCTTTCTCGTCTGCTATGTATGGGTTCGCTACCTCATCTCTATACTTAGCTACAAGCTCTTTCTTCAAGGCTACTGGATCCTCAGCCTCAGCAAGCTCTTTTCTGCAAAGAATAGCAATAGCACCGTCTGGTCCCATTACGGCAATCTCTGCTGTTGGCCATGCAAAGGTATAGTCACCACCAATACCCTTTGAGTTCATAACGATATATGCTCCACCGTACGACTTACGCAAAATAACAGTAATCTTTGGTACAGTAGCGCGTGTATAAGCGTAGAGAAGCTTCGCACCGTTTCTAATGATACCCTCGTGCTCTTGGTCTGTACCTGGCAAGAAGCCTGGAACATCCTCAAATGTTATAATTGGAATATTAAATGAGTCGCAGAAGTTGATAAATCTTGCTGCCTTTACACTCGAATCAATGTCCAATGAGCCTGCCATTACCTTTGGCTGGTTAGCTACCACACCTATTGTGTAACCACCAATGCGCGAGAAGCCTACTACAATGTTCTCTGCATAGTTCTCACTTACCTCAAAGAAACGTCCCTTGTCTACAACCAATCTAATAACGTCTCTTACGTCATATGGTTTATCAGGATCCTCTGGTACTATGTCTCTTAGACTCTCCTCTATTCTGTCTGTTGGGTCGTCTGTTGGAACAAATGGTGGGTTCTCAATATTGTTAGATGGTAAGAAGGTCAATAGTCTCTTAATACCAAGTATCAAGTTGGCATCGTCTGAATATACAAAGTTCGCAACGCCCGACTTAGTTGTGTGTACCTTAGCACCACCTAGTGTCTCTGGTGTCACATCCTCATTGAGTACCTGACGTACAACGTCTGGTCCTGTCACAAACATATATGATGTGCCTTCTGTCATGAAGATGAAGTCTGTCAAGGCTGGAGAGTATACAGCACCACCAGCAGCTGGACCCATAATCGCAGAAATCTGTGGTACTACACCCGATGCCAATACATTACGACGGAAAATATTAGCATAGCCGTTCAATGAGGCAACACCCTCCTGAATACGTGCACCACCTGAATCTATAAGGGCAATAACAGGTAAACCTGTCTTGAGGGCCATATCTTGTACCTTGGTAATCTTTGCAGCATGTACCGCACCAAGGGAACCACCCATTACATTGAAATCTTGAGAGTAAGCATAGGCTTGACGTCCATTGATTGTACCAAAGCCTGCTATTACACCATCGCCAAAAGAACTTGTAGTCTTACCAAATGTCGATCCACCTGCCGATGGTACAAAGGCGTCTATCTCTTCAAATGATCCCTCGTCAAATAGCATTATGATACGCTCACGTGCAGTAAGCTTACCTCTATTGTGCTGCTTCTCATAGTACTTCTCGTCGTACTGCTCTGCAAGCTGCTTCTGACGAGCGAGGAATTTATCGTACGATACTCCCATATTATTTTACTTTTTCTCTAATTATTATCTATTTAAGTTAATGGTAATCGCAAACTCTAAAGCAGAATGAGTATTAGAGTCTGACCAAGTAGTATACGCAAGAACATCGTCAAAGGATATACTGTAGCGTATGCCATCGATTGCGCATGGGTCTGACTAAGACTATTCGCATACTCTAATGCTGGTGGATCGGTCATACTACCTGCCAAAAATCCACATATCTTTAGATAGTTTACTTTACAAAGTCTAGCTATTGTGCCTACTATTAATAATGGAATAATAGTAATCATGGCTCCATACAATACCCACATATATCCTCCGTTGAGTATAGTGGCTACAAAGTTGCCTCCTGCTCCAAGTCCTACACAGGCCAAAAAGAGTGTTATGCCCATCTCTCTCAATACCATGTTGGCTCCTGAGTTCATATAGAAGGTCATGCTGCCTATACGGCCTTTGTTTCCTAATAGAATGGCTACCAAAAGCGGACCGCCTGCCAAACCTAACTTGGCTGGGGCTGGGAGTCCTGGTATGAAGAATGGTATAGCGCCTACCAATAATCCTAGGGCAATACCCATAAACATTGGTATGATATTTGGATGACTCCACTCTTTTATCGAGTCTCCAAGCTCTGCTTTGATTTCGTTCATCACAGCTCTCTTACCTACTACTCTCACCGCATCACCTACCTCAATGGTAGTTCTCTTCGTAGGTAACACCTCTGTACCTGCTCGGTAAATACGTGTAATATTAGCTGGATAACGTCTGTAAATACCCAACTGCTCTATAGTCTTTCCCGCTATCTTTGGATTGGTAATCATAAAGCGTTTCATTACCAAATCACCATCCACTTCGCGCTTCTGACCAACAGTGAGCTCTCCAAACTTTATCTTTAAGTCGTCAATATTATTCTCATTCGCAACACCATGTACTACATCCCCCTCTTCTATGGTCATCGTAGCCTCTGGTATCAAAAACTCGCCTTTCCTCTCAATTCTTGAGAATGCCAATTGTGTATCAGCAAAGTTCTGAACATACTCTATGGTCTTGCCAAATAGGTTCGGATTGGAAATCTTAACTACTACACTCTGTAGCCTGTTAGTACCACTTCCAAGTGCCTCATTATAGTCGTCTACCTCTTTAGATAGCTTTATTCTAAATATAGCTCTAATAACAAGCATCACAAGTATAATGCCTATTACACCTAATGGATATGCTACAGCATAACCTGTTCCTAAAAGACTTCCGTCAATTGGCTCTATCGGATTCGTAGCATTATAATCTGATACCACCTGCTTAGCTGCGCCTAATCCTGGCGTATTTGTCACAGCACCGCACATAATACCAGTTACTACAGCTGGATCAACACCAAATAGATAGTGTATGGCTATGGCTATACCAAAGCCCATAACAACATTGGAAATCGCAAATACATTGAGTAACAGTCCGTCCGAACGGAAGGTACTGAAGAAACGCGGACCTACATCTATACCTATAGCATACACAAATAGTATAAGTCCAAACTCTTGCGCAAAGTGTAGCATATCACCATTCACTTTCGCACCAAAATGTGCCAAGATAATGCCTGTAAATAGCACTCCAGCAACGCCTAACTTAACCTTACCTATGCCCACTTTGCCTAATAGCATACCAATAAAACTGGCAAGGCATATGTATACAAGCGCCGTAGCTATACCTGTACCTGAAAAGAGGTCAACTATAAAATCCATTGTTTTTTAATACTGTTGCAATCTTTTTCGAATGGCAAAAGTACGAAAAAGAGATACATGTATGACATAAATAATGTTAATTCGCTCTGCGCGTTAGTCATGATGGTAGGGCTGCCCCTTCAAAATAGTATGTGCCCTATATAGCTGCTCCAGAAATATTAGGCGTACCATCTGATGCGAAAATGTCATGGGAGATAGTGATATCTTATGGTTGGCTCTGTCATATACCGACTTATCAAATCCATAAGGACCTCCTATCAAAAATACCAACCTACGCACTCCTCCAATAGCAGCATTATTTATATACTGCGAAAACTGCCTAGAGGTATACATCTTGCCATTCTCATCAAGCAATACCACCAAATCTGATGTCTGTATATTGGCTAGAAACATCTGTGCCTCGGCTGCTTTCTGCTGCTCTTGTGTCAAATTCTTGCTATTCTTCACATCTGGTATTACCTTAATATCAAATGGCGTATAGTGTGGTATCCTCTTCGCATATACCTCCATACCCTCCTGAAGGTACTTGTCATCGGTCTTGCCGATCATCATTAATGTCGTTTGCATATCTCACAATAATATAACCCCTATTAAACACCTCAATAAATAACGTTTGCTTTTTAGTTTTTTACGATGAAGAAGGGTGCTCTCCGTATGCTCACAATAACTTTTTTACGATGAAAGAGGCTACAGCCGCTCCCCTCCCTAGCTCCATCTAGAATATCTAGGATATCTAGAACAACTACATTTTTTACGATGAAAGAGCAACCATCCGCCCCCTATTCAACTATTGTCCTATATCCTCTCCCCATTATCCATTATCCTTCATTCTTCCCTCGCTTATTACTAACCCACAATCCCAAAAGTATCAACGCCGATCCCAAAATAAACCATATCGTAATTACCTCTCCTAACACTATCGATGCAGCAACTATTGTAGCCATCGGATTCAAATAGACATAGTTCGTCGCCTCTATAGTACCTAGTCTGTGTATGCATACCGTCCAAAGTAAATAACAAGCAAAACTAGCTACTATAGATAGAAAGGCCAAATTTCCCCATACCACTGGGTCAAAAAAGATATCTATACTGCTTGGTATCTCTTCTGAATGGAATATAAAGTAGAATAATATGGTTAGTACGCCATAGGCAAATACTTTACGCGTGATGAACAAACTTGAATACTTATGCCCTACCTTCTTTATTATTAATGAGTATACAGCCCAACAGATACAAGCCACAAAGGCTAACATATCTCCTACTGGATTTAAGTTCAATACAAATCTTCCGTTGAGTACCACCACCGCCATACCCATAAAGGCTAATATCGTGCCAAACCACTGCTTCTTGCCTTGGTGCTCATGGGCAAACCATGCACATAGTATGGAGGCAAAGAGCGGACAAGAACATACTATCAGTGATGTATTGGTGGCTGTCGTATACTCTAAGGCCATATTCTCTGTCAAAAAGTACAAGCTACCTCCTGTAACGCCTAAGCCTATCATGGCCAACTCGTCTTTAAAACTCTTACTCCATAGTTGCTTGTGGGATATCGTCAGAATTAGTAAATAGGCAATGATAAATCTAATGGTAAAAATGACCGCTGGCGTAAGTCCTGCCAAAATGAGCATCTTTGTCGACACAAAGGTTGTACCCCAAAATATGACTATTACTATAGCCAATAGGTGGTAATAGAAATTAGTTGATCGCATATGACTTATGTTGTCTAAATTAGTGCAACGAAGTTAGATATTTTTGTTGGATATATTGCGTATCTTTGCCTCCGTAAGATGGCTAATTTGTAACTATGCTATACACTTTTTCAGAGGCTTTAGAGGCTTGCGGGTTTAATGACAAACTAAAATACGACAAGGAGTTAGAGGTTAAGAATAACGCTATAGCTCTCTTCTTCGAAATGAATAAAATAATGGCTTGCCCTAAGGCTGTTATAGCTAGTCCTATGCCCCTAGGATATCGTACCACAACAAAACGAAGGGCTAAAATCGGTCGCAATGGCTTCTCTTTCGGCGTGGATGAGGCTCCTATTACTGAACCTCGCGAGCACCAGGAGATATACTCGCTCGTAGAACAAAAGCTACAGTCTCCTCCCTACCGCCCCCTAGCCGAGGCGCTTAATTGGGTCATCCTTCGTGGCTCATACACCAATCGCACTATTATCTTTAATGTGCGCGAACTAAATGCACCTATCGTGCGCAAGCTTAAGCAAATGGCTGAGCACCTCCAACGTATGCCTAAGCCGGTGACTGCCGCTCACGTATATGTGGCTAAGTCGTCTGATTACTACCTCGAAATGGACCAGCCAACCGACTCCCTTTCGTTCAAACAGCTATATGGCCCAAAGGAGTTGGCTCTCAAATTAGATGGCTTCTCTCTGAAATATCCTGTTACTGGCTTTAGCCAAATAAATGAATCTCAAGTCAGAAATATGCTCAGCGCCGCTAAGTCTATGGCTAAGCTCGACGCTAACACTGATTTCATGGATCTCTACTGCGGTTATGGCCTATTTAGCTTCGGCATGGGCGAGGAGGCGCGCGAGGTATTGGGCGTAGAGTGGACGGGCGAGTCTATCGAGTGCGCCAAAAGAAGTGCTAATTTTCTAAAGCGTAACGCTCATTTCATAGCTGGTAGAATAGATAGTAACTTCATAAATAAACTCCCTAAAGCTAAGGGTAACGAAGTAATCCTCCTAGACCCGCCTCGTAAGGGTACCCTCCCAGGGGTTATAGAGTCTCTTGCTAAAAGAAAGCCTCGCCGCGTCGTACACATCTTCTGCGGTACAGACGAAATACCTCGCTCCATAAAGGAGTGGGATAAATCAGGTTACAAAATAGAGGAGGTCCAACCTCTCGATATGTTCCCAAAGGTTAGACACATGGAGACGCTGATAAGTCTTGTCCCTAAGGCATAACTATCACTATCAGCCCTACTCTTCCTCCTCCACCATATCATCATATTTGGATAGCTTTACCGATATGTAGTCTTGCAACTCAGATATAACATGCTTCAAACTGTCATTCTCTTGTTTGAGGCTCAATATCTGCTCTTGGTAGGCTTGTATCATGGTCTGTACTATAGTACCTGACACTTGAGCAATATCTGCCTCTTGGTTGGCACTGCCTTGTATTACCTTGAGTTTGCAATCACTGGGTATATTATAGGCTTTCATACACGCCGCTATAATATCTACCTTATGGTCATCTAATGGCTCTCCTAATAGAGCAACCTCTATATATCTATTACTATCGTTCTCTACATATTTGTAACTCATCAACTGGGTCTTCTCCATCTTGTCAAATTCCCCATGCACAAAGGCTCTCACATGGGCATCTCTCACATTGTCTTGTATAATACCAACGGTCGTAAATATACTTGGCGTCAACACTATTATCATTATTGCTACAATCCAAGTCTTCTGTCTCCTCATCTGCCACTCGGCTTCTACCTTTGGTAGTTTGAGTATAAACACTCCAAGCCATGTCGCAAGTCCTATATATACCGCATTAATCACAAATAGATAAAACGCTCCTGCTAAAAAGTTCCACTGAAGCGTGGCTAATCCATATCCTGCCGTACATAACGGTGGCATCAAGGCTGTCGCAATAGCAACTCCTGGTAATATGTTGCCTTTCGACTTAGAACAAGTGGCTATTATCCCAGCAAATCCACCAAAGAAGGCTATCAACACATCATATATCGTAGGCTGTGTTCTAGCCAACAACTCACTCCTCGCATCGTTAATAGGCGACAACAAAAAATATACACACGAAGTAATAAGCGCAAATATCGTAGCCACAATAAGGTTAATAGCACATCTTCTTATCAGTGGCATATCATGTATACCAAAACCAAGACCTATACCCATTATAGGTCCCATAAGAGGAGAGATAAGCATGGCACCTATTATTACCGCAGTAGAGTTCATATTTAACCCTAACGAGGCTATAAACACAGCACAAATAAGAATAAGAAGGTTCATACCCTTAAATTGCACCCCTTGTACTATGGCTCCCACAGCTTCTGTATTCTCTACCTTATCTTTATCTAGGTCAAAATACTCTCTTATCAATCTTCTTATCTGGAATATCAACATATAAATGGTCTTTGTTTGCGAGATTTCACATATTACAAATATACACTTTTTGAAATATAAGCCCTCACTAAATGCAAAAAAGACGCAGCACATATCTCAGCGCTGCGTCTTTTCATATCTATTATTGCTCAGTTGTCTTAAAAACCGAAGTTCACACCAAATGCATATGTACCTCCAATAACATCAGAATAGATAAACTCTTTCTTCTCCGTATTGAAGAGGTTATGTGCATTCACAAATATCTCTACATCATGTACTGGCTTATAGCCAATCTTCATATTTACTGTAGTACGATTACCTAACTCCTTTACACCAAATCCTGTCTTGTATGTTCTTCCTCCTACAAAGTTCGCAAAGGCAGATACTGTCAACTTATTGATTGGCTTATATATAAGGCCTACCATTCCATAAATATTAGGTGTAGCCTCATTCTCTACACCATCTTCTGTATTTGGCGCTTTGAAGTCTGTCGAACCGAAGAAGAAGTCGTCTCCTACGTGTTGTATATGGTGAGTCTGACCAAAGTTCATCATCTGCTCACCGTATGCAGGGTCTGTAAAGAATTTCATTACCGCCTCTTGGTCTGTCATACCTGGTGTAGCTACCTTCATAGCATCAATCTTTGTAAAGAAGTCTGCCATGATATTGCCGGATAGCAAATTAGCATATAACTCTTGTGTAGCAGCAGCAAGCTGTGATGCTACACCTACATTCTTATTATACTCATAGTAGTTGTCTACCTTTGTCTTCTGAACGTTTAAGTTCAACTTGGCAATCAACTTCGACGAGATAATATAATCTATGTTCAATGACAACCCAAATTGCTTTGGCTCAAATGGTGTATTACAATACTTGAGGTATGTACGTGTCTCCATACCATTTTGGTATACATAACCTCCCATAGCACCGTTCGAATAAAGCGGATTACCATTCTCATCTTTCACATACCTAATAGCGCTAGTACAAGCTATCAAATCTGTTATCATATCTTTTGCCGAAATGGCAAACATAGATTGCATAGATCTTAGGAATCCATAGTCTTTAGACTTCGAATAGAATACCTCTGCATCAAGAAGAAGCTTATTAGTAGGCTTCCAACGATAACCTATCTCAAAGTTATCTATCTTCACAAGCTCCGCCTCTGGATCTCCTGTCATATATATCTTAGCTGGCATCATATAGGTCTTATCCCACATAAAGTCAGCCGAGGTATTGATAAGGCATGCACTACGATTGGCACGACCATATACAAATCTCACAAAGTTGCGCTCGTTTATATTATAGTTGGCCGCAAACTGCCATGAGCTATTCCATTTATCTGGAATACGTGTCTTGTCCGATCTAAATGCACCTATAAGTCTGAGGTCGCCTATCTTATAGTCAAGTCGCAAACTTGGTGCAATACTATATAAATGTGTCTCTGTATTGAAGAAGCCATACAAGCGGTCTGTCGTATTCGCAGGTTTCTCACCTCGCCCCTCATAATGCCATCTATATGCTTCTGTGGCCGACATGCCGTTCTTTCTTAGCTCTTCTCTGTTGGCTTTGCCTTCGTTATCATATACAGGAAGATAATCCTCAAATTTCATCCACTCATAGAAAACACCTGGCTTAATAGCTAGGTCGCCAACTCTGATGGCATACTCTACATTGGCATTGAACATCTGCTCCCATATCTTGAATCCCGCAAGTCCCTTAACGTAATCTTGCGAACCAACACTATAGCCTACATTAATATTGATATCTTTTACGCTAGAGTTAAGGTTTACATAGCCTTTCTTACTCTCTCGAACAGCAAGCGGAGTAACAAAATCTACTACTGTAGACACCAAGGCTGATGACTGATTATAACCGCCCGTAATATCAAAACGCACATCATTAGTTGGTACAAAGCTAATGTAACCATTAATGCCGTTGTTCCTGCGCGACTCATCTGGAGTAGCATACATCCTAGCAAAGTCTACAGCTGGCTCTGTTGTGTTACTGAAACTGCCGTTGCTTGATAAGTATGTACGATAGCGTCCCAAATCTGCCACTTCGTGCATCTCCTCGTCCATCGCTCTTCTTATCTTGCCTTGCTCTATATAGGTATTTATCACACTCTCAGTTAGGCTCGTATTGCGTGTGGCCTCTAAAAGCGCATCGTCAATTACATAATATCTTTCTCCAGTGGCTGGGGCAACTGGTATAATACTTGTCTCTCGTCCTCTACGGTGTGTATTAAATGTCAAACCGGTTGATAACTTACCGCCTAACCATGTATTACGGAGTGCTACATCTCCTATTACACCGCTATTGTTTGCTATCTGTATATTTCCCGATACCACCTTTGACGACTCACTTGGCTTCTCTGTAATAATATTGATAACACCAGTAACAGCATTAGCTCCATAAAGCGCACCACAAGCACCACGCACAACCTCAATTCTCTCAATATCCTCTATCGAGATAGGAAGAAGGTCCATCGTAATAGCCGCAATACCATAATTGTGCATAGGTCTGCCATCAATCATCAAAAGTGTATTGGCATTCTCAGTATACATAATGGAACTATTATTTGGTATACTGTTCAATCCTCGCATCTGAATATCAAAGTTTCCTGGGGTCTTCTCTGTAACGATCATACCTGGAATAAGACGAAATGCCTCCTCAATAGAGAGAATGCCATATGTACGCATCTCATCCTTTGTAATTACTGTCGTCGAAAGAGGCGAGGTAAATGAATTCTCCTCAGCCTTTGATGCCGAGGAAACATTCTTATTCATAATAAGCGAAAAGAGCTCATCAACACTCGACACTCCAAGTGTCTCTACAGCCTCCATAAGCTCCTCCAATGGAAGATCCGACAAGTCCTCAATGCTCATATTGAGAATCTGCTCCCTTGTTAGTTTCTGCTGTGCATCTACATTCACGCATAGTATAGCCACTAGCAAAAACGCGAAAATGTTCTTTAGTTTCATCTTTTATCAGTGTTTGTTCTATTGTTTTCCCTATCGCCATATCGCTATGACAATAGATAATATACATGAGATAATACTACTAATAACTGCTAAGTATTACACGTCCCTACGCAAAAACTCTACTCTTTGTTCGTTAAAAATCTAAAATTCTCAATATTCACGTTATTGCTATAAGGGTTAATCATTCACCCTGAAAACCACAGAAAAATGCGTATGTAGCTTTAATTACTATAAAAATAAGACAAAATCTGAGTAATATATCGAATCTCAAATGGTAGTATATTTTCAACAATATAATATCAATGTAGTATAGTACTTAACATCTCGTTGAGCTTATCTTCTCGTATTACCTTGGGTTGCGCCTTGCCAGCAAGTATGAGTACCTTCTTCCCTTTACGGTAAATATGCAACTGACGAGAGCGTACCACAGCAGTAAGCTCTTCGTCATTTTGCATAGCTTGCCATATCGGATAGTAGATACCGTCTGTCTCAAACAACTTCTTCCGCAGATGCGAACACATATTTGTGGTATCTATAGTCATCATCTCCCTACTTACTTCTCGTAAACAGTCTCTATCTCTACAACATACACATCATGCATCCCACCATGTGCGCCATACCACCTCTCTACAAGCTCTTTGTCCAAGAAGTTAGCCTCTTCCATTGATGCCTTAAATAGCTTTTTACAGTCAAGCGTGAGGCGTGCTTGCTCAAATGTCATGGCTCCACTCTCTAAAGAAAGGGGAGTAAGCCCTGTCTCTGCAGCCTTATCTGTGTCTCTGCCACTCTTTGTGCCGCATAGCTGTAGGGCCGACCTATACTCTTCTGTATAGAATGATAGTGTAAGTCTATCGTTTTTCTCTATAAATTCGTGTGTATAGCGCTCTGGGCGAACAAAGACAAAGGCTACAGCCTTGTTCCACAACCACCCTATACCGCCCCATGAGGCTGTCATGGTATTATAACTGTCTTTGCTACCTGCTGTTACTAGCATCCACTGCTTACCTATCAAATTTAGAGCATCTTCCTTGCTCAATACTTCGTATGTTGTCTTATTCATAATCATATTATGTATAAATCCCCACAAGGCATTATACTTTGTGGGGATTATTGATATTAAGTATTATATTAATTATGCAATACCCAAATCCTTAGCAATATTGTCAACCTTAACGTCTGCTGCCGCTACCGCATTGAGGTAGTCTGCCGCATTGGCCATCTTGCCAGTAGCCTCCATGTAGAACTTAATCTTTGGCTCTGTACCTGATGGTCTAACGCTGACCTTAGTGCCGTCCTCACAATAGAATTGGAGTACGTTGCTTGTATCTGGCATGTCAAGTTTCTCTACCTTGCCTGTAATGAGGTCTTTAACCTCGAGCGACTTAAAGTCTTTCATCTTGACAATCTTTGAGCCATCAAGGGTCTTTGGAGTATTGTTACGGTAATTCTCCATCATAGCCTTAATCTCGTCAGCACCCGACTTACCAGGTCTAACTACATTAATAGTCTTATTGTATGAGAAACCATACTCCAAATATATCTCCATCAAAACCTCATAGAGTGTCTTGCCTTGGTCTTTAGCCCAAGCACAAATCTCAGCCAATAGCGAACATGCCGATACTGCATCTTTATCACGTACAAAGTCTTGTGCTAGGAAGCCATACGACTCCTCACCACCACCAATGTACTTCTGCTTGCCTTCGCTAATGCGTATCTCATTGGCAATCCACTTGAAGCCAGTGTAGCAATCGCGCATCTCTATCTTATTCTTCTCAGCAATAGCAGTAATCAACTCTGTCGTTACAATAGTCTTAACAATAAAGTCGTTTGGCTGCATCTTGCCTTGAGCAATACGATTCTTTATGATGTAGTAGAGGAAGAGCAAGCATGTCTGGTTACCATTGATTAATACCCACTCGCCCTTATCATCCTTACATGCCATACCTACACGGTCAGCATCTGGGTCTGATGCCATAACAATATCAGCATTAATCTCCTTGGCCAACTTAATAGCAAGTGTCAATGCCTCCGCATTCTCTGGGTTTGGCGATACTACTGTTGGGAAGTCACCGCTCTTTACCATCTGCTCTTTCACACAGTTGACATTTGTAAAGCCCCACTGCTTGAGCGAGCGTGGTATCATTGTCATACCTGTACCATGGATAGGTGTGTAGACAATACTAAGGTCTTTCTGACGCTCTATAACGGCAGGGTCAATAGAGATAGTCTGAATCTCATCAAGGTATACCTTGTCTATCTCCTCACCAATGATTGTAATGAGATCTTTATTACCCTTGAACTGTATATCAGCATGAGATACTTTATTTACCTCAACAATAATACCTTTGTCATGTGGAGCCAATACCTGAGCGCCATCCTCCCAATATGCCTTGTAGCCATTGTACTCTCTTGGGTTGTGTGATGCTGTAATATTAACACCTGCCTGACACTTGAGATGTCTAATAGCAAATGATACCTCTGGTGTAGGACGCATATCCTCAAAGAGGTATACCTTAATGCCGTTTGCCGAGAAGATGTCAGCTACCGTCTCTGCAAAAAGACGTGAGTTGTTACGGCAATCATGACCTACTACTACAGAAATCTCCTTGCGATCCTTAAAGTTCATCTTAAGGTAATTAGCAAGGCCTTGTGTGGCAGCACCTACTGTGTAAATATTCATGCGGTTTGTACCAGCACCCATGATACCACGAAGTCCACCTGTACCAAACTCCAATGTCTGATAGAATGCATCTATCAACGCAGTAGTGTCTTGATTCTCCAAAAGAGCCTTTACCTCTGCCTTGGTCTTTTCATCGTAGACTGGACCGTTTATCCACTCCTGTGCAGTGGCTCTTACTTGATCTATTAACTCCATATCGTAAACTCTAATCTATTGTTGTTTGCTATTATTTCTCAAGCTCTTTCCATACCAAAGCAGATGCACCTACAATGGCTGCATCACCAGCCTTCAACTGCGAAATGAGTATCTTCGCCTTTGGAGTGCCGTCCGAATTCTTAAATGTAGGTAACAAATACTTGCATAGCGCCTCCTTAAGTGGGTTCATCAAAAGATCACCTGCTGCTGTAGGACCGCCAAAGAGGAATACCGCCTCTGGTGCTGTGTGATGGATTGAATCTGCTATGCCGCGTGCAAGATAATCACCTGTCAACTTAAATGTCTCAAGTGCTACCTTGTCTCCCTTAGATGCTGCAATAGATACATCTTTTGCCTCCAACTCATTGTACGACTTATCTGCGAGCAACGAGTCTGTTGCATTGTAGTGCGCAAGAAGCTCAAAGGCTGTACGCTTAATACCACCTGCCGAGCAATATGCCTCAAGGTGCCCCTGTACACCACAACCACACATACGACCACCTGGTACAAGCATAGTATGTCCACACTCACCAGCAAAACCATCATGACCATAAAGCAAATCGCCATTACAGATAATGCCCGATCCAACTCCTGTACCAAGAGTATACATCACAAAATCTTTCATACCACGACCGCCGCCATAGATCATCTCACCAAGTGCTGCTGCATTCGCATCGTTTGTCAATGAGATATATTTCATCTCTGGCATAGCCTCTTTCAACTTCGCTACCAATGGTACTACACCCTTGAATGCCAAGTTTGGAGCATGCTCTATAGTACCTTTGTGATAGTTAGCATTTGGTGCACCAATACCAATACCTAGTACCTCAGCATCTGGCTCGCCTTTCTTCAACTCCGCTACAAGCTCCGAAATTGTAGCCTTAATAGAAGCTACATACGCATCTACATCTCCATCCTTTGGTGTAGGTATGCTTGTCTTGTTGATTACTGTGCCATCTTGTGCCACTGTACCTATAGCAGTATTAGTACCGCCTATATCTATACCAAGAGAAATCTTTTTTGCCATATTGTAATTTTATTTGATTAGATTGTTTAACTCACAAAAATAACTAAAAAAGTGTTACATCTCAAAATCTAAGGCAGAAAATATATAATCCTTTATCATCTGTCCTCTGTCCATTATAATTTCTCTTTTGAGTTTTTGCGCAAAAACACTAACTTTACAACATAATTAACAATACGCATAATATGAAAAGTTTTCTATCGTCAGTAGCCTTAGTCACATTAGGGCTCTGCTCATGCACACAACAAAACAAGGTAGAGCCTGCTATCCCTCGCGATGCAGAGCTTGAGGCTAAGGTCGAAGCGCTCGTTAGTAAAATGACCCTCGATGAAAAAGTGGGCCAAATGCTTGAGCTTAATCTCGACGTCCTCGGTAAAACAGTTGTCGAAAATGCAACTCTCAATCGTAATAAACTTAAGGTAGTCCTCTCTCAATTTGGTCGCTCCGATGCCGAAGTAGAGCAATTCCTTACCCAATCAGACGAGGAGATTATCGCAGCTCTTGGCTCTTATAATCTCGACATCTTCGATGGCACCCCTTCCCGTCGCTGGGAGTTGGACGAGGTTAAACTCGATACAACTATCGCTAAATATAAGGTAGGTTCTATCCTTAACGCTCCTGGTAAGGCTGTCTCTGTAGAGGATTGGCAAAAGTGGATTCGCCTCATCCAAGAGAAGTCTATGAATCATATTGGTATCCCTGATATCTATGGTCTCGATAACAATCACGGCGTTACTTATGTACAGGCTGGTACTTTGTTCCCTCAGCCTATCAACCTAGCCGCATCTTTTAATACTGACCTCGCAACAGAGATGGCTCAAATCACAGCATACGAGAGCCGCGCAGCTAACTGCCCTTGGGTATATAACCCTGTGGTCGACCTCGGTCGCGATCCTCGTTGGTCTCGTATCTGGGAGAGCTTCGGTGAGGATGCTACAGTAAACTCTAAAATGGTAGTGGCCGAGGTAAAAGGTTACCAAGGTGAGGATAACAACCATATAGGTAAGTATGGCGTAGCTACTAGCGTAAAGCACTACTTCGGTTATGGTGCCCCTTTCTCTGGTAAGGATCGTACCCCTGCTTATATCGCTCCTAATATGCTCCGCGAAAAGTATTTCGAGCCTTTCAAGGCTGCTATCCTCGCTGGTGCACAGACAGTAATGGTTAACTCTGCTAGTATCAATGGCGTACCTGTTCATGCCTCTTATGAATACCTCACTAAGTGGCTCAAAGAGGATCTTAACTGGGATGGCTTCATAGTTACCGACTGGGCTGATATCAACAATCTCTTCCAGCGCGAGAAGGTAGCAAAGGACAAGAAGGATGCTATCCGTATCGCTATCAACGCTGGTATCGATATGTCTATGGATCCTTATAGCACAGAATTCTGCGTTCTCCTCAAGGAACTCGTTAATGAGGGCGCTGTAAAGATGTCTCGTATCGACGACGCCGTTAAGCGTATCGTTCGCGTAAAATATCGTCTCGGTCTCTTCGATGAGCCTAATACTGGCGGCGAGGGATACGAGAAGTATGGTTGCGAGGAGCACGCTCTTGCCGCTCTTAAGGCTGCCGAAGAGTCTGAAGTTCTTCTCAAAAATGAGGGTGTACTCCCAATCGCCAAGGGTAAAAAGATTCTCGTCACTGGTCCTAATGCCAACCAAATGCGTTGCCTCAATGGCGGTTGGTCATACACCTGGCAGGGTTCTAATGCAGAGGATCTCTCTGAGAGCTACAACACTATCTTCGAGGCTCTATGTAATAAGTATGGCAAAAATAATGTCATCCTCGAGCAGGGGGTTACATATAATGAACAGGGTCAGTACTACGACGAGAATAAGCCAGAAATAGAAAAGGCTGTTCGCGCTGCCGCAAAGGCCGATATCATCATAGCTTGTATCGGCGAGAATAGCTACTGCGAGACACCAGGTAACCTCAATGACCTTAATATCTCAGCTAACCAGAGTGACCTCGTTAAGGCTCTCGCTAAAACAGGTAAGCCTATTGTCCTCGTCCTCAATGAGGGTCGCCCTCGCCTAATCACTGATATCGAACCTCTCGCTAAGGCTGTCGTTCATATCTTCCTCCCAGGCAACTATGGCGCAGATGCTCTAGCAAACCTCCTCGCAGGTGACGCTAACTTCTCAGCTAAGATGCCTTATACATATCCTCGCGAAATCAACTCTCTCAATACTTATGATTACAAGGTAAGCGAGGAGGTAGGCACAATGTCAGGTGCATATAACTACGATGCTAAGGTATCTCTCCTCTGGCCTTTCGGTTATGGTCTTAGCTACACCTCTTATGCTTACTCTAACCTTAAGGTGGACAAGTCCACTTTCGGCGTAAATGATATTATCAATATCTCAGTAGATGTTACTAATACCGGAAACGTAGCTGGCAAGGAGCCTGTACTCCTCTACACTAGCGACGTCGTTGCCTCTATCGTACCTGATAATAAGCGTTTGCGCGACTTCACTAAGGTTGCTCTTAACCCAGGTGAAACAAAGACTGTATCGTTCTCTCTCCCTGCTAAGAAGTTGGCATTCGTAAATAATGAGGGCAAGTGGACACTCGAGGCTGGTGAGTTCATCATCAAGATAGCTCAAGAGTCAGTTAGCGTAGAGTGTACAGACACAAAGATCTGGGACGAACCAAATATCTAACCTCATCCCAATCCCCCAAATATCAAGGCTCGCACTTAGAGGTGCGAGCCTTTTTATATTCTCTATTCCTAGCTGTTCATCGTAAAAAACACTTATCCTTCACTGTAAATTCTCCTTTTTCACCCTCACTCATCTCCTTTCTAAAAACGTAACCCCATTGTAATATCCCTATTACACCCTTGTAACACTCCGCCAATACCTTTGCATCGTTTATTTAGAAGAAGAGCAAGAGGTATATTATGACAAAAAACAACATTACAAAACATTACGTCGAGCGAGATGTAAGCTGGATGTATTTCAACCATCGTATATTGAATGAGGCAGGAAAAGATAACGTTCCTCTACTCGAACGTCTCTCGTTCCTAGGCATATACTCAAACAATCTCGATGAATTTTTCCGCGTAAGAGTGGCATCTCTTAGTCGCACTGTCGACAACTCTTCACTTGATAAGGCTACTAGCCACTCTCTCAAAAATTGCCTCAAAGCAATAAATCGCCTTAACGAAGAATATAGCAAGGAGTACGATGAGGCGTTGCACAAATTGCGCCACCTCCTCAAGGAAAAGGGCGTAGATCTAGTAGACGAACAAAATCTATCCGACGCCCAAAAACAGTTCTTAATAGATCTATTCTACGACAAACTTAATGGGTTAGTAAATCCTATATGGCTCGCAAATATAGATGACATCTGTTCTCTCGAGGATAATAGCATCCACCTCCTAGTAGAAAAAAAGGAAATTCAAACCGGTAAGAGTAAGTATGCTATAGTAAAGGTACCTGACAAGCAGGTGGGCCGATGGATTACCCTCCCTTCCGACAATAATAGAAGCGTCATAATATATCTTGACGACGTGGTGCGTTTCTGCCTTCCTCTCATTTTCCTCGGTTTCAAGGAGAGTTCTTATAAGGCCTACTCTTTCAAGTTTACTAAGGATGCCGAGATGGAGATTGGTAATGACCAGGACTATAGTACCTTAGAAAGAATAGCAGTAGGAGTAGACAGCCGTAAGAAGGGCGATGCTGTTCGAGTGATATACGATAAGGCTATGCCTAAGCAGATGAAAAAGAAGATCATTGAGAGGTTAGGTATGACCGAATTGGATACGTCTCTTGCAGGTGGCCGTTACCAAAACCACAAGGATCTCATGAGTTTCCCTTCTTGTGGTATGACCGACGAAAAATACGAAAAATGGGCACCTATCATGAAGCCTGTCTTCCTCCAACCCGAGAGTCTTCTAGATAGCATAAGGGAGCACGACCAGTTCATACACGTGCCTTATCACTCTTTCGATGGTTATATTCGTCTCCTACGCGAGGCGGCTATTAAACCAGAGGTAAAAAGTATCAAGACTACATTATATCGCCTTGCTAAGGACTCCAAGGTGGTTAAGGCCCTAATTTCTGCAGCACGTAATGGCAAAAAGGTTACTGCTGTAGTGGAGCTCTTGGCTCGTTTCGACGAGGAGAGTAACATCAAATGGAGTAAGCGCATGCAAAAGGAGGGCATAAATGTCATCTTCGGCGTCGAAGGTCTAAAGGTTCACTCAAAATTATTGCATATCGAGTCTACTAAGGGTAATATAGCATGTATCGGTACTGGCAATTTCCACGAGGGTAATGCCAAAGTATACACGGATTATCTCATGATGACTTCGCGTAGTAAAATAGTCAATGAGGTGGCTAAGGTATTCGATTTCATTGATAAGCCGTATATCAAACCTCGTTTCTCTGAGTTGCTCGTCTCTCCAAGCGCCATGAAGACCCGAATCCTCAGAATGATAGATACCGAAATACGTTTCGCTAAGGCACATAAGGAGGCTTGGATAAAGATCAAGATTAACCATATCACAGATATGGATATGATAAACAAGCTCTATGAGGCTTCTCGTGCTGGAGTGAAAATAGATATCTTAGTGAGGGGCAATTGTAGCCTCATGACTGGCATTAAGGGTGTTTCTGACAATATCAGATGCGTGGGTATCATAGATAGATACCTCGAGCACTCTCGTATCTTGATATTCTGCAATGGCGGTCATAATAGGTTCTTTATCGGCTCGGCCGACTGGATGCCTCGTAACTTAGTAAATCGTGTCGAGGTTATGTCTCCTGTATACGACGAGGGTATGTGCGCCGACCTTATGCGTACCATAGATTACGGTTTGGACGATACCTCAAATGGTCATATTGTCACTGGTACAGGGGCCGACCATCTACAAAAACCTCTGGACGAACAATCCGCTTTTAGATCACAAGAAGAATTATACAAGTACTATAAAAATGAACAATCCTAATCCGACAGATGCCGATGCGGTCAACGTAGCAGCTATAGACATTGGGTCTAACGCAGCTAGATTACTTATTAAGAGCATTAATATCAATAGCGAACAGGATATAGTGCCATCTAAGGAACTATTCCTACGAATACCTATAAGACTAGGATTTGACGTATTCGAAACTGGTAAAATATCTCGCCTTAAGGCCGATAAGTTATATAGGACCATAAAGGCTTATAAGCAGCTCATGAAGCTATATAACGTAGATATATACCGAGCTACCGCTACCTCGGCTATGCGCGACGCAGCTAATAGTCGTGAGATAATAGACCGAATAGCTAAACGTACAGGTATAAATATCGAGGTAATATCGGGTAACGAGGAGTCACAAATAATATATGATAACCATATCCCACAACTCTCTAAGGATACCGACTACCTTTTCGTTGATGTAGGGGGCGGTAGTACTGAGGTTACTTTGGTATGCGGGGGCGAGAAGATATTCTCTAACTCTTATAACATAGGTACAATACGTCTTCTCAAATCTAAGGTCGACGAGGAGATAATAAAGGACCTCAAAGCTGATATCTCTTCTGCTACTGCCGATGTACCAGATATTACTATCGTTGGTAGTGGTGGCAATATCAATAAACTCTATAAACTTACTCTCAATGGCCAAAAGGGTGATAGCGGTTTTACCGTAGAGGCTCTTCGCTCTATCTATAATACCCTTTCAGCCCTTGAAATCAACGAGCGAATAGAGAAGTTTAACCTCAAAACAGATAGAGCAGATGTTATCGTCCCAGCTGCTTATATCTTTTTGCTAATAGCTGACAGCATAGGTTGTAAACAGATAATAGTTCCGAATAGAGGTTTGGCCGATGGCATAATAGACCGTATGGCTCAAACCATAATCAAAAAGGGCAAAGTTAAGGTTTTACATTAAGGTGTGTTCTATTCCTAACGAGGAGTGTGTATGCTCTTTTTGACTAAAAAGGAGGTGGGTCGCGTTTTGGTAACGCTCTCCACCTCATATTATTTCTATATATCTATGTTAGTATCTTACTTCAATGCCGACAAATCCACTTTTATCGTTGGCACTTCATGCGAATGACACTCATGATGGTCACAAACTTGCGGATTATCTCTTACCTCACCTACCAAATATGCCCTCACTAACTGCTCCACATCTCCCTCACAGCCTTTAATTACCTCTATGCCACAACTACCAAGCTTATTGATAGCCCCTTGTCCTATATTACCAGCCAACATCAAAGTAATACCCATCTCTTGCATCTCATATGCAATATTCGATTTGCATCCACACCCCTCGGGACTAGCTAGCTCCGTAGTACTCAATATCTGGTTATTACTATCTATCTCATAAATAGTATAATGGTCACAATGACCAAAATGATGGTCTACTACACCATCTCTTGTAGGTATCGCTATTTTCATAACACGAATATACTAACATTTTTTCTCAATCAATCACCCTATCCCTCTCTCCTATACTATATCCTGCATCTTAGGCGAAAACTCATTCTGTACCTTAATAGCAAAGGCCTGCGCTATCTCAACCTCCGAAAAATGCAAATAATTTACACCAATATTAAACACCGTCTCAACCTCCGTCTTCTTAATCTTATGGTCCACAATGGCTAACGTAATTAGAAAATCCAATAGCGCTGGCCGCCTACTAGCATCCAACTCCATAATCTTCTTCGTTACCTCATCAAACTCTTTTACCAAATCAGTACCCGAATTCACATACTCTTCCAAAAACTCTTTAGGGAACAACTGAAATGCCGATAGTTCCTCAATTATCACATTGTACTCATCTTCCGTTACCACATTATCAACATTGGCCATCAATAGTCCTGCCGCAGCCACAAACCTCGCTAAATAATAGTCTACCGGCGTAGATGGCATCTTTGCCAGTAAGTCTAATAGCTCGTTCATCTTCTTCCCCGTATGCTTCCCTGCTATACTCGCCGCAAATAAATTGATGGCTTCTATCCTTATAGGATTCACCGGGTGGTCCTCAAAACTATTATACCCACTATCACTCTTAAAATACTCCAACCTCTCTTTATTACTCTCTATCAAGGTCTGAATATCCATATTTATCTGCTCCAAATTCAAACCTGTCGTAAGCTTGAAAAAGGCACTGACACACTGGTCTATATTCGGACATGCCAAAAATCCATACCTGTCTGCCTCTAATTCGGCTAACTGCGACCAAAGCTGTACCTTATATTTTAAGGCTAATGGCATAATAGTCTCATCCGGGAAAACAAACGACACAAGGTTCTTCAACTCTGTATCCTCATTTATCAAATGTCCTATCTCATGTCCTATCACAAATTTCAACTCTTCGTCATTCATCAACTGCAATAACCCCGAATTGACATTTACCACATCTGGCTCTCCTGCCCTATGGCTCTTTACTGTCCACGCATTTATAGCTGTGTCACTAGTTATATAAAAGTCAACATCTCCCTCATAAGCCAACCTATCTTTTACCCCATAAAAGATATCATAATAATGGCTCATCAATCGCTTATCAACCCTAAACGATTGTCCCTCAAGTGCATTCCTTAAATAATCTGGCTGATTGTATATATTGGCCATCTCCATAATGGCTGTTACCGATTCGCCTTGTAAGGCATCATATATCTTTTTCCGTAATGATGTCTCAATGGGTATCTTAATCTTTAATGTCTTCATAATTGTAATCGTTTTAAATTTCAATGGTAATACACCTATCAACTATCGTGAATCATTATCAATCATAGGTTACGTTTCCCACAAACATAGAGTTACAAACAAACCGAAGTTCAAAATCCCCCTTGCAACAACAAAAGGCGCCTCAACGAGACGCCTTTACTCTAATTCAATGTCATCGGTGTCATATGATACCCCATACGCCTTAGCTGTACCGCAGCTCCTGCCGTATACAACTGATGTAATGTCCTCACATATGCATGAAAGGCTTCCGGCGTGCCATTCTCAAATCTCTCATGCATCAACATGCCATGGGCTTTCACTGCGACATCTCCTACCAATTGGGTTACCTTCTCTGCTTGCTTGCCTTTTACCTTCAATACCCTCTCACATATATACTCATCCATATAGTCATAACCCCTAGCATCTCTCAAAAACAAATACAAATCGTCCATCTTGGAATATTTCTCCCAATTCACATCCCATAGCTGGGCTACTGCCATGCCTACAAACATTATCCACCCTAACGAAACCGATGGATATCCCTCAAACTCTCTTACTCCATCTGGTATGTACGACTGGCATATCTGCTCCCACTTGCCCTCTATATCGGGTGCATCTGGTCGCATCTCATCTACCTCTCCCCTAGAAACCAAATATTCATGCAATACCGCTTCCAAGTTCTTTTCGTACTTATCTATATATTCCATATTTTCCATATATTCTATTTTATTTTATACTTCTACCCTACTATTCTTCTCCGCGCTCATTCAAATTATTCAAGAATATCTTCTCAAAATAGTCTGTCTTCTGTTTCATATCCTGAGTAAATATCGCCCCAACAACTAATAGCGTCGAAATAAATAATATGACTGCTATAGACCACTGGAAGAATAGCCATACCGCAGACATGGCTAAATACAATGCCAACATAAAGCGTATTAATACCGTAGCTACCAACTTTACCCTATGCAAGCCTCCTATTACCCATAGGGTTAAAAAGGCTACCGAGGTGTTCTGTGTCATTACTATGGCCCTCAAAAATGGCGCTATACATACCAATAGCGAGAAGGTACATATTATCTTTCCCCATAACCCCGGTATTATCTCATATACATATGGTGCTACCAACTCGGCTATTATAGTATTAGTAGCTACCACTACTATCGTATATATTACCACCTTTATACACATCCTCTTCAATAGGTAATGCCAATGTTGTGTCTCTCTAGTAGTCAATGGCGCCTCTTTGGGTGCAGTCAACTTCAATACACTACTTGGCATTATCTTGCAAGATAACTCGTAAGCCGGACCGGCTAGTCTTATCATATAAGGGGTAATAAAGGTCGTAATAACAGAAACCGCTACCACCACAGGGTATAGGAAATCTGATGTTACCCCCAACGAGGTGCCTAAACCTGCAATAATAAAGGCAAACTCACCTATCTGGGTCAACGAAAAACTACTCTGCAGAGCTACCTTCAACCCTTTGCCTGCCATAATAACACCTATCGTACCGAAGAAGAGCTGACCAACAACTATGCCGGTAATAATAACCAATATTGGTGCCCAATACTCTATTATCATCTGTGGGTCTACCATCATACCTACCGATACAAAGAATATCGCTCCAAATAAGTCTCTTACTGGTGATACTAACTTGTGTATCCTCTCGGCTTCAACTGTCTCAGCAAATATACTGCCCATAACAAAGGCACCAAAGGCTGGTGAAAAGCCTACCTGCGATGCCACAACTACCATCGTCAAACAGAGTCCTAAGGATACCACTAGCATAGTCTCATCGCTCAATAGTGGTCTTACCTTTCTTAATAGTGTTGGTATAACAAATATTCCTACTATAAACCATAATAATATGAAGAATACCATCTTGGATATCGACTCAAAGAGTTGCATGCCTTCTACATTGCCCGAAACGGCTATCGTACTCAGTACAACCATCAATACAATGGCTATAATATCTTCTAATATCAATACAGATAATACCAACTGCGCAAAGGGTTGCTGCCTTAACCCCATATCTGTATAGGCTTTGAAAATAATGGTCGTACTGGACATGGCTACCATACCGCCTAAGAATAGGCAGTCCATTCTCGACCACCCACACATAGAGCCTACCGAGACTCCCACTACTATCATACCCATCACAATGGTCAATGCCGTAATAATAACGGCCGACCCCATCTTGAATATCTTCTTGAAGGAGAACTCTAATCCTAAGGCAAATAACAAAAAGATTACGCCTATGTCCGACCACATCTTTACATTCTCATGGTCTATGACAGTGGGGGTTATGGATAAATGCGGACCAGCTAGTATTCCGGCTACTATATACCCCAATACCAAGGGCTGCTTCATCCACTTGAAGAGAAGCGTCATAGCACTGGCACACATGAGTATGAGCGCTAAATCCATTATCATAGGTTCCAATTCGGACATAATATGCTACTATTTATGGGTTATGCACATTAATACGAATGGAATCTATAATTTGTTATGACTTCTTTAATGTTGGTAATAGGGCTGCAACTAGACCTAAAAGTGGCATATACGCACAGAAATCATACACCTCTTTTAGCCCGTAAATATCTATATACTGACCTAATACCGCACTTGCTATACCTGCCACACCAAAGGCAAATCCATAAAACAAGCCTGATATCAAGCCTAATCTATATGGTAATAGCTCTTGCGCATATAACAATATGGCAGGAAAGGCTGATGACAACATAAATCCTGCACAGAAGGATAGTAATATCGTAGGCCACAATGATACATAGGGCATAAAGAGCGAAAAGGGTGCCGTGCCTAATATGGATATCCATATCACATATTTTCTCCCTATCTTATCGCCTACAGGTCCCCCTACAAAGGTACCAATGGCTGTTGCCGCCAAAAAGGTAAATAGACATATCTGTGAGAATTGTACACTTACTCCAAATTGCTCTATCAAGTAAAAGGTATAGTAATTGGTCAAACTTGCCATGTATATATACTTGGAGAATATAAGTATAGTCAATACTACCAAGGCCCATATTGTCCCTCCCACCGATAATGGCCTCTCATTAGATACCGCCATCCTTATGTGGTCTCGCTTGGCTCTGGTTAAATAGTCTGCAAACCATTGACTCACTGGTCGCGCTACCATATAGGCCAAAACGGCAAATAATAAAAACCACAATATGCTGCTTCTGCCATTAGGGGCAACTATTATGGCTACCAAAAGCGGACCGAGCGAACTACCTATATTCCCTCCTACTTGAAATATAGCTTGGGCCAAACCTCTCTTGCCACCCGAAGCTAAGGATGCTATTCTAGATGCCTCTGGGTGTAATGTGGATGATCCTACTCCTATAATAAACACACTCGGCAACATCCAATAAATATTTGGAGATATGGCTAAACCTATAATGCCAATAGTGGTGAAGGTCGTAGCTACCCACAAGCTATTTGGCATCGGATGTCTATCAAAAAATAAACCTACAACGGGTTGAAATACTGATGCTGCTATCTGATATACTAGGGTTATAAGCCCTATCTCAGCGAATGACATTCCTAATTCTGTCTTAATCACAGGATACGAGGCTGTCAAAACGGCCTGCAATAGGTCGTTCAAAAGGTGCGATGCTCCAAGACATAACAATATCCTAAGCATAGTACTAGAGTTTTTTCCTTGAGATTCCATTAATATTTCTCTTTATTTTGGTCTGTTGTTGTCTATTTTCTATCACGCTCTTAGCGTATAGCTACACACTCTATCTCTACCAGCCACTTTGGCCTACATACCGGCGCATGTAATATCACAAAGGGTTTCTCATCGCCAAATCTCTCTGTCATAATATCTCGTACTACCGTATAATCTGCCGTATCTCTTAAATAAACTAAGAAATATTGTACATTATCAAATGTAGTATCTGCTTCCGATAGAAGTACTTCAATATTCTCTAATGCTCTGCCTGTCTGCGCTACCACATCTCCTTCATATAGTACCTCTCCTCTGTTGTCTATCGAGGCCGTACCCGAAATAAAGACTCTCCTAATCCCAGGATAATCTACATAAGTACCTCTCTCAAAGGCTACACCATACTCTGCAGTGCTGTTCAGATGGCTCTTTGCATACAAGAAGTGAATATCTGACGTAGGTACCCCTCCTACTGCATAAGCATCCATCTGTACCAACGAGTCTCTCCCTATGGAGTCTCCTCCTATTCCTGTAGAGGCTATAAAGTGAGTATCGGTGGTCAACCCCTCTTCCGCAAATTTCTCATTTCTCCCAACCACAACGCCTTGATAATTTCTATCTACATCATGAACATAAAACCATGTCCTTACACAATTATCAAGCAGCGTAAGCCCTCTCTCTCTCAATCCGTCTATATATCTGTCAAAAATATCCCTAGTCTGTACCTTAGATGTCTCACCTCCAAAACGTACATTGGTCGTCCAATAGTGAACCACCTCCCCATCTTCTACAGCTATCGTATCGTCATCTAATCTCTTTATTATCACTCCTTGCATTATATATACTAAGGCCGATACTTTCGAACCGTCTAATGGCGATTGCCCCACTACACTCAACGCATACTCTGGCTGCTCTTTAGGCAAATACTGCAACTGGTTATCTACATCCGACAAAAACAACCTCACAAACACAACAGATGAACGTGATAATTTCGACATCTGCGAAAGAACACGTATCTGCGAATATATCTCATTAAATTGCTGCTGAACCGACAATGTAGTCGACGAAACGCGAAGAATATAATACTTATCACGTGAAGATATAGGGGTAGCCATCTAATTCTCTGTTTTTCTTAAATTGCAACCGCAAATTTAACACGACTCTTTCACTCCACCAAAACACCCCCCACAAAATACATTTTTTACGATGAAGAAGGCACCTTCCTCAGTGCACACAACAACTTTTTTTACGATGAAGAAGGCAACTCCCGCTCTTCTCTCTAGCATTATCTAGCCCCTCTAGAACAACTAGAATAACTAGAATAACTAGTCCAACTAAACTACCAATCAAAAACTCCTCCCCAAAACCCAACCTCTCTCCCTACCAATAGTAGTATCCAACCCATGCCCCGGCAAAACCTGCGTATCATCAGGCAACCTCATAAGCTGATTCCTTAACGAATCCCACAACTGCGCTTCACCGCCTCCAGGAAAATCAGTTCTTCCCATCGACCCAGCAAATAGAGCATCACCCGTAAACACCATCTTCTCATCCGGCAAATAATAAGCTAATCCTCCAGCCGAATGCCCAGGCACATCAAGTACCAATACCCTCAAGTCTCCAAATGTCAATTCATCACCGCCCTTAATATAATCTGTTACTTCAAATGAGTCCGGCTCAGGAATACGCCACGAATCACACAAGTGACTATTCATAAACATATACTGCTCCTCCAATTTATGAGCATACACTCTCGCTTTATACCTATCCACCAAATGGGCAACTCCAAATATATGGTCCAAATGAGAATGTGTCAACAACACCACCACATCCTTCACCGATAACGAATCAATATACTCGTCCAAACACTTTCTCTCTTTCTCAGAAAAAGCCCCTGGGTCAACAACTACTGCAATATCGCTATTTGAATCAGCTAAAACATATGTCGACTCAGCTAACATATTAAATTGAAAAATTCTTACTTGCATAGGTAACTATTCATGTTATATTTCGTATCATCGCGACAAAGATAATGTAATGCACACACATTACAACGTTATCTCGTATTAAATAGACCAACATATCAACAGAAAGTATATTTTTAGATGAACTCTAAAAAACTGACATATTATAACCCATCAATAAATATCGTAGATATCGATTTCCAAGTAGTATGCATTGGAGACTCGCTTGGTGATAAATCCGAGGGCGACTATAAAAAGCCTTCAGGAGAAGGTAGTACCGATGATGATTTCGTCGATTTCCCTAGTGGCTATAATTCATTAAACAAAAGCAAATCAATAGCCCCAGACCATATAGAATTCTAATTTCATACCCAATATCAGCGACGCGAAAATATCACGTCGCTTATTTTTTATACTTTGCTTGGCAATTTAGATTATTTTACTAATTTCGCACTTACAAAAGGTTTATCAAACATAAATCAAGTATGTCAATAAATAAAGTTATACTCTTAGGGAATGTCGGTAAAGAGCCTGACATCAGGTATTTCGAGCAAAATCGTGGCGTAGCAAACTTTACTCTTGCTACCACAGAACGCGCACACACAGGTCGTAACGATCAACAAATTCCAGAACGCACAGAATGGCATAATATTGTTGTAAGAGGCGGTCTCGTTCAGGTCGTTGAGAGATTCGTTCATAAGGGCTCTAAACTATATCTTGAGGGAAAAATTCGTACTCGCTCTTATGTCGACCGCGAGGGTAGAGATCGTTTCGTTACCGAAATAGTAGTGGACGTTCTTGAAATCCTCTCTCGCCGCGATGGAGGTAACAATAACCATAATGCCGAATACCAAAACCAGGCATACGAGGGTCTAGGCGAACCTAACTATAGTGGCGACAACCCCGATTCTTTAGGCGACGACTTCCTAGATACTAACTCTCCGTTCTAAGTCGACGCTATTGCTAACTAAGAAGCATATTTAATGGATTCAGACTTATACCATAGTATTACGACCGGCTTGAGTGCAATAAACATTCAGCCGGTCCAATTTTCAACAATTATCCAAGGCATACTACTTATAGTATTGCTCTTCTTTAGTGCCCTCATCTCAGGTAGTGAAGTGGCTTACTTCTCCTTGACTCCTAGCGAATGCCAGGAGATGGAGTCTAATGGAAAACAAAATTCTAAACTAGCACTCAAACTCCTTCGAGACCCAAAGAGACTTCTAGCAACAATTCTTATCGGCAACAATTTCGTAAATGTCGCCATAATCATGTTGTCAGCTTTTCTTAGCGCTGAGGTTATCGACTTCGGCTCTTCCACAGTCCTTAAATTCATATTCGAAACCATAATAATTACTACCCTCATCCTCTTCTTCGGTGAGGTAATGCCTAAAATATTCGCAAAGCAGTACCGAATGAGGTTCGCTCAATGGATGGCTTACCCACTACAGGTAATGAGTACTATATTCCGCCCATTCAGCTTGATGCTCATGAAGTCTACTAACGTAGTAAACGAAAAACTTTCAAAGCGCCAGAATTCTAACTTCTCCCTAGACGACCTCCAAGAGGCCATCGACCTCACAAGTAATGGTATCCGCGAGGAGAAGGATATGCTGGAGAGCATTGTGAAGTTCTCAAACCTTACTGCTATAGATATCATGACGCCTCGTATGGATGTCGTCGCCGTAGATATATCTGAGTCTTTTAGCGAAGTACTAGATACCGTCATCGAAAGCGGATACTCTCGTATACCCGTATACGACGAACGCCCCGACGAAATAAAGGGTATCTTATATGTCAAGGATCTCCTCCCTCATATCGAGGAGAAAAACAATACAGACTTCGACTGGCAATCACTCCTGCGTAATGCATACTACGTCCCAGAAAACAAAAAGACTAACGACCTCCTAGCCGAATTCCAATCTTCTAAAAACCATATGGCTATAGTGGTCGACGAATATGGCGGCATGCAGGGTATCGTTACCTTAGAGGATATCCTCGAGGAAATCGTAGGCGAAATAAGCGACGAAATGGATACCGACGAAGCTAAACTTTGGCACAAACTATCCGACGGCTCAATAATATTTGAAGGCAAGATATCGCTAAACGATTTCTTCAAGGTAACTAATATCGACGAAGACGAACTAGACGAAAAACGTGGCGACGCAGAAACATTAGCCGGGTTCCTCCTAGAAATTAATGGCCTAATCCCTCAGAAAAAAGATATTATCCGATACAAAGAGCATATCTTTGAAATAATTTCAGCCGACATAAGAAGAATAAAAAAGGTGAAATACCATAGCATAAAAAATATCATAGTTCTCATCTTTTGCTCCCTACTCTTTGTTGGGTGTAGAGATAGCTACGTACCTAAGCCTCATGGATACTTTAGAATAGACCTTCCTGAGCATCAATATTCTAACTTCGATAGCCTCGCTCTACCTTTCACTTTCGATAAGTCTGATTACGCAGTAGTATCACCCGACAAAAAAAGCGTAGAGGGCGAACATTGGATTAATATCTCTTATCCTCAGTGGAACTGCAAAATACACGTTACTTATCGCAACATTCGTGGTATCGTCGAACAAGCACTGGAGGATAACCGTAAATTGGCATATAAACATACCGTTAAGGCAGATGCTATCGGCGAGGAGTACTACGACGACGCTGAGCATGGCCTATATGGCGCTCTTTATCTCATCAAGGGTAACGCCGCTACCCCACTCCAATTCGCTATTACAGATAGTACCGCTAATCTTTTCCGCGGCTCTGTATATTTTTGGGGTAGACCTAACCAAGATAGCCTCGCTCCCGTAGTGAACTATATCGAAAAGGATGTTACCAAACTTATCGAGTCTTTCCGTTTCAGAAACTAAATTAAGTAAGGAATGCTCTTCAAAAAATTCTACGATAAGAGTGCCACAATGGGCATTTGGCAAATGACCGAATCTTTGGCCGAATTAGAGGCTATGTATACGGTCACAGATGACGAACGCCCTGTATATGACGGCTTCCGAAACGATAGACGACGTAAGGAGTGGCTGACCGTCCGTATCCTCTTGCGCGAACTCGTAGGTAAGGATGTCGAAATATGCTATAGAGATACCGGCAAGCCATACCTTAAGGATTCTTCTTACTGTATCAGCATTACTCATACCATAGGTTACGTAGGTATCAGACTCGCTGCTCACCCCGTTGCTCTAGATATGGAGTATAAGGCCGATAGAGTCTTTCGCATCATAGATAGATTCGTCAACGAAAAGGAGATGAAATATATCGACGAACGGGATAAGGTAAGCTCCGCTCTAGTACTATGGAGCGCCAAGGAAACACTCTTCAAATTGTTCGATTTCCAAGAGGTCGACTTCAAGGAGCATCTCTTTATAAGTAAAATGCATTGGGGAGCTAAGGGCCATTTCCGAGGTTCTGTCAATAAGGATGGCTTTAGGGCCGACGTGAAACTTAGTTTCGCCGTGTATGGCGACCTTATCTTGGTATATTGTTAAGCATAATCTGAATGACTAATATTTATAACGACATAATATATCCAGCTTACCAAAGTGGGAAACATCTCTTTGCTATGCTTATCGACCCCGATAAGTGCTCAGAGGAACGTATGTCAGCTATCAAAAATGCTATGGCTGAATATACCCCAGATCTTATTCTTATCGGTGGCTCACTTGTCATGAATAGTACCTCAGATGCCGTGCTAACATGCCAAAAGTTCTTCCCCAAAACGCATACTATCTTGTTCCCTGGGGACGACTCCCAACTGACCCCTATCGCAGATGCTATAATGGTACTATCTCTCATCTCTGGTCGAAACCCTGAGTACCTTATCGGACAACATGTTCGCGCTAGCGTCAAAATAAAGAAGATGGGGCTCCAAACCATCCCTACAGGATACATACTAATAGATGGAGGACGAACCACAGCTGTCCAATACATAAGCAACTCAATGCCCATCCCAAGCGATAAAATAGAAATCGCCGTTGCTACAGCTCTTGCTTCCGAACAGCTAGGTCACAAAATGGTATACCTCGAGGCTGGTAGCGGCGCCTCAAATCACGTCCCTACAGATATGATACGAGCAGTTCGCCAATCTATAAATATCCCTCTAATAGTGGGTGGCGGCCTCAAAAACGCAAACGATATTAAAGAGGTGTTCAACGCCGGCGCAAACATAGTAGTCGTCGGTTCTGCAATAGAACATAATCCCGAAATGGCAAAAACTCTTTGTACCCAATATTAATTCTAACAGACAAGATAATAATATGACTAGAAATCTAGTAATAATACCAACATACAACGAGAAGGAGAATATTACTTCTATCATTAACGCTGTATACTCTCTTCCCGAGGATATAGACATCCTTATCATTGATGATGGCTCACCTGATGGAACAGCCGATATCGTGTCTGACTTAATGAAAATGTACACCGATTGCCTTTTCATGATTAAGCGTGAGGGTAAACTCGGACTGGGTACCGCATATATTACTGGCTTCAAATGGGCTCTCGAACACGGATATGAATACATATTCGAAATGGATGCCGATTTCTCACACCCACCTAAGGACCTAATCCGTCTTCTTGAAGCTTGTAAGGACGAAGGTTTCGATATGGCTATAGGCTCTAGATATATCTCTGGCGTAAATGTCGTAAACTGGCCTATCGGTCGAGTTCTTATGTCTTACTACGCTTCCGTATACGTACGCCTCATTACCGGAATGAAGATCATGGATACCACAGCTGGGTTCGCTTGCTACTCGGCTAATGTTCTACGTTCTATCGGCCTCGATAAAATACGCCTAAAGGGTTATGGCTTCCAAATCGAAATGAAATTCCGTACCTGGAAATACGGCTTCAAAATAAAGGAGGTACCTATCATCTTCACAGACCGCAAACAGGGCGTAAGCAAAATGAGTGGTGGTATATTCAACGAGGCTGTATGGGGCGTAATAGGCCTACGCCTTAGAAGCCTATTTACCAACTGGAAGAAAAAGAACTAAGCATGAAACTGATAAAAAACGCTACAATAGTCAACGAGGGTACAAGCAAAGTAGGCTCTGTACTTATCAATAATAATGGCTTAATCGAAAAAATCATTTGGGGTAAATCTGATAAAACCGAATACGACGAGATAGACGCAGACGGCCTCCTCCTTATCCCTGGCGTAATAGACGACCAAGTCCATTTCCGTGAGCCTGGTCTTACTCATAAGGCTGACATAGAAAGCGAATCTCATGCCGCCGTAGCTGGTGGCGTTACATCTTTTATGGAGATGCCTAATACTAAACCAGCAACCACTTCCGTCGAGGCTCTCAACTGGAAGGACGACCGCGCTGCTGAGGTATCTTCAGCCAACTACTCGTTCTGGATCGGCGCTACAAATGATAATCTCGATGTCATTAAAAGTATCGACTATAAGAGTGTATGCGGCATAAAGCTTTTTATGGGCTCATCAACAGGGAATATGCTCGTAGATAATGAGGAGGCTCTTAACCGCCTCTTCGCCGAGGCTCCATGCTTGATAGCTACCCACTGCGAGGACGAGGAAACAGTAAAGGCTAATATGGCTCTATATCGCGAAAAGTATGGCGAGAATGTCCCAATGAAGTGCCACGCCGAAATACGCTCTGCCGAAGCTTGCTATAAGTCTTCTGCTAAGGCTGCCGAATTGGCTCGTAAAAACAATGCACGTCTTCATATCCTCCACCTATCGTCGGCTCAAGAGATAGATCTTCTAGATGACGGGCCTCTCTCCTCTCGTAAAATAACAGGCGAAGTATGCGTCCACCATCTTTGGTTCTCCGATGAGGATTACGACAAACTTGGCTCTCGCATCAAATGGAATCCTTCTATCAAATCTTCAAAGGATAGAGACGCCCTCAGAACTGCCGTAAAATCTGGTCGTATCGCTGTCGTAGCTACAGATCACGCTCCTCACACAAAAGAGGAAAAGGCTCAACCTTATTTCTCTTGTCCTAGCGGCGGACCATTCGTGCAGTTCTCTCTGCCTACAATGCTAACTTTGGCTAACCAAGGTCACTGGAGCATAGAGACTGTTGTCGACCAAATGTGTCACCGCCCAGCTGAATTGTTCAATATCTCTAAACGAGGTTATATTCGCGAGGGCTACTACGCCGATCTCGTACTGCTTAAAAAGGAGCCTATGACAATAAATCAGGCTATCATACAAAGCAAATGTCAATGGAGCCCTCTTGAGGGGACTACGCTCGACTATACGGTAGCACAAACATTCGTAAACGGACAGTCTGTCTTTGCCAATGGTAAGGTAAATTCTGCTGTCCGCGGCATGAGACTTGAGTTTGAAAGATAAATCGTGAGGCCAAACATACTAAAATACATACTTTCCATCTTTTGTGCCCTTGTGGGTAGCGTCAGCTATGCTCAGGTGGCTAAGACCGACCAGCCTCAAGCTGGCGAAGGTCTAGGTAAGTTCCTCCTTCGTAATGGTTATAATATTGCCGAGTATCAAAAGGAGTTCATCGAACTTAATAAAGCTAAACTAGGTAAGGATAACCAACTGAAGTTGGGCGTATCTTACTCTTTCCCTCCTAAAAGGGATAATGTAAAGGTAGAACCTCTTCTAGGTCAGAAGTACCAAAATGTGAAAATCCTATCGCACGAACTTAAGGGGGCTACATACTATCTCGTTAGCGGTCACGGTGGACCTGATCCTGGTGCTATGGGTAAACTCCGTGGTAACGATTTGTGCGAGGACGAATATGCTTATGATATTACCCTACGCTTGGCTCGCCAACTTCTCCAGCGCGACGCAAATGTTCACATAATAATCCAAGACCCTAACGATGGCATCCGCGATACAGGTATCCTTAAGCTAGATGAGGACGAGACTTGCGAGGGCGAAACAATACCGCTCGATCAAGTAAAGCGACTCCGCCAACGTGTAAAAGCTATCAATAAGCACTACAAGAAGGAACGTAATGGCTATTGCCGCGCCGTTTTTATTCACCTCGATAGCCGTAGCCAAGATAAACGTATAGATATTTTCTTATACCACTACACCAAAAGCGTAATGGGCGAACGTCTTGCTAATAAAATGCGCGATAAATTCGAGGCTAAATACAAACAGCATCAACCTAACCGCGGTTTCACTGGTACCGTATCCGAACGCGGCTTATATGTCCTCAAGGAGTCAAACCCTCCTTGCGTATTCCTCGAATTGGGTAACATCCAAAACGAATTGGACCAAACGCGTTTTACTATAGTGGATAACCGTGAGGCTCTCGCTAAATGGATGGCCGAGGCTATCGTGGAAGACTACACAACAAATAAGAAATAATAAACTTATAACACATAGCACAATGGAAAAGCAAAACAAAATGAACCTGGGCACTGTATGTATCCAAGGGGGATGGAAGGCTAAAAAGGGCGAGTCCCAAGTATTGCCTATCTACCAGTCTACCACTTTTAAGTACGAGACTTCCGACCAAATGGCTCGTCTTTTCGACCTCGAGGATGAGGGTTATTTCTATACACGCCTTGCTAACCCTACTAATGATGCAGTAGCTAAAAAAATAGCTAAACTCGAGGGGGGCGTGGCTGCTATATGCACATCTTCTGGTCAGGCCGCTTCCATGTATGCTATCCTCAATATTTGTGGCGCAGGCGACCATATCGTCTCTTCTTGTAATATATATGGTGGTACTTTTAACCTCTTCGGTGTTACTCTTCCTAAACTTGGAATCGAGTGCACTTTTATAGATTCTGATGCTTCTGAGGAGGAGATACAAAAGGCTTTCCGCCCAAATACTAAGGCTCTCTTCGGCGAGACTATATCTAACCCTGGCCTCGCTGTCCTCGATATCGAGAAGTTCGCTAACATCGCTCACAAAAATGGTGTGCCTCTTATCATAGATAATACTTTCGCTACTCCTATCAACTGCCGTCCTTTCGAGTGGGGTGCTGATATCGTTACTCACTCTACCACTAAGTATATGGATGGTCACGCTACTCAAGTAGGTGGCGTTATCGTGGATTCGGGCAACTTCGACTGGATGGCTCACAAGGATAAATTCCCTGGTCTTACTTCTCCAGACGACTCTTACCATGGTATCATCTATGCCGAGAAGTTCGGTAAAATGGCATACATTACTAAGGCAACAGCACAACTCATGCGCGATATGGGTAGCATCCCTTCGCCTTTCAATTGTTTCCTTCTCAACCTCGGTCTAGAAACTCTCCACCTTCGCGTGCCTCGCCACTGCGAAAATGCGCTCAAGGTTGCTAAATTCTTGCATGACGACCCTCGTATCGCATGGGTCAACTACTGCGGTCTAGAAGATAATAAGTACTACGCTCTCGCCCAGAAGTATCTCCCTAATGGCTCTTGCGGCGTTATATCTTTCGGCCTCAAGGGTGGTCGCGAAGAGAGTATTAAATTTATGGACAACCTCGACTTCATCTCTATCGTAACTCACGTGGCTGATGCTCGTACTTGCGTTCTCCATCCTGCTAGCCATACTCATCGCCAACTTTCTGATGAACAACTCCGCGAGGCTGGTATCGCTCCTGACCTCATCCGCCTATCCGTAGGTATCGAGGATGTGGAGGATATCATCAATGATATCAAACAGGCTCTCGATAAGCAGTAAATATATACTACTTAATAAAAGGAGGTAAATGTCTCAACAGATGCATTTACCTCCTCTCTTTTTATCAAAACTCTACTAATAATTATTGCTGTCCGCTAAACTTTTTTAGACCAGCATAAAAATAGGCTGAATCT
>JAUNDI010000065.1:0-3447 GCA_030526155.1 Bacteroidia bacterium
GGGACAATGGCGGATGGAGGGAGTTTATATTTGTGGCGGATTGAAGATGGGAGGGAAGTTATTGGGGATTATTGCGCTTTATTGAGAAAGTGAGGGAGAGAGGTGATTTATATTTGCGGGGAGAAAAGATATAGATTTGTATTAACCATTAAAACAGATATAGATATATGAGAGTAGAAATACTACATAAGTATAAGACATATGCTCGCAGAGAGGCTAGAGAGAATAGCACGGCGCGGGAAGATGGCAGGAGTATATTCATTAAGAGATATCCTGGGAACAAGTACCATATTATTATGGTTTATGTAACTGAGAAGCAGAGGGCATTGCGAGATATGTTTGCGTATGCCAATAAGCTTGCGAAAGAGGATATGAAAAAGTGGAACAGAGTGAGGCATTGGTCGCGCTTTGCTCGTAAAAAACATATTAGCAGAGCCTATCGTGCGGCGGTATCCTTTTATTATAAGATGCTCAAAGAGGGTGGGGGAGAGATGAAGGTAGAGGAGAGAGATAGTTTCAAGAAGTTAGGAGATGTTAGAGTGTTTAGGAGAGAGAATGTATGGTTTTTGGTGAAGTTTGAGGAGATTGTAGAGGAGGATATTGGGGTTAATGTTTGTGGGTGTGCTTAGTATAAGCTATAAGACCATTTTGATGGACGAAAGATTGAGCATGTAGTATAGATGGGACGTTATACCGTCTTTTTGTTACAAGATTTGGATAATTATACCGTCTTTTTGTTACAACATTTTGTGATTTGTACCGTACTTTTGTTACAAAGATACTACATAAGTGATTGAGTATTAATGAGATATGCATACTAGGCGAAAATGTATATATAAGAGTAAGAAATAGCTATATTTGTGGGAAGAAATTATACTATTATAAGATATGAAAGCGGTAGATACATTTAGGCATCCGGAATATAAGCACAATTGTGCTCAGGCGGTGGCGAATAAGTGGAAAGAGTTGTATGCGGATAAAGATATAGTAAGCAGTTATGCGCCATATATAGGAGGCAATGCGCCTGGTGGCCTTTGTGGAGCGTTGTATGCTGCTAAAGAGGCTAGTAAGGCTAATGCGGAAGAGATAGAGCGCTTATTTGTGGAGAGGTGTGGAGCTGCTACTTGCAGAGAGATAAAGATGGGGACACGCACACCATGTACAGTTTGTGTACAGACTGCGGATGACCTAGTAGAACAATTTGAGGGGAAGATATAGGTATGTCGGCAGAGTTTATGCCCTGTAGGGCAGGTTGTGGAGCCTGTTGTATAGCACCATCTATATCATCGCCCATTCCTGGAATGCCCAATGGGAAACCTGCGGGAGTGAGATGTGTGAACTTGATGGAAGATAATATGTGTGCGATCTTTGGGTCGCCCGACAGGCCGAGAGTATGTGGAGGCTTCCAAGCGGAGCCTATGTTTTGTGGGGAGACGAGAGAAGAGGCATTGAAGATACTATCATCATTAGAAGAGTAAGAGAGATATAGTATAAAACAAAAGGCCCAGCAATCACTGCTAGGCCTTTTTCACTAAATTATTAACTATTATGTTGATGAAGAAACTATTATCTTTTTGGGGAATCCCACTACTATTGTAATGAGATTGGTGTGTTGGTAATCCTCCACGAGGAAGGTTTGATTGGTGTTGTTGCCCATAATTACGCCATGGTATGGCAAATGTTTTTGCGATTAATTATATTTAAGAGTTTTTCAGGAATGAATAATAATTATATTTGTTGATTGTAAATAAAAGCAAAATATATGACAGCACTAGAGCAGGCGGCAGAAGCGATAAAGGGAGCCCGCAAGATACTTGCATTTACTGGGGCGGGCATATCTGTAGAGAGTGGTATACCGCCATTTAGAGGCTCGAAAGATAGTCTTTGGGAGAACTATGACCCTGATATTATACATTTAGATTATTTTCACAACCATCCGAAAGAGTCGTGGGAGTTTATCAGAGATGTATTTTACAAGTATATGAGTAGGAGAGACATATTGCCCAATGCTGCGCATAAGTTTCTTGCTGCATTAGAGAGAGAAGGGAAGTTGACCGCTATAGTAACTCAGAATATAGACAATCTGCACCAGATGGCAGGGTCAAAGGTGGTATGGGAGTTTCATGGGACCACAGCAACCTTATCTTGTGAGCATTGTGGGGGTAAGATATCAGCCAAAGAAGTAGACTTAGAAGAGGAGTTTCCCCCTAGGTGTGAGAAGTGTGGCAAAGTGTTGAAACCCGACTTTATATTTTTCGGAGAGGGTATACCAAGAGAGGCCTATGAAGGCAGTATAGCTGCTACGGAGGGTGTAGATATATGTATAGTAGTGGGGACATCGGGGTTGGTAATGCCAGCAGATATGATACCCATTATGGCCAAGAGGAATGGAGCGAAGATAATAGAGTTCAACACTCAGCCATCGAAATTTACGGAAGAGGGGATGACAGATATTTTTGTGCAAGGTAAGGCGGGAGAGGAGATGGGAAAGCTAGCAGATATATTAGGGATAGAGATATAAAATATTTAGTGTCAATTTTTTGCAACGATATGCAAGATATGACGTATCAAAATTGACTAATATATCATAGCATCAATAAACTACACTAGCGCTACGAAATATATGAACGGCGGTAAGGATATAGATATATATAATGCATTTGCGTTAGGCTCACTCATTGATGGAATAAATGGAGGCATTAAGATAAGCTATAATGAGAGCAAGTTTCCATTTTACTATGTCAGTGAAGCTATGGCTGCCATACAAGGGTATACTCCAGAAGAGCTTATGAAGAAGCACCCTACTGCCGTTGGAAATGGTAGGTTAGAAGATATTGCTCCTATTGCCCAAAAGATGCTTGAAGACTTTGCAAAGACAGGCAGATATACAGCCAAGTATAGGGTACAACATAAAGATGGCAGATGGATTTGGGTGCAGGACCACGGCAAGCTAGTGAAGATGCCCGATGGGAGGGAGTTTGTCTATAGTTTGATACAAGATATAGATACTGCTGAGAGAAGTAAATTGAGTTTGGTTACCGAGCGCTCTATGTTTAGGGAGGCGCTAACTAAGAATGCGCTATACACTATAGTCGCAGATATTACTACGGGGCAGATAACGGAGAGAATCAATACGCAGAATAGTAGGGATTTATTTCCCGACTACCATATAGAGGTACCAAGTAATTTTGATGAAGAGGGAAAGATATTTTGCAAGACATTTGATTTAGTACCTATAGGAGAGATGCCTGCAAACTTCTTCTGTGCTGCGGATATAAAGAGACTATTTGACGAAGGTGTAACCTTCTGTACACAAGAGTACTATTTAAGGGCTATAGATACCTATATAAGAGTTGACGGATATAGTACAAGAGACCCGTTGACGAACCATATTATAAGCAACGGCATCTGCTTTGATATTACGGAGCAGAAGAAGCAAGAGATGGC
>JAUNDI010000065.1:3457-4537 GCA_030526155.1 Bacteroidia bacterium
GACAGAAGAGAGAGACAGAAGAGCATAAGAAGAAGATAGAGGAGTTGACCATAGCCAATAAGATAAACAGTCAGTTTATCCAGAATATGAGTCATGAGATACGCACCCCATTAAACGCAGTAGTAGGCTTTTCGAGCATACTATCTAATGCGGAGATGGCAGCGGCGATGAGTGACGAAGAGAAGCAGGAGGCTATGAAGCTGATAAGTACGAATGCCAACTTGCTTACGGGTATAGTAGACGATATACTTGACCTAAGTGATCTACAGAGCGGCAAATGCAAGATAGTAATAGATACTGTAGACATCAACGATGTATGCAAGAGCTGTATAAAGAGTGTAGAGCATAGGTTGCCAGGAGGCGTTGAGATGAGGTTTGTCTCAGATATGGAGGATACAGAGACCATAAATAGTGACGAGAGACGCATAAGACAGGTAATAATAAACCTACTTACCAATGCCTGCAAGCATACAAAAGAGGGCAGTATAACGCTAGGTTTAACACAGAGGAGCAGACCTGGCTATATAACACTATCTGTAACCGATACCGGAGTAGGCATACCAGCGGACAAAGCAGAGATAATCTTTGAGAGATTTGAGAAATTGAACCTATTCTCGCAAGGATCAGGATTAGGATTGGCGATATGTAGGCTAGTAGCAGATATGCTAAAAGGCGAGAAACGGCTAGACACCAGTCATACCTCGGGAGGTGCAAGATTTGTATTTGATATACCTAGATAGACATACCCTTTATTAATACGAAGATAATCTGTTGGAGTAGCTCTATTAGAGAGAGCCAACAGATTATTTTTTTGTTGATTTGATAGATGTATGAGAAGAGATTATGGGATGAAGGTATTATGCTATTTGAATAATTAGCTATAATATTTGGGGAATACGATAGGATAGACTATTTTAGGATTGGATAAAAAAGATAGAGATGAATAGAGATATTATACTATTAGTAATATGGCTATTAGCTATAACTGCCTGCAGAGGAAAAGAGAGTGTGGCAGATAGTACAGCAACATATAGTTATCTAGGCGAGCGCACCTATGAGAGAGAAGATAGTATAGCGATA
>JAUNDI010000065.1:4581-7819 GCA_030526155.1 Bacteroidia bacterium
GGGGAACACTCGGGGAGTACCCATATAGGAAGATATTTTTTGGATATACCATATGTAGGACATACCCTTGAGATAAATGACGAGGAGAAGTTGGTAATAAACACTAGAGGGTTGGACTGCACAACATTTGTGGAGACAGTGGTAGCTTTGAGGCTATGTGATAGAGAGGGACGATATGGGTTTGACGACTATTGTGACATGCTGCAGAAGATAAGATATGGAGAGAGTGACACGGTAGCCTATTGGAATAGGAACCATTATTTTGTGGGGTGGTTGGCAGAGAACGAGAAGAAGGGGTATGTAGAGAGGATAACAGATAGTCTTTATCATACTGCAAAGATAGATGCAGAGATAAACTTTATGAGCGGACATGTGGAGAGCTATAAGATGCTAAATGCCCATAGAGAGTGGGTACCTAAGATAGAAGATATGGAGAGGCGTGTGACGGATTTGCATTATCCATTTATACCCAAAGATAGGGTAGAGAATAGTGAGACGTTGAGAGAGTTGATACATGATGGAGATATTTTGGCGTTGACAACTGAGATACCTGGGTTAGACACCCAGCATATAGGCTTTGCACATTGGAGAGAAGATGGGCTACATTTGATGAATGCCTCATTGTTGCATAAGAGAGTGGTAATAGAGGAGAAGTTGCTATACGACTACTTACAAGGGCAGAAGAAGATGACTGGAGTAATAGTAGCGAGAATTAGATAGAGAGTAGAAATATTAGGATTATGGCAGAAAGATATAAGAATAAGAGAGCAGTAATAATAGGTGCGACCTCGGGGATTGGTAGAGAGGTTGCTAAGCTACTACATGCTGATGGGTGGTTTATAGGAGTTGCTGGCAGGAGGTTGGAGTTACTAGAGACACTTAAAGAGGAGCTAGGTAGCAATATTATATATAAGCAGATAGATATTTGTGATGAGGATGCAGATAGAGCATTTGTGGAGTTGTTGGAGGAGGTAGGAGAGGTAGATTTGGTATTTCATGCATCGGGAGTTGGCAGACAGAATCCGACATTAGAGAAAGATATTGAGATGCGGACTATGGATACCAACGTATTGGGCTTTACACGTATTATTACGGCAGCCTATAGATACTTTGCCGAGAGAGGAGGTGGGCATATAGCAGTTATTAGTTCCATTGCTGGGACGAAAGGGTTAGGAGCCGCCCCTGCATACTCTGCTACCAAGAGATTTCAGAATACGTATATACAATGCCTTTGTCAGCATTCCGCCATCAACAAGACAGAGATAACATTTACAGATATAAGACCTGGGTTTGTAGATACCGCCATATTAAATAAAGAGAAGCATTACCCGATGCTTATGGATGTGGAGTATGTTGCTAAGAAGATAGTGAAGGCAGTATATGCTAGGAAGAGGAGTTATATAGTAGATTGGCGGTATAGTGTTTTGGTTTGGTTTTGGCGGATGATACCTGATTGGGTTTGGGAGAAGATTTCAATAAAGAACTAATATAGAACACCAATAGAGGCTTATATATTGTGATTTTTGGGTTGAGAAGATTAAATAATGTTGTATGAGGGTGCTTTTTTAGGGGTAGTTTACATGTCGTATTGAAAAAGTTCTATATTCGTGCCACGTTTTGAAGACCATTCGAGACGACAGTAACAATAAACAACAAGATATTAGATGAAGAACAGAATCAAAACCCTATGTCTATGGCTCTTATCATTTGGCACTTTATGTATTAGTTCATGTGATGTTATAGACATTCATCCTTATGATGGAAGGATAGAGGTAGGTACTAATCACAATGAGAAGAATATTCGGGAGATTGAGAAGCGATGTTCGGATCGGGAAACGATTAGGTTTGCTGTAATTAGTGATACTCATAGTTTCTATGATGAGTTTGAAGATGAGGTAGCCGATATAAATAGTAGGCAAGACATCGATTTTGTGATTGATTGTGGTGACATGGTAAACTATGGGATGACGCATGAGTTTGAGTGGCATCATAATATTGCGAAGAAGATAAGAGTGCCGTATGTGGCGGTAATAGGCAATCATGATTGTATTGGTCATGGTAGGGATATTTATCGACATGTTTATGGCAGAGAGAATTTCTCTTTTGTGGCAGGAGGCGTGAGATTTGTATGTATGGATACGAATGCATTAGAGTATGATTTTTCTTGTCCGGTGCCTGATTTAGATTATTTGGATTCTTGGCGAGGCGATACGACAAGTCATAGTTCAGTCGTAGTAATGCATGCTGTACCATATTCGGATGAATTTGACAATAATGTGGCTAAGGTATTTCAGTATGAGGTAAAGAGTTTGAATAACGCCTTATTCTGTTTAGCCGGGCATGACCATAGGAATGCTGAGTGTGATATCTTTGGCGATGGGCTTATGTACTACAAAGTCACCTGTGGTAAGTATAGACAATATTACATTTTTACGATAGGAAAGGAGGGGTATAGCTATGAGACTATTTCTTATTAGTATTATTTTACTCTCCTCGGTATTGAGTGGAATAGAGGGTAGAGCAGCAAGCTATTTTGATGGAGACGGGGTTTGGGAAGACTCGGTGTATATGTCAGAAGAGCAGTTGGCAAGGTATTATGCCTATGAGAAGCGTTTAGAGAAACGTAATGATAGGTGGAATGCTCTATTACCAGACTGTTTTAGGTTTCAGGTTGCTGGCAGTGTAGGCTTGGTGAATTTGGGCTTAGGGTGGCATTATGGTAAGAATGATAGGTGGGAGACAGACTTTATGTTTGGTTTTGTGCCATCTGGGCACAAAGAAGATGCGTTAGTTACCTTCACCCTAAGAGAGACCATGGTTCCATGGCGATTGATGCCCTTTGGTCATACAAAAGATGACAATAGTCCGCACTTCACAATAGAGCCCTTGACATACGGCATCTTTTTCAATACTATCCTTAAAGAAGACTATTGGACCAAAGAGCCAAAGAGGTATCCAGGCAGATATTATTATAGATTTTCTACAAAAGTACGTTGTCATCTGTTCGTAGGGCAGAGATATGGTATACACATACCAAAAGACAAAAGGTGGATGTTTAAAGAGGTAGATTTTGTGTGGGAGTTGTCTACAGCAGATATGTATGCTATAGCTATGGTACAGAATCAGTGTGTTACGATGAAAGATATAATGTCTCTCTCGTTAGGAGTAAAATTGAATTATTAGTTATTGGTGTCCGCTAAACTTTAAATGGCACGACAATATAGTCCGCAATGCCAGT
>JAUNDI010000066.1 GCA_030526155.1 Bacteroidia bacterium
GAGCTCCCATGTTACCAAATCAGTAGCGATAGCCTTGCCGTTCAACGCAATTTCTATACCATTATTTTCGAGAGAACCGATATTTGAAGTTACCTTATTCTTGAAGTTTGTACCTACAGGAACAGATACTGTATTAATAAGGTCTGTAGTCTTACGCTTGTACAAATCTACACTACCACTGAATCTCTGATCGAGGAAACCGAAATCGAGACCTACGTTATATGTTGTTGTAGTCTCCCATGTAAGATCTGGGTTATAAGCATTAGGACGATACATAGAACCGATACCTGTCTTATTACCTACAACTGAGTAGTAGTAATCTGCGTTAGGGTTAGAATGGAAAGAAGCGAAGTAGTTGTAATCTCCAATACCCTCTTGCTGACCAGTCTCACCATAACCGAGACGAACCTTCAAGTCGCTTACTACGTCAACATCACGAAGGAAAGCCTCCTCCTTAACTCTCCAACCCAAAGCTACTGATGGGAAGAGAGCCCAATGGTCTTGGAAACGAGAAGAACCATCGTAACGTACTGTAGCTGTAATCAAATAACGATCGAGAAGCGAGTAGTTAGCACGACCGAAGAAAGATACGATGAAGTTCTCAGTAGCCCATGCGGTAGGCTTCTCATTGTACTTCTGACCAGGGAACTCTACGTGTGTATCTTGGTAGAAGCCACTTCCGAGGCCCTCGCCCTCGCGATGGAACTTTTGCCACTCATAACCACCCATGATATCGAAGTGCTGATTTGCAGAATCAAAATCATGAGAATATTGAAGTGTTGCAGAGAGAGAAAGATTCTTCTTATCAATCTTATCATAACCTGACCAACCATAATAGTAATTAGTAGTTGAGTAAGGTGAGATAATTGTTGTTTGCTTACCTGTAGACCAATCGCCACCAAGGTTAACATGAGCACGAAGGTCCTCGAAGCCATGGAACTTATAATCGATCTCAGCATTACCTATGAATGCCTTAGAAACAGCTGTATCATCTTTCTGATCCAAGAGAGCACGTGGGTTACCTGGAGCCAAAGAGTTGTTTACGTCAGTCCATTGTGGGTCATTGAATACACCCTTACCCCAGTTTGCCCATTGATAGAAACCGCCGAACTTATCGTAACGAGAATCACCATTAGCTGCATATACTGGCTTAGTTGGGTCCATACGGAGAGAAGCACCGATAGCGTCTGTGTTAGCGTATACTGTCTCAGAGTACATATACTTAGCTGAGGCATTAACAGTGAGGTGCTCATCTAAGAACTTAGGAGATACATTTGCAGATACTGTGATACGACGGAAGTCTGAAGTATCAAGGATACCCTGCTGACCTGTATAACCTGCAGATACACGATATGGCATATTAGCAGCGCTACCTGTGAATGTAAGGTTATGGTCTGTAGAGTATGCTGTACGATAGATCTCGTCCTGCCAATCTGTATTATAGATTACTGGAGTCTCACCCTCCTTAGCATAACCGAGATTTGCTACAGCTTCGCTACCCTCGCCATAGAGGTCTGTGATATACTTAGCGAACTCATCGCCGCTCATAACCTCGAGAAGATTCTTCTTTACTGATACACCGAAGCTACCATTGTATGATACTTGGAGTTTCTGACCAGCTCTACCCTTCTTAGTAGTAATGATGATGACACCATTTGAACCACGAGAACCATAGATAGCTGTTGCAGAAGCATCCTTAAGTACTGTAAATGACTCGATATCGGCAGGGTTAACCATTGAGAGAGGGTTAGAAAGGCCCTTTACACCATTGTTATCCATTGCCAAACCATCGATAACGATAAGAGGATCGTTAGATGCGTTAAGAGAAGAACCACCACGAACGCGGATTGTTGCGCCAGAACCAGGAGCACCAGACTCTGTTGTAACATTTACACCAGCAATCTTACCCTGCATCATATCTTGAGCGTTGGTAACCATACCTTTATTAAGCTCATCTGGCTTAATTGCGGTAACGGAACCTGTGAGGTCATTTTTACGAGCTACACCGTAACCAATGACTACTACGTCATCAAGATTTGTAACATCTGAGCTGAGAGCTACATTAAGTGTTGCTTGAGCTTGAAGCTCTACACTTGTGTAACCGATAAAAGAGAATAACAATATGTCTCCAGCGTTTGCCTTTATTTCATATTGTCCATCAAAGTTAGTAATTGTGCCATTTGTAGTGCCTTTAACAATAACGTTGACACCTGGCAGTGGGCTGTTGTCGGCGGCATCAGAAACAATACCCTTTACGGTAATGCTCTGCGCTTGTGCCGCTCCTATTCCTATTATTGCCATAAATAGCACTAATAGTAAACGGAATACATTCTTGCTTTTCATACTGCGTAGATACTTTGTTAAGATGTTTATTATTTTCTGTTGACAAAAGTACTACGCAAAGTGTGAGTTGTGAACACTTTTTAACGTCAAGAAAGGTTCGTTTAGTCGAAAACTTCCGAAAACGATTGCGAAGGCGCGTGCAATTTGATGCAGATATGCATTTTTAACAACTATACTAGTAAATAGAGATACCCATTAACGTCTTGTACTCTCCCGAACACATAGCTCGGGGGTAAAGATGCGTGTTTCGTACTCTATAGTTACTAATTCGTTATCAATCTGGGATATTAACATCTTAGCGGTTTCGTAGCCTATATCATATCCCTTTTGTATAACTGTGGAGAGTGTTGGTGATACTAAATCTGTAATAGGTCCATCACCAAAGCCTATAACAGCAATATCTTCTGGCACCTTATAGCCATTACGTTGTAATATCTGAATAGCCGCTATGGCTGTATTGTCGTTGGTCGCAAAAATTCCATCAATTTCTGGAGCTATAGTAATCAGCTGCTCGCTAGCTTCATTGAGTTGTTGACGTGAATCTGCCTCTAATATAAGGTGTGGGTCAACCACTAGACCTGCCTCTTGTAGAGCTGTGCAATACCCCTCCCTACGTAGCTTACCTATTGTAAGCGACTCAGGCGATGATAGGTGTGCAATACGCTTACACCCTATCTTTACAAGGTGTCTAGTAGCGATACGCCCTCCCTCGAAATCGTCTGTAATAACCTTATGAGTCACTACATCTTCGCATACTCGGTCGAAAAAGGTAATAGGGAAGCCACTATCTATAAGTTTCTGCAAACGCTCTGAGGATTGAGTATTCTTAGATACAGATATCAATAGGCCATCTACACGAGAGTCTAGCAAGGCTTGGATATTGCGCTCCTCTCTAGCGGGGTCCTCATTAGTTTGGCATAACATGGTATTGTATCCCTTAGAAAAAGCGTAATCATCTATACCAGAGATAACAGTAGAGAAGAAATGGTGCACCATCTCGGGGATTACGACGCCTATAGTGTTTGATTTTGAACGTCGCAAACTTAGGGCAAGAGCATTTGGTCGGTAGTTGACACTATTGGCTAACTGCTGTACCTGCTTACGTGTCTCTGCCGAAATATCGGGATGATCCTTTAATGCTCGTGATACTGTAGATGGAGAAATTCCTAGTGCACGTGCTATGTCTTTTATAGTGATCTGATGCGATGCCAAAATTTTATTTTCTTTAATACGTAACGCGAATATAGTGAATTTTCATTAATAAAAGAAATAAGTATATCTTTGCCTCTACATAGCAGTTAAAACGAAAGCAAAATATGAAATTCATTATCACATCTATCCTACTTATAATAACGACAACGTTGGCGATATCGCAAAATATGCCTACTGAAGGAGTCCCAACTGATATTATAGAGGCTTGTAAGCACTCATTAATAGATAAAACAACACTAGAGCCCATTATTTGGGAGGATGGAGTGGCTCATGTTAAGGGTAAAGTTTACAATTACGACAAGAACAACTATGGAGGCAAACAACCTAAGGCCGTTGTTACGGTTGGAAATATACTTGGGAATAATAATGTCATATCTCAGTTCTCATTTGTTGTAATGGATGATGGCACTTTTGAGTTTGACGTACCTATGGTATGCAATCATATGCCAGTTACCGTATGCCTTTTTAATGTTTTCACTAGCTATATAATAGTATCTGCGGGAGAGACTTCTTTTGTACATGTGGATGCTATGGAGACAATTAGACATAAAGAAAATCCTGATGAGGCTAATTATAGTGCTGCTGGGTATTGGCTAGGTGCAAATGCCGACCTAAATAATGCCTTCCAAAATGCGGGTATTGACGAAAAAAAGTATTACGGACTACTCTCTATGGAGGATGCTAGAATATTTACTACCCCAGCCGATGAGCTAAAGGAGAATATATTTGAGGAGTATAATAAGCTTACTCCTTTGATAGAAAAGGCTGAAATATCCCCTCGTGCGAAAGAGTATCTTCAGTTATGTCTGATTAATTCGCTTGCTTATCAAATAGGTATTATTGCTGGGTTCCATAGGAGCGACGTATCGTATTATGATTATTTGATAGATAATCGGGAGTTACTCTTCTCTAAAAAGAGATATTACGTCATGAATTTCGACGCTTACAACTTTACCAAAAACATAATAGATGTGCAACATAATCTTCGTTGGGTAGAGATATGTAAGAATACCTTCGACGAACTTTTATCTAATGGGACTATATCTATTTCCGATACAGCCTTTGTGAATTACGATTTGAATTATATGTCTCAAAATATTAGTCCATTCGGCTATAACTCTTGTATTCATAACATTTACAAGTCTGCCTTTGAAAATCTATTACCTCAAAAACGAGAAGAGATAGTCACCTCAATAGCTAAGGGAGTATTGGACAATTACTACCAGTCTTATCTTGATTATTCTACTATATATGATGCTAAAAGAGTTTTAAGTAATAACGAACTGATTAGCGAAGATTTATTCTCACGTCTTACGGCTCTTGACGAACCTTATTTTCTTTCATACTTTAGAAAGGAGAACGCTAAATTAGAGAAGGAGTTGGCTAAAACATATTATGGACCTATACAAGAGAATTTTGATGAGTGTGATAAACTTCTTAGTAGATTACTTGAACCATATAGGGGAAAAGTTGTACTCTTAGAGGTTTGGGGATTAGGGTGTGGTCCATGCATCTTAGCATCTCGTGAGATGCACGAAGATAAGATAACGCTAGCAAAGGAGGGGATAGTCTTCCTTCATGTAGCTACCGAGGGAACTCCAAGCGATATGCCTGGAGAACATATTAAACTCTCTTATCAGGATATGGAGATATTTAAGAATAAATATACTCAGGCAGTTCCACAATTCCTCTTTTTCGACAAGAAGGGACACCTAATCAAAAACGTAGTAGGCTATGGAGAGGGGCTACATCAGAATTTCTTCCGCCCACAACTTATAGAGTTGAATTCTGTGGAGGGGAAATAGAGTTACTATTCTTTGTAGAATCGCGTACTAAATAAAAGTTGCACCTAGGGGATTCTAGATGCAACTTATTTATTGTAATACTCAATCTTATATGGTTGTCTTATAACCAGCGTCTGTAATCTTCTCCATATCTTCCTCTATACTCTTTGCACCAGTGGTTGTCAACATGTCACCTACTATAGATGAGTTCATACCACATTTAAGGGCTGTCTCACTCTTTCCCCAGTATGATGCTCTTCCACCAGCCATGCGTATATTGGCTTTAGGGTTTACTAGTCTAAACATTGCAGCGGAGCGAAGTATCTCCTCTTCCTCCAATGGAGGTTGATTCTCCAACGCTGTTCCTTTTATTGGCATTAATACATTCATAGGAATAGAGTCTACGCCTATCTCCCTTAAGTAACAAGCCATCTCTACCCTTTGTTCTTCACTCTCACCCATACCTATGATACCACCTGAGCATACCTCCATACCTACTTCTCTAGCCCATTTAATAGTCTGTACTTTCTCTGCTGTAGTATGGGTAGTACATAGTTTTGGGAAATAACTTGGGGCCGACTCAATATTACAGTGATAACGTCTAACACCTGCATCATATAGCTTCTGTAGCTGAGGCTTAGTTAACAAACCCATTGAAGCACATAAAAATAGCTTTGTCTCTTTACCTAGTGCCTTATAGATATCTGCCGCTTTGTCGATCTGACTATCGGTCATTGTTCTACCACTAGTAACTAATGAATATCTATGAACACCAGCCTTATCATTTCTCTTAGCAAGTTGCATAGCTTCATCAACACCTATAAGAGGATACTCGTTGATACCTGTATGATGTTTGTGGGACTGGCTACACCATTTGCAGTCTTCAGAACATCTACCCGACCTTGCATTGATAATCGAGCAGGTGTCAAAAAAGTCGCCACAAAGAGCAGCTCTTACTTTATCGGCTGCTGCATAGAGTGCGTTAGCATCTGGCCAACGTAGTAGCTCTAATGCTTCTGATTCTGTTACTTGATAGCCGTCGTTTATTATGCGGTTAGTTATCTCTTCTAGATTAATCATCTCTTGTTTATATATTTGGGTTTATGATTTAATATTCTATTATTAGTTATCCTTACCACGTCTCTTCATTTCTTGCTTATGCCAATTCAATAGGCGGTCGTACTCCTCTTGGGTTATTCTCATAAAGGAACCGTGTTGAGGGGCTTGCACGCCTTGTATATCTGCAGGCGAATTGAAGTTTCGTAGGTATTTATCTGCTTTACATATTCTATAGTGTTTAGGATTAGTGGAATACTGAATATATGCAACACGCCATCCTTCTTCTCCGTCGATACGAAAAGCTGATACACCTTCGCACATTAAATCTCCCTCAAAACTCACAAAATCATCATCTACTGGCTCACTCCAACCTTTTGTTAGCTCCTTAGATGTCGCTGTAAAGATACCCGGCTTACCACCCTCTTTTTTTATCATCATATGATACAAACAATCAGATTCCAAATAGTTGATATCACAATCTATTGTTGCATATCCCCAATCAAAGAGTAATCTTGGCTTAGTAAGAGTCTTGAAATCCTCATCGGCATATGAGTAGTACATTCTATCATATTTATCCTCAGGAATATTCAAGATGGAGTAGTATACCATGTAGCCGCCCTTATTACCATTAGGCCATAGATAGTTTGGATCCCAAAAAATTTGAGGAGCCCATACTCTACATATGGTTGAATAATCATTGTATGGATTTAGAGAAGTAGAATCTGAGAAAACAGAGGGACCTTGACGAAAATCAAATGTTGTAGACTCCCAATTAATTAGATCTAGAGATGTCAATAGGTCTATACCATAATTATTCCATTTGTTGCTTTTTCTAACACACATATCTGTAGTTACCATGATATAACCGCTATTATCATGCTTTCTACAAATATATGCATCACGTGTTCCGCCCTCAATACGTGCTAACTTATGAGGAGAGAATATAGAATCACCCTCTATAATATCGGTAAAATGGATACCGTCATTGCTAACGGCATAGGCAGTCCATTCACCTCTTTCGCTCATATGACAATACAAATAATGATTGCCAACACTAAGGTTTTGTCCTATTGAAAAAGATGAAAACAAAACAACACCTAGAATAGATATTAATAATCTCATATGACATCAACTATAAAAGATACATACGCAAATTTAAAATCTAGCGAGGCAAAATGCAAGTATTAGCTTTAGTATTAATAAAACGTAGACACATGCACTATACTGCACATAACGCTTGCAAAGGTAGTGTCAAATTAAAGAATTTGACATAGCATACTTATGCTATATTAGATATTTACCTAGGTATAGGTATATAATAAACCATACGGAGCCTTTTCATGAAAAGGCTCTACAGAATAATATAAAATAGCTTTTACT
>JAUNDI010000002.1:0-33685 GCA_030526155.1 Bacteroidia bacterium
TGTAGAGCCTTTTCATGAAAAGGCTCCGTATTATTGGGTTAAACGTTATACTCTATTTAATCTATTTTCTTGCGGCGTGGAGCCTTTTCATGAAAAGGCTCTACAATGGTTGTTGTTTGTGTTGAGGATTAAGGTTAATTGCTATTTGATATATCTATTTCGAAACTCTATTATAATATTCTTCATCTCTTCGGGAAGGTATGTTAATGCTTTGTTTTCTATCCATTCTGGAATTCCCCATAGAGCTTTGGCTATGCTGCCTACTATTGCGCCTAACGTGTCAGCATCTCCACCTAAAGAGACAGCTTTTCTTACGGCATCTTCATAACTAGTTGAATTTATAATAATCCACAATGCTACTGGAACTGTACCTTGGCATGTTTCGTCGAACTTGTTCCTGTATCGTTCTATATCAATTTTAAATTCTCGTGAATCTATGCCGTACATCCCTATGCTTTGACGTAGGGCGTAGTCTCGTATCTCTTCTTTAGTAAAGGTGTTATTTTGTTGTTTCCTAATAAACTCTCGACATCCATATATTGCGCAAGCTACAGATTGAGCACCTTTAATACCCTCTATGTGGTTATGCGTGCATTCCGCCGACTTTTGGGCTTGTGACATCACTTCGTCATTATTAAAGCGCCATCCAATGGGACTAACGCGCATAGCTGAGCCATTACCAAACGAGTTGTACGGTTTTGGAGAGCTGCTTGCTACCCATTGTGCGAATCTTCCACCATATCCACCCATAGGGTGTTGGTATTTATTGCACCAATTATGTATGTACTTCCCATACTCCTCCGAGTTGTGAAGTATAGCGTCTGCTACCGCTATTGTACATATAGTATCATCCGTAAAACCATTCTTATCTGAGAATAGCTCAAAGTTGTAGTCGTTGGTTGGAGAGAACTCCCACCGACTACCTATTATGTCTCCTATTATTGCTCCAAGCATAGTGTATGGTCTTTGTTTGCTCGCAAATTTTTATTTATGTTACTAGTTAATACTGCAAAGATACTAGCATGATATGCCAAATGATGGCTCATCTATATATGGTAATACTCTTATTGCGTACTTTTAGTTTCTTTAACTCAGATATGCCTATGAATTAATTGTTTATGGCGGTGGTGTTGTAACCTAACCATCATCTTTTTCGTCTAAGAGATAGATTATTGATGTTAGCAATTTTATTTTTATCTTTGTAGTTTAGTAGTCTTGTTTATTTGTTGAATAACTTTATACAATACAATGATATCTTTTATTGATGAAAATCAGTACCCATATAAGGTAGCTGACATTAATTTGGCGGCTTTCGGTCGCGAGGAAATTAGCATCTCAGAGCTTGAGATGCCTGGTCTTATGGAGCTTCGTAAGCGTTATGCTGATAAGAAACCTCTCAAGGGTGCTCGTATTACCGGTTCACTTCACATGACAATTCAGACAGCCATTCTCATTGAGACATTAGTTGCTCTTGGTGCTGAGGTTCGTTGGTGTTCATGTAATATTTACTCTACTCAAGATCATGCAGCAGCTGCTATTGCTAAGGCTGGCGTACCTGTATTTGCATGGAAGGGTGAGTCGCTCGCTGAATATTGGTGGTGTACAAAGATGGCACTTGACTTTGGTAATGGTCTTGGTCCTAATCTTATAGTTGACGATGGCGGTGATGCTACACTTCTTATTCATAAGGGTGTAGAGGCACAAAAAGATCCATCTATCCTTGAGAAGGATTATTCTGATTGTGGCGAAGACTACCAAGAGTTGATAGAGCTTTTGCGTATGATGCAAGGTCATATCAACTGGGAGAAAATAGCAGCAGATGTAAAGGGTGTTTCTGAGGAGACAACAACAGGTGTTCACCGCCTCTACCAAATGATGGAGAAGGGTGAACTTTTGTTCCCTGCTATTAACGTTAATGACTCCGTTACAAAGAGTAAGTTTGATAACCTATATGGTTGCCGTGAGTCTCTTGCAGATGGTATCAAGCGTGGTACTGACGTTATGGTAGCCGGTAAGGTAGCCGTAGTGTGTGGATATGGTGATGTAGGTAAGGGTTGTGCTCAATCTATGAGAGGCTTTGGCGCACGTGTTATTGTAACAGAGATCGACCCTATCTGCGCATTACAAGCAGCTATGGAGGGCTATGAGGTTAAGACTGTAGATGACGTAGTAGAGATTGGTGATATCTTCGTAACATGTACTGGTAACTGTGATATTATTACAGCAGAGCACATGTCAAAGATGAAGGATCAGGCTATTGTATGTAATATTGGTCATTTTGACAATGAGATACAGGTGTCACGTTTGGAGCAGTGGCCAGGTATTAAGGAGGTAAATGTTAAACCACAAGTTGATAAGTTTATCTTCCCTGATGGTCATTGTATCATTCTTCTTAGCCGTGGTCGCCTTGTGAACCTTGGCAACGCTACAGGTCACCCATCATTTGTGATGTCCAACTCGTTTACAAACCAGACATTGGCACAGTTGGAGTTGTGGCAAAATCAATATGAGGTAGGTGTGTATCGTTTGCCAAAGCATCTTGATGAGGAGGTAGCTCGTTTGCACCTTGCTAAGTTGGGTGTACATCTAACAACCTTGTCGCAGAAGCAAGCAGATTATATTGGAGTAAAAGTAGAGGGTCCTTATAAGACAGACTTCTACAGATACTAATACTTTTCACCTAAACAACCTATTTTATACTTCTTGTACAATGAATTTAACGTTTTATAGATTAAGCCGAATCAAGTATTCCATAGCGTTACTTGTAACGTTGGTTTCTGGAGTGTCATGCCTTTTAATGATACTTCTTTCAATAGAAATATCCAAGACCTCTATTGAAGACGAACTTGCTAAGGCTTTGCAAATAGATGCTAAGATTCTAGTACAGGAGGTAACGGAATTTCAGGATATGCAGAACTCACAAGTTTCTGCAGTCGCAAGTTCCGCTTTTGTTGATTTTGATAATCTTGATGACATCAATAGCCCTCGTTTAGTAGGGCTATTGAATAGTCTCAAGAATGTTGCCGAATCAGATGAGCATATATCCCATTATGTCGTTATTAACCTTAAAGGAGAAGGAAGGTCGACTAAGGGACAAATAGCTAATTACAACGACCGTAAATACTACAGAAGTATTATAGAGACAGGGTCGTGCGTACCAGAGCGTGTGGTTAGTCGTACCACTGGTGCTCATACAATAATGTATGCTAAGCCTATTATCAATTCGAAAGGTAAAACTATAGGCGTATTGGCATCAGGTATAGATAATTTGGTATTCTGTAAGATGATGAATGATATTCACATAGGCTCGCAGAATCCTTATCTTGTAAAATATGATGGTGAGTTGATATCTCACAAGGATATGTCTCTTGTCAATTCGGGTGTAAATGTTTTGTCAGAAGGATACCCTGATTTTTACAAAACCGTTTGTGCGGCAAAAGAGCCAGGTTATGAGATATACGACGAAGAGGAGATATTGCCAGATGGTACAAAGAAGGTTCGTACTATAATGGCTGGATATTGTCCATTGGATGCTACACCATGGGTAGTAATAGTCCCAATGGACCAGGCAGAAGCAAATAATATTAGTTCTATGGCCCAGCAAGTGGGAATATTTGGATGTATTCTCATTTTGATAGTTTCGTTATTGGGTATATATATAGGAGCGAAGATAGGCGCACCTATCGCTGCAGCTGAGAAGATTATCTCTCATATGGAGAATGGGGTTGTCAATGAAGACGTCCTCACGGCAAAGCAGTGGAGAGTAATGCTTGAGAGACCCGACGAGTTAGGTAAGTTAGGCGTCAGCGTGAGAAATTTGATTATTAAGCTAAAGAATGTACTTGGGGATATACAGAACTCGTCAGAACAGTTGACAGTAAATGCTGGTCAGATTAGTTCCTCAAGTCAGAGCGTATCAGATGGAGTGAATCAGCAGGCTAATATGACAGATAACGTATCTTCTACTATGGAGGAGATTAGTGGTGTTATTCGTATGAATGCCGAAAACTCACAAGAGACACTCAACTTAGCTAGAAATTGTGTATCTCAAGGTAGAGAGGGTCTTGACGCAGTAATGCGTACTCAGAGCTTTATGCATGAGATCTTGGAGAAGATTGACGTCATAAATGCTATTGCAGAGCAGACTAATATTCTATCTCTAAATGCAAGTATTGAGGCCGCAAGAGCAGGAGCAGCAGGTAAGGGCTTTTCAATAGTAGCCAATGAGGTGAGAAATCTAGCCCAATTAACCCAAGATGCTGCCAACGATATAGTCTCTCTTGTAGACAATACAGCAAAGGCTTCGGATGTTAGTGAGGCCAAGATAAAATCTCTATTGGAGGAGATAGAGAGAACTGATAATCTTGTTCAAATGATTAGTAACGCTAGTGTGGAACAAGAGGTAGGTTCCCGAAATGTTACTCACTCTATGGAGCAGATGAATATTGTGACACAGCATAATGCTGCATCGGCTGAAGAGCTCAGTTCTATGGCTCAAGAGCTAGCATCTCTTGCTGTAATGTTGCAGTCAGCTATTAAATTCTTTAAATTTTAGCTCTTAATATTTGAATTTGTCAGATTAAGTGGTATTTTTGTATTCGTAAATAAGTCAATAAAGCAAAATATGAAGAATATGTCTCTAATATGGTGGCGTTGGCAACTTCCTTCCAGAGTACGGAGGTAAGCGATAGCCTGTTGCCTATAGAGTAATAGAATACAACAAGCCTTGTCGATAACTCCGACGAGGCTTTTTTTATTTGTTGACTTAGGATATTAACACAGAATATAAATACAAAGAAATATGACACAGATTCACGCACATGTTACACAGGTTCCAGCACAGATATCAGATGTGATTACGCCTGTTTCGGCCTACTTGAAGCTACGTGATGTCTATCCCAACACCGCGCTACTCGAGAGTACAGATTACCACACATACGCATATGCTATGTCGTTTGTCTGCTTCGACCCTATATCAGAGTTTATAGTTGAGGGTAATAAGATGAAGATTTTGACAGACAATATTGTGACTACAGAAAAAGATATTACATCTGTAGGTGAGGCTGTCAAGGAGTTAGATAAGTATATATCCTCTTTCGAGGTAAAAAGTGATAGCCCAGAGGCACAGTTTAATGGCGTATTTGGTTATACTGGTTATGATGCCGTACAACATTTTGACTCTTTGAAATTACAAGACAAGTCGGATAAGCCATACGCAGTTCCAGATATTAGATATACAGCATACCGCAAGATATTAGCTTTCTCGCATTTTTCTCATAGAATGTTCCTTTTGGAGAATCTGAGAGCAGATGAGCAGTCGGATGCTGACCGTCTATTCGATTTCTTCCACAATCCAGTACTTTCGCAGTTTACATTTACCCCACTAAATGATGAGCAATCAAATGTAACAGACGAGGAGTACAAGAAGATGGTAACTAAAGGCAAGGAGCATTGCTATAGGGGTGATGTATTCCAAATCGTACTAAGCCGTCAGTTCTCTAGAGGCTTTGAGGGTGATGAGTTTAATGTCTATAGAGCTCTCCGCCATGTCAACCCTTCGCCATATATGTTCTTCTTTGATTATGGTACATACAAAATATTTGGCTCTTCACCAGAGACAGAGTTGTTAATAAAGAAGGGTGTAGCTCAAATTAACCCTATAGCGGGAACATTTAAGCGCACGGGCGACGAGGAAAAGGATAAGGAGTTGGCTGAACTCCTCAAAGTCGACCCTAAAGAGTCAGCAGAGCATATCATGCTAGTAGATTTGGCTCGTAACGATTTAAGCCGTCATTGTGAAAATGTCAAGGTTAATAATTTCAAAGAGATACAATTCTACTCTCATGTACTTCACATGGTGTCCAATGTAAGCGGTCAGCTTGTAGACGGAGCTACGACAGCTGAGTTGATGGCAGCAACATTCCCAGCAGGTACATTAAGCGGAGCTCCTAAGTATAAAGCCATGGAGTTGATTGATAGTATTGAGAACCAACCACGTGGTATATATGGCGGTTGCATTGGTATAATGCGTTTTGATGGCGATTTTGACCAAGCTATCATGATTCGTACATTCCTTTCCAAAGGCAATAGGCTCTATTATCAAGCTGGTGCAGGAGTAGTGGCGAAGAGTGTAGAGGATAACGAACTTCAGGAGGTAAACAATAAATTAGGAGCTCTTACTAAGGCTCTCGAGATAGCAAAGGACTTTTAATATTTGACGACGATGGAAAGTAATAATAAAAATCTCAGAGTCTTGGTACTCGATAACTATGACTCATTTGTATATAATCTTGTTCATTATCTAAAAGAGATATTGGGTGGCAGAGGTACTGTAGATATTTATCGAAATGACGAGATATCTATTGAAGAGGTGGCAAAATACGACAAGATTCTTCTCTCTCCTGGTCCTGGTATTCCAGATGAGGCTGGAATACTAAAGGAACTTATCCGTACATATGGTGCAACTAAAAGCATTCTCGGAGTATGTCTTGGATGTCAAGCCATAGCAGAGGTATATGGTGGTCAGATAATCAACATGAAAGATGTATACCATGGCGTAGCATTAGATACCCTCACGACAGAGAAAGATGAGTACCTTTTTGCCGGTCTTCCTTTTATTTTCAAATCGGGTCGTTACCACTCTTGGGTGGTAGATGCGAAGACATTGCCAAATTGTCTTACTATTATCTCTCGTGACCTTGACACTGGTATGGTAATGGGAATACGACATAATGAGTATGACGTAAGAGGAGTACAATTCCACCCCGAGTCGGTTCTTACAGAAGGCGGAATGCAAATGATAAAGAACTGGATAGAAAAATAGTCTCACATACACACACATACACGCAATGAAAGCAATATTAAACCATATAGCAGAGTATAAGATGCTCACACGTCAGCAAGCGCATGACGTGTTGATGAATATCGCTCAAGGAAAATATAATAATAGTCAGGTAGCCGCATTCCTAGGCTGTTACACTATGCGTCCAGCAATGGTGGACGAGCTAATAGGTTTTCAAGATGCCCTACTAGAGTGCTGCAAGAAAATCGACTTGTCTGAATTTGACTGTATGGATCTTGTCGGCACGGGCGGCGATTGCAAGAATACCTTTAATATCTCTACACTCTCTACCTTTGTCCTTGCAGGTGCAGGTATAAAAGTATCTAAGCATGGTAATTATGGTGTATCCTCAGGCTGTGGTTCTAGTAACGTTCTTGAGTCTTTAGGCTATAAGTTTACATCTGACCAGGATGAATTAAAGCGCCAAGTGGATAAGGCGGGTATCTGCTTCCTCCACGCTCCTCTATTCAATCCAGGTATGAAGGCTATAGCCCCATTCCGTAAAGAGCTTGGTGTAAAGACATTCTTCAATATCCTTGGTCCGCTTGTTAATCCATCGTTCCCAAAGAATCAGATGTCAGGTGTGTTTAATCTCGAGACATTGCGTCTATATAACTATATCTTCCAAAAGTCAGGTAAAAAATTCTGTGTTCTATATGCTCTTGATGGATACGATGAGATATCTCTTACTGGAGGCTGTAAACTGATTACAAACGAAGGCGAGAAAGTAGTCTATCCAGAAGATATGGGATTCCGAACATTAAAGCCAGAGGAGATAGCAGGCGGTAATACTGTAGAAGAGGCAAAAGAGGTATTTTTGAATATTATTTCAGGTAAGGGTACCGAGGCGCAAAGAAGTGTAGTGTTGGCAAATTCTGCATGGGGTATTAAGACTTTCTATCCTGAGCTCTCTTTTGAGGAGGCTAAGGCTAAGGCTATAGAGAGCCTTGATGGAGGTAAGGCATTAGAGGTATTGAAGAAACTAGTAGGGTAAGATGAACTATCTTGATAAGATAATAGCGTCGAAAAAGGAGGAGCTAGTTAGCGAGAAACTAGTGCGCTCATTAGCAGATGTAAGGTCTATGGCAAGAGACGCTAAACCTACATTGCCTTTTGCCCAGTCTATTAGAGAGCGTAATGGTATAATAGCAGAGTTTAAGCGCAAGAGTCCCTCTAAGGGTATGATACACCCAGGCGATATCTATCCTCGTAATGTAGTGCCATATTATGAGGAGGCTGGTGTTTCTGCAGTTTCAGTTCTTACTAATAAGCAGTGGTTTGGTGGAGAACTATCTGATTTGCAGGAGGCATCATCATGTTTAGGTATCCCTGCATTGAGGAAGGAGTTTATTATTGACCCATATCAAGTATACGAGGCAAGAGCTTTTGGTGCTTCTGCTATGTTGCTTATTGCAGCGGTACTTGATGTTCACCAAGCAGAAGATTTAGCGGGATTGGCGAAGGAGTTAGGACTTGAAGTTCTCATGGAGCTACATGGGGAGGATGAGTTTGGCTATATGGTAGATGGTGTTACTGTTGCAGGAATAAATAATAGAAATCTCAAGACATTTGAGGTCGACCTAAATCACTCTATAAAGATGGCAAATATGTTGCCATCAGAATTGCCAAAGATATCAGAAAGTGGTATACGTACTATTGATGATATGCTGAAATTGAAGAGTGAGGGTGGTTTTGATGGATTCCTAATAGGAGAGAATTTTATGAGGGAACAAAATCCGGGTAAAGCATGTATAGATTTCTGCAAGAGATATAGAGATGCACAATAGTATATTATAATATAAATGAAAGAGAACGATTCAAGAGAGTTATTCAGTGCTAAGAATCAGTTGGAGGATGCTCCTATTATTCTTTGTGATAGTTTTAAGACGCCAGAGAATATAGGGAGCATTGTCCGTTTGGCTGCCAATGTAGGTTGTACCAAGGTAATAAGCATAGGCGGAGGAACATATAAGCCATGGCGTGTTAAGAGAACAGCGTGTATGGCTATCGACTATGTGGAGTTGGTAGAGTTGGAAACAGAGGATTTCCTTAACCGTATGTCAGAGCTTATTCCAGAGGGATATGTGATGACGGCAGTAGAGACAAGTCCGACGGCTACAAATATCTACAAAACATCTCTACCTCGTAAGGCTGTATTGGTATTAGGAAGCGAGATAAACGGAGTCTGTGAAGATGTCCTAAGATTATGCCCAGTACAAGTATATATACCTATGACGGGTCCTGCTACCTCTATGAATGTAGCTACGGCTGCTTCGGTGGCTATCTTTGAGTGGCAAAGACAGGCGTTGTACTCTGAGTAGGGTAGTGTTATAGTCTTGCGTCTACAATATCTCTGGGTAAGGTGCTACATACGTCGTATACCACGGCATTGTCGGATAAGAGTGATTTGAGGTTGATGTTACTGAATGTGTCGTGGGCTACAGCATGTATTATAGCATCGTAACGTATATCAGTCGCTAGGGTAGAGCATATCTCTATATTATACTCTTTCAAGACTATATCTCGAGAGGCCCATGGGTCATAAATCGTGATATTGTTGGTATACTCATTTAGTGTGTAGTATATATCTACAACCTTAGTATTACGTATATCCGGACAATTCTTTTTGAAGGTAATCCCTAATATAAGTATTTTGGCATCCTTTATAAGGATGCCTTTTTTGTTCATACACTCAATGGTCTGTTTGGCAACGTATGTCCCCATGTTATCGTTTAATTTACGGGCCGACTGTAGAATATGTGGCATAATGCCATATAATTTCGCCTTCTCTATTAGGTAGTATGGGTCAATAGATATACAATGCCCGCCCACTAGTCCCGGGTACATACGTATAAAGTTCCATTTGCTTGAGGCTGCATCTAGAACATCTTTTGTATCTATACCCATAGCGTTGAATATCTTAGCTACCTCGTTCATAAAGGCGATATTTACGTCTCGCTGAGCGTTCTCTATTATTTTAGCTCCCTCTGCAATCTTGATACTTGGGGCCTTATGAGTCCCATTTTCAAGTACGCTATTATATAGGTTATCTATAATATCTGCTATTTCAGGTGTCGAGCCCGAGGTTATTTTCCTTATCTTCTCAACTGTATGTTCTTTGTCGCCTGGGTTTATACGCTCTGGAGAGTAACCTGCAAAGAAGTCAATATTATATTTTAAACCACTAATTCTTTCTATTATAGGTATGCACTCTTCTTCGGTAACTCCAGGGTAGACGGTAGATTCATATATTACTATGTCCCCCTTTGATATTACTTGCCCCACAGTTTCACTAGCCTTGAAAAGCGGATTTAGATTTGGAGTATTATCTATATTTGTAGGTGTTGGTACCGTAACTATATAGATATTACAAGAGCGGATATCGTTAATATTAGATGTGCATTCTAATTTGTGACTGTCTATAGCATCTAATATAATGGATTGGGATAACTCCATATTTGCATCATAGCCAGATTGTATCTCTGATATGCGCTGTGTATTGGTGTCATATCCAATAGTATGATATTTCGTGGAAAACAAACGTGCAAGGGGAAGACCTACGTATCCCAACCCTATGATGCATATTTTATATCCTGACATTTTTTACCTCTGTTTTGTATATGCAAGATATCTATTTTTTTGTTAGCGTGGAAATGTAATTATATATGTGAGTTCGATTGTTGTAAAAATAATAGGGGCGATATAGAATGTATATCGCCCCTACAGAATGTATGTTAATTACTATTAGTCTACGATTGACTTGAATGTAGGCTCATTGAAGAACTTGATGAACTCAGCGTCCTTCTTAGCGTAATCCTTCCACTTAGCATCGAGGTTGCAAGCCTTGCGGAGGTTCTCATACATAAGGTCGCCCTCGCCCTTGTTAGCACCGCAGATAGCCTTGAGGTAGTACTTGAAGCCTGTTTCTGCTGTGTTAGCGTTGAGGTTAGAGAGAGCAGCGTCTTGCTTGTCAAGGAGAATCTTAACGAGAGCAGCGTTGCAAGAGATTGTAGCGCCGAAGTATGTCTCAGCCTTAGCGTAGTCACCCTCCATGAGAGCGCAAACACCGAGGTTCTGATCGAGCTCAGCACCTACACCTGCAGCCTTGCCAAAGTACTCCTTAGCAGCTGTGTAATCCTTTGTAGCGAGAGCGCAAACACCAAGGTTGTTCTCTACTTGTGGAGCAGCCTTGATAGCCTCAGCCTTCTCGAAGAGAGCCTTAGCAGCAGCTACGTCACCATTCTCGTATGTTACAACACCCTTGTTGTTGAGTGTACGCCAGTCGTTAGGGAACTGAGCAGCAGCTGTCTCGTAGATCTTAGCCTCGTTAGCTGGGTCAATCTTAGCAGCGTAGAGGAGCTCCTCAACGTTGAGCTGTGCTGGATCTGAAGATGCAAGTGCCTTGATCTCCTCGTCTGACTTGCCGATAACCTCAGCGTTAACTGTAATCTGTGCACGACGGAGTGATGGGAGAATCTCGTCAGCAATCAACTTGAATGCTGTGCCGAGCTTCTTAATCTCAGCCTCACGAACGTCATTGTCTGTATACATGCTAAGAACGCGGAGGATAAGATCCTTATCTTGAATCTCGCTTTTCTCCATAGCAGCCTTGAAGCCTTCCCAGTCCTCTGGTGTGTTCTTTGCTACTACATTAGCGTCAGCCTTTGCCTTCTTGAGCTGCTTCTCGATGTACTTCTGTGCAGACTTCTCACGATTTGCAGAGAGCTTCTCGTTGAGTGACAATGCACCATCAGGTGAAGCGTATGCTGATACTACTACGTCCTTGAGGTTCTTATTCTCAGCTGCCTTAACTGCTGCGATGTAATCGTTGATAGCCTTTACGTCCTCCTTCTTGAGCTCACCATTGCGGATGTCTGCTCTGTTGATGAGATAGAGGAGCTCTGCTGTCTGATCCTCGTTGATAATACGCTGGAATGCATCCTTGCCAATTACAGCAACTGGCTTCTCATTGTCGAGAAGAAGTGATGTAGCAATTACACCCTTCGCGATAGCACCATCGTGGTTAGGACCCATAGCGAGGTCAACTGTTGTAACCTCCATAGACTCGCTACCCTTTGTGAACTTAATGCGAACGATAAGGTCTGATACACGCATCTTGTCGTTGAACTCGATAGCCTGCTCAGGATAGTTAATCTGACCACCATTTGTGAATGATACAGTCTGACCATTGCCTTGTACTGCCTCACCATATACAGTGATTGATGGATACTCAGCCTTGCCACCCTCGTATACAAGTACAGGAGTGATTTCTGCGCTTACCTTCTTGTCCCATACCTTTTGTGGAACTGTAGCCTTCAATGACATAGCAACCTGACCCTTGTGTGTCTCGAGAACCTCAGGAGTAACAGTGTACTTGATGTCCTTAGCAGCTTCCTTCATCTTGTCCAAGCTTGCACAGCTAGCCATAATAGCAGCCAAAGCTATGGTGCCAAAGATCTGAAATTTTGTCTGTTTCATAGATTAATATTACTTATTTTCAAGTTTTATTTTATTCTCGTATAATTTCTAGTCTGAACCTAGTTTATTATCTATTGCAAATATATATCTTTTTAACACATTATACAATGTGTACCGCAGAAATGTTACCTATTTGACAATATAAGGATGATTAATTTCATTAAATATAAATGAGAAAACATCTGTATTTTGGTCGATGATTTTACTCAATGGTTTTCCGGCACCATGACCAGCATTGGTGTCTATGCGTATCAACATCGGATTTTTGCCTGTATATGTGTTTTGTAGGCCCGCAATGTACTTAAATGAATGCGCTGGTACCACTCGGTCATCATGGTCGCCTGTCTGTACCAAGATAGATGGATACTCCTGATCTTTAATAGTATGGACTGGCGAGTAGCTTCTTAAATACTCAAACATCTCTACATTGTCTTCAGATGTGCCGTAGTCTGTTGCCCAATATCTACCAATGGTAAATTTGTGATATCTAAGCATATCCATAACGCCTACTGATGGTAATGCTACTCTAAATAGCTCTGGATGACGATTGACAACAGCACCTATGAGTAGTCCTCCATTCGATCCTCCCGAGCAGGTGAGTTTGTTAGCAGATGTGTATTTGTTCTCTATGAGATAGCGTGCTGCGTTCTCAAAGTCTTCAAATACATGTTTCTTCTGCATGAGTGTGCCTGCTTTGTGCCACTTAGCGCCATATTCACCTCCACCTCTAATGTTTGGAACAGCGTATATGCCTCCTTGCTCTATCCAAGCTAGTATTTGGGCTGAGAATGATGGAGTCATGCTGATATTGAATCCGCCGTAAGAGTATATCCATGCAGGCGCACTGCCGTCAAGTTTAATGTCGTTACGTTTTACTATAAACATTGGTACTCTTGCGCCGTCTGTACTCTCGAAAAATACTTGCTCTGTGCTGTAATTGTCGAAGTCAAATTGCACATCGCTCTTCATAAGTAGTCTATTCTCCTTCGTCTTGATATTATACTTGTATATCTGTGAAGGTGATAGGAATGATGTGAATGTGTAGTATATCTCTTCAGAGCCTTTGTCTGGCGAGAAGCCGCCTACCGCACCTATGCCCGAAAGTGATACACTATCTGTCTCTATGCCTCTATTGTCGTATATCTTAACGAGCGAATAGGCATCATGCATATATGTAACGCAGAGTTTGCCGTTCTCAAAATATGCCTCTTCTATCGCGTCTGCTTGCTCTGCTAAAATAGTGTTATATTCAGCATTCTGCTTTGCTTTGTTAATGTTTATTGCAACAATCTGATAGTTTGACGCATCCTTATTCGTCATAAGGTAGATATTCTCAGCGTCGTCGCCAATATGGAAAAAGTCGTACTCAAATTGGTCTATTACTTTTACTACTTTGCTCTGTGGTTGGTCAAGACGTTTGATGAATACGGCATTCCCGGATGTCGACTCAGTGGCTGTTATTATCAATACTCTTCCATCGCTAGATATGGACGTATTGTAACCTACTAATGGCTGTGTTGGATCTGCGTATATCGTTACGTCTTCTGATTGTGGTGTGCCTAATTTATGATAGCAGACCGTATTGTCTTTGTTCTCGCCCTTTAGTATATCCTCTTCTGATGGCTGTGGGTAACGCGAATAGAAGAATCCATCTTTATACCATGTTATAGATGAGAATTTAATCCACATTAGATGGTCTTCTAGGTCCTCTAATGTAGATAGGTCGCGTACATAAAACTCATTCCAATCAGAACCAGAACGCGCAATGCCGTATCCTAGGTATTTTCCACCTTCTGATACCGATAGCGTGGATAGCGCTACTGTGCCGTCTTCCGAAAGTTTATTTGGGTCAAGGCAAACCACTCCATCTGTAGTGTCATTGTCTGCCATATAGAATACAGATTGGTTCTGTAGACCGTCGTTTTTCGAATAGAAGTACTTCTCGCCGTGCTTACTAGGTGCAGAGCGCTTGGTGTAATTCATGAGCTGCTTGAGGCGGGTACTTATCTCCTCACGGTATGGTAGGGCGTCGAGGTATTCTCGTGTTACTCTATTCTGTGCCTTTACCCACTCTGCTGTCTCTGCAGAGTTGTCATCTTCAAGCCAACGATATGGATCGGCTACTTCTTGCCCAAAGTAAACGTCTACCGTATCCACTCTCTTCGTCTCTGGGTATGTCATCTTTGTTGTCGTTGATGTGCATGCGCATAATGACGCAATACTGCACAATGTTATGAAGTTAATCTTTTGCATGCAAAATGAGTCTATAATGAAAAACAACATATTTTACGAAATAATGACAACTTTGTTGCGCCACCGCACCTCTAAATCTACTCTCTTTGTCATCCCCAAACACAAAAACTGCGAGCAAGTACGTATCTCCCTAAGTCTACAAATACAAAAACTGCGAGCAAAAAGCCTACACCCGCCCCTTCTTCTATCACTCTCTAGTCAATCTAGAACAACTAGAATAACTACAAAAACTGCGAGCAAATAGGGTGCATATCCCGTATTCGCCCCCTTCATCTAATCATTGGCAAGCACAACTATCCATTGTTCTCCCTTTATTGTCAACTTTTTTGAAAAAAAAGAGGAGACACCTTTACGATGCCTCCTCTTGGAATGTATCTCAATGATACTCGAACTTATTAATGCTCGAGGATGAGAGTCTTTGTTGGTTGGTCACATACCTCTGTAGGACCGAAGTATTGGATAGGGCCAGGGTAAACGAATGCTGTCTCGATTGCCCACTCTGCACGCTTAGAAGCGAAGTACTTGAATGGACCGCCGTCAAGCTTAACGAGAGCCTTTTGGATAACTGGCTTCATCTTACCGTTTCTCTTCTCCATGTTCATCATGGCTGTAATAGGTATACCACCTGCGAGCCACTCTGCTGCTGGCTTTGTTGTGTTACGTACTGATGACATGTAACCTGTCTTACCTGATGCGATAAGAAGAGCAGCTACACGACCGAGTGAGTAGCAGTAGTCAGCATCGAAGTTAGAAGGAGCTGCACAACGACCCTCATAACCGAAGAAGTGGTGCTGTGTAGCGAACTTGCCAACGAACTTGCCCTCTTTCTTCCACTCAGCGAGCTTCTTAGCAACCATATCTGCAAGAAGTTGCTCTGTTTCGATGAGAGATACCTGTACGTTGCCGTGTGGGTCACGCTCAAGTGCAAGCTGACGTGATACGCCAACAGGAAGGCTGTTGAAGATAGCTGCATTCTCTGCAGAGAGCTTGCTAGCTACATACTCAATCTTCTTGTCGTCTGCAATAGTGTCAAACTCTGCCTGGTTAGCAGCAAGCATATCGTTGAGCTCTGCAATAAGCTTCTTGATAGCTGGGATGAACTCGATAAGTCCCTCTGGAACGAGTACTGTACCGAAGTTGAGACCCTTAGCAGCACGTGCAGCTACTGCCTCAGCAATGTATGTTACTACGTCGTCGAGCGATTGGTTCTTTGCCTCTACCTCCTCGCCGATGAGTGTTACGTTTGGCTGTGTCTGAAGTGCACACTCCAATGTTACGTGTGATGCAGAACGACCCATCAACTTGATGAAGTGCCAGTATTTCTTTGCTGAGTTTGCATCACGCTCAATGTTACCAATAACCTCAGAGTATACCTTTGTTGCTGTGTCGAAACCGAATGATGTCTCAATCATCTCGTTCTTGAGGTCGCCGTCGATTGTCTTAGGGCAACCGATAACCTGGATACCTGTGTTCTTTGCGAGGTAGTACTCAGCAAGTACACAAGCGTTTGTATTTGAGTCGTCACCACCGATGATGATAACAGCCTTGATGTTGAGCTGCTTGCAAATCTCAAGACCCTTGTCAAACTGCTCTGTCTCCTCGAGCTTTGTACGGCCAGAACCGATGATATCAAAACCACCTGTGTTACGATACTCGTCGATGATATCTGATGTCAACTCGATGTACTTGTGATCTACGAGACCTGAAGGACCACCAAGGAAGCCATAAAGCTTAGAATCCTTGTTGAGCTTCTTGATGCCGTCGAAAATACCAGAAATTACGTTGTGACCGCCAGGAGCCTGACCGCCTGAAAGGATGATACCTACATTGAATGCCTCAACCTTTGCCTCTTGGTCGCCCTTCTCGAAAGTAACGATAGGCATGCCGTAAGTGTTAGGGAAGAGGTTCTTGATGTCCTCTTGGTCAGCTACTGATTGTGTAGCCTTGCCCTCAGCGAGCTTTGTAGCTCCCTCGATAGCTGCAGGTACCTTTGGCTGGTATGCGCTGCGTGCTTTTTGAAGTTGACTGATCATTGTCTTATTTTATTGTTTTGTGTTTATCCTTTGTTGTCGCTATGTGTGCATAGCCCGACGCAAAAATAGTATATTCCGAGCACTTTACAAAACAAAAAAACAGACTATCCGCACGGGCGAATAGTCTGTCATGTTTCTATATTAAACTAGGTTGTACCTAGCGTAATATTACTTGTTGAGAGCTGCTGCTACGTCAACGGCGATAGCTACAGTAGCACCTACCATAGGGTTGTTACCGATGCCGAGGAAGCCCATCATCTCTACGTGTGCAGGTACTGAAGATGAACCAGCAAACTGAGCGTCAGAGTGCATACGGCCCATTGTATCTGTCATACCATATGAAGCAGGACCAGCAGCCATGTTGTCTGGGTGAAGTGTACGACCTGTACCACCACCTGATGCTACTGAGAAGTACTTCTTACCAGCAAGTACACGCTCCTTCTTGTATGTACCAGCTACTGGGTGCTGGAAACGTGTTGGGTTTGTAGAGTTACCTGTGATAGATACGTCTACACCCTCTTTCCACATGATAGCTACACCCTCACGAACGTCGTCTGCACCGTAGCAACGAACCTTAGCGCGTGGACCGTCAGAGTAAGCAATCTCCTTAACTACCTTAAGCTCGCCTGAGTAGTAGTCAAACTGTGTCTGAACATATGTAAAGCCATTGATACGGCTGATGATTTGTGCAGCATCCTTACCAAGACCGTTGAGGATACAACGGAGAGGCTCCTTACGTACCTTGTCAGCCTTAGCTGCAATCTTGATAGCACCCTCAGCAGCTGCAAATGACTCGTGACCAGCGAGGAAAGCGAAACACTTTGTCTCATCACGGAGAAGCATAGCTGCAAGGTTACCATGGCCAAGACCTACCTTACGGTCGTCAGCTACTGAACCTGGAATACAGAATGACTGAAGACCAATACCGATTGCCTCAGCAGCCTCAGCAGCATTCTTACAACCCTTCTTGAGCGCGATAGCAGCACCACATACGTATGCCCACTTTGCGTTCTCGAAGCAGATAGGCTGTGTAGACTCACAGGTCTCGTATGGATCAACACCATACTGCTCACAAATCTCGTTAGCCTCTTCTATAGATTTAATACCGTTTTCGTTGAGGGCAGCAAGAATCTGCTTCATACGACGGTCTTGTGACTCGAATTTTACTTCACGTATTGCCATTTTTCTGTCCTCCTATTATTACTCTTTACGTGGGTCAATAAATTTAACTGCACCAGCCTCAGCTGTGAAGCGGCCATAAGTACCTGTAACCTTCTTGAGCGCCTCGTTAGCGTCAGTACCCTTCTTAACCTCTTCCATGAACTTGCCGAAGTGGATGAACTCGTAACCGCAAACCTGGTCGTCCTTGTCAAGAGCGATACGGTTAATGTAGCCCTCTGCCATCTCAAGGTAACGAACACCCTTAGCCTTTGTGCCATAAAGTGTACCTACCTGTGAACGAAGACCCTTACCAAGGTCCTCAAGACCAGCACCAATGATAAGACCACCCTCAGAGAATGCAGACTGTGTACGTCCGTATACAATCTGGAGGAAGAGCTCACGCATTGCTGTGTTGATAGCGTCACATACGAGGTCTGTGTTAAGTGCCTCAAGAATTGTCTTGCCTTGGAGAATCTCTGCAGCCATAGCAGCTGAGTGAGTCATACCTGAGCAACCAATTGTCTCAACGAGTGCCTCCTCGATGATACCCTCCTTAACATTAAGAGTAAGCTTACATGCACCCTGCTGTGGAGCACACCAGCCAATACCGTGAGTAAGACCTGAAATATCTTTGATCTCAGTTGCTTTTACCCACTTACCCTCCTCTGGGATTGGGGCAGGACCATGCTTAGGACCTTTTTGAACGACACACATGTGTTCAACTTCGTGTGAATAAATCATATCGTCTTTATTTTGTTTTATTTTCTATTTGGGCACATTATGCCTAAAACTTTGCAAAAGTACTGAATTTTACTTCTAAATGGTATACTTGGTTGCAAAAAATCACTTTAGGCAATAGTTAAAATGTGTTGGACTATTAACGTAGGTCGGCTTCATAACGGAACCAATCAATATCCACATAACCACCAAGATGTTTAGTGGCGTAGTTGAATACCGCAAATTTTGTTCCCATAAAGAATCTCGTATAGTCAAATTTTACAGGTATCTCGCCTCCTATCTTTGTCCACTTCTTTCCATCAAGACTGTACTCATACCATGTCATATCTCTCTTCTCGTGGAAGTCGGCATAAACGCGTAGATATACTATAGTGCTGTTTATATCTACCGATGCTACCTCTTCTGCCTCGACATGATCTATTACTCTATTGCCTCTCTGTAGCTTCATCGACTCTTTTGTCAATACTATCTTGCTTCGTCCGTTGTCTCTCTTTACAGATAGTACGCCACAATCGCTTTGGAAGCCACTGATGCCTGCTCTGTCGCCATCTTTCATTTGACTGATGTCCATCTTTATGGCACCATTGCACTTCGGACCAGTCATTCTTTGTGTCAAGGTGTTTGGTGCGTTGAAGATATTATCTGCTTTTCTAGCAGTGCGAAATCTCATGTAGCCTGGTCTCTCTGTTATACTCCATGCTCTCTCTGTTACGCCATACTGGTTGATGTATAGCTCAATAGGGTTATGGTTCCACTGCCAACATAGCTTGAGCATGCTCTCTTTTTCGCCTGCATAGCCATAAATCTTGCCGTTGCCATCAAAGTCGTCTGATGATGTGATGCCTTCCATTGATTGGTATGGTTTGCTATAGTCGTTTGGTACCTTGCCTTCTGCGTCGCCAAGCATAGGCCACCCGTCTATCCATCTTACTGGGAGTAGGCATGGTGTGCGTCCAATGCCATCTCTATCTTGGAATATAAGCGAACTCCATGTGCCGTCAGCATTGTCAACTAGACAGCCCTGTCCTACGCCACCATAAATCTCGAATGGAGTCTCTACTAGTACTTTCTTTTCGTACGGACCAGTAATCTTGTCGGCTCTGTAGCATACCTCTCGTCTGTATCTATTAGGTACTCCCCATTTCATAGATATCATACATAGGTAATATTTACCATTGTGCTTGAATACGCTGCTACCTTCCAATAGAGCGCCTTGCTCTTCTTCATCTCTGTCGAAGAGTATCATGTTAATGCCGCCCTCCTTGACATCAGATAGGTCTTCATTAAGCTCTACTAGGTGACCTGTCTCGCAGAAGATATACACGCGGTTGTCATCGTCAAAGAAGAGTGAGCCGTCGTGAAGATGTCTAGGACGTTGTATCAACTTCCATGGTCCCTCAGCTTTGTCAGCCGTATAGATGAATCCTTTGCCTGGCGCACCATTAGCGGTGAACCAAACGTAAAACTTACCATTGTGGTATCTGATAGAGGATGCCCATTGACCCTGACCGTATACTGTCTTATTGTCAATAAGGTCATATCTGTCCCCATCGTTAATCTTGTCAAATACGTATGATACAGTCTCCCAATTCTTCATGTCTGTCGAACGCATAATTGGTGCGCCAGGCATCAAGTGCATGGTGGTACTAATAAGGTAGTAGTATTCGCCAACCCTGCAGAGCGACATATCTGGTACGTCCGCATTGATGATAGGATTTCTATAGGTATCCTGTGCATTTATTGTAGCCAATGAGCATAGCGCTATCATGGCTAGTGTTAGTCTCTTGAACATTGTATTTGTTGTATTTCCTGTTATTTCGAAAAGTTAATCTTTAATGCTGGACATATATCTGTTGGGTGTTTCTCAGGTAGTATTACCTTTAGCCCCTCTTCTGTTTGTGAGAACTTTACCTTGCCCGAGCCAAGAAGTTGTATGCTCTTTATCTTCTCCTCTTTTATAGAGGTAATTGTAATCTCGTTATTCTCGGGCCAACCAAGTGGAATCGCATATAAGATATCTCCCTTAGTAGTGAAGCGTATCTCTTGTGCGCCTGCTTTGGTGTAGCTTCCTTCGTTAAATCCTTGCTCTTTAATTTCGATGACCGACTCCGCGATTGGGCCCTCACCAAATTTTCTCCATGGTCTAGTGCCGTAAATAGCCTCGCCGTTTATCTTCATCCACTGACCAATCTCAAGAAGTATCTTCTCCTCTTTGTCGTCAAATGTACCATCTGCACGTAGAGGTACACTGAGAAGTAGGTTGCCGTTCTTGCTGACAATATCTGCTAATAATCTGATAACTGTTGCGGCCGACTTGTAGAGCCCGTATTTGTAGTAGTCATCATTATAATGCCAATTGCCAATACAAGAGCACGACTGCCATGGCTTAGGTACTATGTTGTTTGGAGCACCTCTCTCTACATCCCATACGAGAGCATCTTTTTGCTCCTCACTAAGTATCTTGCCAAATACTATAGCCTCATTCTTTCCGTTGTGCTGTGCTATGGATTTGTTATACTGATGTGCCGTAATCTTTAATCCTGCATCAGAAAAAGGATAAAATGGTAATACGGTAACATCAAAATACAATAGGTCTGGATTATATCTATTAATGGCGTCAAGTGTTCTATTGTAGAAGTTAGTCACGAACTCTTGCGTAGGTTGGTTAGCTCCATTGCCCCATCCCCATTGGTCGCCTGTATCACTACCTTTCCAGAAGTTCTCGCTTAGGTCATGGTCTTGTACATATAATTTCTGAGGGTCTAAGCCTTTCCACCATTTCTCTGTGCCATCAGCATTTGGCTTATAACCATCCTCCTTGGTGAGCCAACCGTCATATAATTTACCTCGTAACTCACCTTTTGTATCGAAACGCCTAGCGGTCTCATACCATATCCAAGCATGGTCGGCATGAAAGCTAATGCCCAATGGTAACCCAGCTTTCTCTGTAGCCTCTTTCCACTCTTTGAGAATATCTCTTTTAGGGCCTATGGCAACAGAGTTCCACTCTTGGTACTGGCTATCCCATAGGTCGAAGTTATCATGATGGTTGCCAAGAACAAAGAAATATTTAGCGCCGACAACCTCCTTGTAGAACTTTACTAGCTTCTCAGGATTCCAATTCTCTGCCTTGAAAAGTGGGAGGATATCTTTAAAGCCTACCTCTGAAGGGTGACCATAGTTCTCCTTGTGGTATTTGTATGCCTTGGAACCCTCCATATACATATCTCTAGCCATCCAGTCGCCACTGCCCTCAACACACTGAGGTCCCCAATGTGCCCAAATGCCAAATTTAGCATCTTGGAACCATTCTGGTACTTCGTAGTTGCGGAGCGACTCCCATGTAGGTTCAAAAGTGCCAGTCTTCATTGGCTCTTGTGCCTCAGAAACTGGTACGTCGTACTCCTGGGCTGTAATGTTCATTGAACTTGCGAGTAACAATGCAATAGTTATGACCTTTTTCATATTCGCTTTAGATGTTGTACTTGTTAATATTCGACGCTAAGATAGAAAATTTAGGTTATTTAACAGTAATCTCCCTGCCGTTATATTTTACCCTATTACTCTTACCATCAATATTAATTACAAATTCTCTCTCCTTGAGACATCCATTATATGTGCCAATCTGTTTGCCAATAGTAAGTCTCTTTCTCTTGTTGTCCCACTTCATAGGTATGATGCTATATTGCCCTTGCTCGCAGTTGTAGTTGTCTCCCTCATCTTCGTAGAGGTCAAATGTAGCATCCTTACCAGAGTATACGTTTATCTCAAGAGGCATGTCGGTCTTCTGACTAGAGTACTCAATATCTGGACCAGTCACTATTATACTACCCGCCTTTACGAATAGAGGCAATATGTCAATAGGAGCATATGCCGTTATAGATACTCCGCCCGCATAACGCTTACCTGTCCAATAATCAATCCATTCACACCCCTGTGGTAGATATACCTCACGAGAGGTAACATTAGGGTCGGTAACAGGGCAAACAAGTATAGCATCGCCAAACATATACTCGTCTTTAATATCTAGTACTTTGTTATCAGTGGCAAAGTCAAAAGCCAAGAGTCTACACATAGTATAGTCGGAATTAGTAATCCTCCAAGCATTACTATATATGTATGGGAGCAGACTATACCTTAGCTTTATCATCTTAAGTATAGCGTCGTAATATTTAGTGCCAGGCTCACCGAAACGCCATATCTCTCGTGGGGTATCTGTACCATGGCTACGCATCATAGGTAAAAAAGTACCCCATTGTAGCATTCTAGTGTAATACTCCCTATAAGCATCGCTCGCCACGCCACCTTCAAATTCGCCGCAATAGAACCATCTATGCCATTGGTCATTTCCCCTTGTGAAAAAAGAGCCAATATCGACCGACCAATACGGACAGCCAGTAGCCATAAAGTTCAAGCCTGCAGGAATCTGCTGCTTAAACGAACGCCACGAAGCATGAGTATCGCCATTCCAAGTAATAGTAGCATATCGTTGCTGACCAGCATAGCTAGATCGAGTAAGGTTTACTACTCTCTTTTCAGATGTTGTCTTCCTTTGGTTCTCATATATACCTCGAGCGTGATACAATGAGTATAGGCTACTTCTCTCTTCGCCCATAGAGGCACTTAGGATATCCATATTAAGGTGCCATCTCTCCTCTTGATTGTCTATACCATACCCTTCGCCCATATTCTTCCAGTCGCCATCAAGAGGCTCCGAGCAGTCGCACCACCACGCATCAAATCCCTTTGAGAAAAACTCATTATTGGCATAACTCCAATAGTAATCTCTTGCCTTAGGATTGAAAACATCATATACCGATTGCTTGAGCATATATCCACGCTCACTGAAATCTCTCTCTTGAGGGCAATATTGAGGATTAGGCCAAATGCTTATCATCAGTTTTGCATTCATGGCGTGTACAGAATCGGCCATAGCCTTAGGATTAGGGAAGAACTTACTATCCATCTTCATATATCCCCATCCCTCTGGCCAATAACTCCAATCTTGTACTATCATATCTATAGGTACATGTCGGCGCCTATACTCACGTAGTACGCCTACTAGTTCGTCTTGAGAAACATATCTCTCTTTTGATTGTATATAGCCAAACATATACTTAGGCATCATAGGCGATTTGCCAGTCAAGAGACGATACTGCTTTATTATGTCGTCCATCTTATCTCCTACCATAATATACATATCTAGCTCACCAGCCGCCTCTAGCTCCATATAGCTCTCCTCCTTGGTATCGCAGAATTTCATGACACAACCAGCATCAAAAAGGAGACCATAACCATTAGTAGAGTTTAAGACAGGTACCATAGCCTTAAGATTATGTTGAGTCAGATACATTGTCTTGCCCCTTAGGTTCATATAATCCTCCATATGAGCACCTAATCCGTATAGAGCTTCGCCCTCTTGAAAATTGAAATTCAAACGGTATTGCGTTACGAATCCAATAGTATCCTTACTAAGGATATCTTTTATAGTAACATCACCATTAGCAGTATGCTCCACTCTAGCAGATGCCTCGTCATATTTAACATCCACTTTAGCTACTCTCTGGGCATAGAATGGAGCCTTGTTACTCGTAAAAAATAATATTCTGCCACTCTTTTTTTCCCTTATTACAAAACTACCATTTTCATTATTTACCGCTACCTCTATAAGTCCGCTAGATAGTGTCGTCTCCTTCCCCTCTTTGCTATATATCTTTGCGTCAGTATACTCGCCCTCATATAGGCATACACCAGTATTGTTGGGGTGTGATCCCTCTGTGAGAGCATATCTAACCCTAATAATTGTAGGTGTGATAAAGTTGATATTTAGCGAAGCTCCATCCCTATTTCCATTGTAATCTAATATCTTATGTACCTCTTCTGCATATAGCGCACATAGGTCACACAACGATGCCAATATCGCTATGACCAAAACCAGTCTTCTCTTCATCTTGTGTATTATAATGCTTGTGTAAGTGTATGCTAATATTGAATAATCTTATCGAGATGTGTTACTGCTCGAAGATAATCTTCATCTCTTGTGGTAGAGGAGATTTTAACTCTATTGTTCTTCCTGTAGTAGGGTGTGTGAATTTTATCTGATGGGCATGTAGACAAAGTCTATCAGCAGGATTGCTCTGTGCACCATATTTTACATCTCCAGCAATAGGGTGACCTATATGAGCAAGGTGAACTCTAATCTGATTCTTGCGACCAGTTTCAAGCTCTAGCTCTACCAAAGCATAACCATGCTTCTTGTTTATGACCTTATAATGAGTTATAGCCACCTGAGCCCCCTCGTCATTAGCTTCGCACACGCTCATCTTTAGACTCTTAGGATGTTCTCTTATGTAAGTACGTATTACACCCTCATTCTGCTCGAGGTATCCCTCACATATAGCTAGATACTTGCGTTGTTGGATAGTCTCGTTCCAATCGCGCTGTAGCTCCTCTTGTATCATTGGGCTCTTAGCGAAAAGTAACAAGCCAGAAGTATCTCTATCTATACGATGTACGATGAATACCTTATCCTTAGGGTTGTAAAATTTAAGGTAATTAGAGATATAAGCGTATGCTGTTTTGCTCTGTTGCTTCTCTGTTGCCATGGTAAGTAGCCCCGAGTCTTTGTTGATAACGATAATATCCTTATCCTCAAAGACTATACGAACTCCCTGTGGCATCTTGAATTGAGGCTCAGCCTTAGGCAACATCTGTACTGTCATACCTGGCTCAAGCATTACATCTAGCTTCTTAATAGGCTTGCCGTTGAGAGTGATGACCCCCTTTGAAAGTAATTGCTTGATGGCGGTAGTGCTCTTGCCTTGCATATGCTTCGATAGAAGCTGCTCAATAGTACAAGATTGTTTTACATGAATTTGAGTGCCTTGTCTAGGCTGTCTATGTTGATTTGCCATTGCGTCTATTATATTGTTTATTATAGTGCAAACATAAATATTGTTTCGCACAATGGCAAATCAACACCTCTATTCCTTTACTTGCGAATTCTGTCGCTTATAAATGGTATAGGCAATGCCAAGACAATAACTATCCATGCGCAAGGGTTGCTTGGCATGAAGCATACTGCTGATATACCATTGATTACTAGCATAGTCTCCGTTATTATCATTGGAATTTTTAGGAACTTATGCTCTTTCTCTTTGTCAGCTAGCATCACTATAATCAAGCCGCCCAACATTAGCATCAAACCACACATTGAACTCATGTAGGTAAATGCATGTCTGCTCGCCAACTCTAATGGAGCTAGTTTGCCAGCGATAATAGGAGAAAATGTGGCAATTAGGTGGATGAACCCCATCAATACGATGCCAAGTGCTAAATACTGTCTTATTTTCATAGTATCTATATATAAAGTTATTCAGTTTTATACGATTGAATTTAAAACTTAAGAGCGGTAGTCGTTAACTATGCTAGAAAATCTCTGCCACTTTCTCAGTGCTACGGATGGTTATCTATTTGGTTGCGTTTTTCTGCTTTTTTTCTGTAGTGATGTTATGGTATACAACTAGTTAGCTAAAAGAATTAATATACGGAGAGTAGCGTCTGCATGCTTGTTCATCGCAAAAAAATGATTTATATTTGCTCATACAAACAGATAATTCACATTAGCATGAAAAGATTTTTATTGATTTGTGTGCTTTTAGCTACAGCCTTGAGCGTAGATGCACAGTTAAAATTTGGTGTTAAAGGAGGCTTGAATGTCAGCAAGATTCGTGTTTCCGAAGGCGAGGTACCTGATTCAAAGGCAGGTTTCCATGCAGGTGTTATGCTTGATATTGCACTAACTAAGAGAATATATTTTAATCCTCAGCTTCTTTATACTCAGAGAGGTTTTTCTTTGGAAGGCCTTGAAATAGAAGGGTTGTCTGGCTCAAAAGGTGTTGAGGCTAAGGTGACTCTCAATTATTTGCAGTTGCCACTTGACCTAAACTATCGTTTGGGTATTACTGATATCATAACGGTCGATGGTATTGTTGGCCCATATTTAGCTATGGGTCTCTCTTCTAAGACAACAGCTGAGTTTGATGGTCATGAGATCACATCTAGTGAGAACTATTTTAGTGCTGATGATGGCTATAAGCGTTTCGACTGCGGTTTGCGTCTTGGCGTGGGTGCGCATTTGGGTAGCCATATCACAGCGTCAGTGGTGTACGATTTAGGTATGACCAATTTGTTGAAGGAGACCTATGACGACGAGAAAGCAAAGAATGGTATTTTCCAAGTCTCTGTTGGTTGGTTGTTCTAAAAATATAGTTGTAGATATAAAAGAGAGTCGTCATCTGTTCGGAAGGCGACTCTTTTTATTGCTTATGCTTAAATTTACCATCATCATGCTTAAATCTCTTTTGTCATGATAAACAACCAAATTACCTTTGCAATCGTAATCAAACAATAAGAAACAGAGTTATTAATATTAAATACTATTAGTTATGGAAAAATATGTATGTGACGTTTGTGGATGGGAGTATGATCCAGCAGTAGGTGTTCCAGAGGCAAATATCCCAGCAGGTACACCATTCGAAGAACTTCCAGAAGATTTCGAGTGCCCTCTTTGCTCTGTAGGCAAGGACCAGTTCTCAAAGGCTTAATATTTAACTATCTTTATATAATCCCTATCAGAATACCCCCTCTGATAGGGATTTTGTTTTATTCGTCTAGAAGCCAATCTATTACGTGATAGCACATGCTTAGGGCGTTCTAGTCGATATTATCTCTTTTCGATATACCGAAAAGATTTATTGTTTTGGCGACAACTTTTCGATATACCGAAAAGCCTCCCTCCAATACCTCACCTCTATTCAAAAAAAACACCCCCATCTCCTCCTTTTCTTAATTAACCACTATCTTTGCCCCTCAAATTATGTATCTATGACTGATAGCGAACTAATCGAAAAACTAAGACCATTTCTGACAGAGAAAAGAATGGAGACTCTCGAGTCTATGCTCGCAAAGCGTACAAAACACATGACCGTAGTTCTCGAAAATATCTTCCATTCTCATAACGCCTCTGCCGTAATGCGTACTTGCGAGTGCTTCGGCATCCAAGATCTTCACATAATTGAGAATAACAATAATTTCCAAGTGCACCCAGATATAGTGCGCGGCGCTACTAAGTGGCTGAATATTAATCGTTATTGCAACTCTACCGATAATACCCCCCTATGTATAGATGCCCTTAAGCGCGAGGGCTATCGTATAGTTGTTACCTCTCCTCATGGTGAGGGCGTAACAAAACTAGAGGATTTCGATGTATCCAAGGGTAAATTCGCTATCATGATGGGTAGCGAGAAGGTGGGTATATCAGATTACGCTTGGGAGCATGCCGATGAGCGTCTCACTATCCCTATGTGTGGTTTTACAGAGAGCCTTAATATCTCCGTATCTACAGCTATTATCATACACACCCTCCGTGCAAAGATGGATGCCGCCGGAATCGACCCCGCCTTCAGCGATGAGGAGCGTCGTTCTACTCTCCTCCATTGGATGGTAGAGAGCATTAGTAGCGGTAAGGAGGTACTTCGTCGTATTCTTGAGGATAATCTAGACTAATGGACTATCAACAGATAGTAGATAGGATTGATGGACTAACCGCCCCTTTCGCCGTTATGCGCGAACCTGATACTGATGTGGTACTATGGTTCGAAGGGGACTCGTATTCCAATTTTATCATGCACCCCTATTCCGAGGAGGCTGTCGGCCGTCGCCCTCTTGAGGCTACATCTCAAACCGATTACCAACAGTCGTTCCAAGAGGTTAAGAATTACCTCAACGAGGGTGTAGTAGATAAGGTGGTCTTGTCGCGTGTAGTCTCTCATGAGGGGATTAATAGCCATTCTCTCGGTACTCTCTTCGCCCACGCTTGCCAACTATATCCTCACCAAATGATTTATCTCTGGGTTAATGGTAATAATGTTTGGTTGGGCTGTACCCCAGAGTTGCTATTGTCTTATAATGCTAATACCTCTGAGGGTCAAACTATGGCTTTAGCAGGTACGCGCCCTGCTGTGGGGTCTGACGTTAAGTGGGATAGCAAAAATATACGCGAACAGGCAGTGGTAAGTAGCTGGATTGTTAGTCAGCTGAAAAACGAGGGCATAGATGTCCGTATGGGTGAGGTGTATACTACTCAGGCCGGCGGCTTGGAACATCTGCGTACCGATATCTCTATGCAAATCCCCGATGCCGTCGTGGCAGAGAAGGTGCTCAATATTCTCCATCCTACACCTGCCGTATGTGGTCAACCTCGTGCTAAGGCTATGGATATCATCTCTAGGGTAGAGAAGCACGACCGTGAGTTCTATTCTGGTTTCGTAGGATATCATAATGATAATGGTATGAGAATATATGTCAACTTGCGTTGCGCAGCACTGGATATTATGGCCAATCGTGCTTTTATCTTCGTAGGTGGTGGCATAATGCCCGATTCCGTATGCGAAACAGAGTTCCAAGAGACTGAATATAAGGCTCAAACCATAAAACGTGTTCTAAAATGCTCATAACATCCCTCCTCCATAGGTTCGGTATACATCACGTAGTGGTATGCCCTGGCTCTCGTAACGCACCTCTCGTAGATGCTTTTGCTCGATGCGCTCCTACATATAGTGTTCACCCTGTAACAGATGAGCGTAGCGCTGGCTTCGTAGCTATAGGTCTTGCTGAGTCTCTCGACGCCCCAGTGGCAGTATGCGTTACTAGTGGTACAGCCGTGGCTAACCTTTATCCTGCTGTCATCGAGGCTTATCATCGTAATATCCCTCTGGTGGTAATATCTGCAGATAGACCTATGGAGTGGATAGATCAGATGGATGGGCAGACTATGTCTCAGCCCGGTGCTTATGTGCGTTATGCTGAGTATTGTGATATCTTGCCTGAAAATGATGAATCTGAGCGTCTTTGGTATAACAATCGTGAGCTCAATCGTATTCTTAATTATTCTACTCATTCTCATAAGCCATGTCATATCAATATTCAACTGAGAGAACCTTTGTTTAATTTCGAGAATACAGAGGATTTAATAGATAATAATGTGCGAATGGTCTCGAGTACTCCCTTGGTGCTCCCGCATACCTCGCTCTATGCAGACGCTATGCTCGCAGAGACCATAAAATCTAAATGGCAGAATTCCGAAAGAATAATGATTATAGTGGGCCAGCATAAGCCCGACCCTCATTTCGCCTCTCTCCTCGCTCGTATCAAGGAGAACTCTAATGCTGTTATCCTTGCGGAGTCTCTCTCTAATCTGTCTTCTGATATCGTTTCTGGTTCATACAATATTACCCCTAATGACGATACTATTGCTCCCGATCTTCTCTTGTATCTTGGTGGACACATCGTTAATAAGGATCTTAAACTATGGCTTCGTAAGCAGCCTATCCCTAATGTATGGCAGTTGGCTCTCCATAACTATCGCGAGATGCCTGATCTTTTCCAACAGCTCTCGCTACAAATATATGCGGATTCTGATGTGCAACTCTTAGAGGCTCTGTCTACCTTGGTCCCTAGCTCTTCTGATGCTAATTTTGTCAACTCTTGGCAAAAACGTACATACGCTGCTACGCCTATTAAGCCTCAACAGCTAATAGTGAATGAGTTTTTGTCTAACGCCGGCTTGAAGAATGCCAACCTAGTCTTGGCTAATAGCTCTTCTATTCGCTATGCCCAGAAATGCACTGGTTTTAATGCTGCTGATTGTGCTTATGTTACTTGTAATCGTGGCGTAAATGGTATCGAGGGTACCATCTCTCAGGCTGTGGGTGTGGCTTTGGCTAATCCTGATAGACTGACGGTCTGCCTCACTGGCGACCTTAGTTTCTTCTACGACCATAATGCTCTCTGGAATGTCAATCTGCCATCCAACTTGCGTATCTTACTGATAAATGATGGGGGAGGCGAGATTTTTAAGGGTCTTAAGGGGCTCGAGCTATCTCCTGTGCGCGACTCCCTTGTTATGGCTAGCCATAATACCTCAGCCGAAGGGTGGTGCCGTGATTGTCGTGTCGACTATCTCGCATCTCATCTCAATGATTCTCAGCCTTCTATTGAGTGGCTGTTAGCTCCATCTGATAGGGCAAGGGTGCTAGAGTTTACCCTATGGGTATAAACACCCATTTTGCGTTTTAGTGTTCTTTATTTCAGAAAAAAAAAAGAAATTAGCGTCCAATTAGTAGGGGTGAACTAGCTCCTATTGAGTATAATTTATTGATAAACAAACAATTCACTATATTAGCCAAAAATGGAAAAGAGAGTAGTTATTACGGGTATGGGCATCTATTCATGCCTTGGTACAACACTAGAAGAGGTAAAGAATTCTCTATATAATGGTGTCTCAGGCATCATTTTCGATCAAGCTCGTAAGGATATGGGCTTCCGCTCAGCTTTGACAGCTAATGTGCCTGTCCCAGATTTGAAAGGAATCGTAACTCGTCAGCAGAGAAACTTCATGGCTGATGAGGTTAAGTATGCATATCTCGCAACTCGCGACGCTTTGGCTCACGCTGGTATCGATCAGGATTACCTCGATAAGCACGACGTAGGCCTTCTCTATGGTAACGACTCTTCTGCCGACGCAGTGGTTAAGAGCGTAGACACAATGCGCGCTAAGAAGGATACTACACTCGTAGGTTCTGGTGCTATCTTCCAGTCTATGAACTCTACAGTGACAATGAACCTCGGTTGCCTATTCCACCTCAAGGGTATCAACATGACAGTCTCTGCAGCTTGTGCTTCTGGCTCTCATGCTATCGGCCTCGGCGCTCTCCTTATCCGTAATGGCCTCCAAGATATGGTAGTCTGCGGTGGCGCTCAAGAGGTTAATCCTTTCTCTATAGGTTCTTTCGACGGTATATCTGCTTTCTCTACACGCGAGTCTGAGCCTACAAAGGCTAGCCGTCCTTTCGACCGCGATCGCGATGGCCTCGTTCCTGGTGGTGGTGCTGCTACTGTTATCATCGAGTCTTATGAGAGCGCTGTTAAGCGTGGCGCTACTATCCTCGGCGAAATCCTTAGCTATGGTTTCTCTTCTAATGGCGACCATATCTCTTCTCCTAACGTAGAGGGCCCTGCTAAGTCTCTCGAGAATGCTATCCGTCTCGCTGGTATCAACCCTACAGAGATCGGTTATGTTAATGCTCACGCTACTTCAACACATATCGGTGATACTAACGAGGCTAAGGCTATCGCTCAAGTATTCGGCGACCATAAGCCTTACGTTACTTCTACTAAGTCTCAGACTGGTCACGAAATGTGGATGGCTGGTGCATCAGAGGTTATCTACTCTATGCTCATGATGAAGAACAACTTCATCGCTGCTAACCTCAACTTCGAGAACCCTGACGAGGATACAGCTAAGCTAAATATCCCTGGTACTCGCGTAGATAATGTACACTTCGATACCTTCTTGTCTAACTCGTTCGGTTTCGGCGGTACAAACTCTACTCTCATCGTTCGCGACTTCAAAGCATAAGCGTCGCTAATTAAAAAATTGCGATGAACAAGGTACTTCCCTTGTACTAGAGACTACCCTCAAAAGGTCCCTCTACATACCGAAAGTAGTACCTTCTATCGTTAGAAAATAGGAAGCTATTAAATAGTTTTATAAAACGCCTTGTATTTATTGTACAAGGCGTTTTTGTTCCCTATATTTGCATGTATTAATATAAAAAGATAAATATATAACGACCTCATGTTCGACTCAGGTTTTTATCGTATTGCAACCGCAATCCCAACTATCAAGGTTGCTGATATTCAAGCTAATGTAACTGAAATTATTGGACTCATTTCTGGCGCAAATGAAGAGGATGCTGATGTTGTCGTATTCCCAGAACTATGCGTTACTGGTTATACTTGCGCAGATCTCTTCCTTCAATCTTATTTTATAGATGAGGCTATCGGTGGCGTACTAGATATATCTATGGCTACAAAGGATATGGATATAGTATCTATCGTCGGCGCTCCTCTCTACTTTAATGGTGCATTGTATAATTGCGCATTCGTCCTTCAACATGGTGCTATCAAGGGTATCGTCCCTAAACAACATATCCCTAATTATGGCGAATTCTACGAGGCTCGCTGGTTCAAGAGCGGCTCTGAGATTCCTGCAGGTGCCTTCCATAAGGGGCTTAATGCTCCTATAGGTACCAATTTTATCTTCGGCGAGGCTCACTTTAAGTTCGGCGTCGAAATTTGTGAGGACCTCTGGACTCCTATACCTCCATCGTCTTATCTCGCCCAGGCAGGCGCTGATGTTATCTTCAATCTCTCGGCTTCTAACGAAATGGTGGGTAAGCATGATTACCTCGTATCTCTCCTTAGCCAACAGAGCGCTCGTACCATAAGCGTATATGCATACGCCTCAGCTGGTATCGGTGAGTCTACTACAGACCTCGTATTCGCTGGCAATGGTATGGTATTCGAAAATGGTCAATTGATTTCAAGTGCCGACCGTTTCTGTCGCGAGAGCCAAATAGTTTTTGCAGATATCGACCTCAATAAGATTAAGGCTATGCGAGCAAAAACTAATACGTTCAAGTCTCTCGCAGCCAATTACCAAATGATAGATCTTGTCTTTAATGACGCTCTCCCTGTAGAAAATATCGTTCGTAATTTCGATCCTCATCCTTTTATCCCTAAGGATGAACGTAGCATACGAGAGCGTTGCGAGGAGATCTTCAATATCCAAGTATGGGGCCTAGCTCAGCGTATGGAGGCTTCTCACTCTAAACGTGCCGTAGTGGGTATATCTGGCGGACTAGATTCTACTCTCGCTCTCCTCGTTACTGCTAAGACTTTCGATGTCTTGGGTTGGGATCGTAAGAATATCATAGGCATTACTATGCCTGGTTTCGGTACAACTGGTAGAACTTATAATAATGCTATCAACCTCATGAAGGCTCTCGGCGTAGAGGTGCGCGAAATATCTATCAAGGAGGCTTGTATACAGCATTTCAAGGATATCAATCTCCCTGAGTCCGACCGCTCAGTGACTTACGAAAATTCTCAAGCTCGTGAGCGTACTCAGATTCTTATGGATATTGCTAATCGCGAGGGCGGACTCGTTGTGGGTACCGGCGATCTTAGCGAATTGGCTCTCGGTTGGGCTACTTATAATGGCGACCAGATGTCTATGTATGGCGTAAATGCTTCCGTACCTAAGACTCTCGTGAAG
>JAUNDI010000002.1:33695-61284 GCA_030526155.1 Bacteroidia bacterium
AACAGCCTAATATGGCCGAGGCTAAACCTTATCTTCTCGATATCTATGATACGCCTATTAGCCCTGAACTCCTCCCTGCTGATGAGAATGGTGATATAGCTCAAAAAACAGAGGACCTAGTCGGTCCATATGAATTGCACGATTTCTTCTTGTACAATTTTGTGCGTTATGGTTACTCGCCTGAACTCCTACTCCATATGGCTTGTAAGGCGTTCGAGGGTACATATGACCGCCCTTTCATCAAGAAGTGGCTATCAACATTCATTCGCCGTTTCTTCAATCAGCAGTTTAAGCGCTCTGCTATGCCAGATGGTCCTAAGGTGGGTTCTATCTCTCTCTCTCCTCGCGGCGATTGGCGTATGCCTAGCGATGCCTCTGCTAATTTGTGGCTAGATGAGCTAGATAAGTTGGACTAATATCGCCTTATGCAACTATTCTATATCTTCATAGGTGGCGGTGTAGGGTCAGTCTTACGTTTCTTAATAGGTAAATTATTGCCGGCAGGGTGCTTTCATGGCTTCCCTGTCGGTACTCTTATGGCAAACCTTTTGGGATGCCTACTTATCGGTATTTTTAATGCCTCGGTAGCTCGGTATATAAATCCCGACTTGAAGGTTATGCTGACCGTTGGCCTTTGTGGCGGTTTTACCACTATGTCTACTTTCTGTAACGAGAGTATCTCTATGGTCAATGGCGGTCAGTGGCTTCTTTTATCTCTATACATCACATCTACCATCTTAGGGGGTCTATTCATGGTGTATATAGGCGGAAAAATATAATAGTAAACACAATAACACAGTATGACATGGTAAATAAAATTCTCCTCTATTTGCTGTTGGCGTCTTCTTCTGTTGCCGCCTTGGCTCAAAATCCTGTAATATGGACTAAGTTCACAGCCGACCCCGCTCCTATGGTAGAGGGCGATACTCTCTATCTTTACACTACTCATGATGCCGACACAGCCGAGAATTTTGCTATGTATGATTGGCTCCTCTACACCACAACAGATATGGCTAATTATACCGACCATGGTGCTGTGGCCTCCCTAGATGATTTCAAATGGTATGATAATAAGAATGGCGCATGGGCTGAACAGGTCATTAAGCGTAATGGTAAATACTATATGTATTGTCCTATCCATGGCCATGGTATCGGCGTCCTAGTATCAGATACCCCTTATGGTCCTTTCGTCGACCCTATAGGCGAGCCTCTCGTATGGCAAAAGGAGCATTGGTACGATATCGACCCTTCTCCATTTATCGATGATAATGGTCAAGCTTATCTCTACTGGGGTAATCCTCGCCCATATTACTGTAAGCTTAATCGCGATATGATATCATACTCTGGCGGTATTGTGCGTCTCGAAGCTCCAAAAGACTACCAAGAGGGTCCTTGGATGTTCAAAAAGGATAATATGTACTACATGGCTTTCGCCTCTACTTGCTGCCCAGTGGGCATCGGATACGCTATGAGCCACTCTATCGAGGGTCCTTGGGAGGCTAAGGGCGACATTATGCCTCATACTCACCTAAGCCGCGGTAACCACCCTGGTATCGTGCCTTTCGGCGATAAGTGGTACGTATTCGGTCTTAACTACGACGTGTGGGCTACCCAACTTAAGGGCGAGGGTAAGGAGTATCGCCACGCTGAGCGCCGCTCCGTATCTGTAGCTGAGATGAAATTTAATGAGGATGGTACTATCCAAAAGATCGACTACTGGGACCCAAATGGCGTAGCCCAAATTAAATGGCTAAATCCTTTCAATAGGGTAGAGGCAGAGACAATGGCTAAGGCAGAATGGGTAAAGACCCAAAAGTCTGATAAGGGGGTAATAGTAACTAATATCGAAAATGCCGACTATATCATGCTCCGTGGCGTAGATATGGCTAATGGCGCTAAGTCTATTACATTCTCCGCTATGCCCAAAAAGTCTGGTAAAATAGAGATTCGTATAGATAGCCTCGAGGGCGATATCATAGGTATAGTAGATATTAAGGGTAAGGCAGATATTTGGAAGAATTTCTCTTCTAAGCTAAATGCTAAGGCTAATGGCGTGCATAATATCTACCTAGTATTCAAAGGGGAGGGTTCTCAGGAGTTGTTCCACCTCGACTGGTGGAAGATGTCTAAGTAAAATACTACCTTTGTATTTTGATTTATGACGAAATTATCAAGATATGCATACTTTAATCGTGACGTTAGCTGGCTAGCGTTCAACTTCCGCGTCCTCGAGGAGGCAAGGAGTACTGATATTACTGTATCAGAACGTATAAGGTTCTTATCTATATATTCGTCTAATCTTATCGAATTCTATAGCGTTCGCGTAGCTGAATATCGTCAAGCCGCTACAAATAATATACAGATAGAGGATGTCCAAGATCCTCTATCTACTCTTGCCCAGATAAATCATATAGTATCTGAACAAATGCAGGAGGCCGACGATATCCTATATTCTCAAATATCCGAATCTCTCGAACGCCAAGGCGTCCGTCTCCATCTAGGTGAAATGCCGCAAAATGAGACTCACCGCCAATTTATGAGGGATTACTTCGAAAGCGAAATCATCCCTTATCTCCAACCATTAGTGCTCAGTAAGGCTACTCGTATCTTCTTGCGTAATGATAGACCTTACTTCGCTATCAAAATGTACTCAAAGGAGGATAAACGAGATGGCGTAGATCCAAAACCTTACTACGCCCTCGTAAAACTTCCTATACACGACTTCCCTCGTTTCGTGCAATTGCCTGATATCGGCGACGGGTTGCACCATATCGTATTCCTCGATGATATCATTCATCTCTCAGTTCACACTCTATTCCCTGGGTACGATATCAATGGTATATGGTGCATGAAGGTGGCTCGTGATGCTGATTTGGCTCTCCTTCCTTATGCAGGTCAAAATCTCGTAGACCGCGTACGCCACTCCTCAGCGCGACGAAACACTGGGGCTGAGTCTAGTTTCTATGTCGACTCGGCTATAGCTCCAGATCTTCTTAAATACCTTGAGGAGATGTTCTCTTTCTCCTCTTCCGAGACAGTTCAAGTGGGGCATTACCTATCTCTTAATCAGTTAGACCAATTCCCAAGTAATCTGCTGAAGGAGGATAGGGCAGAGCGTCGCCAACCTCTCCATCCAAAGCGGCTCCAAATCAAAATGCCTCTTCTGGATATCATAAAGCAACGCGACCAAATTCTCCATTTCCCTTATCAGTCGTTCGATTATGTTATCCGTTTCCTTAGCGAGGCTGCTATAGATCCTAAGGTGAAGGAGATAAAAATTACTCTCTACCGCGTTTGCAATAACTCTGCAATAGTTAACGCCTTAATAGCAGCTGCCGCACATAACCAAAAACAGGTTACCGCTTTCGTTGAACTTAAGGCTCGCTTCGATGAGCATAATAACCTCGAAATAGGCGAAATGCTTAAGCAGTCTGGTGTGCGCGTCATATACTCTCTCCCTAAACTGAAGGTCCACGCTAAAATAGCAATGGTCATCCGCGAGGAGAGCGATGGCTCTGATATGACATATGCATATCTATCAACGGGCAATTTCAACGAAAAGACTGCAGAGATATACACAGATCACGGCCTCTTTACCGCCGATAGAGAGATAACAGGCGAACTCCACGAATTATTCAATTACCTAGAGGACCAATCTAAATTGCCTAGACTCAAAAATCTCTTCGTCTCGCAGTTTAATATGGTCTACGAATTGCGCCGTCTCATCCAAACCGAAATAGCTAAGGTTAATATGGGCAAGGAGGGCTACATCCTCCTAAAGATGAATGGCATGCAAAACCATATGCTCATAGATATGCTCTACGAGGCTAGCCTAGCAGGCGTTAAGGTGGATCTCATTATCCGTGGCGTCTCATGCCTAGTCCCCGAACAGCCTTATAGCCAAAATATAACCGTAAGGCGTATCATCGATCGCTACCTCGAACATGGCCGTATATGGGTCTTCGGAAAGGGCGACGACGCCAAAATGTATCTCACATCTAGCGATTGGCTTAATCGTAACGTAGAACGCCGCATCGAATTGGCTTTCCCTATAAAGGATCGTGATATACAAAATGAAATACAAAAACTCCTCGACCTCCAACTGAGGGATAATGTTAAGGCGCGTATCCTAAATAAAATGCTCAAGGGTATGAAGCCTGTAGTCGGACAGCAGCAACTCCCTATAAGGGCTCAAGATATGATATTTGACGAACTGACAGCAACAAATGGCAAGTAATAAGGATCAAAAATACATAGATGTTCACCACGCTAGGGTGAATAATCTCAAAAATATAGATGTCCAAATACCAATAGGTAAATTGGTCGTCGTGACGGGTGTCAGTGGTAGTGGTAAGTCGTCCCTGGCTTTTGATACCCTATACGCTGAGGGCCAACGCCGATATGTAGAAAGCCTTAACTCTTATGCCCGACAGTTCCTCGGTCGTAATAATAAGCCTGAGGTCGACTATATCCATGGCATTCCACCAGCTATCGCTATCGAGCAGAAGGTTAATACTCGCAACCCTCGCTCTACCGTGGGTACCTCTACCGAGGTGTATGATTACCTCAAAATCCTCTTCTCTCGTATAGGTCGTACATACTCTCCTATCTCAGGAGTAGAGGTAAAAAGACATACCGTAACAGATGTAGTAGATGCCATTACGTCTCTGCCAGAAAATACCAAGGCTATGATTCTTGCTCCTCTGAAGAATCCTAACTTCGAGAGCCTCATTAGCCAAGGTTTTACTCGTATCGATGTCAAGGGCGAGACTATAAATATATCTCCTGATAATATCCCTACCATAAATGATGAGGTCAACCTTATCATCGACCGCGTAGTAGCTAATAAGGAGGCCGATACCATAACGCGTCTCTCAGATTCTGTATCTACCGCCTTCTACGAGGGTATGGGTTACTGCATAGTTCGTGTATTTAATGCCGATCGCTCTTTCTCCGAACTCTCTTTCTCAAATAAGTTCGAGGCTGATGGCATGACTTTCGAGGCGCCTACCGAGCAGTTATTTACATTCAACTCTCCTGTAGGTGCGTGCCCTCGTTGCGAGGGGTTCGGTAAAATAGTGGATATCGACCCTGATCTGGTTATCCGTGATCCTAATCTTAGCGTCGCCGAGGGGTGCGTATCTCCTTGGTCCGGAGTTAAACTGGGTGAGTGGAAAACTGAGTTCATGCTCCGTGTCCCTCACGATAAGTTCGATGTCTATACCCCTTATAAGGATCTTACTCCTGCTCAGCGCGACCTCCTCTGGCATGGCGCTCGGGGTATTCACGGTATAGATGATTTCTTTAATATGGTGAAGGAGAATCAATACAAGATTCAGTATCGAGTTCTCCTAGCTCGCTATCGCGGTAAGACTACCTGCCCGGTATGCAATGGTACACGTCTCCGCGCGGAGGCTAACTATGTCAAGATTAATGGTAAGAGCATCACAGATCTCGTCGAGATGTCCCTAGAGGAGCTACAGGCTTGGATACATAACCTTAAACTAGAGGATTACGAGGCTAGGGTGGCCGAACGTCTCCTCAAGGAGATTCGTCAGCGCGTGGATGTGTTGTGTAATGTCGGACTAGAGTATCTTACCCTAAATCGTCTCTCTAATACTCTCTCAGGTGGCGAGAGCCAACGTATCAATATCGCTACCTCTATCGGTAGTAGCCTCGTGGGTAGTCTATATATCCTCGATGAGCCTAGTATCGGTCTGCACTCTGCGGATACCGAACGCCTCATTAAGGTGCTACGCCAACTTCAACAGCTGGGTAATACCGTAGTGGTAGTGGAGCATGACGAGGATATCATCAAGGCTGCCGACCAAGTGATAGATATCGGTCCCGAGGCTGGTCGTCTCGGTGGAGAGGTGGTATTCTCTGGTACCATAGAGGAGATGACTAAGGCTGATACGCTTACCACAAAGTATATAAGCGGACAAATGCAGATTCCTGTCCCTTATAGCCGCCGCTCGTGGAAGAAGTCTATCGTCCTAAATCGTCTTAACGAAAATAATCTCCAAAATATTACAGCTACATTCCCGCTTAATTGCCTCACAGTAGTTACGGGCGTAAGCGGTAGCGGTAAATCTACTCTCGTTACTCGTATCCTTTATCCGGCTCTCAAATCTGCTCTCGGCGAGGGGGTAGAGGAGCGCGTGGGTAAAATGGGCTCAATATCTGGCTCAGTAGATAGTATCTTCTCCGTGGAGTTTATCGACCAAAATCCTATCGGTAAGAGCACACGTTCTAACCCTGTTACCTATATTAAGGCGTACGACGAGATTCGTAAGCTTATGTGCGCCCAGCAAATATCTAAGCAGAATGGTTATACATCTACCCATTTCTCTTTTAACGCTAAGGGTGGTCGATGCGAAACATGCCAGGGCGAGGGTAAGGTGCATATCGAAATGCAGTTCATGGCCGACGTGGTCCTCGAATGCGAGGCTTGCCATGGTAAGCGTTTCAAGGACGAAATACTAGATGTCAAATACCAAGGCAAAAATATCTCTGATATTCTTGATATGACCATAAATCAGGCTATCGAGTTCTTCTCTGAGCATATGGGGCCTGCCGAACAACGTATCGTTAAGCGTCTCCTCCCTCTTCAAGAGGTGGGCCTAGGTTATGTCAAAATGGGTCAGTCTTCTAGTACCCTCTCGGGCGGCGAAAGCCAACGTGTAAAATTGGCAGCATTCATAGCCGAGGAGCGTATGAAGCCTACTCTATTTATCTTCGATGAGCCTACTACAGGTCTTCATTTCCATGATATCAATAAACTTATGAAGGCGTTCAACCGTCTCATCGAGGCTGGGCACTCTATCGTAGTCATTGAGCATAATATGGATGTCATAAAATGTGCCGACTATATCATAGATATGGGCCCAGGTGCCGGCGTCCACGGCGGTCAAATAGTGGCTACCGGAACACCCGAGGAGATAGTGGCTTGCCCTGATAGCGTGACGGGTAGATTCCTAAAAGAGAAACTGAAATAGTATCTTTTCCATAAATTGATTATATTTGCACATTAAACGAAATAATAAAACAAAAACTATTATAAGATGAAAGCATACGTTTTCCCTGGTCAGGGTGCTCAATTCGTAGGTATGGGCAAGGACCTCTATGAGAACTCAGCAGAGGCTAAGGCTCTTTTCGATAAGGCTAACGAGATTCTTGGTTTCAAGATCACTGATATTATGTTCGCTGGTACAGATGAGGAACTTAAACAGACTAAGGTTACTCAACCTGCTATCTTCCTCCACTCTGTTATCTTGGCTAAGACTATGGGTGCCGACTTTAAGCCTGATATGGTGGCTGGTCACTCTCTCGGCGAGTTCTCCGCTCTCGTAGCTGCTGGTGCTATCTCTTTCGAGGATGGCGTAAAGCTCGTTTCTCAACGTGCTCAAGCTATGCAGAAGGCTTGCGAAATGCAAAAGTCTACAATGGCCGCTATCATCGGTCTCGATGACGCCGTAGTAGAAGAGGTTTGTGACTCTATCGAGGGCGTAGTGCCTGCTAACTACAACTGCCCTGGTCAGCTCGTAATCTCTGGCTCTGAGGCTGGTATCGACGAGGCTTGCGCTAAACTCACTGAGAAGGGCGCTAAGCGTGCTCTTAAACTCTCAGTAAGCGGTGGCTTCCACTCTCCTTTCATGGAGCCTGCTCGCGTAGCTCTCGCTGAGGCTATCGAGAATACTAAGTTCACAGCTCCAGTTTGCCCAGTATACCAAAATGTAGTGGCTAAGCCTGTTACAGATCCTGAGGAGATTAAGAAGAATCTCGTAGCTCAGCTTACAGCTTCTGTTCGTTGGACTCAGACTGTTCGCCAAATGATCGCTGATGGCGCTGATAACTTCACAGAGGTAGGTCCTGGCGCAGTGCTCCAAGGTCTTATCAAGAAGACTAGCCGCGAGGTTGCTACATCAGGCGTATCGTCTTTGGCCTAATACGGCTCAATGAATCTCGATAATTCAATAAGAATATCTCAAGGGCTGGCTCCTATCGATGAAAATCGTCGGAGCTGGCTCTATGTTATTTGTCTGGATGGGGCTTTCCTCCCGCCTGATACTAAGGTGGCGGGCATCGGTTGCTCTATGCTTACTAGCGCTCTGGGGTTTCGTATCGTATTCTCCCTAAAAGGTGCTATCCCTTACCTATGGCGTGAGCAGTGCCGCATCATGCAGCAGTGTATCAATAGGTTGTCTATCCCCGAGGATGGGCTCCCTCACTGGGATGTCTTATATCGTCAAGTGGAACTTCTCTCTGCCAAAAATCACTACCCAGGTCACTCGCAGGTTACCCTTACTGTTTGGCTCGACGAGGATCGGGTCCATTATCTGCTTCAGCAGTGTCGTATAGAGCGTAACATCTTCGATGTCTCTACCGATCCTATATATTTGTTGGATTACGAGGAGGAGCGTCTGCCCAAATCTCCATATAATTGTATCCCTCGCCCTACTCTCCTCCACCACATGGCTACCCGCGCCGTCTCTCTCGGCGAATTGAAATACCATGGCGCGGTATTGCGCGATTCAGATAATCGTGTGGTACAATCAACTCTCGGTAACATATACATCCTCATCCAAAATACTCTCTATACCGTTAGCCCTAATCATGGAGCTGTCCTTGATGCTCTCGCCGAAACTATCGAATACGAGGCTAGCCTCCAAGGCCTCCAAGTCATCTACTCCGAGGGCCTCACAGATGAAATGTTCGCCGAGGCATCAGAATGCTTTGTGGCCTCTAATGAGCATGGCATCCACATGATTCTAGGCCTGGGTAATAACCGATATAATAATAAGCGTCTCTCTCGCCTAGCAGTATACCTCAAACAACGTCTCATATATTAAATAATCTTATGATGTTAAATTTTAATACACTCTCTCATACCTCGCTCTAACCAGGCTCATACCAGACGCTATACAGAGATACCCCCACCCTATAAAGGTAAGTTATTATTTAATTCATATTTTCTTAGCCAATAAACGCTTGTATTTGCCATCCGATTTTGTTTTGTGCAAAAGGTTTTGTAATTTCGCGCGTTTAATTTAGCCTAATAAACTCATTACCTAAAGATTTGTAAATGGCTGACCAATATAAATTCGACCCTGAGTCGCTTACATATGAGCGTATTCACCACGGCCCCAAGTATTATACCAACTTGGTGCTCAAACATTGCGCCTATGGTATCGTCGTGGGCGCTATATTCTTCGCTCTATTCATCCATTTTATCGACTCCCCTAAGGAAAAACAACTAAAGCGCGATAACGAGGAGCTCCTCACTCAATACGAAATCATGAATCGTCGCCTCGCCCAAATCGAAGATGTCTTGGACGATATCCATATGCGCGACGAAAATATATATCGCGTAATATACGAGGCCGACTCAATCCCAACTTCCGTTCGTAAGGCTGGCTTCGGTGGCGTAAACCGCTACGAAAATCTCGAGTCTATGTCCAACTCCGCTATGGTGATAGCAACGGCTAAGCGTCTCGATGTCGCAGCTAAACAGCTATACGTCCAAAGCGTCTCGTTCGACGAGATAGTATCCCTCGCTAAACGTAACAAGGATATGCTCCAATGTATCCCTTCCGTTATGCCTATCAATAACCGCGACCTCACTCGTACAGCCTCTGGATGGGGTTGGCGTATTCACCCAATATACAAAATCAAAAAGTTTCACGAGGGTATGGATTTCTCAGCACCTACCGGTACTGAAATATATGCTACCGGTGATGGCGTTATCCAAACCGTTCAAACATCTTTCTCTGGTTATGGTAAGCATGTGAAGGTCGACCACGGTTTCGGCTACATCAGCGTCTACGCTCACATGTCTTCTTTCAACTGCCGCGTGGGCCAAAAGGTTAAACGTGGCGATGTCATCGGTTACGTGGGCTCTACTGGTACTAGTACAGCTCCTCACCTCCACTACGAGGTCCAACTTAAAGGTAAAAAGGTAAATCCTCAGTTCTATTACTTCCAAGAGGGCCTAACCCCAGAGGAGTATGAACGAATGATCGAAATATCAGTAAATTCAAACAGAACGTTCGACTAATTTTTAATATGACTGCAGCAGAAGTACGCCAGAGCTTTCTGGATTTTTTCGCATCTAAGGGACACAAAATAGTCCCTTCAGCCCCAATGGTAGTTAAGGGCGACCCTACATTGATGTTTACCAATGCAGGTATGAATCAATTCAAGGACGTAATCCTTGGTAACGCTCCAATAGTTAACTCTCGCGTCGCGGATTCCCAAAAGTGCCTCCGCGTAAGTGGTAAGCATAATGACCTCGAAGAGGTAGGTCACGATACTTATCACCACACTATGTTCGAGATGCTTGGTAACTGGTCTTTTGGTGACTACTTCAAGGAGGAGGCTATCGCTTTCGCTTGGGAGTACCTCACAGAGGTTATCAAACTCGATAAGGATCGCCTATATGTTACTATCTTCGAGGGAGCACCTGAAGAGGGGCTCGAGCGCGACCAAGAGGCATACGATTGCTGGAAAAAACATATCTCTGAAGATCGTATCCTTAATGGTAATAAGCATGATAACTTCTGGGAAATGGGCGATACAGGTCCTTGCGGCCCTTGCTCCGAAATCCACTTCGATATGCGCCCTGAAGAGGAGCGTAAGCTCGTTAATGGTCGCGACCTCGTAAATAAGGATAATCCTCAAGTTATCGAGATCTGGAATAACGTATTTATGCAGTTTAATCGTAAGGCCGACCATAGCCTCGAACTCCTCCCTAACCACCACGTAGATACTGGTATGGGTTTCGAGCGCCTCGTTCGCGCCGTACAGCATAAGACGTCTAACTACGATACCGACGTATTTACTCCTATCCTCGACGAAATCGGTAAAATTACTGGTCACGTATATGGTAAGGACGAGAAGGTCGATATCGCTATGCGCGTAGTGGCCGACCATATCCGTACTATCGCTTTCTCTATCACAGATGGTCAGCAACCTTCTAATAATAAGGCAGGTTATGTAATCCGCCGTATCCTCCGCCGCGCCGTTCGTTACTATTATACTTTCCTCGGCCAGCGCGAGGCTACTCTCTATAAAATCCTCCCTGTGCTCAACGCTACTATGGGTGAGGCTTATCCAGAACTTATAGCTCAGAAGGAACTCGTAGCTAAGGTTATTAAGCAGGAGGAGGACTCGTTCCTTCGTACCCTCGCTACTGGTATCTCTATGCTCGATAAGATCATGGCAGAGACTAAGGCTGCTAAGAAATCAGAGGTGGCTGGTAAACTAGCTTTCGAACTCTACGATACCTATGGCTTCCCTCTCGACCTTACAGAGCTTATCCTCCGCGAAAATGGTCTTACAGTAAATGTGGCTGAGTTCGACGCCGAGATGCAAGCTCAGAAGAATCGTGCTCGCGATGCTGGTAAAATAGAGACGGGCGACTGGGTAGTACTCGAGGAGAATGATAAGGAGGAGTTCGTAGGTTACGATACTACAGAGCCCGACGTGAAGATCATGCGCTATCGTGTAGTTAAGGTAAAGAATAAGGAACAATTCCAAGTCGTATTCAACTGCACTCCTTTCTATGGCGAGAGCGGTGGTCAGGTAGGCGATACTGGTTATGTAGAGTCTGCTAACGAGACTATCAATGTTATACAAACTATCAAGGAGAATGGTCTTATTATCCACCTCGTTGATCGTTTCCCTGAGCAGCCTGCTGCTCAATTCCATGCAGTAGTGGATGCTAAGCGTCGTCAACTTATCGCTAATAACCACTCTGCTACTCACCTCATGCAAGAGGCACTCCGTAAGGTACTTGGCGACCATGTCGAGCAGAAGGGTTCTTATGTTACTCCTGATTCCCTCCGTTTCGACTTCTCTCACTTCGCTAAGGTAACAGACGAGGAGATTGCTGAGGTAGAACGTCTCGTAAATGAGAAGATTCGTGAGGATATCGCTCTCGATGAGCACCGTAACGTGCCTATCGAGGAGGCTAAGGCTCTCGGCGCTATGGCTCTCTTCGGTGAGAAGTATGGCGATACCGTTCGCGTTATCAAGTTCGGCTCTAGCATCGAGCTTTGTGGCGGTACTCATACAGCCGCTACCGGTCGCATCGGTATGTTCAAAATCATCAGCGAGTCTGCCTCTTCTGCAGGCGTGCGCCGTATCGAGGCTGTAACAGCTCTCAAGGCCGAGGAGTTGATGAACTCTAACTATAACGCTCTTAAGTCTCTCTCAGAGGGTCTCAAGACTACCCCTGCTAACCTCCAAAAGGCTATCGAGGCTCTCATAGCTAATAACCAAAAGCTCGAGCAACAGTGTGCCGATATGATGGATAGCATGCTCGGTATCGAACGCGCTGCCCTCCGCGAGAAGATCGAGTCAGTAGGCTCTACTAAGCTCCTCGTAGCCGAAATTAAGCCTATGTTCGTTGATCGCCTCAAGGACCTAGCATACCAACTCCGTGGCGAGGCCGACGATATCGTATGTGTCCTCGGTTGCGTAGCAGCAGAGAAACCTCAACTCATGATTATCGCTTCCGATAGCGTAGTATCTTCTAAGGGCATCAATGCCGTAGAGGCTATCCGTGCTATCGCTAAGCATATCCAAGGTGGTGGCGGCGGTCAGCCTTTCTTCGCCTCTGCAGGTGGTAAAAACCCAGCAGGCATGGAAGTGGCCCTCCGCGAAGCTAAGTACTACTTCCAAGATAAATTGAAGTAATCAGCTAATTACCCCAAATACCCCAGGCGCTAGATCCCCACATCTAGCGCCTTTTCTTTCCCCTAGCGCATACCCCTTCTCTAGAACACCTAGCTCATCTAGTCAATCTAGCCCCACTAGAATAACTATATTCATAACATTCTTTTCTGCGACCAACTAGGCTCTTCTTTGGGTGCTCTTTGGGTGCACATAGAGTGCAGCCCGAGTCTAGCGCCTATATAGATATCCTAAACTCCAATTATTATCCAATTGTATACTTTCCCTCCTCGTTTTTCTCTCGTCTATTATCTCTATTTCAAAAATAATGTTAAATTTGTGCCAATTAATATGATTCACTATGTCGCACTATTCTTTTTCAGCTCTCCTCGGAGCGGCTTTCTTCCTTTCAGCGCCTACAATAGCGCAGGTTCATCAAACTACTAGCCCTAATCTCTTGCTAAGTCAGCCTATTGATGTCTCGGCCGACTTCACCAATTTCGCTAATACATATTTCTTCGCCGATTCACTATCCGATTTCAATATCAATAGTGGCGAGGGTAAGGTTAAGTGGGGTAGATACTCTCTTGAGCCTCGCCAGGCTTTCAACACCAATGGTTCATGGCCTATCAAACTGCAGATGCTCGATTTCCCTACACCTGCTTATGATAATGACCCAGAACTCGACTTCAAGATAGATTTCGTCTCAGAGCGTACCTTCCGTATCCGTATGTATACCTCAAATATCCACCCCGACTCTCAAGCCGAGGAGGTGATGCTCGCAGGTGAGGTGCCTTCTTGCGATAAATGGAACAAGGAGTCTATTGCTAATGGCATAAAATACTCCTCGCAATACGGCTCCATAACCATCGAACGCTACCCTTGGCGTATCGTAATCAAGGATGCCAATGGTAAAATAATCCAACAAACTCGCCACGTCCTCGATAATGATACTACCCAGGTTAAGTCTCTACCTTTCTGTTTCATTAAGCGTGGAGCAGATAACTCGCGTAGCATAGCGCCTATGTTGTCTCTCGCACCTAATGAGAGAATATATGGTTGCGGCGAGTCGTTTACTGCGCTCAATAAGGTGGGACAAAAAATAAATATGTTCGTTACAGACCCTCAAGGTCCCGAGACGGATATGATGTATAAGCCTGTCCCTTTCTATATGTCTAATAAGGGTTATGGCATATTCCTCCATACATCTGCGCCCGTGACTGCCGATTTCGGCGCTACATATATCGGTACGCAAAAGCTATTTATGGCCGACGAGTCCCTAGATATGTTCGTAATGCTCGGCTCGCCAAAGGAGATTCTTGACGAATATACCAACCTCGTAGGTAAGCCTGAAATGCCTCCTATGTGGTCTTTCGGTACTTGGATGAGCCGTATTACATACTTCTCGCAAGAGGAGGGCTACGAAATAGCACGCCAACTTCGTGAGAATAAAATCCCAGCAGACGTAATCCATTTCGATACTGGCTGGTTCGGTGTCGACTGGCAGTGCGACTATAAGTTCGCCTCTGATAGATTCTCCGACCCCGCTAAGATGGTGAAGGACCTCAAGGAGCTAGGCTTCCATATCTCTCTATGGCAGTTGCCATATTTTACCCCAAAGAATGCCTACTTCAATGAGCTAGTTGAGAAGGGCCTCTACGTGAAAAATGCCAACGGCTCTCTCCCATACGAGGATGTAGTGCTCGATTTTACTAACCCCGAAACCGTAAAATGGTATCAAGAGAAGCTAGCCGGTCTATTGAAATTGGGCGTCGGAGCTATAAAGGTCGATTTCGGTGAGGCTTCTCCTGTGACTAATGGTATCTATTCTAATGGAAGAAGTGGCTTGTACGAGCATAATGTATATACTACAAGGTACGACAAGGCTGTATACGAGATTACTAAGGCTACTACTGGCGAGGGCATCATCTGGTCTCGCTCCGCATGGGCTGGTTCTCAGAGATACCCTCTCCATTGGGGTGGCGATGCCGCTAATACTAATGCGGCTATGCTCTCTACTCTCAAGGGCGGACTCTCTATCGGACTCTCTGGTTTCTCTTTCTGGAGCCATGATATAGGCGGCTTCGTGCAATCTTGCCCAGAGGAATTATACAGAAGGTGGTTGCCTTTCGGTATGTTTACCTCTCACTCGCGTGTACATGGCGCACCTCCTACAGAGCCATGGCTCTATAACCAGGATTTCGTAGACTACTTCCGTAAGGTGGTAGAGATGAAATATAAACTTATGCCTTATATCGCCGACGAGGCGAAGGCATGTACCGAACAGGGCCTCCCAATGATGCGTGCTCTCCTCGTAGAATTCCCAGAAGACCCAGGTGCATGGATGATAGAGGACCAATATATGTTCGGCTCACAAATCCTAGTAGCCCCAATGTTCGAAGAGGGAACCTCCCGTACCGTCTACCTCCCAGGTAAAACCAAATGGGTCGACTACCAAACAGGTAAAGTCTATAACCCAGGATGGAACGAAGTCCAAGTCGGCGAAGTCCCAATAGTCCTAATGGTAAGAAAAGGTACCAAACTAAAACACGTCCCAGTAGCCCAATCTATCGACAAAATCAACTGGTCAAAGATTAAGGTTACTACGTATTAATATTTTATTATATACTAAAGGAAGAGGGGTAAAGTCCCTCTTCTTTGTTTGTTTACCACTTGTTTAACTTGCAATGTTTCATTATTTTTGCGCTCGAATAAATAAAAGAGATAAATATTAATCATGGCTGATTACAACTTCAAAGATATAGAGGCTCGCTGGAAACAGTATTGGGCTGATAATAAGCTTTACAAGGTAGATGTGGACGAGAAGCGTCCTAAGTACTATGTCCTAGATATGTTCCCTTATCCATCAGGAGCAGGTTTGCACGTAGGTCACCCACTAGGTTATATCGCTAGTGATATCTTTGCTCGTTATAAGCGTCTTTGTGGTTTTAATGTTCTCCACCCAATGGGATACGATGCATACGGCCTCCCAGCTGAGCAGTATGCTATCCAAACTGGTCAACACCCAGCCATTACTACAGATCAGAATATCAATCGCTACCACGAGCAGCTCGATAAAATCGGCTTCTGCTTCGATTGGAGCCGCGAGGTGCGTACATGCGATCCTATATACTATAAGTGGACTCAGTGGGCATTCACTAAGATGTTTAACTCGTTCTACTGCAATAGCTGCCAAAAAGCTCAGCCTATCGAGGAGCTTATTAAGCATTTCGAGACCGAGGGTACTCAGAATCTTAACGTAGCACAGAGCGAAGAACTCTCTTTCTCAGCTGCTGAGTGGAACGCTATGTCCGAGAAGGAGAAACAGCAGACTTTGATGAACTACCGCTTAGCTTATCTCGGTGAGACAATGGTTAATTGGTGTCCTCAACTCGGTACCGTACTCGCTAATGACGAGGTAGTCGACGGCGTATCAGTACGTGGCGGTTATCCTGTAGTTCAAAAGAAAATGCGCCAATGGTGCCTCAGAGTAAATGCTTATGCTCAGCGTCTGCTCGATGGCCTTCAAAATATTGATTGGAGCGAGTCTATAAAAGAGACTCAGAAAAACTGGATCGGTCGCTCAGAGGGTACAGAGGTTCAATTCTCAGTTAAGGACTCTGACGTTAAATTTACCATCTTTACAACTCGTGCAGATACCATGTTCGGTGTTACCTTCATGGTTCTCGCCCCTGAAAGCGATTATGTAGCTCAAGTTACTACAGCAGAACAAAAAGCAGCCGTAGAGGAGTATATAGCATACGTAAAGAAACGTACCGAGCGCGATCGTATGTCCGATCGTAAGGTTACTGGCGTATTCACAGGTTCATACGCTATCAACCCATTCACAGGTGAGGCAATTCCTATCTGGGTAAGCGAGTATGTCCTCTCTGGTTACGGTACAGGCGCTATCATGGCTGTTCCTGCTCACGATAGCCGCGATTATGCTTTCGCAAAGCATTTCAACTTGCCTATCATACCTCTTATCGAGGGCGCAGACGTAAGCGAGCAGAGCTACGATGCTAAGGAGGGTATCGTAAGCAACTCGCCAAGAGCAGATGTAAAACCTTATATCGACTTCTCTCTCAACGGTCTTACCGTAAAGGAGGCTATCGCTGCTACAAAGAAATATGTCAAGGAGCATAACCTCGGTCGTGTAAAGGTTAACTATCGTCTTCGCGATGCAATATTCTCTCGTCAGCGTTATTGGGGCGAGCCATTCCCTGTATACTACAAGGACGAAATGCCTTACATGGTTCCAGCAGATAAACTCCCTCTCGAACTTCCTGAAATATCAGAATATAAGCCAACAGAGGATGGCCAGCCACCTCTAGGCCGCGCTCAAGTTTGGGCTTGGGACGAGCAGAATGGTAAGGTAGTAGATAAGTCTCTCATTGATAATAAGACTATCTTCCCTCTCGAGCTTAATACCATGCCAGGCTTTGCAGGCTCAAGTGCATACTACCTCCGTTATATGGATAATAAGAATGAGGATGCACTTGTCTCTAAAGAGGCAAATGGCTATTGGAAGAATGTCGACCTATACGTGGGCGGTTCTGAGCACGCTACAGGTCACCTTATCTACTCTCGTTTCTGGAATAAGTTCCTTTACGATATGGGCGTGGCTTCAACAGAGGAGCCTTTCCAAAAACTCGTTAATCAGGGTATGATTCAGGGACGAAGCAACTTCGTATATCGTATCAAGGATACCAATACTTTCGTAAGCCTTAACCTCAAAGATCAATACGACGTTACCCCTATTCACGTAGATGTTAATATCGTATCTAATGATATCCTCGACCTCGAGGCTTTCAAGAAGTGGCGCCCAGAGTACGAGACTGCTGAGTTTATCCTCGAGGATGGTAAGTATGTCTGCGGTTGGGCAGTAGAGAAGATGTCTAAGTCTATGTACAATGTAGTAAACCCTGATATGATAGTTGATCGTTATGGCGCTGATACACTACGTATGTACGAGATGTTCCTCGGCCCTATAGAACTCTCGAAGCCATGGGATACTAATGGTATCGATGGCGTACATCGTTTCTTGCAGAAACTTTGGAGAGTATATGATGGCGGCTTGACCGACGAGGCTGCTACTCCAGCCGAGTTGAAGGCTCTACATGCAGCTATCAAGAAGATTACAGCTGATATCGAGAGATTCTCATTCAATACTTGTATCTCTCAGTTCATGATATTGCTCAATGAGCTAACTTCTCAAAAGTGCCAAAAGAAGGCAATATTTGAGCCAATAGTAGTATTGCTTACTCCATTCGCTCCACATATCGCAGAGGAGATGTGGCATGGCCTCGGTCACGAATCATCTGTCCTCGACGCAGAGTGGCCAAAGCACGAGGAGAAGTTCCTCGTCGACTCCTCTTTCAAATATCCAGTCTCTTTCAATGGTAAGACTCGTTTCATAATTGAGCTACCTGCCGATATGAGCAAGGAGGATATAGAGAAGACAGTATTGGCAAACGAGCAAACTGCTAAATACCTCGACGGTAAAGAGGTTAAGAAGTTAATCGTAGTGCCAAAGAGAATTGTGAATATCGTCTTCTAAGGAATACGATAATAGATAATGGAGTCGCATAGATATATTCTCTATGCGACTTTTTTTGTTTATTTTTGCGTAACTATTTTGAGTAAGTATGTACATTCTTGGCATAGAATCATCTTGTGATGATACATCAGCAGCTATCCTTGAGGATGGCAAGGTATTATCAAACGTTACAGCTTCGCAGGCAGTACACCTACGTTATGGAGGTGTCGTTCCTGAGTTGGCTTCTCGTGCACATGAGCAGAATATCATTCCCGTAGTTGATAAGGCTATCGCAGATGCAGGTATTTCAAAGCACGACCTCTCTGCTATCGCTTTCACAAGAGGGCCGGGTCTCTTGGGCTCTCTCTTGGTGGGTACCTCTTTCGCTAAGTCTTTCTCTTTGGCACTAGGTATCCCAATGGTAGATGTCAATCACCTCCAGGCTCACGTGTCAGCTCATTTCGTAGTCGACCCAGCTCAGCCTATGCCACCATTCCCATTCTTATGTCTATTGGTATCAGGCGGTAATAGCCAAATACTCTTAGTCAAAGACTATATGGATATGGAGGTCATCGGTCAGACTATAGACGATGCCGCTGGCGAGGCTTTCGATAAATGTGCTAAGGTAATGAATCTTGGATACCCAGGCGGTCCCGTAGTAGATAAGCTAGCCCAAGAGGGTAATCCTAAGGCTTTCTCATTCGCCGAGCCAAATATTCAAGGGTATAACTATAGCTTCTCAGGCTTAAAGACCTCCTTCCTCTACACCCTTAGAGATAATATCAAGGAGAATCCTAATTTTATAGAGGAGAACAAGGCCGATCTATGCGCCTCTCTGCAAGCTACGGTTATCCATATTCTCATGAAAAAACTACTAAAGGCAGCAAAGGACCTCAAGATAAAGCACCTAGCCGTAGCTGGTGGAGTATCTGCTAATAGTGGTTTGCGTAATGCCTTCATGGAATTGCAAGAGAAAAAGGGCTTCACAGTATATGTCCCTCCTTTCAAGTACACTACAGACAATGCCGCTATGGTAGCCTCTGCTGGTTATAGAAAATTCCTTAAGGGTATTACATGCGAACAGACAGTAGCTCCTTATTCGCGTACTACTATAGAGAGTTAAGCTTCATCGTAAAAAATCTAATTAACAACCATTACAAAGATGCGTAGAACACTGAGATTGATATTCTCCACTTCACCACGCTTAGCGTGTGCTGTTGGCTTCTTGGTGCTCTGCCGTGGAGTAATGCCCGTCGTCATGCTATGGGCATTAAAGGTAATGGTTGATGTGACAATGTCGCAAATAGGGCAGAAGACTCTAGATATTCTCCCATTAGCACAAGCCGGAATATTACTAGTCTCTATATATGTGTGTAACGGTGTTACAGCCTCACTAGCGCAAGTAATGCGTCAACGCCTCTCTTCAAGAGTGAGCGAGAGAATATGGAGGTCTATCCACAAGAAGTCTATGATGATGGACCTCTCTAAATTGGAAAACGCCGAATACCAAAATATCTTCTTTCGAGCAGTCAACGAGTCTTCAAGCAAACCTCTATCTGTATTATACTCTCTATGTACTATAGTACAGGAGTGTATTACAGCTATTTTGTTGGGTGCAGTATTGATATCTCTACATTGGTCAATGCCAATAGCAATAGTGGTGATAGGTCTACCTCTCGTATTAGTCAAGGTTCGCTCGTCTCGCTCAATGTTCAATCTGCAAAGAAAACAGACTAAGGATGAGCGTAAAAGATCATACTATAGCAGAATCCTAACCCTTAAGGAGTATGCCAAGGAGGTCCGTCTATTTGGTCTAGGAGAACTATTCTCTAATAGGTATAACGAACTACAAACAACTATACGCCAAGAGCGCGAGGCCTTATATGAAAAGAATATTCGACGCGAGGCTCTCGGTCAAGTCGCATCTACTTTAGGTGTCGTATCTTTGGCTGCTATCGTAGTTTGGCGTGCCATAGAGGGCGACCTCACAGCTGGTTCCCTTGCACTATATTTTATGTCTATCCAAAGGGGTAATGCTACCGCTCAAGGCTTAATGAGTAATGTCGCATCCCTAGTAGATACAAAAATATACTTGCGTAATCTTTTCGATTATCTAGATATCCCTGTCGATAAGCGTTATGCTCTACCTGATAAGTCTAATGGTGGTGTGCCTTTCCCACGACCTATAAAGAGGGGCATAGAGGTGAGAAACGTATCTTTTAAATACCCAGATTCTAAACGTGAGGCTATCAAAAATGTATCTTTTACAGTTAAGCCCGGAGAAACAGTAGCTTTAGTCGGCCCTAATGGTAGCGGTAAGACTACACTTGTAAAGCTATTATGCGGATTATATCGACCTACAAGTGGAGAAATCTTAATAGATGGCGTATCTATCAACGACCTATCAGCAAATGATATCTCTGATAACATGTCGGCCATATTCCAAGATTTTATGCTCTATAATACCTCCGCAGCAGAAAATATTAACCTTGGTAATATCCGAACCAATGCAACAAGAGATTCTGTCGAAGTTGCAGCTGCCGAGGCAGGCGTAGATAAACTTCTTGCTAGCCTTCCTCTCGGTTACGATACTCTCTTAGGTAATCTTTTCGAGGGTAGCGAAATGCTCAGCCAAGGTCAATGGCAAAGAATAGCTCTCGCAAGGTCTTTCTATAATAAAAACGCTCAGATAATATTCCTCGATGAGCCAATGGCATCACTTGATAGGGAGACTAGAAAAAATCTTTTGGGCTCTTTCCATAAGATAATGCAAGATCGAACGGCTATAATAGTCAGCCATAGCGAGGAGACTATTAAAATGGCCGACCAAGTAATAGACCTTGGTGTTATAAATGACTAAAATTATTATGCCATCTGTACAATGGATATAAAATACTACTAATTTTGCGTCCCGAAAGTACTGAGGTATTTCCCATTTTTAGAACTTCTTAATACATTTATGAAAGAGATAATTAGGCAGTATGTGATACTGACTCTAGCACTTATGGTATCCTGTGTTGGATGGTGCTGTTTTATTCTTCCACAAAATATTGTAGGTAGTGGATTCTTAGGTCTCTCTAAGCTTATTGAACTTCTTACCAATGGCTTCTTCTCCGCGGGTATAATCAACTTGATTGCTAATGGTGTAATGTTGGCCATAGCAATGAGAGTTGTTGGCGTAAGCTTTGGCTTTAAGACAGTCTATTGTATTACCTTCCTAAGTATCATGGTAGATGTCTTAACTGCTTGCATACCAGGGCCTGTCGTAGATGATAAGTTCATGTGCGCTATCATGGGTAGTATTATCGTCGGCTCAAGTATCGGTATGATGCTCTCTCAAGGCGGTAGTACCGGCGGTACCGAGATTATAGCAATGATCGTAACAAAGTACCGAAATATATTACCTGGTCGTGTGATGATGATGTGCGATATCGTAATTATCGCATCTGGTTATCTCCTCCACCATAGTATCCAAGAGATGATATATGGTTATGTAGTGATGATTGGTATCTCAATGTCTGCCGACTATATACTCACAGGTTCTAAGCAATCTATCCAAATTATGGTCATATCTAAGAAGGGTAGAGCTCTAGCCGATGTCATAAGTAGTAAGATAATGCGTGGTATAACACTTATCCATGGCGAGGGTTACTATACTGGCGAAAAGAGAGAAATCGTTATGATGCTAGTGCGTCGCTCAGAGATGCACGACGTATTAAGAATAGTACGAGCAGAAGATCCTGAGTCTTTCGTCTCCGTAGCATCTGTAACAGGTGTGTATGGTAATGGCTTCGATGCTTATAAGCCACCAGTTAAGGTGAAGGTCAAGGGCCTAAATACGCCTAATGAGAGGATAATAGGCTAGAGCATAATTCAGCCGTAGAGTGATATAAATGGTCGACCGCTTCATCAGTAAGATAGTGGTCGGCCAATTTTCCTGTATTTACACCATAACAAAATAATCCCGCCGCTTTTGCCGCCCTAACACCTAATGGTGCATTCTCCACTACAGCACACTCTTCGGCTTTTAGACCCGAACGCTCCAATGCTATGAGATATGGCTCTGGGTCAGGTTTGCCCTTCTTAACATCTGCTCCCGAAACAACATTCTCTTTTGTAAAGCCAAAATCAGCAGATAACTTATCTATTAGACTTGGCTGCTTGCTGCCCGTTACAACAAATGTCTGTATAGCTTGTGAACGTAGCGACTTTATCAACTCTTGCATGCCTAGCATAATAGGGGCTTTCGGACACTCTTTCATAAGCTTGGTCTTCAACCCATATATATTCTCTATCTCCTCTTCCGTGGCATCGCGGTTATACTCCTTGTTCATTACAAGGTTGATAGTGCCTCTACCAGTGCGTCCCTCGTTAATATATGCCATCTCTGCAGGAAATGTAATGCCATATGCTGCAAATGAATGGGTCCACGTATATTCATGATTTGGCATACTATCATAGAGCACACCATCCATATCGAAGAAGAATGCTTTGAACACGGGTAATAAGGTATTATTTGCTATTGTTTGCTATCTCTACTTGAAGTATTGTGTCTGGGGCTATCGTAATAGAGTACCCTTCATGTGGCTCTATAGATATCGGCATCTGGTAATTCCAATATTTTGCAGCCTCAGTAAGTGTCACCTCTGTTACTGGTACTTTGCCATTATTGGCATGCTTAAGTGCCGAGTCACGACTTAGAAATAGTGCAACGGCCTCTATCTTCTTCTCGCCTCGCTCTATCTCTATTGTCGTTAATTTATGTACCGTATCTTGTGGCCTAATAGATGTTCCTTCTGTAGGTTTTAGTCCCACAAAGAAATATCTCGCATCTAGCAAATCTTCAACGGCTTCCAACATAGAGATACGTCCCTCGCCTACTGCTAGTATAGCTCTGAATGCTGTAGCTAGAGGTGATATGGTGCGTAACTTCTCTCTGTCAAATACGACATCTGTCTGCTTGTCCCCGTGAATGATTACTTTCTCTACCTCGTCATTACTATTTGCGAAGTAGAAGGCACGACCAAGGTAGTCTGCGACGTAGTTTAGAGGCGAGCCATCTTTTTGTAGCGTAAGCATTGCCTCATGAAGCGTCTCGTTTGTCGCGCATATATGCATACTGCCATCAATGCATATACTGCCATTACATACTATTATGGCTACCTTTTGTGAAAGGTGACTCTCTATATTAAGTGTATTTAGAATATCCATTTTACTATAGTTTGATGGTCATCATTACTGGAAGATGATCAGAAAATCCATCATTATATTTTCTCCCTACGTACGTGCGATATGGTTTGTAAGAATTATTGAAGTAGTCTTGTTCTAATAGGAATGCTGGATTCACTACCTCAAATTCTGGTGCTGCTATATCATTTATATGTTTTGATACTATGATATGGTCAATAGTATTCCAACTTTCGCGATACTTATATGACTTGCGATGCTGTGGGTCTTTCCCCGAGAGATTATACAATATAGGTCCTTCTTCTGTCGCACCAAGTATCTCTGCTATCTCCTCACTTTGGGCATTCTCATTCAAATCTCCCATAATGATAATATTTGCATTTGGTGATTTCGCCAAAATCGAGTCGCAATAACTCTTAGCCACATTCGCTACATGTTGGCGGCGCCATGCACTCTTCGCCTCTCCTCCCAATTTCGATGGCCAATGGTTCTCCATCACATTTATTGTATCATTCCCATGCGTGAATGTACAATGTAGTATAGTTCGTGTGTTAAATCTCTTCTCAGGTACATCACAATCTACTAATGCACTGTCTATAAGCGTGAGCATATCCGGACGATATATCATCATCGTAGCTATACCTCTCTTATCCTCATGCTCTAGCCCAACCACTCTATAGCCTAGCTTCGAAAGCCTGCCATATGTCATCAGTAGGTCCAATGCCTTTAACCCCTCTATCTCACAAAAGCCTATCACAGCAGGGGCTTGTTTGTTCTCTGTAATGTAATTGATAACGCGACTTATCTTCTCCGCCTTGCGTATGGCTCTGTCCATCGTCCACATATAGTCTCCCTTAGCAGTAAAGTCGTCATCGTTCCTCTCAGGGTCATCTTCAGGGTGGAAAAAGTTCTCTACGTTGTATGTTACAAAAACAAGCGACTCTTTTGTATCTTGCGCACTAATAGCTGGACATATAGCCAATATTAATGCAATAATCATGAAAACTGCTCTCATTCTATTCTTCTGAGGTTGGACATTCAAATGCTCCTATAGTAGGTGATAATGTGTCACGCGTAGTGCCATCAATATCTATAGGGCATATCTCTGCGTACTTGCCATCACCTTTTGCCTCCATATCCGATTTAAGGTGAAAGTCGTACCCTTTTACATCTGCAAAGATAATTTTTCGAGACGAAACTACGTCTATATATCTAGGGTCATTCTCAAAAATATCCGTTTTTTCTTTGCTAACTGCACAATGATCTACAATCATACTCTCTGAGTCACATAATAACTCGTCACCATGATTACCTTCAATAATACTATTGGCAATCTCTATCGAACCATATCTCTCTTCGTATGGTAACAACATTAAGGATGGTGTCTTCCTATAATCCCAAGAGAAGCGGTTACTTATAGTAGTGTGTACTATGTAAATGTCACTACATTGGTCGTCTATTATCGACTTGCCACAATTGTATAATAAGCTGTTGAGTATAGTCAGATTGGCAAATCGCGAGTTTATTAGGTCCACCGACGCATCGCGTATTATGCTACTCTCTATATCTACCATCGCAGTACTATCTACCTGTAGCGCACTCTTTGCATTTGATATCTCTGTATGTCTTATATATGCATGTGCTCCCCGACGGATATTGACGCTATTCCACTGCCCAGGTACATTGTCGTAAAACTTTGTCAACTTATCTCCATGTATGGTTATCTTGTTGCTCAACTCTCCATTGGCAACAATAGACCCATACACATCTATCTGGGCATCATGTGCCATATATATCTTTGTGCCTGGTGCTACAGTGAGCGTCGAATTCTCTTTTATCTCAAGCTTTCCATAAACTCTATAGGGTATAGGCGAATCAAGTGTCGTATTGTGGCAAATCGTTACATTGTCTAGTATATTGACATTCTGAACATACGTCTCTATTACAGCACTCTTGGTATGTGTGCCTACTCTCAGCGTTATCTTGTCTCTTATATTGCAAAAATACTCAGGTATGAACGGACACCTAATATCAACGAAAATATACAAACTATCTTTTGCCGCTAATTCAATGTCCGATACACTTGGTATCCTATCTCCATCAATATCTATCGTATAGCTACTCTCCTCCCCGCCTTCTAATAGTATTTGGTCTATTAGAATATTCTTGTTGCTGCGGTTGTATAACTTAAGAGCATAAGTCTCAGATTTGTCTCCAACAAAGAGAGTATCAAAGGAGAGTGTGTCTACCGAGAAGACAAGCGCATCAGTATTAGAGGGTGTCGAATACTCACTTTCGCACCCCAATAATACACAACTTAGGAGTGTAATAACAACTCCTAACCCGCATCTGCACCATTTGTCAAATCTTCTCAAAGTCAGTAATCTTGAGCCATCCTACATTCCCGTCTTTTAGACGTACTTCGGCCCAATCATTGAGTATAGAAATAATCTCAATGTGTGTGCCTTCATGAAGAACTGCCATCTCTGACCCATTCTTGTCTGGTGAAGTAGTAAGAGTAACAGACGAACTGAGAATTATACCTTCTGTACTATCCGTTATCTCACCGCGCTTGTTTAGAGCTATGCTGAAGGTAATAATGCAAAGGAGTGCACATGCCAAAGCACCAAAGAATCCTATCTTGCGTGCCGAGATACTATTGGCAAATAAGAATGCTGCAATGCCCCCAAGCATTAATATGAATACTATCGCAAATGCCCATGCCCATCCATCAGGACTAAGTATGCTCTTGAAGCTATCCCACCACGCTTCAAAAAATACTGGCTCTACTACCTGCATCTGGTCCGTGAGGGCATATGCATGGTCAAGATTATATAGCACATCTGGGTCGTTCGGGTTTAGCTTCTTTGCTCGCTCCATATTGAGGATAGCCCGACCAAGATTGCCTTGTTTGTAGTATACGTACCCAAGGTTATAATATACAGATGAGTTCGTATATCCTTGTGAAATTATATACTCATAAGTATCTATCGCCTGAGCATTTAGTCCGTTCTGCGCATAGCTATTAGCATTGGCAAGGCTGTCTTGTAACGCTTTTTCACTGCTCTGTGCATTGGCATTCGAAGCGAATAATAATAGTATGAATACTGAACAGAGTATGTTGTATATCTTATGTCGTATCATTGTCTTCTGTATTATAGTATTACTTCTCCATGCGTCCTATTACCTCTGCTGCTCGGTTGTATATATCCTCCATCGAATCTGATAACTCAGCAGGAGCATAACGGGCAAACTCACAAGAGTCAAGAACTTTTATAAACTCCTCAGCATCTGCCTCTGTTATCGAGTGCTCTGCCATCTTCTCTCTAGCGTTGTCTTTCGTGAGTTCAGACATAGGGATGGACAACTTGTCACTCAAGTAGCCCCACATAGCACGCATTACCTCATCAAAGAAGTTCTCTCGCTCTCCCTTCTGTATATACTTCTGGGCTGTCTTTAGTCTCTTCTTCGCTACCTTGTTGGCTTTGCGTTTCTTCACAGCCACAATATTCGCACTGTCTTGTATCTTTTTGCGATAAACAAAGAAGAATGCAATAAGCGTCACAAGAGGTAATAATAGTACCGCCCAGAAAAGTCCCGAGAATAGGAAGAAATCACTCTTAGCTCTCAGAGCCGTCTCTGTTGTATGTAAGTATCTAATATCCTTACCTACATACTGTACTTGCTCTCGCTGTCCTCCCTGGAATACTTGAGTAGTAGTATTATTGCCCGAATTTGCCCCCTTTGTAACATGTATAGCAAATGGTCCCTTGGTGAGTGTCACATACTTGCCTTGTGATAGGCTGAAGTATGTAAATGATACTTGTGGTATCTCAAACTCTCCATCACGACGTGGTATGATAAGGTACTCTGCAGCTCTGCTGCCTTTATATCCCCCTACGTATGCGTTTAAGTTGCTCGACTCTTTAGGGTCAAATGTGTCAAAGTCTTGGTGAAACTGTGGCTTTGGTAGCGAGGTAATCTTTAGATTGCCATCTCCACTCACAGATATCTTCACCTGTACACTATTGTCTGTCTCTACCTCGTCTGGAGTTACACTTACATTGAGTTTGTACTCTCCTACTCCTCCACTAAATCCAGTCGGACGTGGCTGTGGTAGCGCCTTAACATTCAATGATAGCGCTTTGCTCGATACCCTCTGTCTGTATAATTGAACATCGTCAAAGA
>JAUNDI010000002.1:61294-88072 GCA_030526155.1 Bacteroidia bacterium
TCCTCCTCCGTTGCGTACCCTCTTCTTAACAATAAACTCATACTCCGTAGGCTCAATGGTCAACTTGCCACTCTTCTGTGGTATAAGTAGCGTACGCGAAGATACCGCCGTATGGTACGATTTGCCATTGTACTCTCCTAACTGGAATTGTAAATGGTGGTCCTCCATAAGGTCCTCAGAAAGGAAGTTGTCTAGCTTAGGGGTGCTGACAATAGAGAGGTCTTGAAGATCTACATTCGTATAAATAGTCGTAGTAAGCACAAGGGCCTCTCCCTCATAAACACTATTCTTATTGATAGATTGTACTACTACAATGTCTTCTCCTTTGCCGCTAGTCTGACTTCCACTGCCATTCTGTCTGTTCGCTTGCCCTTGTTGTGCACTGCTTGCAGATGAGGCGTCTTTTATAGCGTTAATCGTAATACTATTACTCTTATACTGCTTGCCCTCAAAAGTGATAGTGGCCGGATCTATTACATACTCTCCCTCTTTGTCAATACGCATCACGTATGTAAAGGAGTTCTCTACAGTCGATGTGGCTTGCCCGTTTATCAATTGGTACTGCGAACTGCGTTGCGTACTAGGGCCATATAGTATATTGATGCCTTTTACCTCTGGTAGTCTTATGTCATTGGTATTAGCATTTACCCTATATACAACCCTAAAGTTCTCTCCTACACCTACAGTCTGTGGTGCCTGCCCTGTGAATGTAGTCTGTGCCTTTATGCCCAAGGTGATTAGGCAGAGCATAAGGCATAGAGCAATGCTACGTAATGAATATCTTATATGCGTTGTCATTTTTCTATCGTTGTAAGAATAGCAAAATTACCAATTTTTCTCAATGTTTCTATTAGCTACACCGTTTATCTTGTCGCGTTCTTCGTGTAGCTTATTCTCATCTTGTTGTAGAGCATCTAAGAGTCGTTGGGCATCTTCTTTGCTCATCTCTTGCTCCTGTTTTTGCTGCTCTTGTTGCTGCTGTTGCTGATCTTTATTCTGATCTTGTTGCTGTTGTTCTTGCTGCTGATCTTGCTGGTGCTGCTGCTCTTGGTTATCCTGATTCTGCTGATTATCTTGTTGCGGATTATCTTGAAGCATCTTCTGGGCTGCAACTAAATTATACCTTGTGCGATACCCCATCTCGCCGTTCGGATTCGCCCTTAGCGATTTCTTGTACGACTCAACACTCTTGTCAAACTCTTGTTTCACATAGTGGCAGTTGCCTATGTTATGGTATAGCTGACTCAACTTATCTTTGTCTTTCTCTGATGATGCCATCTGACTGAATTTCTCCAAGGCTTCATCTACCTTCTCTTGTTTGAATAGCGAGCAAGCATAGTTATAGTTGGCTTCATATGAATCTGGAGCTTCCGCCATTGCGCGCACAGACGACTCTTGCGCCTCTTCAAATTTTCCGTCTGTATACTGGTTGTAACTATCTCGTATATACTTGCGCTCTTTCTGTGCTGCTACTGTCGTGCCGACTAGCAGTGTTATGACTATTGTAAGTAGGTATCGCATAATTCTAATGAGTAGATTAGTTAAATAGGTCCTTGGCATTCTCTTTTCTAGTGAAAATGTCAAAGGCGCTTAAACGTGTATTCTTTCGGCCAAGTATCAATAGGTCTATGAGTAATAACGCAATAACAATAATCTCAAGATACTGAAATTTGTCGCTGTATTGCGCAAAAACTTTCGACTCAAATTCACTCTTCTCAATATGGTCAAGCTCTTCAATAAGGGCATTTATGCCATTACGTATATTGTTGGCTGGTATATATGCTCCTCCTGCTTCTGCGGCTATGTTTACCAACGACTGCTCGTCTATCTTGGTGATAACTACATTGCCTTGCTTGTCTTTTATAAAGTCTCTTGTGTTACCAGGTGTTACAGGTACTGGCGAGCCTTTGGTAGTACCCATTCCTACGGTATATACTCTTATGCCTTCTGCCGCAGCTTGCTTGGCTGCCGCTATGCCATCATCTTCATGGTTCTCACCATCTGTAATTACTACTATGGCTCTGTTGATATTCTCTTGCGAGGTAAATGAATTCCTACACATATTTATAGCCGCTCCTATGGCCGTACCTTGCGTAGGTACCATGCCTGTAGAAACCGACGAGAGAAACATCTTGGCTGATGGATAATCTGTCGTTATAGGAAGCTGTACATATGCTTGCCCCGCAAATACTACTATGCCTAGTCTGTCGCCCGATAACTTGTCTACCAATCTAGATACCGCCATCTTTGCCATCTCAAGTCTCGATGGCGAAACATCCATGGCATTCATCGAGTTCGATACGTCAAGTGCTACCATCAACTCTATGCCACTGCGCTTGGTCGACTCCATCTTCGTGCCAAACTGTGGCCTAGCAAGTATTAGTACCTGAAGCGAAAAGGCAACAAGTAATATCCATGCCTTTATGGCTTGTCGCGTAGGTGAGTATAGTGGCATGAGGTGCTTGATGAGGTTCTCCTCACCAAAGGCTTTTAATGCCTTGTGTCGTTTGTTCTGTAAATAGTAATACCCAACAATTGCTACTGGTACTAGTAACAATAGGTATAGCATATATGGATTTGCAAAACGCATAGCTCTGTCTCTCTATATTATGGTTCTATGGTAATGTACGAAGTATAGTATTGCGGAGTAACATCTCTAACATCAGTAATAATGCACATGCAATGGCAAATGGCAAATACTCTTCTGTTCTCTTGGTATACTCTCTTACATCCATGATGGTCTTCTCCAACTGGTCTATCTCTTCGTATATCTTCTGTAGACTATTCTTATTCGTAGCTCTGAAATACTTGCCTCCAGTTACATTGGCTATCTGTGTCAATAGCTCTTCGTCTATCTCTACCTCCATATCTTGATACTGAACACCAAAGGCTGTCTGTACAGGGAATGGAGCAGTGCCATTAGTACCAACGCCAATAGTATATACTCTTACACCAAATGTGTTGGCTATCTCTGCCGCCTTGGCTGGAGAAATAGATCCTCTATTATTTACACCGTCCGTGAGAAGTATGATAACTTTACTCTTGGCTTTGCTCTCTTTTATGCGATTTACAGCTGTCGCTAATCCTGAACCTATGGCTGTGCCATCCTCCAACATGCCTGTCTGTATGGCGTTGAATAGGTTGGCGAGCGAGGTGTGGTCTGTCGTTAGCGGACACTGGGTGAAACTCTCTCCCGCAAATATTACAAGGCCTATATTGTCATTCTCTCTACCGCTGATAAACCTTATGGCTACATCTTTCGCAGCCTCCAAACGGTTGGGCTTGAAGTCTTGAGCTCGCATCGAGCCCGATATATCCATAGCCATCACAATGTCTATACCTTCGGTCTTCTCATCTCTGTGACTGGATGTCGACTGTGGCCTAGCTATCACACATACCGCTGCCGCAATGGCTAGCATGCGCAATACCACATTCATATGGCGTAAATAGCTCTTCCAAGATTTTCCCACCTCTCTCATAGGGGCTAGGGTAGAAATCTGGATAGTAGTGTTTATCTGACGGTTCTTCCATATGTACCATCCTACATAGACTGGTACAACAAGAAGTAGCCAAAAATATTCTGGGTGTAAGAATTCCACTGTAATACTCTCCTAATTATAGTTCTTTATTGACTAACTATAGCCGATGTCTCTGCCGTATTGTTGACAAACTCTATCGCTTGGCGCATCGCTCCATCATTCTCGTCTGGTAGCGGCTCCATCTTGGCAAACTTCGCAAAGTCCGCCATCTCAAGTATATTCTGCATGCGCGTAGTGTCAGACATGTCAATGTTTGGTATAGACCTTAAATCACTCATTATCTCGTCTGTAGTGCTCTCCATTGCATTCAAGTCGTATCTAGCGCCAATATATACTCGCAAAATAACTGTCAACTCCGAATAGTACTCTTTTACATGTCCATGCTGCCAAAGCTCTTTCGTCTTCAACTCATTGAGATTGTCCAATGCCGTTACGTGGCAAGGCTCTACCTTCTTTGGCTTTATTACCTCTCCTGTGCCGCCGACTGCTCTGCGCTTGTAATACATATAGGCTAGGATAATCAATGCAATGACAACTATACCGCCTATTATCCACGCTAGATACTCTCCCAATTCACCTATCGTCCATGGCGCATCCATAGCATCACGTATATCAGTAATCTTGGCTACCTGTGTCTGTTCGTCAATCTCAATGTTAAACGGATTGAGTACATTCAAGGCTGGTATCTCTACATCTACCGTACTGTTGTCCGCCAATTTCAATAGTGGCTTGGGTGCGATGTAGTGTAATCCACTATCAAATGATTGTACTATATATCTCTGATGTATAGTCATCATCTCTGCCTCAAATACAGAGTCGGGCTTGAATCGCTCTATTATCTCTACCTCTCTCGAGAGTGAGTCTCCTTCAAGTGGTAAAAAGTGTATATCTGCATCTTTGGGAAAGGTGGCAACTACGTCAAGACCAACCTGACCGCCTATATATATGACGGTCGAGTCCATCTCAGCAAATGTTCTTACATTCTGCGCCAAGGCATTACTAGATATCCCAGCACAAATGAGAAATAGTATAAGGTATATGTACTTCATTTAACTACGTTGTTTGAAGAGTTTCAACAGGTCTATCACATAGTCATGGTCTGTAGCTATATCTACAGTGTCTACTCCACAACGTGTGAACGACTGCTGGATGGCGTTGTTTCGGTCTAACCACGACTTTCGCCATGCATTTCTTACAGCCTGCGATGATGAGTCTACCCATCTCTGCTCGCCTGTCTCTGCGTCCGCCATAAGCATGAGGCCTACGTCGGGTAACTCCGACTCGCGTTTGTCCATTATGCGTAGCGCTACTACATCATGTTTATGTGACGCAATCCTTAGCGAACGCTCAAATGGGGTGCTGTCTCCCTTTGGCATATCATTCCCACCCTCTTGTATGAAGTCCGAAATCAAAAATGCCGTAGAGCGTTTCTTTATCGCGCCTGTCAAGTAGCGAAGTGCTTCGCTCAAATCTGTCCCTCGCCCTTGTGGCTCAAAGGTGAGTAGCTCACGTATGATATGTAGCACATGTTTCTTTCCCTTTTGTGGTGGAATGAATTGCTCCACTCTGTCCGAGAAGAATATTACTCCTACCTTATCATTGTTTTGTATGGTAGAAAATGCTAATGTCGCAGCTAGCTCTGTTATCAGATTCTTCTTGAAGCGCATGGCTGTACCAAACTCGCGCGAGCCAGATACGTCAATAAGGAGGATAACAGTATTCTCTCTTTCCTCCTCAAAGACTTTGATGAATGGCTTGCCCATGCGGGCAGTAACATTCCAATCTATATTTCTTACATCGTCGCCAAACTGATACTCGCGTACCTCCGCAAAGGCCATACCTCTACCTTTGAAGGCTGAGTGGTACTCGCCCGCAAAGATATGGTTGGAGAGACCGCGTGTCTTAATCTCGATCTGACGAACCTTCTTTATGAGTTCAGCTGTATCCACAGTCTTCTACTATTAAGGTACCTCTACTTGGTTAAGTATCTCAGAGATTATCTCTTCTGTTGTCACATTGCTTGCCTCTGCCTCGTAGGTGAGCGCTATACGATGTCTCAATACATCATGACATACAGCTCGTATATCCTCTGGTATCACATAACCTCTTCTCTTAATGAATGCATATGCCTTGGCTGCTCTAGCCAACGAGATAGATGCACGTGGCGATGCTCCACACTGTATCATCTGCTGGAATCTCTCTAGCTTATACTGCTCAGGGTAACGTGTAGCAAATACTATGTCTACTATGTACTTCTCAATCTTCTCGTCCATGTAAACATCGTTCACTACCTGTCGTGCTCTAATAATATCCTCTGGCTTAAGTATAGCCTGTGGCTGTGGAAACGATTTCTGTAAGTTCTGTCTCACAATGAGTCGCTCCTCCTCTTTCTTTGGATAGTCTATGACTACCTTGAGCATGAAACGGTCCACCTGTGCCTCTGGTAGCGGATATGTACCCTCCTGCTCTATTGGGTTCTGTGTCGCCATAACAAGGAATGGCTTCTCCATAGGGTAGGTCTCGTCGCCAATGGTTACTTGGCGCTCTTGCATGGCTTCCAAAAGTGCCGACTGTACCTTGGCCGGCGCACGGTTAATCTCATCGGCTAGGATGAAGTTGGAGAAAATCGGACCTTTCTTTACTTGGAATTCTTCTGTCTTCTGTGAGTAGATAAGTGTACCTAAGATATCTGCTGGCAAAAGGTCTGGCGTAAACTGTATTCTCGCAAAGCCTGCATCTATTACCTTGGCAAGGGTGTTGATGGCAAGTGTCTTGGCAAGTCCAGGCACACCTTCTAGCAATATGTGGCCGTCCGATAGTAAGCCTATGAGTAACGACTCTACTAGGTGCTTCTGTCCAACAATGACTTTATTCATTTCAAGCGAGATGAGGTCTACAAATGCCGACTCTTGCTTGATTCTTTCATTCAATTCTTTTATATCTACTGTATCCATTGGATGGTTTATTTTTTTTCTTGATACAAAGTTAATAATTGTATATTTCTGTAGTGCCACTTTTCGACGAAAGTTCACTTTTATCCGACGTAGGTATGTTTTCTTCGGATATTGGTATCGTTGTAAATTGTATGTACTTTTGTCTTCACATCACACGCTTTTTTTTACATGGATAATCAGACAATACTACAATATGCCGAGGGGGTATTCGATTATGTGCGTTCCATCCGCCAAGATCTTCACCGCCATCCCGAACTATCTTTTCATGAGGAGTGGACTTCTTCTTATGTAGAGGCCCAACTGAATGCTTTGTCTATCCCATATACCAAGGGCTTCGCTCAATATGGTATCCGTGCTATCATTGATGGTATGGCTGATGGTGATACCGTCGTCTTGCGTGCCGATATGGATGCTCTCCCAATAGCCGAGGATAACACCCATGTCGTATGCTCCGAAATTCCTGGAGTTAGCCACGCTTGTGGTCACGATATGCATACTGCAACACTCTTGGGTGTGGCTAAGATTCTAATGCAGACTCGCTCTCTATGGCGTGGTAGGGTAGTGCTGTTATTCCAACCGTCCGAGGAGGTGTGGCCTGGTGGCGCTATCCGTATGCTTAATAATAATGTCCTCGAGGGTATCTCTCCTAAGGTGGTTATGGCCCACCATGTCATGCCTGGCCTCCCCGTAGGTCACGTGGGGTTTCATTCTGGGACCTATATGGCTTCGGGCGACGAGATTCATCTCCGTATCCATGGTCATGGCGGTCACGGCGGTGTACCTCATCTGCTCACTGATACCGTGCTTGCCGGAGCTCAAATACTCGTGGCTCTCCAAGAACTCGTGGCGCGCGAGGTGCCCGCTGATATCCCTACAGTCCTCTCTTTTGGTCGCTTCGAGGCTCTTGGGGCTACTAATATCATCCCCGATGATGTCTACCTAGCAGGTACCCTCCGTACTATGTCCGAGGAGTGGCGCGCTCGTATGAAGTCGCGTATCCGTGAGGTGGTATCTGCGCTCTCTTCTGCTTTCCGCGTGGAAACTAACATCGATATCAAGGATGGGTTCCCTTCTGTATATAATAATCCCAAACTAACCGAGCGTATGCGCGAGTCTGCTATATCTCTTCTAGGCTCTGATAATGTAGCGGCAATGTCTGTCCGTACCACTGCGGAGGATTTCGGATACTTCACTCAGCGTTATCCATCAGTATACTATCGTTTCGGTGTGGGTGATAGCGGTAACGTCCATACCTCTCAGTTTAATCCCGACGAAGAGTCCCTGAAAACATCCGTTGCCGTAATGCTCTCAGGGACCCTTAAAATGTTATCTGAATAAAGGCTCTACGCCTTCTCTACAAGTATCGTATTGTTCTCAAGTGAGACAACTTTCACCTCTGTGCCTTGGTCAATAAAGCTAGTAGCTTTGACCTCTAGATAGCCATACTCCTCAAATTTTGCCTTGCCAAAGAGGTTGAGGCGTGTGCTAGCTACACCTTTATCGCCTACTGATATGCTCTTTGGCTGCTCGTTTACTTGAGAGTCTATCTTCGTGCTAAGACTCAATCTTCTCCTAATCGACGAATTCCATAATATCAAGCAAAGCAATGCCAATAGCACTAACTCTCCTATTACTATCCAAAACGCTGCCTCGAAACCATACTCCTGATTGGCTAAATAAGCACTTCCTATAGTAGCACCTGTGCCTACAATGCCCGCTAAACCTATGCCAGGAATAAGCAATATCTCCGCTAATAAGCATAAAATGCCCAAAGTGGCTAAAATGACTATCAATGTAAGTGTCATAGTTAAAAGTTTTTTGTTTACCGCAAAGATAATAAATAATCAACCTAATGCAAGAAAAATCCTATCACCTCATCTTAAGTATCTCTTATAATTTTTTCCCACAAAGCTCTCTTATACCTCCCTCATACCTCGCTCATACCACGCTTAACACAAACAAGTCATCCCTACCTTAACCTCCCATATAAAAATCTATAACATCTAGCCCCTCTATCCCCTCTAGGCCCTCTAGAATAACTAGAAAAACTCCCCCTACAAAACCATCTCCACCCCCAAAACCACCAAACAACATATTATCGCTACCTGAAACATATTAGCCCCTCTCCAAGCCGCAAATGTGCCGGCCCCAAAGGCTAATAATCCCGCAATGGGCGATTGCGTAGCCTCTACTATGTCAGGAAAGGTCATAACAGCAAGCGTCACATATGGTACATAATACAAAAACGAGGTCAAAAACTCATTCTTTATCTGCTTCCTCAATAGCGTCATTGGTATTACCCTGATTAAGTAGGTCACACCAATCATTATCCCTATATATATGTATATGTTGTGTGTCATGCCTCTTCCTCCTTCTCTCCTTTTTGTGGACGTACTATAGCAGCAACCGACGAGATAATTATTGTCAACAATATAATCCTCGTGCCGTTAGATATCTCGCAAACATAGGGTAGATATTTTGCAGCAAAACTCATAGCAAATGAGCCGACTACCAGCCAAAGTATTACTCTATCCTCTTTTGCTGGCGGAATGATAATTGCGATAAACATGCCATAAAGGGCTACACTCAACGCACTTACTATATTCTTTGGTAATACATCTCCAGCTATGCACCCTAATGCTGTACCCCCAGCCCAACATAATACAGGGAATATCGCCGCCCCATAAGAGTACCAAGGGTTCAACTTTCCTTTCCTAGCTATGGCAATGGCAAATAATTCGTCTGTTAAGTCTAACGCCATAATAGCGCGGTGTAATAATGATGTCTTGCTGGATGTGCGCTGACTCCATGCAACACTCATCAACATATACCTAGCATTGGCTATCAATGTCATCAGCGCTACCTCAGCATATGTGGCTTCCACAGCAATAAGCGAAAAGCCTATATACTCTCCGGCCGAGGCCATACAGAAAAAACTAGTCCAAAAACTCTGCCCTGATGTCAACCCTGCATTGGCAGCAATAATGCCAAGCGAAAAGGAAACGGCTAAATACCCAAGCGCAATGGGGATAGAATCTCGCATCCCCTCACGCATCACTTTTTTTGTACTCTCTTGCATCAATTAGTCAATAAGTCCCGCAAAGATACGCTCTTTTCCTCACTAAAGCCCCCTTTTTACCAAGATAACTCTCTAAAACTTCTGCTCATCCACTATATTACCCCCTGCATCTACCATACGCCAATGGGTGATGTTTCTTGCTTCTGATGATATCGTAATACCACATTTGGTCACTCTCCGTCCATCCGCCTCGTAAGGTATAGCATAACCTTTATCGTCAATCTGTGTCATAGCATCGTCAATGGTCTTGTCTACCTTGAGCTCAAGCACAAAGACGTCAGCCTTCGTTTGGATAACTACATCAGCACGACCAAGAACACTCTTTACCTCTGTATCTACTTTGCTATTTAGAAGGGAGAAGATGACATACATGAGTAGTTTGTAAAATGCCTCATGATTCTTCTTGGCCATCCACTCTTTCTTCGTGATAATGTCGTATGGTATGGTTGCGATGTACGACCTAAGTAGTTTCAGCGCCGCAGCAAGATCTCCATCATAAATAGCCTGGGCCATATTGATTATTGTAGAGTCTCTATCTAGATCATCCGTATCCATCAGATAGTTGGATAGCCCCTCCACCATGCCCTGTCGTACCTCAAGATTTGGGAAATGAAGTGTATATGTCTTGAGTAAGGCATTATATGAGTCAATAGTCAAATACCCACTCTGATATAGCAACGGTAGCGGAGTCTTAGCATTTTCACATGGCGCATCAAATGCACCTTGAGATAAGACAACACCATCAAAATCTAGCGGATTGAATGATGGATAATGTCTAAGATGATCTATAAGGGCTGTTGTAGTGCTAGATTCAAACCAGTAATAATTGGTCGACCTATCGTCCAAGGCTCTAAGCAGACTGAATGGTGCATACACGTCGGCTCCATTGGGGGAGAAGTGGTAGCCATCATAGTTCTTTTTCAAAAGAGTATAAGCCTCGTCTGTCGTGATGCCTATATTACAAGCATACTCCTCCACACATGGACGTAGTGTTGTGTCCAATTCCTCTTGTGTAATGCCGCATAGTCCCGAATAATCGTCAAGCATAGAGATTTGCTTTAAGTTATTCAACTCGGAGAATATGCTGACTTGTGTGAACTTGGTTACCCCCGTGATAAAGACAAAGCGCAGATATGCACCCTCGTCTTTCAAAACTTGATAGAACTCTCTAAGCATATTACGCATAGCAGTGAGTTCCTCTTTTTCGTACATCAAGCGCATAATAGCTGCATCATACTCATCAAGTATAACTACAACTTTTTCATTGGCCTGCTTCGCTGCATTATGTATCAAATCACGGAATCTATCGCCGGGCGTTTCAGAAAGAGGCTCTTTGCCATAAATAGCTTCATAGCCTCTAATCAATGATTCTAGTTTTGTCTTAGCCTCATGAGTAGTAACATTCTTCAACCCACTCATAGAAAAATGTAGCACAGGGTACCTCCTCCACTCTTTCTCCAACTCCATTACCTTGAGCCCCACAAAGAGCTCTTTCTCTCCCTGAAAATATGCCTTTAATGTATTGCACAAAAGCGATTTGCCAAACCTACGCGGACGGGCAAGAAAGACATACTTGTACTTGCTGATAAGATCAAACATCAAGCCTGTCTTATCAACATACATCATTCCTTGCTCGCGAATCTCTGCGAACTGATCCGTATCTACAGGGTATCTAAATCTACTCATATTCGATTGTTTGTTCAGCACCTACGACTTAAATCGCAAATATACAATTTTTCTGTTTCTATATGGTCCTATTAATGCTTGCTATGGTATATGCCCTTCTTGCACAAAAATATATGAGGTCTATGTTTTGCTAGACCTCATATACATCTATTAAACACCTCAAACCAACTACAAATGTTAGCATGCAAATAATAAACCGACTATAGTGTATCCTTTCATAAACTACAGCCGGCTAAGTGAGTAGTAATGAGTAATAACTATAGCGTTTGTTGTTTGCGATGCAAATATAATATCGCAAATCCTCGTTGTCAATACCTGGGGATAGAATGCGTACTTTTGGGGATAGAATGCATCATTTTGATGCAAATAACAAAAAATATGTAACGTATAGCAAAATAGAAAAGGCGACTAGCCGTAGCTAGTCGCCTTCCTTATAGTCGATTTTCTCTACTAATTGTTTATCTCCTTAATATTGAGATACAACTCATCAAGCTGCTTCTGGTCAATTCTAGAAGGAGCATCAAGCATAACATCTCTACCTGAGTTGTTCTTAGGGAATGCAATACAATCTCTAATTGAGTCCAATTCTGCAAACAAACTTACCCATCTGTCAAGACCATATGCCAAACCGCCATGAGGTGGCGCACCAAACTTAAAGGCGTTCATCAAGAAGCCAAACTGCTCTTGTGCCTTCTCCGGTGTAAAGCCTAATATCTTGAATATCTTAGCTTGCAACTCTGAATCATGGATACGGATAGAACCACCGCCTACCTCAACACCGTTGATTACCATGTCATACGCATTCGCACGTACCTCTGCTGGATTTGTGTCAAGTAGTGGAACATCTTCTGGCTTTGGCGAGGTAAATGGATGGTGCATAGCCATCAATCTGCCCTCCTCCTCACTCCACTCATACATTGGGAAGTCAATAACCCAGAGACAAGAGAATTTGTCTTTTGGACGAAGACCAAGCTGTGAACCCATCTCCAAACGTAGCTCACAAAGCTGCTTTCTTGTCTTCATTACATCGTCACCCGAAAGAATAAGGATGAGGTCACCTGGCTCAGCATTAAATGCTGCCTTCATCTCCTGTAGCTTCTCTTGTGTGTAGAATTTGTCTACAGATGATTTTACTGTGCCGTCTGCCTCTACTCTAGCATATACCATACCCTTAGCGCCAATCTGTGGACGCTTAACAAACTCTGTCAAGCCGTCAAGCTGCTTGCGTGTATAGGTCGCTGCACCCTTAGCACAGATACCTCCAATATATGCCGCATTGTCAAATACAGAGAAGCCACTGCCTTTCATGATGTCCATCAACTCAACAAACTTCATCTCAAAGCGTGTATCTGGCTTGTCCGATCCGTAGTACTTCATAGCATCATGCCATGTCATACGTGGGAAGGCTTCTGTTATCTCAAGTCCTCTAATAGTCTTGAACAAGTGCTTTGCCATGCCCTCAAAGAGCGAAATCACATCCTCTTGCTCTACAAATGACATCTCACAGTCTATCTGTGTGAACTCTGGCTGACGGTCTGCTCTGAGGTCCTCGTCACGGAAACATTTTACTATCTGGAAGTAACGGTCAAAGCCGGCTACCATCAAGAGCTGTTTTAGTGTTTGCGGACTCTGTGGTAGAGCATAGAACTGTCCTGGGTTCATTCTACTAGGTACCACGAAATCTCGCGCACCCTCTGGAGTAGAACCTATCAATACTGGTGTCTCTACCTCAAGGAAGCCTTTTGAGTCAAGGTACGAACGTACCTCAAAGGCCATCTTGTGACGCAACTCTAAGTTCTTTCTTACACAAGCACGACGCAAATCCAAATATCTATACTTCATTCTGAGGTCATCACCTCCATCTGTGTTGTCCTCAATGGTAAATGGTGGGGTCTGTGCCTCATTGAGAATATTTAGCTCTTGAGCTATAATCTCTATCTCACCCGTAGGTATATTCTTATTCTTGCTCTCACGCTCGTTTACTGTGCCTATAACTTGCACTACATACTCTCTTCCTAAATGGTTGGCTTTTTCGCAAAGCTGTGCATCTATGGAATCGTTAAATACGAGCTGTGTTATGCCATAGCGATCACGTAGGTCCGCAAATGTCATGCCTCCCATCTTTCTCGTGCGCTGAATCCACCCTGCAAGGGTAACAGTCTTGCCTGCATCTGTGAGACGTAGCTCACCGCATGTATGTGTTCTATACATTGTAGTAATATAAAAATGGACACGCAAAGTTACAAAAAAGAAGTCCAAACAAAAAGCTTGGACTTCTATATTTATCTATTTGCTTCTCAGAATTCTACAATTATTGTAGTGCCTACGGCTAAATGACGCGATGTGTCTAGCCAAATCCTAAAGTTCTGACTGTGGGCAGCAACTCTACATATCGTTAGGTGAAGTAGCGTGCCCGTGTCCGAATCTTCCATCTCTGCCAACCTCTCAAACATCCTCTCTCTGTTGCATATAGGTATACCTTCTCCCGTGTCTGTTACTATTACTTGTAAATGACCATTCTGTGCTCTGCGGGTCTTAAGTATTATCTCGCCTCGTCTAGTATATTGTTGCGATAGCCTTAATAGATTGCTTATTATTAAGGTTAATAGCTCCGTGTTGGCTTTAATATAGGCACTTGTCTCTGCCGTAGGCTCAAAGTAGAATGTTACCTCCTTCGATGGAGTATTCTCTAATAGATATTTGTCAAATATCTTCCTACATGTCGAGTTTAACTCTATATCTTCTACCGCAATGTGCTCTCGCGTAGCTAAGTTCTGTAATATCTCCATATTCTTAGCATACTCTAGTAACTGTGGTATGGTGGCTTTGTTGAGGCCGTTCAATGCTACTAGTCTCAACTCTTTGGCTAGACTTAGGATGAAGGTCGACTTCATCCTACTGTCTTTCGTGATGTCTTCGTATCTTCTCTTTATATCGTCATGCGAGCTCTTTATCGCGTTTATCGTACTCTGCAACTCTTCTACTTTCTGTTGCAAGTGTACGTTCTTCATGGCGAAGGCTGATGTCTGTTCTCGCATCTTTAGGTTGTTCTTTCTGTTGCGTATGATAAGGACTATCAACGTAATAATCAGTACAGAGCATATGCCTAATAGCGTCCGTCCTATCATCCTACGCGTAGCTCCAGCAGCTCGCTCTAGCTCTCCTTGCTGCCTAAAAATGGTGTTGGTGTCTAGCTGCTTGAGCGACTCGTCGCCCATGAGTTCGCTGACTCTATTGCTAATGCTATCTAGTGTCCATGCGTACTCCAACATACTCTCTTTCGCTTTGTATGGCAACTCTATATCATATCTCGCCATTAATTTGTCTGCAGCAACAGCACTAAGCATCAATTTCATCAGACTTATATGCTCTCTTGGTATGTCGCTCTCTTCTAAAGTCAATTCATTATAATCGTGTACAACCTCTTCATATCTGCCCATCTCAGCGTCAAGCTGACACTTTAATGCTGTCAATTGTAGCTTGTGGAACTTCTCTCTATGCGTAGCTAACCCTTTTTGTATATATCTGTATGCTTCGTCATAGTCTCCTATCTTACGTAGTAGCTTGGCATGGTCTAGATAGTATATAGATAGGTTGTTGTTCTCAGGGTCCGATTGCTCGGTTATCGTTAGCGCTTCTTTATTTTGTCCTATGGCTTGTCTCCATAAATGAAGTCTATTGTAGTACGACATGAACCTACGATAGCATTGTATGCTTCCGTATACATGGTTGTCTTCTAGTACCTCTTTGGTCATCTTCTCGAGCTCACTCTTGCCTATGTGCATAGTCGTGTCTCCTGATATCAGGTGCTCTACATACTGCGACCAACCAAAGTAATAGCTTATCTTGTTATAATGGTGCAACGAAAAGCTCTTTAGTGAGTCTGTCGCTTCTCGTATAGTATTGATGTCGGTATCTGTATTTATATAGTTCAATAGAAGGTACTGTAATGCCAAAAGCTGACCTCTAGTATCGTCAAGTGATGCCGATACTTTGAATAGGTCGTCCATATACCTCTTGCCGTTTATGGCGTTCATATTCAGACGACATTTGTCTATCAACTCCGCTTGTCTATACTTGGCTTCTGTTGTGTCTACTTGGGCATTAAGGGGCGTTGCAGAGAATACTGCAATAGCAACCCAAATTATCGTAAGTATGTTCTTCTTTTTTTGCACCTCTATTCTAGACTTTCTTATTTTATGGTGTAGTCTGATACGTATTTTTACTTACGAGGTTACACCAGGCTAAGTGGCTTCTATTTTCCATCTAAATTGTTGTGTGTCTGCACGTGAATACTATCCAGCTAGCCTAACTACCGTTTCGTAATACTCTTCTATCTTGTCAAATTTTATGTGGAAGAATGGCGATTCTTTGCTCTCTCTCCTATCCCACTCTTTGAAGTCTAGTATTATGGCATCCATATTCTCTCTTCTGTCGTATCTCTTCTCTCTCAATAGTCTCAACGCTTCGCCTAGCTCTATCTCGTTCTCTTTGAGTAGTTTGTAAAAGTATGACACAGCCATCCTATGAGCCCCTTTTATCTTATGTCTCCTAGCTTCTCTATTCCAATGTCTCCTCTTATTCCATTGCTTCAATTCGTACGAAGCCAACTTCTGCGCATCCGCAAATATATCCCTGCAAGCCCTCTGTCTCTTGCTTACTATTACCCCAATTATCCTATATCCACCATAATAACGCTTTATAAACACACTCCTCCCCGAAATACGTGCATTACTATCCCTCCTAGCCGCCTCCCTAGCCGCCATTATATGCTTTCTCTCTATACTAATCCTAGCCATAATACTCAATCATCTTAGTTCAATTACTCTATTATCTTACTCTTGTTACTCAATTTTCTTAGTTATATCACTCATCTATCTCAGTTATATTGCTCTATTGTCTTAGCCATCCCTCTCTATTGCCAAATATCAACCGCAAATATACAAAAAATAAAAAACTGCGAGTAAAAAGGCACCACATAACATTCTCAAGCATCTCATTCTAGTATCCTCTAGACCATCTAAAACTACTAGAATAACTAGCTTAACTAGATAAAACTATCAAATCCGTTAAATCCGAGTGTCCCCATATAATCCCCACCCCGCACTCTCTAGGAAATCTAGAATCACTAGGACAACTAGCCTAACTAGAAAAACTACCAAAACAGCTAAATTTGACTGTCGTCCAATAATAGTCATTCTGTTTCTACTTCAAATTATCTGCATACTTTTAGCTCTCAATGTTTGCATAAATCCATTATTCTCTCTATATTTGCCCCGTCAGTCCTCGCCAAGCCTCTTAACAATGCTCAAATCGTGCGAGGCGTTTTTTGTTTAATTATACTCATAACCGTGGCTCAACGAATTCCTTTTTCAAAATCTTTTGTCTCATCATCAGACTTAATCTCATTATTGTCTGAACGAGGTATGCAGATTGATGATGCCCTTGAAGTGGCTCAATGTCTAGATAATATTGGTTATTATCGTTTGTCTGCTTATATGTATCCTTTGTTAGATATGCCAAAGAATCAACATTTATTTAAGCGTGGTGTCTCTTTTTGTAAGGTAGTAAGATTGTATAGCTTTGATGAGCATTTAAGATTGTTGCTATTTGATGAAATAGAGAAGGTCGAAATAGCTATCAGACGAGCAGTTATGCAAATTCCTGTCGAAATGATGGGTGATAGTTTTTGGTTGACATCCACTTCGTATTTTTTAGACCTTTCAAAATACAATGACACGATTCGTATAATATCTTCCGAATATGCCAAGTCAAAGGAGGAGTTTGTAATGCATTATAAAGATACATACATAGAGGATTTTCCTCCTTCCTGGATTGTTGGGGAACTATTAAGTATTGGGACTATTAACGCGATATATCGTAATATAAAGTATGATAGGGTTAGAAAACAAATAGCTAGGCGATTCGGATTGCCTATTAGCGTGTTTGAATCTTGGCTTACAGTGATTGCCGTAACAAGAAATGCTTGCGCACATCATGCGCGAGTGTGGAATAAGCGTAATGCTATTGTTCCCTCTTTGTTGAATAATCCATTAGGCCGATGGATTACAATATCTGTTGATCCGTGTAGAATATATTTTGACATCTGTATAATTAAATACCTCCTAAACATAATCTCGCCCAACAACGATATGTTGGCAAAATTACGTTGGCTTTTCCACGACTTCCCCGAAGTGGATCTCGCCGCCATGGGATTTCCTCAAAACTGGGAAATGGAACCCTTATGGAGGTAGTGTTCTATCTTAAATATACTATATCGTCCTACTCTCAATCATCGCCATAAAGGATGCCCTATACCCATCCCCAATAGGTAGCGTACTATTATTCCCCGTATTGGCCGAAATAATAACACCAGCTCTATCTACTCCTCGTACATGGTTGATATTTACAATGAACGAACGGTGAATTCTCACAAACTCCGTAGATGATAGTCTCCTCTCTACCGCTTTCAAACTCTGTAGCGTCAATACAGGCTTCGCCTCGTCCTCTAAGTATATCTTTATGTAGTCTTTCAATCCTTCAATATATACTATCTTCGGAATGTCAATGCGCACTAGCTTATACTCACTCTTCACAAAGAAGTAGCTGTCGTCTGTGCTCGCTTCACTCGTGAATGAGGTGTTATTTGTATTCGTATACGCTTGCTGCTCTAGTTCTATCTGTCTCTGGGCTTTCACAGCGGCTTTCAAAAACTCGTCAAAGTCAAATGGCTTGAGCAAGTAGTCTACAGCGTCTAACTTAAATCCCTCAATGGCATACTCAGAGAAGGCTGTAGTAAAGATTACCTTAGGCCTTAGCGCAGGGTCGTCTGGCATGCTCTTCATGAGGGTTAATCCCGACATGCCCGGCATCTGTACATCGAGGAATACTAGGTCAACATCGCCTTCTGATATGCGCTCATAAGCCTCTTTGGCATTGGAACATCTACCGCATAACTCTAAAAATGGGGTCTGCTGTACATATTGCGCCACAAGGTTCTGTGCCAATGGCTCGTCGTCTACTACTAATGTCTGAATCATGCTATGGTATTATTGGGGAGTACTAATTTTGCTATGTATATCTGTCCGCTCTTGTCAGCGCCATGCTCAAATTTATAGGTGTCATGGTATTGTAAGTCAAGGAGGCGCTTTAGGTTTTGTAACCCTATGCCTGAATGACTCCTATCTTCGTTGTTCTGCGTATTATTTATTGTATTCTCTATGCAAAACTCTAATGCGGTAGGGGTTACCTTTACGTCGCATTTTATGGTCGACTCTTCTCCTAGTATTACTCCATGCTTAAAGGCATTCTCTACTAGCGGAATGAGTAATAATGGTGGAAGTGTAAAGTTGTATGTCTCTTCTGGTAGGTTGAACTCTATATGTACATTATCTCCTAAACTCAATTTCTTGAGCCTCACGAAATTGGTAATAAACTCCAATTCGCTCTTCAGGGCTATATGGTGCGCCGTATTGTCATAAAGTATATAACGCATCATCTTACTAAGGCTATGTACCGCCTTCTGCGCGTCGTTTGGAGCCTGACCTATTAAACTGTATATATTATTGAGTGTATTGAAGAAAAAGTGTGGCTGTAATTGGTATTTTAATAGGTTTACCTCTGTCTCAAGCTTCTCGTGTTGTAGCCTCTTGCGGTCCGCATCTATCTCCGCAACGCGTGTCACATAACGTAAGCCTAATGAGGCTCCTACTCCAAGGGCGTAAAATATTATGTTGTTGTATAGTCGTACCACATCCCATGCGGTCGTAGCTCGCCTATCCATCATATGTGGCTTGAAGTTTAATGCTGCGTCAATAGCCCAATTTATAAGTCCATCTATATATCTTAGTACTATAAATAGTATTACGTTAAAAATAATAAAATAAAAATATCTCTTTTTGTATAGAAATCTGTCTATGGCAAATGAATAGTTGGCATAGAATGCTACGCCGAGTCCAAATAGCATGAGCCATGTCCTCGACATATGCCTTATATTTATCTCGTCATATCGCATCTGTACCATCAATGGTACAAGGATAAGCACAACCCATACCGCTACATGGGAGAGGGTCGAAATAAAGCGCTGGTTCTTGGTAAAGTTCATAGGAGATGTAATTTTAGGTTGTCGTATATTGTATCTTTGTGGTAGTGTCTCAAAAAAGTTTAGAGTAGCCTATGGCAAGACTACTCTAAAGTGTGCTCCAGCTTTGCCTTTCGATATGTTGGCAAGCTTGTTCTTTAATATTCTGCGACGAAGCGGACCAATATGATCTATGAATACATGACCCTCAATGTGGTCGTACTCGTGCTGAGTGCATATCGCATTCGTTCCCGTAATGACCTCGTCGTGTGGCTCAAAATTCTCATCCAAATACTTTATGCGTATCGTCTTTGGCCTCCTTACATCTTCCGAAATGCCCGGCAAACTCAAACACCCCTCTCTGAAGGTCATCTCCTCTTCACTCTCCTCAATAATCTCTGGGTTAATGAAGACTTTCTTGAAGCCCGCACACTCAGGGTGCGATTCAACCAATTCGTTCGCATCAACTACGAATAGGCGAATATTCAAACCAATTTGTGGCGCCGCCAATCCGCAACCATCTGCCTTATACATGGTATCCCACATGTTGGCAATAAGCTCCTTCAAATTTGGATAAGAAGCATCTATGTCTACCGAAGGCTGACGTAGAACCTTGTGTCCGTATTGATAGATAGGTAGTATCATGATTAGTATTTCAAAAACGCGCAAATTTAGCCATATTTTCGTTAAGAGCAAGGTAGATGTCTCCTATTTTTATCCCCATTTCTAAATTATTCTAGTAATATAAACATTTCGAAAGGCAACCGCTTTGCGCATACACTATAAGTTACATTACCTCTCTTTGATGCACTATAAATACCTATAAGTACACTCCGTATCCTAGTCAGTTCTAAGGAAATATAATTCTACTAGTATGCGAAGTGACAAAATATTTCAGAATATGGGGATTTTTAATGGGTAAATATTTGGATTCTGAGTAATAATTCATTAGGTTTGCATTGTCAGATAAGGCATTTATTTGCCGGTTTCTAACTAATTGTACTGAAAAACTAAGTAGCGAGACGAGCATTTTGCTAATGGTGTACTGTGGAAAATGAACTGCTTTACATACTAGGAGCCTTAGCGGCAGTAGGTTTGTTCCAATTGTTCTATTGGAGTTTCTTTATGTTTAGAATATCTAAGCATAAGGGAAATAACGACAACTCCCTTAACTCACAAGATCTCCCCCCAGTATCTATCGTCGTTTGCGCAAGAAATGAGTCTGATAATCTTAAGAAATTAGTGCCAGCTCTCATGGCGCAACGATACAAGGAAAAGCAGATAGTCGTTGTCGATGACGCCTCGTCTGATGAGACCGAGCTTACCCTCGCTCAACTTCATAGCGAGTACCCTTCTCTCTACTATACCTCAATTCCTCAAGATCGTACTTTTAATCATAGCAAAAAACTAGCGGTTACCGTAGGTATTAAGGCCGCTAAATACAACCATATCCTCTTTACCGATGCCGATTGTATGCCTACATCTAGCGAGTGGGTGCTCAATATGATGCAGTCCTATTCCGATAAACAAGGGGTAGAACTAGTAGTCGGATATGGTAAATACGCCAAGAAATCCGGGTTGCTAAACCTAATAATCCGTTTCGAGACGTTCTTCAATACAGTCCAGTATATGGGGTTTGCCGTGGCTATGCGTCCTTTCATGGGCGTGGGTAGAAACATGAGCTACACTAAATCCCTATACGAAAAGAGCTCTAAGTTCAGAAAAAACTGGAAAATCCAGTCTGGTGATGATGATCTCTTCATCTCAGAGGTGGGTACTCGTAAAAATACCGCTATATGTTTCGACCCTAATGGCCAGACCATTAGCGAGCCTAAAACATCTTGGAAGGAGTGGTCCGCTCAGAAGTCACGTCACGTGACCACAGCTCCTTACTATAGATGGAGTATCAAAACTATGCTTGTAATGGAGTTGCTTTCGCGCCAACTTCTCTTGTGGGGCGCATTGGCAACATTGATAATTTATTGGAATATTAACGAGATTTTACCAATCGCGATCCTTAGCCTATTAGCTCTCCGTTGGATCTTGATGCATGTAGCTCTCGCTATAGCAGCTACTAGAATGCACAATAAGGAGAAGGGTAGTGGTAGGCTCCTTTGGTTGGCTTCACTGCCAGCCGATATCCTACTGCCTTGGATACAGCTGGCAGCATGGATAACAGGTCGCGCAAGTAAAAGTTCAAATAGATGGAAGTAATGGAAGAAATAGTATTTGCAGAAGAATTTCCTTCTACATCGTATTCAGATAAGGCTAAATATGACCTCGAGCTCGTAGGTAGAGCTATAGCCGGAGATCAAAAGGCCTATGCTGAACTATTGTCACGATATAGAGATTCAATATACTTCATGTTATTGAAAATGGTGAACAATAAAAGTGATGCCGAGGATCTTACTATCGAGGCTTTCGGTAAGGCTTTCAAAAATATTCGCCAGTACTCTCCTAACTACGCGTTCTCTACTTGGCTCTTTAAAATCGCGTCCAATAATGGTATCGATTTCTTGCGCCGTAAGCGCGGTTTCATAGTATCTATCGATGGCGACGACCAAAAGGAGGATAGCAAACCTATGACGGTTATCGATGAGGGTCTCGATCCTGCTGAGACAATGATTAAGTCGCAGATTGCCGACCTCGTTCGTACTGTCGTGCAAAAACTTAAGCCTCGTTATCGTACCCTCGTCGAGATGCGCTACTTCCAAGAGCTCTCCTACGAGGAGATAGCAACCCAACTCGAATTGCCTCTCGGTACAGTGAAAGCTCAGCTTTTCCGCTCTCGCGAGCTACTTTATAATATTCTGAAAAATACCGAGACCGCTCAGGATCATTACAGACAAAGAGATGATGATATGGATGATGACGAGTAATCGTCTGTATTACAACGATATAATTTAATTTTTCATATATGAGACGATGATCACTTCGTGTGGCATCGTCTCGGCATATTTCTAAGACTTAACAACAGAGGAGGTTATTTTAATGTCAGCATCTAATGTGACAGTGGCCGCAAAGAAGGTGACTACTTTCGGCTTGGGACAGATGAAACAAAATGGAGAGAAGATCTCTATGCTTACATCGTACGATTATACAATGGCTAAAATCGTAGACGAGGCAGGTATAGATGCTATTCTTGTGGGCGACTCAGCTTCTAATGTAATGGCTGGCTGGGATACAACTTTGCCTATTACTCTCGATCAAATGATATATCACGGCGCTTCCGTGGCTAGAGCAGTAAAACGCGCTCTCGTCGTGGTGGATATGCCTTTCGGTACTTATCAGGGCGACTCCAAGTTGGCGCTATCATCGGCTATCCGTATCATGAAGGAGACTGGCGCCGACGCAGTTAAACTTGAGGGCGGTGAGGAGATTCTCGAATCTATCCAACGTATCCTCTCTGCTGGTATACCTATCATGGGCCACCTCGGTCTTACCCCTCAATCTATCCATAAGTTCGGTACATATACCGTACGCGCTAAGGAGGAGGCAGAGGCAGAAAAACTAGTGCGCGATGCTCACCTCCTCGAAGAGGCTGGCTGCTTCGCAGTAGTACTCGAGAAAATACCAGCTGCTTTGGCTCAACGCGTGGCTAGCGAAATATCTATCCCTGTCATCGGTATCGGCGCCGGCGCAGCAGTGGACGGCCAAGTGCTCGTGGCTCACGATATGCTTGGTATGACAAATGGATTCTCTCCTCGTTTCTTGCGTAGATACGCTCACCTGTATGAGGAGATATCTAATGCCGTAGGTGAATATGTTAAGGATGTTAAGGCATCTGAATTCCCTAACGAAAAGGAGCAATATTAGACACTAATAATATATTTTTAATTATGCTAGAGGTATTATACGAAGACAATCATTTGATTGCAGTGAATAAGCACGCCGGTGATATCGTTCAAAGCGATAAGACGGGTGACGCTACACTGGCTGACGAAGTAAAGGCATACATTAAGGAGAAGTACAATAAACCTGGTGAGGTATTCCTAGGTATCGTACATCGTATCGATCGCCCAGTATCGGGTGTCGTGCTTTTCGCTAGAACTAGTAAGGCGTTGGCACGTCTCAATGAGATGTTTAAGAATCATACAGTGACAAAAATCTATTGGGCTATATGCCAAGACCGCCCAAAGGAGGAGAGCGCTGAACTTAGACATTATATGTCAAAAAACGAGGAGAAAAATAGAGCTAATGTATCTATCAGCCCTCGTTCCGGTTATAAGGAGGCTATACTTAGTTATACCCTCTTGGCTTCTACCCCTAACATCAATCTGCTCGAGGTCTCTCTTAAAACTGGCCGCCACCACCAAATACGCGCTCAGTTGTCTCGCATCGGTTGCCCTATTCGAGGCGACCTTAAGTACGGCGCCAAGAGAAGTAATGAGGGGGGCGGTATCAACCTCCATTCTCGTAAACTCGTCTTCAAACATCCTACTAAGGACGAGACTGTTACTATTATCGCTCCTACACCTAAGGATAACGTGTGGAGTATAGCCCCTAATGATTAATAGAGAGTTTTGCTATCACTAGAGAAAATAGAAAAAGAGGACTTGACTAATCTGCCATACGGGCTGTTCCCTGGAACAATCAAATTGGTGGATAACTCTTTCGTAGCTAGAGCTGTATTCAAGGAAATCGAGTCTACTTGCAAAATAGTAGGCTTCGATACCGAAACACGGCCTAACTTTCAACGCGGTAAAATGCATAGAGTTTCTCTATTGCAAATATGCGACGGCGAACGTGCTTGGCTAATACGTCTTAACGTCGTAGGCCTCATCACTGAAATACAACAGCTCTTCGCTAACCCTAATATCATTAAGGTGGGCCTATCCGTTAGTGATGATATCCGTGCACTACGAGGTCGTGGCGAACTCAACCCCGTAAATGTCGTAGATGTTCAAGAGGAGGCTAAAATGTTAGGTATCCCCGATATATCCTTGGCTAAGCTTGCCGCACGTACCATGGGTATCAGAATCAGTAAAAGACAACGCGTCACAAACTGGGCAGCGTCTACACTTACTACAGCTCAACAAAATTACGCTGCCACTGATGCCTGGGTCACTCTTAGAATATACCAAGAACTAAAAAAGGGCGTCATTATGCTGCCTCAAATACAGGATATCGTACGCAGCCGCCTCGAAAGTCAAGTCTCACAACCAATAATCGAACAAGTTATAGAATGATACATATACAGTTAAAGCAGGGCAAAGAGCAAAGCCTTCAGAGATTTCACCCTTGGATTTTCTCGGGTGCTATACAAAAGATGGATGGTAAACCGCAAGAGGGTGATGTCGTTGAGGTGACCGACGCTCTCGGTAGCTTCCTCGCCGTAGGTCACTACCAAATTGGTACCATCGCAGTTCGTGTACTCTCTTTCGAGCCTATCGCTATCGATCAGAGCTTCTATGATATGAGAATATCTGAGGCTTTCGAACTTAGAAAGAAATTGGGTCTCGTGGGTAATGGTGAGACTAATGCTTATCGCCTAATCCATGGCGAGGGCGACCGCCTCCCTGGTCTAGTAATAGATATGTATAATGGTACCGCCGTAGTCCAAATGCACTCAGTTGGTATGTACGTTCAACGTGCATTAATAGAGGAGGCCCTAAGAAAGGTACTAGGCGATAATATCAAGGCTATATACAATAAGAGCGAGGGTACCCTCCCATTTAAGGCTGGACTCGAACCTCATAACGCTTACGTCTGGGGTACCGCTCCTCAAGAGATGATCGCTCTCGAGAATGGTCTTAAGTTCGCACCCGATTGGGAACATGGACAGAAGACTGGTTTCTTCGTAGACCAACGCGAAAACCGTGCCCTCATCGAACGCTATAGCAAGGATCGTAAAGTCCTTAATATGTTCTGCTATACAGGCGGCTTCTCTATGTACGCTATGCGTGGCGGTGCTAAGTTGGTTCACTCCGTAGATAGTAGCGAACGCGCTATCGAACTTACAAGGGATAACATCAAAATCAATTTCGGCGACGACCCTCGTCACGACGCTTTCGCAGAGGACGCTTTCAAATTTATGCAGAATGCTAAGGAGGATTACGACCTCGTTATCCTCGACCCTCCAGCTTTCGCTAAACACTATAATGTCCTCGGTAACGCTCTCAAGGGTTATAGAAGATTGAATACTAAGGCTCTCGAAATGATTAAGCCTGGCGGTATACTATTCACATTCTCTTGCTCTCAGGTGGTAACTAAGGAGATATTCCGTACCATGGTATTCTCTTCCGCTGCTAAGGCTGGTCGTAAGGTATCCGTCCTCCATCAGCTATCTCAGCCTGCCGACCACCCAGTGGATATCTTCCACCCAGAGGGTGAGTATCTCAAGGGTCTTGTGCTCCACGTATTATAATATACATTTATATTCGAGCTCCTATGGTGTTCTTAAGGTGCACTATGGGTGCTCTTAGGGTGCACAATGGGTACTCAATGGGGTAACCCCTCATAGTTTTTCATAAAATACCATAGGATTTGATATCCGTATAATTAACGATATACAACACATAACATCGCGATGACGTTTGCTGATTTCGAATTTGAATATGAATTGCAGGATAGCTTGGATGCTATGCGTTTCTCAACGCCTACTCCCGTCCAAGAGCAGACTATCCCTGTAATAATGAATGGAAAGGATATTATTGCTTGTGCCCAAACAGGTACAGGTAAAACCGCTGCATACCTATTGCCTACAATTAACCGTATCGTTCGTGAACCTCATAAGGGTATCGATACCGTCGTACTAGTGCCTACTCGTGAACTCGCTCTCCAAATCGACCAACAGATGGAGGGCTTCGGGTACTATGTCCAGGTATCGTCCGTAGCCGTATATGGCGGTAACGATAGCGCCGAGTGGAATCGCCAAAAGAATGCTATCGTCGAGGGGGCTGATATCCTTATCGCTACACCTGGCCGACTCCTCCAACATGTTAGTATGGGGTATGTCGACTTCTCTACCGTCCGTAGCGTCATACTCGACGAGGCGGATCGTATGCTCGATATGGGTTTCTATGACGATATTATGCAAGTCATAAAGCAAATGCCCGTAGAAGGTCGTCAAACTCACATGTTCTCCGCTACAATGCCTCCTAAAATTAGAGACATGGCTAAGGCTATCCTTCAAAACCCAGAGGAGGTCAATATCGCTATCAGTAAGCCTGCCGAGGGCGTTAAGCAGGGGGCGTACGTAGTGTACGAACCTCAAAAGGCTGCCGTAATACGTAATATTCTCGAGGGTAGAGCAGAACAGAGCATCATAGTATTCTCTACAAGAAAGCAGACTGTTAAGGAGCTAGCACGCGAACTTAAACGCTCGGGCTATAATGCTGATGTAATACATAGCGACCTAGAACAGAAGGAGCGCGAGGAGGCTCTCCTTAAGTTCCGTAATCGCCAAACTAATATCCTCGTGGCTACAGATATTATCGC
>JAUNDI010000002.1:88101-117382 GCA_030526155.1 Bacteroidia bacterium
TGGTATAGATATCGAGAAAATAGATGTAGTCATCAATTACGAGGTCCCTCATGATGCCGAGGATTACGTACACCGCGTTGGTCGTACCGCTCGCGCCCAAACTAAGGGCGAGGCTTATACCCTCGTGTCTGAGGCTGATATGTATGCCTTCGGTCAAATCGAAAAGCTTATAGAAATGACAGTAGAAAAGCTTCCTCTCCCTGCCGAACTGGGCGAGGGTCCTGCTTATGAGCCTAATAAGCGTATGCCTCGCGGTCAGCGTGGTCGCAAACAACAACCTAGGTCTAACTCTCAAAATGGTCGCCAACAGCAGGGTCGCAATTCTTCTAGACGTACCGATAGTCAGCAGCGTCCTCGTAGAGAGCATTCTCAAGAGGTTCATACTGTTAAGCAAGAGGGCGCGCAGAATGAGCAGCTCGAACAGCAACAGGTTGTTATAGAGAATGCCGACCAAAATGCTACTCTCGACCAACAGCCTCAAAATGAGCGTCGCCAAAATCGTAACCGCCGACCACAACAGCGTCAGCGTCGACCACAGCAAGAGTTTAATTTCGAGATGCCTAAGGGTGAGCCAGAACAACAGCCTAGCGAGCAGCGCCATAGACCTCAACGTCGTTACAATAACTCCGATAACGTTAATGGCGAACGTCGTCAAAGAAATAACTACAGAAGACGCGAGAATAATGCTCCTGTAGAGGGCGCCGACCAACAGAATCCTCAGAGAAGAAACCATAATGGCAGCCGTAACCGCAATGGTCGTCGTTTCGAAGAGGGTAGACAACGTCGTCCTCAATCCCAACAGCCAAAGAGCGAGACTAAAGCTCAATCTACAGGCCTATTGGGTAAGGTGAAGAGTGCATTCAAAAGCCTTTTTGGTAAGAAGGACTAGCTCTCTCTTCTCTCTTTTGGCATGAATCTTGATATCGTATTATTAAGTTCCATATATTTGCATCTATATGAAGCTAGTAATTAGAATAATATTAACAATATTCGTATCGCTTACCATCGCTCTCTCAGCATATACTCAAGAGAGCAATGGTTGGAAATATCATCTGCCAAAGGAGTGTTGGGATGCTATGGTAGGGGGTAAGCCTCAACTTGTGGCTAAATATTTCGCACCAAGTGTAGAACTTAGCCTCCCAAGTGGCTCTGGCCTATATAGTAGCAAGCAGGCTACCGTCGTTCTCCAGGAGTTCGTATCTAAAAGCAAAATATCTAACGCCGAAATAGATAACGAACGCCAAACAGGTAAGTCTATCATGATGATAGCTACCTTCGAAATATCAGAACGCCCTTATAGAGTATATGTTCTAACCCAAAATGGGCAGATACATAAACTACGTATTGAAGAAGATAAATAATAATAGAAATAACATGATTCCAGATTTTGATCAATATTTAAGCGAATTCATTGATAATGCTATCAAAGAGGATGTAGGTGACGGCGATCACTCTTCCCTCTCTTGTATCCCTGCCGAGGCTATCGACCGCGCCCAACTTATCTGTAAGGAGGAGGGTATCATAGCTGGTATCGATGTCGCTAAGAAGGTTTTCCTTCGCCTCGACCCTACAACCAAATTCGAACAGTTCATCGAGGATGGTACTGCCGTAAAGAAGGGCGATATCGCTTTCAAGGTTGAGCTCCACACCCAAAAGCTCCTCCTCGCAGAGCGCCTTGTCCTCAATATCATGCAGCATATGAGTGGTATCGCTACTACCACTAATAAGTATGTTAAACTCATCGATGGCCTCCATACTCGTCTCCTTGATACTCGTAAGACTACCCCTGGTATGCGCCTACTCGATAAGTTGGCTGTTAAAATAGGTGGCGGTGTCAACCATCGTATCGGTCTCTTCGATATGATTATGCTTAAGGACAACCATGTCGACTTCGCCGGTGGTATCGTAGAGGCTATCGAGCGCGCTCAGAAGTACCTCAAGGATACTAACCGCGACCTCAAAATAGAACTAGAGGTAAGAAGCATGGAGGAGCTAGAAATCGCTCTTCAACATGGTGGCGTAGACCGCGTAATGCTTGATAACTTCGATATCCCTACAACCCGTAAGGCTGTCGAGCGTATCGCAGGAACTGTTGAAACAGAGTCTTCTGGCGGTATTACTATTGATACTCTACGCGCTTATGCTGAGACTGGTGTCGACTATATCTCTGTCGGCGCACTCACTCACCATGTCGCTAGTTTGGATATGAGTTTGAAGGCAATTAATTAATTGCTCTCTAAAAATCCCATTTCCGTGTTGCTTAATAGCAGAATATTGCTATCTTTGTAATACGTAAATGAGATGTCAAAGAAATAGTCGCACTGGATTCTTTGATTGTTAAACTCAACAGAAAATAATCAAAAGGGCGACGCTAATTGTTACAATGGCGGGCTTCACCACGTAAGTGGCTGCTCTCGAGCACGGAAGATTACAGAGGTAACAAGGCACCCTATTCCTATTATATAGGAGTTTAAATAATCCGACCGTGCGACTTTCAAATAGGACGACTTAAATGATTTTTTTCATTTAAGTCGTCGCTTTTTTTTACCTTTGCCTTACATATTAAATATTTTACTCTGATGAATAATTTTACTTTCTTTAGCCCTACCAAATTCGTATTCGGTAAGGGGGTCGAAAATAAAACAGGTGATCTCTGTAAACAATTCGGTGCTAATAAGGTACTTATAGTATATGGCGGCGGTAGCGTCGTACGTAGTGGCCTACTCGCAAGAGTGGAGGAGTCGCTTAAGACTGCTAATATAGAGTATGTAGAGTTTGGTGGTATCCAACCTAATCCTATTGATACTAAGGTATACGAGGGTATTGAACTCGTACGTAAGGAGAATATAGATTTCATCCTCCCTGTGGGTGGCGGCTCGGCTATCGATACCGCTAAGGCTATCGCGGTAGGTGTGCCTTATGAGGGCGATTTTTGGGATTTCTACCTCGGTAAGGCTAAGGTTAAGGCTGCTCTCCCTGTGGCTACGGTGCTCACTATACCTGCCGCTGGTAGCGAGGGGTCGGGCGATTCTGTTATTACTAAGGTGGATGGTATGAATAAACTAGGGCTCGGTAGCGAACTCATGCGCCCTAAGTTCTCTATCATGAATCCTGAACTTACTATGACTCTCCCTGCTAATCAGACTGCTTATGGTATTGTAGATATGATGGCTCACATTTTCGAGAGATATTTTACTAATACTAAGAATGTAGAGGTGACCGACCGCGTAGCTGAGGGGCTCCTCATAGCTATCATGAATGAGGCTAAGAAGGTAGTGGCTAATCCTCAAGATTATGAGGCAAGGGCTAATATCATGTGGAGCGGTACCATCGCGCATAATGGTCTTTGTGGCGTGGGACGTGCAGAGGACTGGATGACTCACTGTATGGAGCATGAGGTAAGTGGTCTTAATGATAAGATTGCTCATGGCGCTGGCCTAGCTGTTATCTTCCCTGCTTGGATGACTTTCATGGCTAAGAATCACCCTTATAAGGTGGCTCAGATGGCTGAGCGTATATTTAATGTGGAGCATGTAGGCTCCGACGAGGAGATTGCTCTTAAGGGTATAGCTAAGTTGCGTGAGTTCTTCGCTATCCTCAATATGCCTAAGTCGTTGTCTGAACTTGGTTTCGTTAAGTCGGATATCGATACTTTGGTAAGAAAATTCCATCAGAATAATGGCGAGAAGATAGAGGGGGTATATTATACCATGACACCTGAGGTTACTCGTGCAATATATGAAATAGCTCTTTAAAGAATGTTGGCATTAACTCCAATCTTTGTTTTCTTAATCGTATACCTAGCCACATCTATTGTGGCTGGGGATTTTTATGCGATGCCTATTACTTTGGCTTTTGTGGTGGCTTCGGCTTACTCTATCATCTTGCTTAAGGGTAAGAAGCTAGAGGAGCGTATTGATATATTCTCCAAGGGGGCGATGAATACCACCACAATGCTCATGATATGGATATTCGTCTTCGCGGGTATGTTCGCTCATACGGCTAAGGCTATGGGGGCTATAGATTCGCTTGTCGGTTTGTTGCTCAATATACTGCCTTCGCAGGCGGTACCAGTGAGTATGTTTATTGCGGCTTGTCTAGTATCTATGAGTGTGGGTACTAGCGTGGGTACTATTGTTACTCTAGTGCCTTTGGCTGCCGGCTTGGCTGAGTCTATCGGTATGCCTACGGGTGTCATGACGGCTATTGTAGTGGGCGGTGCCTATTTTGGCGATAATCTCTCTTTTATATCTGATACTACTATAGTGGCTACCACCTCTCAGGGGTGTAAGATGAATGATAAGTTCAAGGTTAATATCTTCATCGCTCTTCCTGCTGCTATCATTTGTGGTATAGTCTACTTCGTTATGGGGTTCAATTATGCCTCTGCTTCTAATATACCTGATGTGAATTGGTGGACCGTCTTGCCTTATATGTTGGTCATCATTACTGCCCTCTGTGGTGTTAATGTACTTCAGGTGTTGGCATTGGGTGTTGTGGCCTCTTTCGCTATCTCTATCACGGCGTGTGATATGCCTATGCTTGATTGGTGTAAGGCGGCTGGTGATGGTATATTGGGAATGGGCGAACTTATCATTGTCGTCCTCCTCGCTAGCGGTATCATGGAGATTATTAGGTATAAGGGGGGTATCAAGTTTATTGTAGATAATATGCTCAAGAGAGTGGGCACGAAACGAGGAGCTGAGTTCGCCTCTATGTTCTTTATCTGGATAGTAAATCTTTGTACCGCTAATAATACCATAACGCTTATTACCACTTCAGGGGTCATTAAGCAGGTGGCGGATAAGATGCATCTCGACCCTCGTCGTACCGCATCTATCATGGATACCTCGTCGTGTATCATTCAAGGTGTCTTGCCATACGGAGCGCAGATGCTTATGGCCTCGACATTGGTCTCTTTGAGTCCGCTCGAGATATTGCCAAATCTTTACTACATATATGTGCTTGCCTTCGTCTTGGTATTGTCGATACTATTCCAATACCCAAGGAGGTATACACGGTTAGGCTAGCTACCTATAATGCCTAGCGATATTTGCCCTTTAGGGGAATGCTAGGTAGATATCTATAAAGCGAGGGACCCATACCTTTTGGTACGGGTCCCTATTTTATATAATCATAAAAATACTTCGTAAGTACCTTGCTCTATGCTCGCTCTAACCTCGCTCTATACAGACGCTATGCAGAGGCTCGTTTTTCGCATTATTATTTTCCAAGGAATAGTAATAATGCTACCCCTATACCATAGGTACTATATTCTCGTCTATTATTAGCTCGGCCTCTGTAGCCTGCTGTATCTGCTCTATGGTATACTCTGGGTTGTACTCTTTGAGTACTATTCCGTCTGGGGTGATGTCCATTACGCCCATCTCGGTAATTATCATGTCTACCACTCCCTTGGCGGTTAGTGGGTAGGTGCACTGCTTTAGTATCTTTGGCGCTCCCTTCTGGGTGTGCTCCATAGCTACTATTACCTTCTTCGCTCCTACTACTAGGTCCATCGCGCCACCCATGCCGTGTACCGCCTTGCCAGGGATAAGCCAATTGGCTATATCTCCATTCTCGGCTACCTGCATAGAACCAAGGATAGTCTTGTCTACATGACCGCCACGTATAATGGTGAATGAGAACGAACTGTCGAAGAACATGCCGTCGTGCTCTATGCCCGCTGGGTTACCACTTGGGTCTACTATATAGTAGTTGCCATCTTCTCTGATATTCCCAGTGTGCGCACATAGTCCTATAAAGCCATTCTCTGCTTGAAGTGTAATCTTTACATCCGGACCTACATAGTGAGGTACTAGTGTAGGTAGACCAATGCCAAGGTTCACTACATCGCCGTCCTCTAGCTCTCGCGCTACGCGCTTTGCTATAAAGTGTTTTATCTCGTCCTTGTTCATCAATTACTCTTTAGGATTTAAGACTAGATAGTCTATAAAGATATGTGGGGTCTCAACATAGTCAGGACCTATCTCGCCTGTAGGTACTATCTGCTCCACCTCTGCTATTACCATCTTACAAGCCGATGCCATAAGCGGATTGAAGTTTCTCATAGTGCCTTTATAGCGTATATTGCCCGATTCGTCTGCAATAAACCCTTTAATGATGGCTACATCTCCATGGAGGGGCTTCTCTAGTAGGTATTCGCGACCATCTACTACTATGGTCTGCTTGCCTTCGAGTGTTGTAGGTTGTGTGCTATCGGCCACTATAGTACCCACTCCTGTAGGGGTTAGTACACCGCCTAAGCCCGCTCCAGCAGCACGTATCTGCTCTACCAAGGTTCCTTGGGGTTGGAGTTTGAGCTCTAGCTGACCGCTATTTACTAGCTCGCCACACTGTTTGTTGAGCCCTACATGCGATGCTATAAGGCGCTTCACCAAACCGCGTGCCAATAACCTACCGCATCCCTCATTTTGGAATCCAGCATCATTGCAAATTACAGTTAAGTTCTTTGCTGATATTTCATGGACAATTGCTTTAGCGGTTCCACATGTCATGAAGCCGCCAATCATAATTGTCATCCCGTCTTTAATCAAATCTCCTGCTTCTTTGGCAGAGATTACTTTATTTATACCCATTTCAATCGCAAAGATATAGAATGCGCCGAAAAGTACAAGTACTCCTATATTATTTATCAATCATTAACAAGTCTTCTTTTCGCCTCTCAACAGATAGGTAATAGGGGAGCACTCGGGGAGCACCCATAGTGCACCCATAGAATAGCCTATCTGCGTTTCATAATGTAATTGTCGATATTAATAATAAAAATCGGCAAGCACTTTCCCGTGCTCGCCGAGTCTATTTATGTCAGCTTTTCAGCTCTTATACTCCTTATTTATTTTACCAATCTCAAGAAGTTCTCCGGAACTGGCGTCTGGAGGTCAATAAGCTCACCTGTCCTTGGGTGGTGGAATGTAAGGCAGAAGGCGTGTAGCCCCATTCTGCCAAGTGGGTTGTATTTTGCGCCATACTTGGCATCGCCAACTATAGGACAGCCATGTTCTGATAGGTGTACCCTTATCTGATTCTTTCTACCGGTCTCCAACTCTAGCTCTACGAGGGAGTAGTGGGCATTGCTCCTACACACATAGAAGTTGGTGATGGCTAGCTTGCCGCCCTCTCTGTTAGGGTTGCCAGAGTACATCCTTTTGGTTACAGGGTTCTCAAAGAGGTAGCTCTCATAGCGCCCCTGCTGAGGTGTAAGTACACCCTCAGTTACCGCTATATATCGGCGGTCCTCCACTATCTCGTCCCAGTTGTGTCGTAATATATTCTGCGATTGTGCATTCTTTGCAAATAGTAGTAGTCCTGATGTGTCCCTATCGAGTCTATGTACTATCCATATTCTCGACTTTTTGCGTCCCTTCTCCTTTACATATTGATCTACCATATGATATGCCGTTGGTATCTCTGGGTGTCCAGGTACAGCAATAGTACACAAACCCTCTGGCTTGTTTATTACCACCACATCTTCGTCCTCATATACTACGTGCAATAGTGATTTGTCGACATCAGCACGCCCTAGCTTAATCTCTTCCACGTTTCTTAGTTTTCTCATGTCAGTGCAATTATCGGAATTTTTCTGTAGCTATGCAAGAATAATGATTACCTTTGAGTGTTTTTTAAACATATAATAACGCAAAACTCATGGCTAAACACAATGTATTAGGACAACTAGGAGAGCAGTTCGCCATTCAATATCTCCAGCGCAAAGGGTATACTATAATAGAGGTCGACTGGCGCTTTGAGCATAAAGATATAGATATAGTAGCATTTGACAATGATGATAATGTGCTTGTATTTGTAGAGGTAAAGACCCGTACCTCTGATGCCTTTGGAGAGCCACACGAGGCGGTAAGTCGCGCCAAGATGCAAAATCTCATTCGATGTGCAAATATATTCATAAGGCAAAAGCACTATAATGGCAATGCCCGTTTTGATGTTATCTCCCTAGTGGGGCACTCTATGCCATTTAGACTAACCCATATAAAAGACGCATTTAACTCGGCTACAGTCTACTCTTAGCATAGATATAGGCTGCTTTCGCTCTATTTTAACTAAAAAAATGTGCAATATGGTCTACCTATTAAGAAAAATAAACTAATTTTGCCTCGATAATTATACACTATTAATGTTTGAATATTCAACGTGAGGAGCAAACTCATTTTGCACTAGACTAAAAGTTACCCTATGGTAACGATGCTGCAAACTATGAATATTAGACAACATATATTTATGACTATGACACAGATGATAGGTCAGAGAGTAAAAGAAGAGCTTGAGGCTCAGGAGCGTAGCGTGACTTGGTTCGCCAGGAAACTCAATTGCAATCGTGTAAATGTATATGATATATTTAAGCGAAGCGATATTAATTTGTCACTTCTTCAGAGGATATCTGTAATACTTCATAGAAATTTTTTGAGGGAATATGCCGATGAGGTGGAAAAGGAACTATAGCGTATCTTACTGATAAATAGTAAGATAAATAGGCTCCGTAAAAAAAAAACTATACACTTTATTAAATTATTTGTGACACATATGTGTTAATATTCGCTATACACTTAAGAACTGTTTTTGCAAAAAGTGGGTGTATATTTGCATCGATAATTAAAACACAATTTTACACATATATAGACTACTTGTTTAAATTATGTGCAATTGCGATTTATTAACCAACTAAGATGTAGTATTAATTTTATTGCTGTGAACAATAAAACTAAACATACATAATGTAGAATCGAGGGACTAGTGGAATGATTATGTCGTTCTTATTAGGACCATTAATACTATGTGAGTTAAAATCAACAACATTTATAACACTAAATTATTTAACACAATGAAGAAGAAATTTCTTTATTTGTCAGCAGCTGCAGCGATGCTTTCGCTAGGCGTGACAAGTTGTATCGACAATGATGAGCCAGAAGGACTCAGAGATCTCCGTCAAGGTCAGGCAGACAAACTTCGTGCAGAGGGTGAAGCTGCTAAAATTTTAGCACAAGCTGAGGCCGACAAGAAGAAGGCAGAGCAGGCTATTGATGCTGCTAATGCTGCTTTGATTAATGCACAGGTAGCTGCACAAGAGATTGCAAACAAGCTCGCAGAGGTTAAGGTAGAAGAGGAGAAGGTAGAGCTTGCTAAGAAGCAGCTTGATCTTGCTCTTGCAGAGGCTAAGAACAATGCAGAGATTGAGAAACTCCAAATCCAACTCACACAGCAGCAGGCACAACTCGAGACAGCTAAGGCACAACTTGAGGCTGCTAAACTCAATGGAGAGGCTACAATTCTCGCAGCACAGACAGCACTTGACCAGGCAAAGCAGACAGCAGCACAAGCAGCTCAGTCGCTCGCTATCCAGGCAGCACAGCTCAAAGATCCTTCACAGTCTAAGGAGCTTGCTACAGCTCGTCAGAACCTCGTAACTAAGACAACAACATTCGAGCAGAAGTCAGTTGCTCTCGTGAGCGCTCAGAAGGCTCTTGCACAGGCTGTTGCTCTTGCAGAGAAGGGTGAGATTAACGATATTAATATATATACACAGAAAGTTCAGGATGCACAAGATAATATCGCTTATGCAGAGCTCTCAATTGAGCGTGCAAAGCTTAGTATAGCTCTTGCTGAGAAGAATCTTGAGGAGTTCAAGTCTGTTACAGTTAAGGAGTTCGAGGCTTGGGCAGCTGACTTTGTTAAGTATGCTGAAGAGTACAAGCAACTTTCTGCTGAGAATGATGCACTCAATGCTGAGATTGATAAGGTAGTTGCAGCAGATACAATTCAATTGAGAAGTCTCAACTTGGCTTTAGCAGAGGCTGAAGTAGCGTACAGAAATGCCGTTACTGAGACGTATAAGGAGTTGAATGATTATAAAGCTCAATATCAGTACTATTCATTTGATATCTCAGAGGCTCTTGCTGAGGAGTTCTTTAATGACTATGGATCTCGTTATTATGACCCATATTTTAGTTTTAACTCATCAACAGGTAAGTTACAATCTACTAGCACTATTTCCAACCAATACTTGCATGATAAATTTGGCTACAACCTTAAGTGGGCAATAGATAGTGAAGTAATGGATGTTGATGACATCGCAAAGGTTGAGCAAAGGATTGAAGAGCTAAATGTTCAGTTGGTTGATCTTAAGACTATTGCAGATAAAGATTATGCAGATTGGGAGGAGAAGATAGCTGTCTTCAGAGAGTTGGCACTAGAGTATCGTTACTCGCATGAGAATGGTCGTTCATTCTACTTTGAGGAGATGTATGAATTAGTACATACATTCTGGAATAGACGTCTTACCAATGAAGACAAGCCAGCAGAGGTTGCAGCTAAAATTAAGGCATTCTTGGGCTTGCGTAAGCAGGTCGATGGGTTCCAAAACTACGATCTTGAGAACCTTGTTAAGTCGTATACAAGTGCAAACTTTGATGATTTGCAAGAATATTTGTATATTAATTCTACAAATGATATTTTAGGCGGTTCATCACTCAGAAGTGGTGGCGCACATGGTGCATGGATGGCTGCTAGTAATAAGGTCTTTGGTTGGGATAATGTTTATGAAAATTTCTACGATTACGACGAGTTGTATAAGGGAGGTTCTGATTTGCAGAATAGATATGGCTCAATGGGTAAGTTCGAGTATGCTGCTCATTACATTGCAGATATGGAGCAAAGACTTGCTAACCAGGCTGAGTGGAATGCACTTGCAGCTACCATTAACAACATCCTTGATACATACGATGCTAAGGTAGAGGAACTCAATAAGGCTATCGATGTTACAAAGCTCAATCCATTTATGGAGAAGAGTGTTGCTGCAGAGAAGGCTGTTGAAGACTTCAAGAAGCAGGTTGCAGACGAGCTTAAGCCTCTTAACGATCAGTTGCATATCAATAACGTTAAGTTGACACAGGCATATAACTTGCAAAGCGCTGTTACAACACTTATGAATGGTATTGGTATCTACAATTATGATCCAATTTATTATTATTCTACTTGGACAACTTCTGCTACTAAGGCACAAATTGAGTACTCTGTAGCAATTGCTACACAGCAACTTGAGCAGTCGGTACTTAATGCAAAGAGTACCCTCTTGTCGGCTGAGCAGAACCTTGCAGATAAGGAGGCAGCTCTTGCAGTTGCTGAGAAGGAGCTCGAGATGGTTAAGGCTGGTACATTGACTATCTCTGTAGCTATCGAGAACGCACAGCAGAACGTTAATAACGCTAAGGCTGCTTACGATAAGGCTAAGGCTGAGTATGAGGCTCTCGCAGCTGTTGACGCTATCCTCGCTATTATCAAGGGTTAATTTCAAATTACAGAAATCTGTTAGTAAGTACAATGAATAGATTATTTTACATATTAACACTTCTGACAGTATTCTGTGTAAGCGCGACAGCACAACAGCAGGAAGCTGGAGGTAATATGCAGGTATCGGTAATTCTGGGAAACAATCCAATGTTTTCCCAGAATGGCCAAGACCAGTTCCTCTTGCCAGACTACAATAGTAATGAGACTGGCGTTACCTCTGATCCTGGTGTCTATTTGAACATGGGAAATGTGGGCTCTAATAGCCTAATGAACATGGTCGGTGTGCAATTTTCCTACTACCTCTCAAGTGCTTTGGATGTCAATGCGATGTTCTCTATGAATATCTCATCGACCCCTAAGAAGGACTATATAGAGGCGTTGCAAGGTCAATACGGCGAGGCTATCTCGCCAGCGTCACGCTGCATTGAAGGCCGTTTGCAAACAAACTGGTATGCAAATGTGGGTGCGAACTACCACTTCTCTGGTGCTAATAAACATGTTAGTCCTTATGTCGGTGTAAGAGCCGGTGGTGAAATGGGCCGTTTGCAAACCGTTATGCCATACACAGGCGATGATGAGGATGTCCTCTATATTCGCACTAGCAAGGCCGGTCAGATGTGGTCGTTACAAGGAGCTATCGTTGGTGGCGTAGAGTGTGTGCTCAACTCGGGCATCGTTCTCGGCTGCGAAGTGTTCCCAGTCTCGTACCAGTACTCAGTTATTAATATCGACCCTACGGGTTCATATTCTTATAGCTGTGGACACCATGGTATAAAGATTTTCTCGACCCCAACAATTAAGTTTGGTTTCCGTTTCTAATTAAAACCATATAGGTTGTTTACTGCTGGTGCATGCATAGTGTACCAGCAGTTTTTGTCTTTTGTGATATTGGAAATTCTAATGTTTGATATTTGTAAATCAGATAGTCACAAACACTTGTATCAAACGAGTAACAAAATTTGCAAAGGATTTACCCCAATTCGCACTTGCAAAGAATGGTGCCCTTTATTGGATAGTAAAATTCAGTGCTTGCTCTAAATCCTTCAAAACTGCGATTCGCTTTGCTCTAATCTTGGCGAAATCAAGTACCTTGATCATCTCTCGCGTAGCATATCCCTTACTGTATGTACGTCGTGCCTTGGTGTAAAGGTCACAGAGTTTAGCATTGCCGTTTTCACCCTTTAAGTATTTGGGAACCTGTTTCAATTTGAGATAATTGCAGATTCCCTCCAGGTCATCAAGTATCCAATCCTCTATAGCACTACATACTCCTATCTGAATGAATCTCTCTACACCCATCCGTTTGATACTCTTGCGTATAGAATCCCAGTTGACTATCAAAGGATTGCGCACCTCAAATACATCTGTGTCATAGCTGCAACAGACAGTCTGAATTGCAATATTTTTGCTCTTCGCCTCAGGCAGAATGTCGTTTTTGAGTTTGGCCAGCAACTTACTGGTGTATCGGGTCACACCCTTCAGATTGCATACATCACAAGGAACTAGTTCCTTATGGCTGACTTTCTTGTAATACTCCAGCATTTCCTTGAAGAAGACTTCGTCGGTATCACCTTCCACAAAAATGATGATTCGCTGACTTTTAGTTTCTTTTTGCTTTGCCATAATCAGCTTTCCTTAAAGAAGTTCGAAATCTTCTCGGCATCATTCTCAATATCTAGCATGAAGTCGAACATAAACTCACCGAAGGTCAGCTCCATATCACCAGCATAACGATAGAGATAACGCATTTTTGCAGGATTGACCTGAGCAAAATGAGCAATGCCATCGGCCTTAGGCAGACCGAAATACATCTGCTGTGGCTGCATGTATCGCATCATGTAGGGCGAATGGCTAGTGATAAGTATCTTGGTGTCCGAAGCATAGTTCTGCATGGCAAGTAGTAGATTCTCCATCAGTCGTGGATGAACGGAGTTCTCGGGCTCCTCGAGCATGATCAGAGGTATATTCTTCTTCTGGGCAGCCACACAGAGGGTGAAGAGGAAGATGATGCGCTTGCTACCACTGGACAACTGGCGTATGCTAGTAGGCTGTACATTAAACTTTTCCTTTACGCGAATATCGTAGATCTTGCTCTGACCATCGGCTAGAGTAATCATTTCGGGCGAGAATTCCTCTATGCCTGGCAGAAGCTGCATAAGGCCATCAGTCAGCATGGCATAGTTGTCTTCGTCTGCGGTCTTCAATTTGTATAGATATGCACTCAAAGTCTCACCATCGAGCATACGTATACCTTTTTCTCCATCGACTGAGAAATAGGACTCTGGATTGTCCAAAGTTTCTATGTTTGGAATCGACATTCCACAGATTTGTGCAGCTATACCATTCAGATACATGTCAGTACGCATGGCAATGGTCGATAGCGCCAGCTGACAGGAGGCTACTTCAAACACCCTTGTGCATCGTCCTGTAGGAGAGGGTATTATCACACACTCATCCGTAGCAGGACGATTAAGCATGAGTTTGAAACGCTGGTCTGTGCGTCGCCTTACTTTTAACCATTCGCTTGCTATACGCCCTTCCTTATTCTCTGTTGCCCATTCAAATGAATAACCATATTGGTATTCAATCTCCTGATCATTATAGGTCATGGTGCCAGAGACTTCAAAGGTAAAATTCTTCCTGTACATGTTGCTATTGAGAGGAACAAAACGGTTTCTCATCATTTGCGCCTTCTCTTGTTCTGATGCGGGGAGAAACTCCATGCCAAAACTTATGGCCCGGAGTACATTGCTCTTGCCATAACCATTAGGGGCAATGAGGGCATTCAAACTACCCAGGTTGAGTCTCAGACTGCTTATGTTCGAAATCCCTTCTATAAAGAAACTGCCTACTGTCATAAAATGCAGAAGAATTTGCGTGAGTTAATGAAATGTACTGCAAAAATAGTGGTTTTTGTTTAACTCGCGCAAATATTTTATCGTTGTTTAACTCGTAAACAACGTTTTTTCTATTCAAACATAGTATTTTGATTGATTATGGGGATTATTGTGTTTGCTCGCAAAAAAAATAAAAATCCCACCTATACACAGTTGGTATAGGTGAGACAAAAACAATATTAGATGTCAAACAATTTTTACTTAATAGCTACTTGATATGGGCGGTAAGGAATGTGGCGTTACCAAAAATATATAGCACATTCTCCGAGGCTGGTACTAAGAGTGTCTCTCCTTGACGTACCTTAACGCCATTGATATTCGCCTCGCCCCAAAGACATACCACCACTACGAAAGAGTCGCAGTTGAAGTCGATCTGCTGAGCTACCTGCACTACCACTCTGTGTACCACGAAATATGGGCAGTTGATAAGCTGTGAGGTAGGTTGAGTGCTATCATAGCTAGTTCTATACTCTGGCCATACCTGATAGTCGATAGCATCCTTAGCTAGTTCGGTATGTAGCTCCCTTGGGTTGCCATGGGCATCTTTGCGACCGAAGTCGTACACTCGATATGTAATATCACTGGTCTGCTGTATCTCGGCGAGGAAGCAACCAGCACCGATAGCATGTAGTCTGCCGGCAGGCAAGAAGAATAGGTCGCCCTGATGCGCCTCATGAGTAGCAAGCACATCAGCCATAGGGTTAGACTCAGCGTCGGCGCTTACCATATTCTCGTAGTCGTCTGGTGTTATCTGCTTGCGCAAGCCTGCATATATCTTAGCGCCTACATCGCTCTTTATGATATACCACATCTCGGTCTTGCCGGCGCAGCCGTGGCGCTCTTGAGCAAGCTTATCATCAGGGTGCACCTGTACGCTAAGGTCTTGCCTTGAGTCGATAAACTTTACTAGTAGAGGGAATTTATTACCAAAGTGCTTATACACCTTATCTCCCATAAGGAGCCCCTTGTATTTGTCGATAAGTTGTGTTAGTGTTAGGCCGACATCCACATCGTCAATCAAGCCTCGCTCTGTAGCGACACTCTCATGTCCAGGCACGCCACTAATCTCCCACGACTCACCAATATTTGGTTGGGCAGTGTATATACCCTTGAAAGGGGCTATCTGGTAGCCTCCCCAAAGAGTAGTTTTAAGGTATGGACTAAATTTATAAGGTTTCATATTCGCTTGTGATTATCTTGAGTGCAAAAGTATGTGATTTATATAGATGAGAATGATACTAAAATATCAACGTATTTACATATTTTGACATTGTGATATAGTATATATATCCCATTTGTTCAGTTAAATAGAAGAGTACTATTAATATTTACGCAGAGATTTACTAACTTTGCCAATTAAATGAACCCGAATTTTATGGAAGATAAAGGAAAGCTGACTATCAATTTGCCAGAAGAGCTTCAGAATGGTAAATATGCCAACTTGGCTATGATAACACATAGTCAATCTGAGTTCGTTCTCGACTATATAGCCATCATGCCAGCATTAGACAGAGCCAATACAGTAGCGCGTGTAGTGTTGACACCGGATAATGCCAAGCGTCTGCTTTTTGCTCTCAAGGATAATATTGAGAAGTATGAGCAAGAGCATGGCCCTATACAATTGGCACAACAAAAACAACCATATCCAGCATTTGCTAAACCACAAGGTGAGGCGTAATAATTAGGTATTGAATAGTGTATACAATAGTTAGATATATTTTATTAGCTGTATCGCACCTCCCATTGAGGGTGTTATATCTGCTATCAGATTTTATCTATTTCATACTCCGCTATGTGATGCACTACCGCCAGAAGGTAATACGTAAAAACCTTCAGATAGCATTCGGAGATAAAGATGAGGCCTATAGGCGCAATATAGAGAATAAGTTCTACAAGCATTTAGCAGATTATGTGGTAGAGACTATCAAAGCCTTCTCCATACCGATGGATGAGCTTGGTCGCAGATATGTGGTGCGTAATCCTGAGGTTGTCGATAGATATCTTGAGGCAGGGCGTTCGGTATTTATGTATTGTGCGCATTATGGCAACTGGGAGTGGTCGATATACTACCCATATGTACTAGCCGAGTGTCAATACCTTGCGATATATCAGCCACAATCGGGCAAAGGTATTGATCAACTAATGACAGAGATTCGTACCCGCACAGGGTGCCGTGCTATTGAGAGCCAGAAGGCATACCACCATATAGTGGAGTATAAGAGGGATAATATTACCACCTTTACGCTAATTATAGCCGACCAGTCGCCACACCGCAATGCAAAGAAGCACTGGACAACATTCTTCAATAGAGATACAGCATTCCTCATGGGGCCAGAGGTTATGGCGTTGCGTACAGACCAGGTATTGATATTCCCATCTGTGGTAGCGTATGAGCGAGGAAGGTACGAGATAGAGTTTAAGGTAATAGATGACGATGTGACAAAGAGCTCGGGAACTGGATTGATAGAGAAATATGCTGCCCTTCTTGAGGAGGATATACGTAGAATACCAGAGCTATGGTTGTGGAGCCACAATAGGTGGAAACATAAGCACGAAGATTACCCAGACAATAAATAGTATTAGAGATATATTACATAATAAGATAGATGGATACAGTAATAATAGTGTGTCAGTTGATATTGAGCCTCTCAATATTGGTTGTAACTCACGAATTTGGACATTTTATTTTTGCAAAGATTTTTGGTGTTAGGGTTTCGAAGTTCTACATGTTCTTTAATCCTAACTTCAGCATATTCAAGTACATTCCAGATGGTCCACATAAAGGTGCCGATGCGCCTGTAGGCTTCTCATTCTGCAAGTATACAGAGATAGTGGAGGAGATAGAGCAGGTGGATGTAGACAAGTACAATGCTAACCCTGATAAATATACTCATTTAGGTAAGGATGTAAAGGTAATATCAGAGACTATTGAGGAGGTAGAGGAGAAGGTAAAGGGCAAGCTAGTAAAGCAGATAAAGATTACACGCCAAGTTAAGGGCGGTTTCTCCCTAATATCTTACACACGAGAGCCACTTCCAGAGGGAAAGGTGAGCAAGTCGTGGTGGCACAATACAGATTTTGGTCTTGGTTGGCTTCCTCTAGGAGGCTACTGCCAGATAGATGGTATGGTAGATGAGACACAGAGTGCCGAGAAGATGAAAGATAAGCCAGTAGAGAAGTGGGAGTTCAGAGCTAAGCCAGCATGGCAACGACTTCTCATTATGATAGGTGGTGTAGCCGTCAACTTGGTATCGGCACCTCTTATCTTTTGGTTTGTGCTATATATCTGGGGCGAAAGTTACGTCTCATTCTCTGAGGCACCAATAGGCTTGCAGTATCATGAGGTAATGCAAGAGGCAGGTTTCCAGAATGGAGACTTGATAGTATCTATCAATGGCGAGGAGGTAGACTCATACAAAGAGATAGCAAATACTATATTACTCTCAGATACATGTACAGTAGGCATAGTACGAAATGGCGAGCCAATGCAGATAGGTATGCCTAGAGAGTTTTATCGTACTATATTGAGTAAAGATGTGGAGCAGCTATGTGCTTTGCGCGTACCTACCGTTGTAGACTCAGTCTTGGTAGGTAGTCCTGCTTATGCTGCTGGATTGGTGGCAGGTGATAGTATTATAGGTATAGACTCTCTACGCACATCGGCCTTCAATGAGATAGCTAGTGCGATAAAGAGCAATGCTGGTAACACAGTATCACTTATTGTGGCAAGAGAGGATAAGAGTGTAGATACATTATCGGTAAATATCACGGCAGATGGTACAATAGGCTTTACTAATGTGGCACCTACACGATGGATAAAGGTTAAGACCCTAGAGTATGGCTTCTTTGCTGCATTGCCAGCAGGTGTAAATAAGGGTTATGAGTTATTGGTAAACTATGTAAAGCAGTTGCCACTCCTCTTTACCAAAGAGGGAGCTACCAAGGTAGGTGGCTTTGGTACTATAGCAAAGATATTCCCTGAGTCGTGGAACTGGAGAATATTCTGGTTTAATACAGCATTCTTAGCCATCATGCTTGCTGTGATGAATATACTTCCTATTCCTGCTCTTGATGGTGGATTCGTTCTATTCCTCCTAGTAGAGGTAATAACAGGCAAGAAGATTCCAGATAAGTTTATGGAGTATGCCCAAATGGTAGGTATGATGATATTGTTGATGTTAGTATTATATGCTAATGGCAACGATGTTTTAAGATATTTGTTTTAAGTATTAGTTTTTTTCCGCAAGTAGGAGTAGATAGATATAATAATATGCGTCACATCTACATAGTATGTTTGCTCGTAGTATTTTCTACTATGACGAGCTTGATGTGTGCGCATGCTCAGGGCTCAAGTGGTAATAACCCACAAGTCCCAGAGTATATCTATCAACGCCGAATGGAAACACTCGACAAGAAATCGCCCATAAAGCTAGAGTACAATCCACAGGTGAGGGCATATATAGATGCTTATCTTGTGAGACGTCGTGACCATCTGGCTAATATTATATCTCGTTCGGAGCTCTATTTCCCGATATTTGAGGAGTATTTAGCAAAATATAACCTACCTCAAGAGCTTAAATACCTTGCTATTATTGAGTCGGCACTAGACCCCAAGGCAAAATCTAAGTCGGGAGCCATGGGATTATGGCAATTTCTCTATCATGCAGGACTGATGCTTGATTTACAAGTGTCGAGTTATGAGGATGACAGATGTGACCCTATAAAGAGTACTGATGCTGCATGTAGGTATTTGCAGTACCTTTTTCAGAATTTGCACGACTGGCAGTTGGCTCTAGCAGCATATAATGGAGGTATAGGCACGGTACAGAAAGCTATAGAACGTTCGGGAGGTAAAAAGACATTTTGGGAATTGGCTCCATATCTCACCAATGAGATGAAAGCCTATGTGCCAGCATTTATTGCTGTAAACTATGTGATGAATTACTACCCATTGCATAATGTGGTACCACCTACACCAAAATATAAGTATGAAGATATAGATACGGTATATGTGAATTTATCCATAGGGTTTGACCAGATATATAGAGCCTCGGGAGTGCCAAGAGAGGATATACAGATGTTGAACCCTCAGTATATAAAGGATTTTATTCCATATGACGATATGCCACGTCTGCTTGTATTGCCAAAGAGCGCTCTACCTAGATATTTGAAGAATGAGCCACGACTAAGGCCAGATGTTGCCCCAGATATGGTAGGGTATTTCGGCGAGCAGATAGATGTGAAGCTAACCCATCTAGTAAAGGCGGGTGAGTATCTCCATAAGGTAGCTATGATGTATAATACATCTGTAGAGAAGATTATGGAGTGGAATAATATGAGTACAAAAGATGTCAAGGCAGGGCAGAAGTTGGTAATAGTACAACAAGAGCCAGCGCATAAATTCTTCTTCGTAGTACAAGAAATGCTTAATGGGTGACGAGTAATGACCAAAACTCTTCATTACATACGTAAAGTGTTGGTGGCACTCCTTTTTACGGGTGTTGCTTTGATTGTCTTGTCTTTACTGCTATTGGCTATTCCATCGGTCGACTCATATCTATGCAAAAAGATAGAGGAGAAGGTAGCAGAATCTATTGGCGTGCCGGTAAGGATAGGCGAACTGCAATATTACCCACTAAGGACTATCAGCCTACGTGATATAGTATTGATGGATAGAGACTCAGTGGTCATGGCATCCATATCACGAGTTAAGGTATCCTTGGATATATCTTCGCTTTTTGACTCGAGCATAAGATTTTCTCAGTTTGATATCGATTCATTACATGTTCACATAAAGCAGATATCAGACGAGCCATCAGTCTATAATCTTTCGCTTCTTGCAGGTACGGATACCATACCATCTGACGAGGCTCCACTCTTTAGCGGTGTAGAGTTATCGAATTTGATGCTTTCAAATTCAGAAATTATCTATACCCCATTAAGCGGGAAGGGGATGGCGGTCACGGATATTAATGCCAAGATAGATGAGGTGAAGTATGGCGGTAGTGGCTTTAAGTTGGCACTATCACACTTAAATATGTTGATGGACAACCGCCGGTCGTATGCCTCAGGTGTTATTAGTTATAGTAATGACACACTCTCATTAGCTTCATTCAAGAGCTATAGTGCCAATTCGTTATCTAACTTTAGGAGCCTAACGATATCAAGCTTGAAAAATGTTGATGAAGGGCAATTGCCAGAAGTTGATGCGGATATAGACCTTTTAGTGCTAGATGAACCCAATATAGCACCTAAGGTATCATTGACAGGAGTTGTCAAGACCCAAAGAGATAGGGTAGAGCTAGAGGGGGTAACTATAGATGTATTTGATAATACCCATTTGGTATTAGATGGAGAGGTCTCTAAGTGGAGAGATATAGAGCGTAGTAGTGTTAATGTCACAGCATCAGATATCATATTATCGCCTAGAGATATTTTTGAGTATGTGAAAGTAGATATGCCGCTAGAGTTGTCTGAGACACTTCGTCCGCTCAGTGGAGATATGACCATGCGAGGCTCATTGGCGGCTATGGATGTGGAGACCCAGCTATTTGGCTCTACGATGTCTATTATATTCGAGACGAAGGTACATTGTAATAGTAAAGATGAGGTTGCTGCTGAGGGAACACTCTCTACATCATATTATCCATATACACAGCAACCGCTTACTGTGGGTCCTACTGTTGCCGAGATAGGATTCAATGGGGTGGTATCACCCAAGGCCGAATATACCTACTTTAATATTAAGGGAAATTTCCCAATGTTGACAGCCTTAGGTTATCCATACCAAGATATAGAGTTTTATTGTATAGCTAAAGAGAGTGCTCAATGGGGCTATATAGAGATGACCGATGAGGAGAATGGAGCACTTATGCTAACGCTTAATGCCAATAGTGTAGGAGAATATCCATATTATGATATTACGTTAAATGCTGATTCGCTCCATATAGGAGCGCTATCCATTGCGCCTTCATTACCTGAGTCGGTATTGGATTGCAAGGCAAGAGTAATATTTGATGGTACCAATATAGATAATGCTGAGGGTATTGCCTTGGTAGATAATTTCTCTCTGACAGGTATAAAGAACCCTATTATGTTCAATAGATTAGATGCGCGAGTGAAACGACAGACCGCGGATAGGAATCGAAGCATTTCTGTAAAGTCTGATAATATTGATGCGCATGTAGAGGGACGATTTAAGGTTGAGGATTTATTAGCAGAGATTAGTTCACAGCTTCACAAAGCATCACCATCATTATCGCGCAAGCAGAAATATAGGGTGCCAGCGGATACATGGATGGATATGACACTTAGGTGTGAAGATATTTCGCCATTAACGCAGCTTGTAGATTCGAATCTTATAGTATCGGGAGTAGGTACGTTAAAAGCGAAGTTGAGGGCAGCCGACCATGCATCCTCATTGGCTTTGAATATTGACAAGGTGCAACATGGAGATAGAGAGGTAGAGGGACTTGGTATAGAATATACCTCGCATGTAGGAGATACGGCGGTATTGGAGTTGTATGCGAAATCGCTACAGATGTCTACATTGGGAAGTTTGGGCGCATTTCATAATGCAAATAAGCTATATAAAGATGCACTATCGTCACATTTCTGTTGGCAGTCGACAGATGGCACGCCAAGAGCAAATATCGGGTTGGGATGTAAATTCTCTAGAGATAAGCATGATGAATTGGTGGGCAATATAGCTATCGACTCATCATTTATACAGTTAGGTCCGCGTAGGTGGTCTATACCTACATCATCTATAGTAGTGGCCCCCCACTCGCTACAGGTGAATAACTTTGCTATGACTCATGGCGATAGGTATATAAATGTAGATGGTAAATCGTCGCTTTTACATCCGCAAGATACTATTGAGGTTAGGCTAAATAAATTTGCCATATCAGATGTTTTGAAGACAACGCCAGAGGATAAATTCTCCCTTGATGGTGATGTGAGTGCTGTAGCATACCTAAATGATATATTTGGTAATGTGATAGTGAACTGCAAATCGTCTATTGATAGTCTATATGTTGATGGCGATAATCTAGAGCATATGGATATAGAGACGGCATGGCAGCCAGAGAATAAGAACCTCGATTTACATCTAGCTATTGTTACCCATGGTAGGCAGTGTGTTGATGCCAATGGACAACTAGACATAGCGCAGAATAGGATGTTCTTGAATTTTGATATTGATTCATTATCTATTGGCTTCTTGAACTTTTACCTAGATGCGGCAATTAATGATATGCGAGGAACTACATCCGGCAACCTCCAGCTTCATGGTCCGCTTGATGATATAAAGTTGAACTCCAGATTGTGTGTTCACAAGTCAGACTTCTCTGTGATGCAGACATATGTGAGGTATTATATTAACGATAATGATAGTATTATACTCTCGCCTACAAAGATGGAGTTTAAGAATCTACGCTTTGTAGATAGGTATGGAAAGCAGGGTACATTTGGCGGATATATAGATCATGATATGTTCTCTAATTTGAGGATGTTTATTGATTTTAATGTAGACGATATGTTGGTACTTGAGAGCCAAGAGGTTAATAGTCCGACATATTATGGTACAGTATTTGGTAAGGGATATTTTGGTATTCGTGGTACTACCTCGCTATGTCAGCTTAATGTAAAAGCCCATACTAGTCCGAACTCAATATTCTACATTCTACCTCTTCAGAAATCAGACATTGGGCAAAATGACTATATCAGGTTCTCTCAGAAGGTAGACGCACAAGAGAGTGAAGAGAAGAAGGATGTAGCCAAAGAGGATTTTAACCTTATGAAGCAGCAAGAGGGAGTAGTAGCTAATCTGCAGATAGATATACGTCCGGATGCCAAGATATATGCTATAGTAGACCCGAGGTCAGACAATATGGTGGAGGCTAAGGGCCAAGGGTTGATAAATATAGACCTAACGCGAGAGGGCAACCTCTTGATGGAGGGAATATATACTATGGAGCAGGGTACATATAACTTCAATCTTCAGAATATTGTAAATAAGAAATTTGATATACGAAAGGGAAGTACGGTAATGTGGAATGGAGACCCATATGATGCCATAGTAGATCTAGTGGCTACATATAAGACTAGGGCGTCGCTATATGACCTAGTGCAAGGGGGCTATGACGAAAGTTCTACAGATTTGAAGAAGCGTGTACCTATCAACTGTAATCTATTCCTTACGGAGCACCTTCTCAACCCTAAGATACGTTTCGAGATAGAGATTCCTTCATCGCAAAATTTTAGTCAGTATACCTTTGACCAGTATGTGAATACAGAGGAGGAGATGAATAGGCAAGTCTTCTCGCTGCTCCTTGCCGGCAGGTTCTATACATCAAGTCAGGCTCAGTCGAACCTCTCCAATTCGGCTGGTGGTGCCTCGACAAGCAACTATCTTGGTACGACGCTTTCTGAGCTAATGTCTAATCAGTTTTCGGATTGGTTATCGCAAAATAGGTATAATGTAGGTATGGGAGTCAACTATCGTCCTGGAGATGAGGTAACAAATGAGGAGTATGAGGTGGCACTGCAGACAGGTGTGCTTGATAATAAGATTATCTTGAGTGGTAATATAGGTTATGGTAGAGATGTCTCATCGGAGTCGAATAATGAGGGTAGTTTTATTGGTGACTTTGATGTAGAGGTAAAATTGAATAAGAGTGAGACATTAAGAGCAAAAGCATATACACACTCCAATAACGATGTGATTTACGAGACCTCGCCTACTACGCAAGGTATAGGTATATCATACCAAGAGTCGTTTGACACATTCAGAGAGCTACTGAAGAAGTATTTCGGGTGGATGCGCAGAAAGAGGAGCGCAGAAGAGGAGGCTGATACAGAGAAATAGTATTAGTCCATTCGGATAGCGCTAGCTGGACGTATTTTAGCCACTACATAAGATGGTCCGATGAGCGCTAAGCTAGTAATTACGAGAGATATAATATTTATACCCAAGAGGTCGACCCATTCAAAAGCGATAGGCACATGATCTAGGTAGTAGTTGGCTGGGTCAAGTGGCATGAGACCGGTAAAATATTGCACAGCACAAATGCCGAGACCGAGGATATTGCCCCAGAACATACCCTTGCCGATGATGCTTATAGCCATGCGGATAAAGATGTGACGTATGAGCTTATCCTTTGCCCCCATAGTCTTAAGTAGACCGATGGTAGTGGTATTCTCTAGGATTAATATTAGTAGGCCAGAGATCATATTGAGGCTAGCTACGGATATGATGAGCGCCAATATTACCAATATATTCATATCTAAGAGATCGAGCCATGCGAAGAGCTGAGCTTGTGTATCGCGGATAGTTTGGATACGTAGTAGCTGGTTGGGCATGTCGTTAGATGCGGCATCGCTATATCGCATGACGGCATGGAGGACGTCAGAGGCTACCTCGTCCAAATCATCAAAATCAGATATTCCAATCTCAAGACCAGTAGCTTGGTTCTCCTCCCAGCCATTTAGTCGCCTTAGTTGGCGTATATCGATAAAACCGTATCTATTATCGAACTCAGTGAAGTGGGAGTTGTATGTACCGATAAGGGTAAATTTGCGAGCTCTAATATTATTTTGAACGAAATATATTCTTACGGGATCGCCAATTTTTATTCCCATTAGGTTGGCAATAGATGTAGATAGCATGATGCCATCGGTAGGCCTCTCGCTAATGGCGCAACTATCGTGTAGTATTTTACCCTCTGATAGTATGCTACGGATAAATAGAGAGTCATACCCGAAATCGACACCCTTAAGTGCGATACCCTGTACGGCATCCTTTGTCTTTATGATACCAGCCTTGATGATGTATGGGGTAACGCGACTGATGCCCGATATGTGGTTGATATTCTCGGTAATGAGGCTATCTATTGTGCTAGGGTTTGTTTCGTAGCTCTTGTTTGAGTCGAACTGAGTAATAACTATATTACTACCGAAGCCGACAATCTTCTGACGTATCTCCTTTTTGAAGCCAGTACCTATGCATATAGCCACTGTCATCACAGCCATGCCTAGGGCTACGGCAAGGGTTGACACCTTAACCACAGGGCCAGAGAGTTTGCGGTTTTGCGCCCCCTCTGTGCTTTGCCCCATTAGCCTTTGGGCTATGTGAGATACTAAACTCATTAGTTAGTGCGTCCAGGATAAGCTTTGAGAGCACGTGCTAGAAGGTCGAGAGCAATCTCTAGGTCCTCTATTTTTAGGACATAAGCTATACGAACCTCGTTACGACCGAGAGTACGGTTGCTATAGAATCCCGAACCAGGAGCTAGCATTACTGTTTGGTTGTTGAAAGAGAAATCCTCCAATAGCCAAGCGCAGAATTTATCGGCATCGTCGATAGGAAGCTTAGCCATGGTGTAGAATGCACCGCTAGGGATAGGAGAGTATACTCCAGGTATCTTGTTAAGGCCCTCGAGGAGGAAGTTACGTCTCTTGCAATACTCCTCGTTCATAGCCTTAAAGTACTCATCTGGAACATCTAGAGAAGCCATGGCGGCAATCTGACCGAAAGATGGAGGGCAGAGGCGCGACTGAGCAATCTTCATTGACGCTGCAAGGACCTCTTTATTTTTTGTAGCAAGGAGACCGACGCGTAGTCCACATTCGCTATATCGTTTAGATACAGAGTCGACCATTATGACATTATCCTCGACACCCTTGAGGAACATAGAAGAGTAGTGCTTAGCACCATCGTAGCAGAACTCGCGATATACCTCGTCTGAAATCAAGAAGAGATCATATTTGAGGATAAGGTCGCGTAGTTGCTGGAACTCCTGCTCTGAATATAGATAACCTGTAGGGTTGTTAGGGTTGCAAATAAGGATAGCCTTAGTTTTATTGGTTATCACCTTCTCAAACTCCTCGATACTTGGGAGCATAAAACCATTTTCTATGGTAGAGGTAATAGGTGTAACGCAAGCGCCAGCTGCTGCGGCGAAAGCCTCATAGTTGGCATAGAAAGGTTCTGGAACGATGACCTCGTCGAGAGGGTCGAGGCAACTCATGAAGGCCATCTGTACAGCCTCTGAGCCGCCACAAGTAACGAGCATCTCATTAGGTTCGAGATCAATACCTGCTGCCTTGTAGTACTTAGATAATTTGCGACGATACTCTGGCATGCCCGCGGAGTGAGTATAAGATACGATAGGTAGCTTGGCATTGCGTATCGCGTCGAGTGCTACTTCAGGGGTTAGAATATCTGGTTGACCTATGTTAAGATGGAACACACGTATTCCGCGAGCCTTAGCTGCATCGCTAAGAGGAACAAGTTTCCTAATAGGTGAAGATGGCATGATGACGCCACGTTGTGATATTGCAGGCATGATAAAAATGCTATTATTCGTGAAGTGTTCGCAAAGGTAATACTTTCTTGTTTAAACCAAAAATAACAACTACCTTTGCCAATATGAAAAACGATATCCGAAAGTCATTAGTGCCTCTTTGTAGCAATAAGTATGTCATAGCGGTTGTTGTCTTCGTGTTGTGGTTGTTTTTGCTCGCTGAAGATAATATTCGTACTAGGTATACTTTGTCTGCAAGTGTGGATGCTCTGACAGAGCAAAGGGAGCAACTTAAGGCTGAGATAGAGGAGGATTATCGCAAAATGGATGAGCTCCGTAACGTAGAGACTCTTGAGAAGTTTGCTCGTGAGGAGTATTACATGAAGTCACCGAATGAGGTGGTATTTATTGTTAAATAAAACTTTCAGAGTTACTAATTATACATCATGAAACTTCCAACTATTCTGCTTTACACTGCAATGGTATTTTATGTAGTGGGTGTTGTATTGAATGTTGTAGGTATCTATGAATCATGGATTATAGCCCTAATAGGTTCACTTTTGTTGGCTTTCGTTAGGATATATGATAGGGCTAAATCTGATAAGAGTAAGAGCTCTGCTCCAACGAGAATTCCTGCTATATTGATTTTCTCAGCTTCGCTGATGGTATTCTCTGCTTATCTTATGTACGGCCATAAGAGCTACTGGGTATTGCCTGTTACTATTGCTGCCGTATTGGAGTTCTATGCATCGTATAGAATGCCTAAAGAGTAACTCTTTTTGAATTCCGACTTCATGCGAGGCTTGGTAGTATCATTAATAATGTTTGTCAGTCTAGTGCAGACTAACGTAGCCCAAAATATAGGTTACGCTTTGCATCAGGCAGATAGTATTGTTAATGTTCTTAAGACTACGCATGATACCTATTTTTACTCTGCCACAGTAAATGATTGGATTGCAGATACCAAGGAACTTTTCTTGGCCGCCACAGGAGCAGAGATAGACTCTGCCAAGATGGAGGCGTTTGGTAGGGTAAATATACCTATTGAGAGGGATACTGCAAGGGTGCTATATTTTATCCACCACCAGTTAAAGGAGCCACAGTTAGTGTGGTTTTTGAGGTTGAATCATACGTACTCTCCTAATATAGAGACGTATAATCAGCCATCTTGTTATGCTTTTCAGGATAATATTAGTAAAACAGCCTTAGATGATAACAAGAAGGATGCAAAGTCTGAATCGATGCTCACAGGCGAGTCTATGCCTATGAGTTCTACTCTTAGGGGCTTTGAGGTGGTAGATAGTGTGACCTCCCATATCTTCTATTGGGTTCCAGATGTGCTATTGCGCGTACACTTAGAGTCGCTTGCTGATATAAATGTAGATTTTGATGTCAAGGAGTATGCTCTAGAGAGGGTGCAACAGAAGATGGACGATCTATACTCTTTGCCAGATATAATGAAACGCGACCTTAGGGGTTTGACTAGAGTGGTCACGATATCAGATCCAGATAGTAAGGTCTTTAAGATGTCTACATATTGCGTTTCATACCCTGATTTTACTACCTCGTTTCATGGTATGATAGCTCATGATGCAGATGGTAGGCATTATGTAGATAGGCTAGAGGATAAGACTGCAGAGATAATGAGCCCAGAGAGGGGTGTGTTAAGTCCGGCTAAGTGGTATGGCGCTGTCTATTACAACGTTATTCCATTCCAGGTAGATAAGAAGCAATATTATACACTTCTAGGATATAAAGCCTCGGATGGCCTGGTGAAGACTAGGGTAGTAGAGATATTATCTTTTAAGGCTAAGAGGGTGGCCTTTGGTGCTCCGTTGTTTTTGCATGAGAAGGCTACATACCATCGTAGGGTGATGAAGTATTCAGCCCAAGCGAATATGATGATGCGTTATGACGAGAGGATATCGACGCTAGTCATGGACCATCTTTCGCCTCCAAGTAGTATGTTGAGGGGGCAGTGGCGGTATTATGGCCCGGATATGAGTTATGATGGTTATAAATTGACCAAGCAAGGGTGGCAGTTTGCTGATGATTTGGATATTACCGATTAAAACTCTTGGGGTGAGATAATTGTTTAACACCATGTAACATATCTAGCTACGAGTACGTAAAATTGGGTCTTCACTTATAGCATGAGTAGCGGTATGTCATATAGGTTGTTCGTTTTAGTCATTGCATTATCAATAATCTATCCTTGTTTTGCCCAGCAGGGGGTGCGCAAGAATGGTTATGAGATGCAATCAGATATGCCGTTCTTCGAAACTTATATGCAAGATCTCCCCTCTCCTATAATTAATGATGTATTGGAGGATGAAGAGGGTTTTGTTTGGGCCTCTACTAATAATGGTATCGTAAGATTTGACGGCCTCACATATACAATGTATGGTGAAGAGGCGGGAGCAAGGAACTTTAATGGTATTGGTTATTATAAGGTTTTTGAGTCGAAAGCCAATAATTCTATAGTAGCTATAAGGAAAGATGGAATGGGCTTTCTATCTATAGATAAGACAACTAAGGAGAAGACAGTATTAACATATAAAAATACTATAGGTGATGATGTGTCATTAGTTGCTTCAAATCCATCATTAGCCCAATATGATGATACTACACTACTTGTTCTTGTAAAAAATGTACTGCTTAATAGGGTAGACCTACGTACAGGTGTAGTATTTGCTACAGACTCTATTAGGATAGCCAAGAGACCGAATTCAGCATCTAGGTTGGTAGAGTCAAATG
>JAUNDI010000002.1:117392-118940 GCA_030526155.1 Bacteroidia bacterium
TCCTTTTTTGATATTGTAGAGTATCAAGGTCGCCTAGGTATTAATAAGACTAACATAGAGGTTGAAGACCCTATTGTATATGCATCTGAGATAGATAATGGGGTTGCCATAGTTACGAAGGAAGTTAATGAAAAACCATCATATACCGTAAATATAATAGATGTTGTTTCTTCTAAGACTAATACCAGTTTTACTATTTCTTCTCCTCCTAAGGGGATTGTAGAAATGGATGATGGTATTTGGGTAGGAACAATTGTCGGACTTTTCTTTTATTCATACGATCAGAACCGTTTGATACGTTATGGCGCGCAATATGCTCAGCTGAGTAATCCGCATATCACAGCTGTGATTAAGTCAAAGCGACAGCCAGTGATATGGATAGGTACGAATGAGGGTTTGGCGAAGAATGACTATTACTCTTCAAAATTCTCATATACGGATGTATATAAGTGTTCGAATGTTGAATTTGGTAATGTTCTTAAGACTATAAAAGATGGTCATGGCGGTTATTGGTTGTCATTATTAAGAGATTTGTACTATAGAGAAGATGAATCTCATGATTTTAAGAAGATTACCTTAGGAGGGTTTCTCGAAAATAATCAATCTCGTGTAGATCCTATATATTCTCCTTATACAGATAAGGTGTATGTATTAACAAAACGAAATCTGTATGAATATGATTTGGATAGGTCGGTTTCTAAATGTGTTTATACGTCACATATAGATCTATACACTCAGACGATACATCTATTTGGAGAAAAACTAGTATGGGTTGACAATAAAGGTGTATCATTATTTGATACGAAGAATTACACTCATAGGCATAAGAACGTTGTTGCTGATGGCAAGGACAATGTTAGTCCTAAGTCCATCTCCACTCCTGAGGGCGATTCTATATTATGGATAGTAAATGGAAAAGAGCCAATAATTGAGTATAATGTAAATACCGGTATTACCAATACTTATGAATTCTCGGCATTTGACTTGGCTAATGATTTATGGGTGAAGAGTGTTAAGGTATTGCGTCGTAATGGGCAGCGTGAGTTGTGGGTGCTTACCAGTTATGGCCTATTCTACTACCTCCCTGATTGTGGTAAGGTACAAAAGATAGAGTATTCGCCATTCTTCTCCAATACAGCACAGGTATTATTTACTGATATTTATGATAATGTATGGGTGGGTTCTGAATATGGCCTAGCTTGCGTAAATAATACTGATGGTAGAGTTTATGAATACTCTAATTCTATGTATAGGATACCTAAAAAACTTCAGAATTATGGTGTTTGTGAATGTGCTGATGGTAGTGTAGTAGTAACGGGCGACCATGCTTTTGTGGAGTTTTCTGTTAATAATTTTGCTACAAATGACTATTTCCCTAGTCCTAAGGTTGTTAGGTATCAGTATATGGATGCCCAATCCATGGAGACAGACTCGCTCACTAGGGATTGGATAGTTACTACTAGCGATAGTGTGATATCTGTACCAGAGGGTGTGCGTTCTGTAAAGTTGGCTACTAGAATTTTGAATTACTCTAAGACTGAGAGTAAT
>JAUNDI010000002.1:118950-131993 GCA_030526155.1 Bacteroidia bacterium
TATGGTAGAGTGGCGAAGAGAGGGAGAAGAGTCTTGGAAAAGTAATAGCATTTTGGTGCCTATCGTCTTGTCTAATCTAACATCGGGATGGAATGTAGTAGAGATGCGTGCCATACCTATTAATACGAATGAGCAGGTAACTCCACCATCTGTGAAGTACTATATATATAAAGAGGTATACTTCTATGAGGAGGAGTGGTTCAAGGTACTACTATGGGTCCTCTCTTTGGTAATCGTGATATCTCTGTGGTTTATCAGATATAGGATGCATAGTTTGCAGAAGCTTAGACTTGAGTCGGAGATAGCTAGACAGACAGAGGAGCTAGACCTCACATGTGCACGTCTGATAATAGCTCAAGATAGGGTAGAGAAGCAGAATAGGAATTTGCGTCAGCTTACAGATAGTCTAGAGACACAAGTAAAAGAGCGTACAGCAGAGCTAGAGAGGGAGAAAGCTAGAATTGAGGAGGCAAGTAATCTTAAGTCGGCTTTCTTAGCAAACCTAAGTCATGAGGTACGTACCCCTATGAACTGTATTGTAGGTTTCTCTAAGTTGCTTTGCGACCCTAGCTGCACAAAGGAGGAGTATGCCGAATTTGCACACCTTATCAGAGAGAGCGCTAGCTCGTTGCTGGCGCTATTGGGAGATTTGCTCGATGTCTCTCGTATAGAGACTGGGCAGATGCGTATAACACTATCCTCTTTCCCCGTACTAAAGGATTTGCAGGATATCTATAAGATGCTATCTATTGAGAAGAAGAATTCTAAGGTGGAATTTATCCTCAATACCACCTCTGAGATGTCTGACGTGGTAATACACTCTGATAGAGATAGATTTAAGCAGATATTGATAAACTTAGTATATAATGCCTTTAAGTTTACTGAGAAGGGGCATGTTACTATCTCTGCAAGTGTGGTGGATAGGGCCGACTTACGTCAGTATGACTACCCAAAGACTCTTCAGATGCCAGATGTAAAGAGACTTCTGCTTATCACTGTAGAGGATACGGGTATAGGTATGCCTGAGGATAAAATAGATATAATATTCGAACCTTTCAGGAAGTTGAATAATAATAAGACTTTGTACCCCGGACTTGGTCTTGGGCTCAATATATGTAAGAATCTAATCCAAATATTGGGAGGTCAGATATGGGTAAAGAGTAGTCTGAATTTCGGTTCTACTTTCCTATTCTATCTTCCAATAACTAACGAATAATACTAATAGTCGCATATCATCTTATGATGCATATACATTATATATCTAAATGTGTACAACATTTTGTTAAGGCTAAGCACTGGCGCGGTTTTGGCATACATAGCCCATATGTATACCACTTGCAACGTCATGTCATATCTTCTGATAAATTGAATGATAAGGAGATAAGGCAGCGTGTGCGTAAGTATCGTAAGGAGTTGTTGCGTAATAAGTGTCGTATCCCATTGAACGACCTAGGTACTGGAACGGCTAAGGATGGTGTGGTGGCAAAAATAGTACGTCGTGCTGCTATCGACGAGAAGAGTGGTATGCTTCTCTCTAGATTGGCGGCTGATTATAAGCCTGATATGGTCATAGAGTTTGGTACCTCTTTGGGCGTAGGTACTGCTTATTTGGCTTTGGGTAGTGGTATGGATGTGCCTGTGGTAACTATTGAGGGTAGCTCTGAGTGTACTAAACTAGCTGAGTCTACTCTCGTAAAGCATGGGATAGAGAATGTCAAGCTACTTTCTGGGGCTTTTGATGATTTGATGCCTAATATCTTGGACATAATAAGGGGCAAGAGGGTAATGGTATACCTAGATGGTAATCATACCTACGAGGCTACGATGAGGTATTTCAATAATCTCCTTTCGGTGGCTGATAATAATATGATGGTGGTGCTAGATGATATTCATCTCCACTCGGGTATGTCTAAGGCATGGCGTGAGATCTGTCAGATAGATAGAGTCACAACAACTATTGACCTTATGCGTATGGGTATAGTGGTCTTGCGTTCCGGAGCGCAGAAGGAGCAGTATATTTTGAGATGGTAAAAGGGTATGAGTTTATATAGTATGTCAATAGCGAATATTGGGAATAGGGTATGTGGGGTTGCTCTTTTGGTGGCATCCTTACTGCTATACTCTTGTGGAGATGGTGGCCGTAATGGTTATGGGGTCTCTTTCTCTGATGAGCTGAAGTATGATATAGAGAAGGAGATGGATAGGTTGCCTGAGTCGCGCCTTAGGTTGGCGGCAAAAATTACTACGCCAAATCCTTCTGATACCATATATATACGTGGCTTAATAGCTAATAGACTTATGTCGGTAAAGATGCGCCACGAGGCTAATTTTACTAAGGCTATAACTTATGCGCGTACTGCCTATGATAGGGCCGTCCTCATAGAGGATACCGTAGAGATTGTCAAGAACCTCAATGAGTTGGGTACTAATTATCGTCGTATAGGTGCCCTCACGGATGCCTTGGAGTATCACTATAAGGCTTTGGCTATAGCAAGTGTATATCACGACTCTACTAGCATAATAGCTCTGAAAAATCTCACTTATGCATATAATGGTGTGGGTAATATCGCTCTTTCTATGCATAATTATGATGAAGCTAAGCGTTGTTTCCTTCTAGGTTTGAAGTTGGAGGACCAGCTGGGTAGTCAGGTGGGTATGGCTATAAATTATGCCAACTTGGGTTCTATAATGCAGAAGGAGGAGAAATATGATTCTGCTTTCTATTATTACTCTAAGTCTTATGAGACAAATCTTAAGTGTGGTTCTAGTTTAGGCGTAGCTTTGTGTCATAACCATTTCGGTTCTTTGTATGAGTTGCAAAATAAGCTCGACTCGGCAAAAATACGTTATAGGCAGAGCTATGATATGCTCTTGACCTCTTCTGATAAGTGGCATTGGCTAGTCTCTTGTGTCTCTCTTGGTAGGGTGTGCCTCAAAATGAATAATCTTAATGAGGCCGAGGAGTATCTAGTGAGTGCTAGAGATATAGCTACGCATACCGATGCCGCTGAGTCGCTCGAGGAGGCGCATGAGTTGTTGGCATCCCTTTATCGTCGAAAGGGCAACCTTAAGGCTGCTCTAGCAGAGGTGGAGCACACTATAGAGCTTAATGAGACCATTCGTAGAGGTTTGCAAAACAATACCTTCAATAATGCTCAGATGATGTATCTCAGAGATAAGGCTGCTAGAGAGCATCAGATTCAGATGGAGAAGGCTGCCATGGAGAGTGAGCGTAGATCTACGTGGAATAAGATTAATATCTTAGTAGTCATTGTTATTATCGTAGTTGTTACCCACCTAGTTATTACTTTTAGACGAATTAGAAGTAGAAATAATTTGGTTAAGAGTCTCCAGAATAGTAGGAATAGGGTATTCTCTATCATATCTTCAGAGGTTAAGACACCTGCAGTGGAACAGAGGGATGAGTTGCGATATCTTGTCGAGAATATAGATTCTCTTTCTGTTGATGAGCAAAAACAGCACTTAATGCAGATATATACTATTGCTGTTAAGCAGGTGGAGCAGCTTAATAGTTTGCAGACTTGGGCGCATATCCAAATGGGGTATGTTAAGCCTAATATTCAGGCTATTAATCTCTGTCAGTTGGTTACCTCTTCTATTGATATGCTTAGTTTGGCGGCTAAACAGAAGAATATTAACTTTGACATGCCGTATGATAATAGTAAGCTTGTGAGTGCCGACTCTGAGATGCTCTCTTGTGTCATGCTTAACCTGCTCACTTATGCTATAAAGCTCTCTTTATCGGGGGGCGAAGTAGTAATAAGGTATAAGGATGAGGCTTTCTTTACTATGCTCTATATAGAGGAGCATGGCGTAGTATTGTCTGAGGAGCAGATAGCAACTCTTCTTGAGCGTAAGTCTGATATCGCTGATGTGGATACTGATGCGGATGTGTCGAGCGCTATAGGTATGCGTATCTGCGTGGAGCTGATTAATAGGTGTAATGGTAGCTTGTCTATAGAGCGGAGGGTCAATCGTGGCTCAACATTCGTCTTGACGCTTCCTAAGCCTAATAAATAGTTTAGATTTTGGTCGCTTATAGCTCTCTCTATGCTCGCGCTAACCTCGCTATAACCAGACGCTAGACAGAGAAAATTTTATTGAACTAATAAATGATAATATTTTAATATTTTTGTATATGGTTGAAATGATACTGGAACTTCTAGTGGTGCTCTTGGCCCTCTACGTAGGTTCTCGCTATGGATCTCTTGCACTGGGTGCAATATCTGGTATTGGTCTCGCAATACTAGTTTTTGGCTTCCAATTGAAGCCTGGTACTCCTCCAACTGATGTCATTTATATCATTATCGCTGCCGTAACGTGCGCAGGTATGCTTCAGGCTGCTGGAGGTATGGATTGGATGATTCAGCTGGCGGAAAAACTGCTGCGAAAACATCCCGATTCTATTACGTTCCTCGCACCTCTATGTACCTTCTTCCTTACCGTAATGGTGGGTACTGGTCACGTAGTATACACCCTTATGCCTATCATCTGTGATATCGCGCTCAAAAAGGGTATCCGCCCTGAGCGTCCTTGTGGTGTGGCTAGTATAGCATCTCAGGTGGGTATTACATGCTCGCCTATCGCTGCGGCTGTGGCCTCTTTCGTAATCATCTCTTCGGCTAATGGTTTTGAGGTCTCTAACCTTCAGGTAATCGGTGTTACTATCCCTGCTTGCCTCTGTGGTCTTATGGCTGCTGCTGCTGTTAGCTACCATCGTGGTCTCGACCTTGAGAAGGACCCTAATTTCCAAGCTCGTTGTAAGGATCCTGAGACATACAAGTTTATGTTTGGTAATACAGCTACCTTGTTGGATAAGGAGGTTACTAAGGAGGCTCGTATGTCGGTATATATCTTCCTAGCTGCTTTGGCTTGTATCGTACTATTCTCTGTATGCCAAATCGCTGGTTGCGATATACGTCCTGAGTTTGCTACTGGTAAAGTGGATGCTGATGGTAACCCTATATTCAAGCCTCTTGCCATGAATCTTATCATCCAAATAGTAATGATTGCTGCTGCTGCTTTCATGATTCTCTTCGCTAAGGCTCAACCTAAAAAGGCTGTGGCTGGTGCTGTATGGCAGTCGGGTATGGTGGCTGTAGTTGCTATCTATGGTATCGCTTGGCTTGCTGATACATATTTCAGCAACTATATTGAGGAGATGAAGGCTGGTCTTGGTGATATCGTTACAGATTTCCCTTGGGCTATCGCTTTGGCGTTCTTCGTGGTGTCGGTACTTATCAACTCGCAGGGTGCTGTTGTTGTGGCTATGTTGCCTTTGGCTTACTCGCTTGGCATTCCTGGTCCAGTGCTTCTTGGTGTGCTCCCTTCGGTATACGGATACTTCTTTATCCCTAATTACCCTTCTGATATCGCTACGGTCAACTTCGACCGCTCGGGTACTACGGTGATAGGTAAATACTTGCTGAATCACTCGTTTATGATGCCGGGTCTCATAAGTGTTACGGTATCTACTATAGTGGGCTATGCTATTACAATGATTTTCTATTAAAAGAATGTCTATTAAACAGATTATTAAGGATTGGACACTCCCCATCTCTATGCTGGTGGGTGTCCTTGGTTATATATTGTTCACACAACTGCAATGCCTAAGTGTGGCTAAGGGTATTATCGCTTCGTCTTTCCCTTATATATTGCCAACACTTATTTGTGTGATGCTTTTCTTTACCTATTGTAAGATTGAGCCTCGTGACCTACGTCCTAGGAAATGGCATCTATGGCTTATCGTTATACAGTTGGTTGAGGTGGCTCTTGCTGTGTGGTGGTGTGTATCTCATCGTGATAGCGAGTGGATGCCTCTTGCCGAGGCGCTTTTGGCATGTTTCATCGCTCCTATGGCGGCTGTAGGTGCCGTGGTGACTCAAAAGATAGGTGGTAATGCGGCTACTGCCACAACTTACACTATTATATCTTCCACTTTTACGGCTATCATGGTGCCTATAGTATATCCTATAGTGGAACCGGGATTGGAACTTTCGTTTGTGGAGTTGTTCCTCCGTATATTATCTAGGGTATTCCCTACTATTATGGCTCCTCTTGTATTGTCGCTCCTTCTTTGGTGGCTATTCCCTAAGGTTAAGGGTTATGTGGCTGAGAAGTCGAAGGATTATAGTTTCTACCTATGGGCACTATGCACAATAGTTAATACAGCTCAGATTATTAAGAGTATTGTCTCTTCTGATGGGTCTAAGTATATGGTGTTGTGGATATGCCTGATTGTCGGCGTGCTTGTCTTTGTGCAGTTCTTTATAGGTAAGACTATCGGTTCTGCATATGGCGACCGTATAGCGGCTGGTCAGGGTTTGGCACAAAAGAATACTGTCCTCTCTATTTGGATGGCTATGTCGTTTCTCAATCCTCAAGCGGCTATTGGACCGGGTGCTTGTCTGTTATGGCAAAATTTGTTTAACTCTTGGCAGATATGGAAACACAATCGCACTAAATGATTTCTCATCTAGTGCGATTCTTATATCTCTAAATATTTTCTTATTTGATATCCACTACCTTTTCCCAAGGTAGTTTCTCCTCTTCGTAGGGTTTGCGCTGTTGGTCAGGATGTCCAACACCTATTACGCACATTACCTCGTCGTCTGCCGAGAGTGATAATAGCTTCTTGATATTTTCTGATGCGTTATTGCCCTCAGAGTTTTTTCTAAGGCGCATCTGAGCCCAACAAGAGCCAAGTCCAAGGTTATGTGCCATAAGTTGGATATATGATGCCGCTATGGAGGTATCCTCTACCCAAACATCAGTAAGTGTAGTGTCTGCTGCTACAACTATGGCAAGAGGTGCGCCTGCTAGAAACTCTCCGGTACCCTCCTTAGCTGTCGAGAGGGCCTCTATGGTCTCTTTGTTAGTAACGAAGATAAATTTCCAATCTTTGCAGTTCTTGGATGTAGGAGCGCATAGGGCGGCTGTCTTTAGTGCCTTGATATGCTCCTCGCTTATCGGCTCTGCCGTATATTTTCGTATGCTACGACGAGTCTTTATAAGTTCTAAAAGTTCCATGTAATACTGTGTGTGATGTGCTTATTTGTCAGAGCTCTTCTTAGCTGAGAAGAATCTATATGCTAGGAAAGCTACAATGGCTACTCCTATGCCAAGACAAATATATTTGAACTCTGTGCTATATTCTGATATCTTTTTCATCATCTCCTCCTCGGTGAATAGGCTCTGCATATAGTAACCGGCGCTAGCAAGTACAGCGTTCCATATGCCTGCTCCTATAAAGGTGTAGAATAAGAATTTACCCATGTGCATGCGTGCTAGTCCGGCAGGTATAGAGATAAGCTGACGAACAGCAGGGATAAGTCGACCTACGAATGTAGATATAGCTCCGTGTTTGTCAAAATACTCCTCGGCTTGTTTTACCTTATTGCCGTCCAAAAGACAAAGATGTCCCCATCTGCTATCGGCAAATTTGTATATGATAGGTCGACCTATATAATATGCCAACCCATAATTTACCAATGAACCTATGAGAGCTCCTATAGTGGCGAATAGCCAAAGGAGAACTATATTCATCTCTCCTGTACTTGCCGCATGGTATGCTGCAGGTGGAACAACAATCTCTGATGGGAATGGTATGAAAGACGACTCAACGGCCATCAGTATCATAACTGTCCAATAATTTAGATGCTCAAGGCACCATTGTACTATTTCTACTCCTTCCATTATTTTTATATGTCGAATGGGAATGGGTTGTATTTATATTCTACTACGACTCCCTCAGCAAGACTCTTTGGAACATCTATAAGACGCTGATTTGAGCTACCTCTAAATAGTAAATCGGTATTTCGCAAAGCCTCTACGTATCTGCCGTCTACTAGTACGTCTATGTATTGTAGAAGCTCTTTTTTGTCGGGGTCTACTATTATCTCTTCAAAGGTATAACCTGAGTAGCACCATATGGTCTTATTGCTTCGCTCCTTGATAATCTTTGCCAATTCTGCAAAACCTTTGGCTTGGTACATAGGGTCGCCGCCCGAAAAGGTAATATTGCACATATCATCACTAAGAAGTCGCTCTGCAATCTCCTCAACGGGCATTGGGGTCCCTCTATTTATGTCCCATGATTGTGGATTATGGCATCCTGGACATTTATTTACGCAACCTGCGCAATAGACTGAGTTGCGTAGTCCAGGGCCATCCACTGTTGTAGACTCTACAATATTTAATACGTATATCTGCACCGATTAATATCTACACTATTAATAGGTTACTCGTTGCTATGAGTTACGCGGTCGCTTAGCTCGGCTAGTTTAGCCTTGTTCCAGCGGTCTGTTGTACCTACTAGGTAACCAGTGATACGCTGTAGCTTGTCGATATTGTTGCTTCCGCAGTGAGGACAAGACTCCATATTTGCCTCTGCATTCTCATAGCCGCAGTCCATACAACGGTTACGGTTGTGGTTTACTGAGCCATAGCCAATGTTGTACTTATCTATGAGGTCTACGAAGGCCATTACGGCATCTGGGTTATGTGTAGCATCTCCGTCTATCTCTATGTAGAAGATATGACCGCCGCGTGTAAGGTCGTGATATGGAGCCTCGATGCGTGCCTTGTGGCTAGCGCTACACTTGTAGTATACAGGTACGTGATTTGAATTAGTATAGTAATCTCTATCTGTTATACCCTTTAGGATGCCGAAGCTTCTGCGGTCCATCTTGGTAAATTTACCCGAGAGACCCTCTGCTGGTGTAGCAAGGATACTATAGTTGTGTTGGTATTGCTCGCTATAGTCGTTTGCCTTGTTACGCATGTGGGTCACAATCTCTATACCCAACTTCTGCGACTCTTCGCTCTCGCCGTGGTGTTTGCCAGTGAGGGCTACAAGACACTCTGCAAGGCCTATGAAGCCGATACCTAGAGTACCTTGGTTGATAACCGACTCAATGGTATCATTGCCATTGAGGTTCTCCGAGCCCTTCCAAAGAGCCGACATGAGGAGTGGGAACTGCTTAGCCAATGCAGTCTTTTGGAATTGGAAACGTTCCTCGAGCTGTTTAGCTGCAATATCCAATATCTCGTCGAGGCGAGCAAAGAAGTGCTTGATTCTCTCCTCTTGGTCAACGAAGCCCATGCACTCGATAGCGAGGCGAACAATGTTGATAGTGGTGAATGAGAGGTTACCACGACCGATAGATGTCTTCTCGCCAAATCTGTTCTCGAATACGCGTGTACGGCATCCCATAGTTGCCACCTCATACTCGTAGCGCTTTGGATCGTTGATATCCCATGCGTCGTGGGTATTGAATGTAGCATCGAGGTTCAAGAAGTTAGGGAAGAATCTACGAGCTGATACCTTACAAGCGAGAGTATAGAGGTCGTAGTTACGGTCGGTAGGGAGGTAGCTTACGCCTCTCTTCTTCTTCCATATTTGGATAGGGAAGATAGCAGTAGAACCATTACCTACGCCCTCGTATGTGCTTTTAAGAATCTCACGGATGATGCATCGTCCCTCAGCGGATGTATCGGTACCATAGTTGATAGAGCTAAATACTACCTGGTTACCGCCGCGAGAGTGGATTGTATTCATGTTATGGATAAATGCCTCCATAGCCTGATGTACGCGAGCCACAGTACGGTTGATAGCATGTTGCTTGATACGGTCGTCTCCTGTGAGGTCTGTAAGGTCGGCTGATACGTAATCCTCTATTGTAGCATCAAGGAGGTGGTCGTAGCTGACATTATTCAATTGAGCGAGCACCTTAATCTCCTCCTTATAAGAAGAGCGTACGAAAGGAGCTAGGTAGAAGTCGAATGCAGGGATAGCCTGACCGCCATGCATCTCGTTCTGTGCAGTCTCCATAGATATGCAACCCAAAATAGATGCTGTCTCGATACGCTTAGCTGGACGAGACTCGCCATGGCCTGCAGAGAAGCCATACTTCAAGATCTTATCTAGTGGGTGCTGTACGCAAGTGAGCGACTTTGTAGGGTAGTAGTCCTTATCGTGGATATGGATATAACCCTGTTCAACGGCTCTACGAGACTCCTCAGATAGCAAGAAGTCGTCTACGAAAGGCTTAGTAGTCTCAGAAGAGAACTTCATCATCATACCCGCAGGGGTATCTGCGTTCATGTTGGCATTCTCGCGAGTAACGTCGTTTGACTTAGCCTCAATAATCTCGAGGAACATATCGCGAGTCTTAGCCTTACGAGCTACTGTACGTTGGTGACGATAGGCGATATATTTTTGAGCTACCTCTTTACGGGTACTCTTCATAAGCTCGAGCTCTACACAGTCTTGTATCTCCTCAACTGTCATCTCCTCGCGACCCTGAAGCTCTATGCGGTCAGATATCTTATTTATTAGGGAGTCGTCCTCGCCCTTCTCTGTTTGGAGCATAGCGCGACGGATAGCTGCAGATATTTTCTCCTTATTGAAGCCAACTATACGTCCGTCTCTCTTTTTGACTGTGTGTATCATAATTCCTATATATGTAAATGTGTCAATACTGTTTTTGTTCCATTGCAAAGTTATGACACGAAAAGTTCACGGCAAAGGGAGTTATTAACACCCCCTCCTAAGTTGTTGATATATAGGAAGAATATTTTTAAACTTTTTTTGCAGACCCTGATAATGGCTAACTTAACTTTTCGAAAAAAGGTGAATTGGGCTCTCTTATGTAGAATGAGTCTAAAGCGGAAAGTGTACTTAAACTCTCTTTTTGTGGAGTGTTAGTAACTATGGTTAGCCTTCGTAGATACTGAGGTTTGGCAAGTATATAGCGGCGTATGTGCCGGTGCCGTTTTCTATAGGTTTGATTTCAACTGTTGCGCCTATCTTGTTGAGTGCCAGTCTACAAAGAGGTAAACCTAAACCGATACCTTGGGTAAATACATCACCCTTATAGAAACGGTCGAATGCTTTAGATAGCTGTTCCGGGGTTAGTCCGCATCCTGTGTCAACAACCTCAATTTTTATGCTGTTACCTGTTCGATGTATAGACAATTCGACATAGCCATTGTTGGTAAATTTATATGCGTTGCTCAATAGGGCGTCTACGGCAATACGTAGGCAACGCTCGTTGGTCTTTATGATGCATTCGTTATCCAATGGGTAGAATCTAGAGCTAACACCTCTAACCTCCTCCTTATGGTATTTTTCGATAAGATTTGAGCAGAATAGGTTGATAGGTATATTGTCTTTTATCTCCATAGAGAGACTAGTCTCGAGATCGGACATATCTATTACGCTATTTAAGATATCGAGAAGGTCGTTAGTAGACTCTTGTATCTTATTAGACAACTCGATTTGTTCTCTAGCGTTTTTGTCGGCCAATTGAGATAGTACTTCGGAGAAACCCACTACGGCATTAAGAGGCGTACGTATCTCATGGCTCATGTTACGTATTACCTCGGCTTTCATTTCGTTGGCTTGCTCAGCTATCTCCTTTTGGTGTACGAGTGCAGCTTGATTTTCGCTTAACTGGTGATTTGTCTTACGGAGTCTATTTGCGTAGTATACCAATATCAAAGCGACGACGAGCGAGAATAGAGATACCACAAATACGATATGGTAGCGTAGCGCGTCGGCTTGAAGTTTCATGTTTAGCTTTTCTGTCTCTAAGACAGCCAAGTTCATCTTAAGGTCGGAGTCCTCAACCAATAGCTTTAGTCGGAGTCGAGATATGCTATCTACTATCTCTTGGTACTTGAGCATATCTCGTGCGGTACATCCCTTGTATGAGTTTGTGGTATCCTTAGTAGCGATAAGAAGTTTGCTGCTTATGTGCTCTCTTTCGTCAATATCCTTTTGTTTGCAAAGGAGAAGTAATATTGAGTCGGCCTGATCATATTCCCCAGAGTATGTATGAGCATACATCTCTATCATTTTCTTTTGACCATACCTATCTGTGAAGCCTTGTTTTTTTACCTTTTGAGCTATAAGCAAGACCTCCTCTTTATTATCTTCTCTTACTGCAAGCTCCATGCGAACTCTTAGCAACTGAATCTTGCTAAGGTCGGTTGTAGCGACATTATCGCCTCTATCAAGATACATAGCTGCCTCGTCGAATCGATCTGTTGCAATGCACGCGCGAGCCATTTCGGTATAGTAGATAGGGAGGTTTGTATTTGTAGGGTCGTACTCCTCAGTAAGTTCGATTTGTTTGATACGCATTTCGTACTCCTTCTCTCGCATATCAAAATATGAGTAGAGACGAGCTAGAAGACGGCAACACTCTATCTGTCCCACGATATAGTGTTCAGATGTAGCCTCTATAAGCATTTGGTCTAGCTCTTCCTTTGCTTTACGCTTATTACTCTCGACGCCTAGAAGCGCATTGATGTACTGAGACCACATGAAGTAATAGTATCTAGGCAAATCGTGTCTTCTGGAGTAGTTTCTTACGGAGTCGGTCCAGAATTTGACAGAGTCTAGGTCGGCATTTTCATGGATATAACTAAGAGCTTTAGAAGTAATAGCTATGGCACAACCCTTACGGTCGTTTCGGCGGAAAGCCTCTGAGTAGATACTATCTGTGTATTTGTGGCATAGAGAATCCCTACGATGTTTGGTAGCGAGGTTGGAGAGGCGAGCGCGATTAGCGACATACTCCTTGTCGTTTTCACAGTTCGTCCCATCTCCCCACGCGTTGCCCTTCTTTTGCGCAGAAGCTACAAAGGTGAATATAATGGTATATATGCAGATTAGTAGGAATCTCATTATGCTATAGCGTCTCTATAATGTTTTGTTATACTTTGCCCAAGGGTATAAGGTTTTTATATTGTAGTATTTTTTCTTACCTTAGCGCGCTTTTAAGACAAAAACAGTAGATATGAAATCCGGATTCGTCAATATAGTCGGCAATCCTAATGTCGGCAAATCAACATTATGTAATCTTTTAGTTGGGGAGAGGCTTAGTATTATTACTAGCAAAGCCCAGACTACTCGTCATCGTATTTTTGGTATTGTAAATGGTGAAGATTATCAGATAGTATTTTCAGATACTCCTGGTGTATTGAAGCCAAACTATCGTTTGCAAGAGTCGATG
>JAUNDI010000002.1:132003-133961 GCA_030526155.1 Bacteroidia bacterium
GATGCTTGGGTATTCTACTCAGGCGTTGAAAGATGCCGATGTGTTGATATATGTGACAGACACTATAGAGACGCCAGATAAGTATGATGATTATATCAAGGCTGTACAGAAGTTGGAGGTACCAAAGATGATTATCATCAATAAGATAGATTTGGTAGACCAGAAGCAGTTGGAGGATAAGGTACAATATTGGCATGAGCAGTTGCCAGATGCTGAGATTATACCAGCCTCGGCGTTGCACAACTTCAATGTAAGCGGTATAATAAAGCATATTGTAGAGCTATTGCCAGAGGCAGAGCCATACTTTGACAGAGATGCGTTGACAGACAAGAGTGAGCGCTTTTTTGTGGGTGAGATTATACGAGAGAAGATACTTCTATACTATAAGAAAGAGATACCATACTCGGTAGAGATAGAGATAGAAGAGTTTACTGATGAGCCAGAGCAGACACATATTAGAGCTGTGATACATGTTACTAGGGATAGTCAGAAGGGCATTATTATAGGTCATCAAGGAGTAGCTATAAAGAAGTTAGGCTCTATGGCTAGAAGAGACATTGAGACCTTCTTGCAGCGCAAGGTATTTTTGGAGTTGTATGTCAAGGTAAGTAAAGATTGGCGAGACAAAGACAATATGTTGAAGCAGTTTGGCTATGATGTGAAATAGCGTAAAGAGAGATAAAAGACAAAGCCCAGCAGGTATGAACTTGCTGGGCTTTTTGTATGTAGGTGTAGTTAGAACTTCACGATACCATTAGGCGTCTTTACTATTCCGGAGCGACGTGTTTCGCGGCGTATGGCCTTATTCTTCTCGATAGACTCCTTTGTTTTGTATGGGCGCTTATGGTCGAGATGGAGGACTATAGCAGAGTATCTGATTTGCTTAGATTTGATACCCATATTAAATAGGCGTTCGCCCACCTCTCTATCCTGTCCGCCATAGTGCATATCCTCATTATATCCATTAATAGCCAGCATATCCTCTCTCCAAGCAGAGGCGTTACAACCATTATATGTAGCCTTAGTGGTAGTAATGGTGTTCATGAGGCGAGCGAACCAATCCTTACCGAATAGCTTAGTGTTTTTGAAAGAGCACTTAAGGCCGTGTTTGCGAAGCCATTTAAGAGAGAAGGCGCGTTGAGAAACGACGTCATCCTCGGTAAGGTCTAGGCTGATATTCATAGGGAGTTTGAAGTAACCGCCAGAGAGGAGGTACCCCTTTTCGGCGTAACGTACGTGAGTCTCTATGAAATCTTGTCTAGGGATACAATCATGGTCGGTAGTAATGAGGTAATCGGCAGTAGCTGCGGCGATAGCCTTATTAAGGATAGCTGATTTTTGGAAGCCATTATCCTCGTGCCAAATGTGTTTGATAGGTAGGTGTTTGCTATATCGCTCGATGAGAGCGCGAGTCTCCTCCCCTGAGCCGTCGTCGGCAATAAGAATCTCGTCGGCCATACGAAACTGATGCATATAACCCCACAAAGTTTTTTCTAGCCAACGTGGGTTATTGTATGTTGATATGATTACACCTACTGTGAACATTTGAATCTAGTTTGTAGGGCAAAGATATAAATATTATTTAATAGTTTGATGTGTTTAGGGGAATCGGAGTTAATGGATTTGTTTTATTCTAGTTATTCTAGAGGGGGGAGTTGTTCTAGTTGTTCTAGTTATTCTAGATGGGCTAGATGATTCTAGATTGTAGGGAGGAAAGATGGTGTGTGGTGTCTTCTTGCTCGCAGTTTTTGTAGTTATTCTAGTTATTCTAGTTGTTCTAGATTGTCTAGATGGGGCTAGAATGGTGGGCGGGTGGACCCTTCTTGCTCGCAGTTTTTTCATTGTTTGGACTTAGGGAGGTCCCTTCTTGCTCGCAGTTTTTTGTTTTTGGAGATGTTTTTGGGTGTGGGGAGGGGTGTATGATTTTATCTTACAATGTGCGATGTAATTTGGGGCGA
>JAUNDI010000003.1:0-79445 GCA_030526155.1 Bacteroidia bacterium
ACCCATTGAGACATACTTACTAAAAAAATCCTGCAAATTGACCTATACACCCAAAATCCTTATTTACAAAGGAAGGATTGACAATACACAATTACCAATCCGTACAAATCCGCATAATCCGTATGTGCCAATTAAATACCCCTTCCGACCATAACAGTCAGAAGGGGTATATTTCAATATTTTACCTCGCAGGATGTAGACAAATCCGCATAATCCGTATGAGGACTAAAAAATCCGTTGAATCCGTTAAATCCGAGTGAGACCTAACCAATCCATACAAATCCGCATAATCCGTATGCGCCAATTAACAATACATCTAAAGCTTTTCAAGCGCCTGGTCGATGTCTGACAATATATCAGAAACCTCCTCCAAGCCCACCGACAATCGTATCGTCGTAGGCAAAACATCCATCTCGGCTTTCTCCTCAGCACTGAAGCCTACAAAGATAGTGCTGTATGGATGTATGGCTAGCGTCCTATTGTCAAAGAGGTTGGTGGCTCTTCTGATCAACTGCAGATTGTCAATGAATCTATAGCACTCCTCTTGACTCTGTAGGTCGAAGGTGACCATAGCGCCTGCTGTCTTGCCAAACTGCTTTTGCGCTAGCTCATGGTACTTATTGCTCTCCAAACCTACATAACCTACCTTGCAGATCTTCTCTCTCTTCTCTAGGGCTGTAGCCACCGCTAAGGCATTGGCCGATTGTACCTTGTATCTCGCATGGAGTGTCTCAAGGCCTATCGACTGCATATAGGCCGCATGTGGTGTCATGTAAGCGCCAAAGTTAAAGAGCATATCTGTCTGTATGCGCTTGGCTATCTCTGGATATCTACCATAGTGTATAGAGAGACCGCCTAATGAGGTTGCACCGCCTGAGAGGTACTTAGTACTAGAGACTACCTCAATATCAAGCCCCAACTCCTTACCGCTGAACTCGGTGAATGGAATAATAGTGGAGTCGGCTATCAATGGTACATTACGACTATGGGCCAACTGCGATAAGGCCTTCAAGTCGGCTACCTCAAGCTGTGGGTTTGTTACTATCTCTAGATATATGCAAGCTGTATTCTCATCTATCGCTTTCGCCGTTACCTCTATATCTGTAAGATCTACAAAGCGTACCTCAATGCCTAGTCTGGCAAACGACTTTGCAAGTAGCGAATAGGTATTTCCAAAGAGGTGTCTAGAGGCTACTATATTCTGCCCACTAATGGCCGTAGCTAAAAGGGTATTACTAATGGCTGCCATGCCCGAATTGAAGGCTATCACACTCTCTGCCCCCGTAATGGCTGCTACCTTATCCTCAAAGAAGGTAACAGTAGGGTTCATAGTACGCGAATAGTCAGGCTCTGGTATACGCCCAGCGAAGACATCACTCATCTGCTGCGCCGTCTCAAACTCGAAAGCACAGGTGTGGTACACAGGCATACTCAATGCACCATAGGCATCGGCATGTCTGAATGGTGTGTCAATTGCTTTTGTTTTATTATCCATCTAAGTTATTATGTTAATAAGTGTATTATACGTTCTATCGCTCTATGGCCTCTTTCAACTGGTCTAGGGCTTGCTTGAGTATGGCTCTAGGCGTACCTACATTGAGTCTCATAAAGCCTTTGCCCTCCGGACCAAATTTACTACCATCATCCAAAGCCAAATGTGCCTTATCTATGAAGAGGTCAAGCAACTGCTCATGACTTATCCCTAAATCTCTACAGTTAAGATATATAAGATACGAGGCCTCTGGTACCATTGGCTTTATTTGAGGTATATTCTCCTCTAAATAAGAGACCACAAAATTAATATTATCTTGTATATATTGTTTTACCTCTTCAAGCCATTGTGCTCCTTGGGTATAGGCGGTGACTGTTACTAGCTGGGCAAACATATTGCCCTCGTCTAGCTCGCTTGCTTGTAAGTAGGCTTTATACTCATTACGTATGGCTGTATTGTGGATAATAGAATATGAAGTGACAATGCCTGGTGTATTAAAGGCTTTACTAGGCGACCCAAAGGTGATGCTTATCTCTCTCGCCTCATCGCTGACCGTAGCAAATGGTATATGCTTATGTGGCGCAAGGGTGAGGTCGGCATGTATCTCATCTGATATTACCAATACACCATTCTCTTTGCAGATATGCGCTATCTTCTCTAGTTCGCCTTGCGTCCATACGCGTCCGCCTGGGTTATGCGGATTGGAGAGTATCAAGACTTTCACACCCTTTATATCTTGGGCTAGCTTATCAAAGTCTATATAGTATCTGTTATCCTCGCCTAATACAAGCTCGTGTCTTACTACCGTACGTTTATTATTGCCTGCTACAATGAAGAATGGGTGATAGACAGGGGCAAATACCATTACCTTATCGTCTTTCTGCGTGAAAGCTTGCAATACAAAGGCTATGCCGCGTACTATACCAGGTATGAAGGTGATCTCTCTATGAGCTACCTCGTAGTTGTGTCTCTTCTTTAACCAATCTATTATAGAGGCTCTCCACTGTGGGTGGGTTGCCGTATAGCCCAATATCTCATGGTCTAGCCTATTGCGTAGTGCTTTTATCACAAAGTCTGGCGTACGGAAATCCATATCTGCTACCCAAAGTGGTAGAAGGTCGGTGCGATGCCATCGCTCCTCTAATACACCATATTTCAAACAATCGCTATTCTTGCGATCTATTACCTCATCAAAATTGTACATATCCTATATAGCCTTTTATTCGTTACACTCCTATTACTATTTACTCTCTTGTCTACAAGCAATGCTCTACTCATTCTTGCTTCTCACCTTATCTATAATAAGCGAGAGAGCACCATCACCAGTAACATTGCATGCCGTACCAAATGAGTCTTGCAATGCAAAGATGGCTATAAGCATAGCTGTTCCTGCATCGTCAAATTGAAGAACACTGATGACTATACCTAACGAGGCTAATACCGTGCCTCCAGGTACGCCTGGCGCTCCGACCGCAAAGATACCAAGAAGAATGATAAATAGTGCAAGGGTGGAGAACTCTGGGATACTACCATATAGGAGTTGTGATACTACACAAACAAAGAATACCTCCGTAAGTACCGAACCACAAAGATGAATATTGGCAAATAGCGGAATGCTAAAGTCTACTGTCTCGCGCTTTAACACGTCCGACTTATGCGCACTCTGCAACGCAACGCCTAGTGTGGCTGCACTAGACATGGTGCCAAGGGCGGTGAGGTAGGCCGGCAAATAATGACGTACCACATGCCACCCATTTTTGCCCGAGTAAACTGATGCCCCTACATAGAGGAGGGTAAGCCATATATAGTGCATTACTATAACTATCAAGATAACTGGGAGAAAGACCCAAAGACGTGATATGGTACCCTCATAAGCAAGTACAGCAAAGTTGGCTGCTATATAGAATGGTAATATAGGTATAAGTATCTTACTAACAAGATTGAGAACAATAGATCTAAACTGTACCAACGCCTTCTCAAAGACGTCTGATGATGTCCATAGTGTGCCTAATCCTAACAAGACTGCTATGGTAAGTGCTGTCATCACATTCATAATAGGTGGTATCTCTACCGTGAAAAGCTGTGCGGGGAGTGCCCTAGCTACACTATCATCTGGTGTGATATTCAACAATGGTATCGCATATTGTGCTGTAATGGCCGAGAAGAAGGCTGCTCCTACACTGGAGCAATATGCTAGGGTGAAGGCTATGAGTAGAGTGCGACTAACATTGCCTTTCTGTGCCGAAATACTTGGGGCTACAAAGCCTATAATGATAAGTGGGATAAGGAAGAATATAAGCTGACCGCTTATCTGTCTTACCGCTAAAACAACATTAACAAGGCTCTCTGGTATTAAGAGGCCTACGACTATTCCCACTATTACTGCTCCTACTAAGAATAAAATTGTTCTCATGACGTTATTATGTTATTAGTTTTAAGATTCGTCTTCAAAAGTGTGTTATCAATGTATGAATAAGTAAATATAAGAAAGAAATCGACACAGCCTAAGCATTCACGTCGATTTCCTTCTTTCTTAAAACTTATAACATTAATAACCTGGGTTCTGCTCTAGGTGAAGGTCTTCGCCGGTGAAGCCTGTAGGGATTGGCTGACGGTAGTGACGACCTTTTACATTATTATATTTAGCTACAAGATGTTTGTGAATCTTAGCGAAGAATGATGATACCTCTGCTCCATCTTTTCCAATGGCTCCTGATGTAGCGTAGCTGTCATCGAAGTGCTTGTAGTTCTTAACCTGCTGTACCGAAGAGATGAGATCTTTCCAACGTAGGCTGTTGAGGAGCGACTTCTGCTCGTATGTGAACTCATAATCCCACTCTCTCTTAATCTGGTCAAATGTTGGTGCCGATACCTCTTCAATACCTGCTCTCTTACGAAGCTCGTTGAATGGTGCTGCCGCCTCTGCATTTCTGCCTAGCTGTACAAGTGCCTCTGCTTTTGTCAAGAGTACCTCTGCATATCTTATCTCAATACGGTCTACCGAGTTGAAGGTAATCTCTATATTCTCAGCATTGTCATAGCTCTGGTCTACACCCTTACCATTTACTGGAGTATATATTGGTGAGTAGTAGTTGTACTCCTTGCCATCCTCTGGGTTAACAAGTGATGTGAAGTATGTCTTCGCTAGACGCTTGTCGTTTGGATACTCTGCAGCCCAATCGTCATAGAGATCATCATCTGCTACCTCAGTATGGTTCTCATTAAAGCCTCTGCCGTTCTCACCATTCAAGAATGGGAATGTCCAAGAGCAGTGTGTCTGGTGATTACCTTGTGCATCTGTCTTATCGCCATCGTGATGTATGGTGAATAGGTGCTCATTTGTACCGCGTTTGTTACTCTCATAATCTCTACCGAATAGCTTAGCAAAGTCTGGGTCAAGGGCCAACTTGCCACTCTTAATTACCTTGTCAGCATACTCTACTGCCTTCTCCAATCGCGCATCTGTCTTTGTAAAGGCTGGGTCCTTCTGTGATGTTGCAATGGCTGCTACCTCTGATGCACTCAATGGATTGTCACCCCATACAAGATATGCTCTAGCCAAAAGCGCCTGAGCCGCCTGCTTTGATGGTGTCACTGGGTCGCCGTTGTAGTCGTTAAGAAGAGCCTCTGCATCTGTAAAGTCCTTAACAATCTGAGCAAATACATTGTCGATTGGCTGACGAACCGTTACATCTCCGCCCTCTTCTGTATATACTGGCACCTCACCCCAGAGCTGTACCAAGTACAAGTAAGCAAGACCACGGAGGAACTTAGCTTTACCAACTGCTGCCTTATAGCCTTGATCAGTTACCTGCTTAGCAGCGTATGCCTTCTCTATCTCGGCTATAGCATTGTTGTTCTCTGTAACACCAAGCAACAAATGGTTGAATATCTTAATCTGATACCATGTGTCTGGTTGCTGCTCAAATCTACTGTTAAGTGGTCCAGGCTCATCCTCCTCACCCTCGAAAGAGATTAGTTTGTTAGAGTTAAGTTCTATTACGAAGGAGAATGACGAGCTCAATGGTTGCCAGTGCGAGTAGACACCGTTTACTGTCGCTATAGCAGTAGCGTCGTCTGTTACAATTTCAGAGATTACACCTGCTGGTGTGCTATTATCGTCATCATCACATGATGTAGTTGTTGCAGAAAAAAGTGCCGCTGCAGCAGCTAATGCCCAAATGCTGTTTTTGTTGTTTCTCATGTTGCCTAAATTTGTTTGGTTATACTTCCTTTATTTTGACAATGCAAAGTTAGGCCGCCACACAGGGGTAGACAATCGCACAGAAAGGGCATTTTGCATAGCATATTCATGCTATATCGCATATTATAGATGTTTCGTCTGCTACTATATACCTAATTAGGTATATTTTCTATTTCTCCCTTATTTGTATGGTTATTATTCTACAACGCAGTACCTTTGTAACATTAAACAAAGGAGGAATGATGAATAGAAACATAATCATAGCAGATAATCACGAGTTGTCTAGATACGCAATTCAGCAACTTATTACAAATAACAATCTCTCTGTAGGTAAAGAGACTCTTTGCGTAAGCTCTACCAATGAGTTGAATGCTACGTTAGACAAAGACGACACTGCTATGGTTATAGTTGATATGGGACATTTCGACTCAATACATACAGAGGATTTAGTCGCCCTTCACTCAAAGCATGCTAATACAGCATGGCTGATTCTCTCGGCCGACCTCTCAGAGGCTACCGTGAGACGTCTATCAGAGTGGTCATCATTCAGCTTCGCCCTTACCAACTGCCGCGTAGAGGAGATACTCTCAGCTATCAAATCGTCAATAGTGGGCGAACGTTTCATATGCCACCAAGTAATGGATATCCTCCTATCCCCAAACAAAAGGGAGGAAACCGAGCAACTCACTAGCACAGAGATTGAGGTACTACGCCTAATAGCCCAAGGCCGCACAGTAAAGGAGATAGCCGGAATACGCAACTCCAGCAGCCACACCATAATAGCCCACAAGCGTAATATATTCAGAAAACTAAACGTCAACACCATATACGAAGCCACAATGGCTGCCGCCCGCATGGGTCTAGTGAACTTGATTGAATACTATATCTAAGGCCAAATATCAATAGACAAAAAAGTACCGCGAATCCTTAATGGTTATCGCGGTACTTTTATTATTTACCTCTCTATCATCTCTTTCTGATGACAATATTCAACTCTCGGAATGCCTGGTGCGCCTTAAGAATATCTTTTAGCTTCTGCCAATCGGACACTGGGGCATGATGCTGACTGAACTGATTCTTTACCTCTATCTTAAGGTGCGACCCCTCGATGGTGGCTTTACTCGTAAACTCACCAATATTATTGGCTACACTCATATGGAGCGCCTTAAGGGATGATGGGGATAACTCATAACCTTGTGGTAGTTCTATATCTATAGAGTGGCAGCGCGAGATAGGACACGCAAAATAGATGTCGACCTCTCTCTCTTCCTCCTCTTCACTTATAGGTTGCTTTGGATCTATTAGTCGTCCTACAGAGAGCACTTTGCTATCTCCTGAGTCAAAGACCATCTTTTCTAGGGTATACGAGGCCTCATTGACAAAGGCAGGATTCTCTGCATCAATGCCTACATTGTCTATCTTCACATAATCAACATTGCTCACTCCTACTCCATGATACCCCTTCAAGACACTCTTTTGTAGCTGAGGTATATATCTCTTATAGTATTCAATCTGCATACGATAGAGTGTCTTCGTAGGGTAACGGTCTGAATAGGTCTGTGTAGTAGGCAACTGTGAACGATAGGCCGAATCTAACTGAAAGTGTGATATCATAGCCTCTTGGTCTTGAAGTTTTGCATGACCAGTGGCCGATGTCTTACGCACTATCCTCAAGGCACGGTCGTCAATTGTAACCTTAAGTTCACTACTCAATTTATTATCGTCAACTGTAGATACAGGGAGTGTGACCAACTGGTACTTATCGCCATCCACAACACCTGTCCTCTCCTCATAAGGAGCAAAGTAGGCCTTTCGTCCCTGATATGCCGCAGGAAGATATGAACCATTTTGATATACTCCTTCATAAGGTGCTACGAAATACCCATCACCATCTTCTACATGAATAATAAATGAGATATCTCTATGGTCTAATATGTTATCTATTGATGGCTTAAACCTTGTGGTAGTAACACCTACTTGATATTTGATCTTATAATCACGAAGCCAGAAAACTAAGCTCGTCAGCATATCATACTCCTTTTGCTCTCCAACCTTTATATTATTAGCACCATAACACATTGCTAATACCTTATAAAAGATATCTGCCTTCTGCGTATCAGACATATTAGGGTCTCTCTTTATCAACTCCTCTATGATACCCCTAGGCTTTGGCGATAAACCTACATTATGAGGTACTCGCCAATAGTAAGAATCTACCATGTCAAGGTAATATCTAACAATATCTGTTGGATCTGGGTCCTCAAATATACCCTCCTTAAGTGCATATTTAGGAACAATCTGCCCAGCAATGCCTCGATTTGATTTAAGTCTTGTAAGATCTATCCTTATATATGGCACCTGAGCCGCCGCTATATAATACCTCTCTGGCATCTTCTTGCCTTGTATGCTTGTTTTGAGGTCTAAGGTATAATTGCCTTTATCATCTACCGAACGCGTCATATGTGGAGCCCCATTGAAATGACGATATCTTACATTAAGGTCTTTATCAAATACACAATGCACTTGTGTATTTAACACCGGCTCCTCATTGCCAAAATAGATAACAATAGGGTCAATAGATACGTTAGTATGCTCAACAAACTCAAATGCAAATAGGTCAAGAACATCTCCTACAGAGAGCCCCGGAATGGCTATTCTCGTTACCTTGTCATCTGAGACATCCATAGAGGCCGCCTCATCAATATCAACTACCTTTACCTCTCCACTCTTCTTAATAACTTTAGCGCCCAAGACTCGTTTGACATTAAGCGACTTATGCCCCATAGCATTAAAAGAGTATGAGCGAAAATCATATTCCGAATATTCATCAACAGCTGCCTTATCATTTAGATATACAGTCTGCCTCATCAACTTACTGAGATTAACACCCCTATTCACATGAAATCCACCCAAAAGAGTCAAAACTCCCATACCACTGAAACTAGCCGTACTTGCTGTAGTTATCTCGGTATAACGGGCTAAGACAACAGACGACTCTTTCGTGTACTCTTTAGGTAGCTTATAATTATTAAATTGTGGCAAATCCATGCCCCACACCCATTCTCTGATACTTTTTGAATAGGCTTGATAGTCTGCCTTCTCCTCTGCAGCCCACACAAAACTAGAGGTGAATAGCAATAGACAGATAAATATGCTGATACTTCTCATTTCTTACCTTTCTTTGATTTGTTCGACTTTTTGGCTACGTTTTTGGATGTTGTTTTATTAGGTACATGTTTCAAGACTACCATCTCTGATGCCTTATATGACCATCTATTGAGATCGGCATTCCAAGCTTCAATATCATCCCTCTTTATTATACCATTATTCAACTCCAACACTCTCTTTACCTCAAAGCCTTTGGCTGTCTTTACAAATGACTCTGACATCTTACCATACTGATTCTCAATAGAGATATCCTCTGGTAAATATTATATCTCATAGTCTGATGGTATATTAACACGCATGAAACGTACCATACGCCCTATATCTCCTAAGTCGTAATCATATTTGCGAGAAAATGTATCTATCTGTACCGCTTGATAGGTAAGCCCCATATAGGTATCTATATATAACTCATCCTCCGCCTCTGTAACACAATACTCATTACTCATATTACCCTCAATGCTCACCGCTCCTTGTTTATCGTTCTTCTCGCTCAAATTACACCACACACTCTGCGAAGAAAGGCACTCTAGCATATCCCTCATGAGAGCTTCTCTATTATTTATCTTCGATTTCTCTGTGTATGTCATCAACATCTCTTTGCTATCTCCTATTGCTTGTCTCTTGGCTATGCCCTCAAGCTTATAACGACCTTCCACTCGCTTAAGCGTTAAATCACAACTTATGCTATCTACCGACTGTCTAGCCTCCAACAATGGCACAGTCTCAATCTTACACTCTTCCCCATCCTCTACAAGGGCTTGCTTGCCACTGATGTGACCAGGAATAGCATTGTATGGTATATTCTTATAGGTAGCATCAAGATAATAGGTTGTGCCTTTATGGTACAACACACATATAGCATGGTTAGCCACACATACAGATGATATCTCACTAATCTTATATGGCCTTTCTGTTGTACCTATAATACCATACCTAGCATCAAAGCCTTGCGACCTCAATAATGTTCTCAACAATATGGCCATACCCTTACAGTCGCCATATTTCTTTCTTAATATCTCTGATGGCCTGTCTGGTCTAAAACCCTCTTGTCCTGCTTCAAAGGCTATATATCGTATATTACTTTGTACATAACTATAAATGGCAGCAATCTTCTCCTCATCTGTCTTGCAACCCTTTACTATAGAAGATGAAATATCTTCAATACCATCTATGGTACAATCAACATCTATCATCTTCCTATTCCAATTATATAGGTCTTTATGGTCCTTAAAGGCACAATCTAGTACAATATGTGGTCTATGTAGACGACTAGCTGGCGCACTCTTCTCACTGCGAGATGCCGGCAAATCTGTCATAGTAATCGTATATATACGCTTCCCGCCTTTATCAACCATATTACCTTGTAGACGACTATCGCCAAAGAAAAACTCATGTACCTTGACGTATGGCATATCTTTTGGGATTATTATCTTCACCGTCTTATGTTGCACCTTATAGTCATCCTCCAAGTAAAGTGTTGTGAGGTATGTAGCATCTAAATATTCATACGTAACGGAATATTTGCGAAACTTTTTACGCCCATTATAGAGATAGAAATCTATACCTCTTACCTTCGTGTCATTGTGCAAAATACTGCTACTATACGCCATCTTCTCCTCACCTACGACAGCTACCTCAGAGCGACAACTATAGCTATACTTAATATTGTCATTAAAGACAATATCCATGTGAGCTACAGGAGATAGTCTATTCTTAGCAAACAGATAATCCTTCGTTACAGTAGCTCTAGGTTTACCCTTAGAGAGGTACAATTCGTAGGTCTCCTCAACCTCCTCGAACTGCACAAACGGATTTGCCTCTTGAGCAACCGCCGTAAATAACGACAATATACTCACGAGAGCAACGACTGATAATTTTAGATAATTCATGCTATGTATTCATTGTTTAGTTTAGCAAATATAGCTTTTATAATCTATAATTGTCCTACAAACACAAAAAAACAACCTTTATAAAGAAAAAAAGGAGACCTCCATAAAGAGGTCTCCTTAATTATATACACTAAATACCTATTTAATAGCCAGGGTTCTGCTTCAAATTAGGGTTAATTGATGTAGCAGCAAATGGGAATGGGAAATACTCATGATTACCCTTTACAAATCCTGTAGGATTGTCCTTGTTCGGATTTGATGTCTCTACATAAAGTCTGTGCTTTGTCTCTCCCTTTGTAAAGAATGCATCATAAGTAGATGGGATATTCTTACCATTGTTTGCCAATGACTCTGTTTCACCCCAACGTACTTGGTCGGCAAAACGACAGCCCTCAAGCCACATCTCATAGCTCTTCTCAGCCTTTACCTCGTCCATTGTCAATGCTGTAGAGATATGAGCCGAACCAGCACGCTTCTGAATAGCTTGCAAATACTGCAAACCATCATTATCGTTTGTCTGTGCACATGTCTCAGCATACATAAGAAGTACCTCAGCATAACGGAAGATAGTCAAGTTACGGAAGCCATACCAGCCCATCTCATTATCCTCTGCTCTTGCTACAAACTTATTTGCAAAATATCCAGCTACACCATATAGTCCGCTCTCATTCTTAATACCTATCTGGTCTGATGTCTCTTTCTCAGCTCTTGTGAGTTTTGCACTACCCTCTTCGCCTCCTAGGCCATTCCAAGCCATCTCATAAAGGAACTCATCACCTGTGAGGAATGTAGCCTTACGACGTGGAGAGTCACCATCATTAGCCAACATCCTCTCTGCGAAATCAGCACGGATAGCATGTCCACCCCAACCATCAGGACCAATGAAAGAAGGCTTTGATGCCAACTTATCTGTTCTCCAGTTCCAGAACTGTATCCACATCCAGCATGTACGCTGAATCTTATTCTCCCAGTCACCAATATTACTATTATTCAAACAGTTTGCTTGGAATATCATCTCCTCGCAGAGGTCACCAGATACATGGAATAGATCAGCCCATCTCTCTGTTGGTACAAGCTCGTACTTATTTGAACTGATAACCTTCTTAAGGTTCTCTTTCGCTCTAGCATAATCACCAGCAAACAACGCTGCCTTACCTGCTACTGTCTGAGCAAAGCCCTTAGTTACCTTCGAAGCACCTACCTTATCAGATGGATTCTCTCTCTCTGGAAGGTCTGCAGCCGCTGCCTCAGCCTCAGCAACACACCACATAAGAAGTTCCTTGTGCGAAGCCTCATCATTGTTACCATAGTTGCTAGGCTTTGTATCTGGTGTAAGAATATGATCTACCAATGGAGGACAATTCCATCCAATAGCAAGCATCATATGGCACCATGCACGCAAAGCACGTGCCTCTGCAACTACTCTCTTCTTTACATCTGTATCTGGCTTAACATACTCCATTATCAAGTTAGTGTCGTATATTACACCATATAGACCCCAGTATGCATTCTTAACGACCTCGTTCTGTGTATCCATACGGAACTCATTAATCTGAGCACCAAAGTCGTTATCGCCATACATGTTACCTGCTGCAAGCATATCATCACCAGGCTCATTAAAGAGAACGGGAAGCGCTCCATCGATACCCTCATTTCCCGCAATATTAAGAATAAACGACTGGTAGAGGTTATTAGCAGCATTTTGTGCATCTTCGTCTGTGTTGTAAAAATCTTTTACAGCAATCACACCCTTCTGCTCAATATCGAGCTCGTCTTCACAAGCTGTGAAAGATAGTGTGGCACATATTAAGGGTAATAATATTTTTTTCATATCAAATTGTCAGTTGGTTTAGAATGAAATACTAGCACCGAATGTCATCTTCTTCATTGTTGGGTATGTACCAATATCGAAACCAGATGAAGCAGCATTGTTTGTTGTAGTAGCTGTCTCTGGGTCCATACCTGGATACTTAGAAATAGTAAAGAAGTCATCCAATGAGAGGAATACGCGGAGGTTATTAACCTTGAATGTCCTAGTAATAGACTTAGGCACTGTATAACCTAACTGTAACTGCTTAATCTTGAAGTATGCACCATTGAACAATGAAGCAGATGAAGACCAGAAGTATCTGTCGTTTGCAACCTCACTACATGCTGGCATTGATGCACCCTTGTTATCCTTTGTCCAAGCATTGTCATAGTAATACTTGAGAGAGTTACGAAGTGGAGTATCAGCACGATAAAGAATATTGAAGATATCATTACCTGCTACACCAGTACCGAACAATGTGAAGTCAATACCCTTCCACTCAAGGTTGATTGTAATACCATATGTTACAGATGGAATTGGAGAACCAATATCTGTCATATCACTCTCCTTAAGAGCTGCAGATCCAACAAGCTTACCCTCTGCATTGCGGAACAATGGAGCACCTGTCTCTTTATCTACTCCAGCATAGTCGTATGCTCTGAAGTACCATACCGAGTGACCCTCTTCAAAGCCTTTACATACCATGTTGTTTGTACCATCTACACCACCTGATGCTGATGTGATTCTCTCAATATCATCATAGAGATATGTCACCTCGTTCTTAAGTGTAGACATATTAGCACTTACATTATAAGAGAAGTCTCCTACCTTGTCTTTCCAAGACAACTCGAGCTCAATACCCTTATTGTTAATCTCACCAGCATTTACTGTTGTCGAACCTGTATATACCTCAGGTACTGGGTTGATGCTTACGAGAAGGTCTTTTGTATCCTTGTTGAAGTAATCAATACCAAGAGAGAGTCGATCATTCAAGAATCGCAAGTCAAGACCAAGGTCTAACTGCTGCGATGTCTCCCACTTCAAATCTGGATTAGCTTGTCCCGAAGGATAAGAACCATAGTTCGCATTTGGATTATCACCATACTGATACCATGAAGCGTTGTAGCTAATAGGCGAGATGTATGGGTAGTTGCTCAACACGTTGATGTTACCATTCTGACCCCAAGATGCACGAATCTTAGCAAATGAAAGAATACCTGCATCAACATTGTCCTTCATGAACGACTCGTTAGAGAGTGTCCAACCTGCAGATACTGATGGGAATGTACCCCAACGGCTCTCCTTTGGAAGTTTTGATGAGTCAAATGCATCAGAACGTAAGTTGAACTGTACGCTATAGCGACTGTCGTATGAGTACAAAAGACGACCAAAGTACGACATAGATGTAGCCTTACCAGGGTTATTGCCAATCGACTTAGATGTAGTCTCTGCTGCATTTACATAATCCAAGTATCTGAAGTTAGGAGCATCGCCCTTAAGGATCTTCTCTCCATCCTTACCTTGTGCCGAACCAGTTACATTGTCACTCTTGCTAGTTGTGAATGACATACCAACCATCGCACCTACATTATGTACACCAAATGTATTGTTATAGTTGATAAAGTTCTCCCACTGGTAGTAGTGTCCTGTATTCGCTGTAGCTGAAATCTTATACTCTGTTGCCTTAGCCTGACCATTCATAAAGTATGGCTCTTCATAACTATGGTCGTTTGACTGATTAATTCTGTAAGACAAACGTGAAGTATAAACAAGACCCTTCAATGGTGTTACATCAACAAATGCTGTACCTCTTACTGTGAAACCTCCTGATGTGGCATTTCTGCGGTCTCTTTGCAAGAGTGGGTTACCATTATCATCCATCTGAATCTTTGAAGTAGCATAGTACTTGCCATTTGGAGCCTTCTTAATCAAATCTGGATTCTTGGCATACTGCTCCTTCATATCTGTAGTGAAGTCGTCTACACTATCAAAATAGATAGGTGTAAGTGGGTCAAGTAACAATGTTGGAGCAAGCATAGAACCATATGCACTCATGTGGGCAATGTTCTTTGTCGACCACTTCTCAATAGAGGTGTTTGTTCCTACCTTAATCCAATCGTACAACTTATAGTCTGCATTAACTTGACCTGTAAAACGTGTATAGGTATCTTTCTTTCCTCTTACAATACCATCGTTCTCAACATAGTTGATAGAGGCAAAGAAATGTCCATCTTGATTTCCATCTTGGAATGACAATGAGTGCTGTGTAGCCCAGCTTGAACCAAATACAGCATCTACCCAATCTGTTCCTTTAGGATTGTTATAGTCTACACCAGCATCTTTACAGATAGTCTTCATATCAAATCCTGATGCCTCCTTATATGCAATCCAATCTTTTGCACCAAAGATCTCTGGTGTCTTGCCTAGGCTCTGCTGAACAGCTTTGAAGGAGTATGTTACCTTCGACTTTCCTTCACCACCATTACCTGCTTTTGTAGTAACAAGTACTACACCATTACCAGCCTCAGCACCATAGATAGCAGCCGAAGCAGCATCCTTCAATACCTCAATTGACTGAATCATCGAAGGGTCAAGATATTGAATATTGTCTACCTTCAAACCATCAACTATCAAAAGTGGACCGAGGTTACCAGAGTTAGAAGAGTAACCACGTACTCGGATACTAGCACCTGAACCAGGAGCACCAGACGAATTAAGGATCTGTACACCGGCTGCCTTACCTTGAAGCGCTGCTGCAGCGTCTGTAGTGGTCAAGTTCTTGATATCATCACTAGATACCTTCGCTACAGAACCTGTCAAATCGCTCTTCTTCTGAAAACCATAACCCACAGCTACAATCTCATCAATAAGCTCTGAGTCACTCTTCATCGCAACACTAATAGATGTACGACCACTTACAGCCTCTTCTGCTGTCTCATAGCCAATAAATGAAAAAACAAGCACGGCGTCAGATGAAGCAGAAATAGTATACTTACCATCTAAATCCGTAATGGTGCCCGTAGTAGTGCCTTTTACTACAACATTAACACCAGGAATAGGTTCGTTAGTGGATCCGTCTGTAACAACACCACTAACCTGACTCTGCGCCCACGAAAGTGTGGCAACACAAGCCATGAGTACCAACATCGCAGTCCCCCTACGAAGCAATGTTAGACTTTTCATTAATAGGTTCTTCATACCTGATAACTGTTAATTGAACTGAGTGAAAACTTTTATTAACATCCACAACATCACACTAGCGCTATTGTGAACATATCTTAACTGTTTGTGTCAACGATGCGAATTTGTTAACTATTTTTAATACCACAATAGGGGCAAGGCACAAAAATTGCGCATAGACACTAACGATAAAGCTTTTGTAACGTGAAACAAAAAATCACCCCCTAAAAAAGGCCCTTTTTTCTTTCACCACATGTAACGAGCAATCAAAAAAATGATACAAAAAACAAAAAAGAGCCCTTCTAACGAAGAACTCTATATACAATAACAATTGTCCCAAAAGGCAACTATCTATCTCTATTTCAACTAAAAAGATATCGAAACGGTGGCGCCTACAAGCGGACCGCCATTGTCTGGTACTATAAGCGGACTCCAATGCAAGGCCAAGTCGTCCGAAACATCAAAATCATGGAAGTGGGCGTCAACACAAGCATCAACAAGCTGAACTACATACACTCCTATCATACCAAAATACGACAAATCCCTATAGCGCCTATAGTAGTCTTTCTTATTCTCCAAAACTCTCTTAAACCACCCTGCATACTGTCCATCTCCTATACAATCTTCCAATTTTAACACTCCACTGGCATTTATCTTCTCATTAAAGATGGTTACATAAAAGGCATTATTTGGGTCTTGTGCTACCAAATCTCTATATCCTCTTCTGTAATACTTATACCACTTACTATTAAAATTGATAGAATAACACAATGCCGCTATACCACCATACACAAATGGTAATTTCCAATATTTGCGATTGTATATCTGTCCTAAGCCTGGTACTATAGCTGCATACATCGTGGCCGTATGCGGATTTACTGGCATCTGGGCCATAGAGACGGACTTCATAATAGTAGTGTCTCCAGACCTATATATTATTAAGGTATCCGTTCCCTCTGCTTTCTTAATAGATATCTTAGACCCCTCAACTTGCGCCCCAGATGTCTGCCCCTGTACACAACAAGCAGTGCCGGCCATAATGACCAGCACAATATAAATGCACACTCTACGTGCTATTCGCGTAATGATATCTGCCTGTTTCAATCTATCCTATTATATAAGGTATAAAGCAAAAACTACTCCTCTCCCTTATTGTCTAGTAAAAGCGTCTCTAATATATCCTTCAACTCGTCATCAGAATCAAATGGAATGGTAATCTTACCCTTTCCACTCTCTGCTCTGTCTAACTTAATGTCACTCTTCTTGAAGAATGTACAGAATTGCGACTTTATCTCTTCATATACCGGAGCTAATCTCTTCTTCGACTTCTTCGCTGGTTTTGGCTCCTCTCCCTCATCTTTGGTATTCTCCTCTTTGTATTGTCTTACAAGTTCCTCAATACGTCTTACAGAGTAGCCAAACTCTACAGCTTGCTGATATAGCGAAATCTGAATATCAGGGTCATCAATGCCCATAATGGCACGAGCATGTCCCATCGAAAGTTCTCTAGCTCGCAAGGCTTGCTGAATCTCTGGTGGTAACTTTAATAGACGAAGCGAATTGGTAATGGTAGAGCGCGACTTACCCACTCTATCTCCCATATTCTCTTGCGTTAGGTTACACTCGTCTATTAGACGCTGATAACTCAATGCCTCTTCTATAGGATTGAGGTCGGCACGCTGAATATTCTCAACCAATGCCAACTCAAGCATCTTGTCATCATCAGTGTCTCTAATATATGCAGGAACCTTGTCCAATCCTGCCATCTGTGAGGCTCTCAAACGACGCTCTCCTGCAATGACCTGATATTTATGCTCCCCAAGACGTCTAAGTGTCAATGGCTGAATAATGCCCATCGAACGTATAGAAGTCGCCAAACGCTCAAGCTCATCTTGATCAAAGTCTGTACGTGGCTGCCATGGGTTTGTCTCTATCTCACTGACTGGTATCTCATTTATTGCAGTCTTCTGAGGCTGCGGTGTAGAATACTCCGATGAGTCTATTATAGCCCCTAGTCCACGTCCCAATCCTGATGGCTTCTTCATATCTTTTCCTATATCGCTTTTTGTTAATTCCTAATTACCTTCTTTGTTTACGCATTCTTCGCCGCTACTCTCGCAATAAGCTCTTTTGCTAACGATAAGTAATTCTGTGCACCCTTTGATACTGCATCATATGTAATACATGGCTGACCGTGACTTGGTGCCTCAGACAATCTTACATTTCTCGCAATGAGTGTATCAAATACCAACTCCTTAAACTGTGTCTTAACCTCAGCCAATACTTGCTCTGACAATTTATTGCGCTGGTCATACATAGTCAACAAGAAGCCCTCAATATCCAACTCTGGATGCAATACATTCTGTATCATCATAATCGTCTTGAGCAACTTAGACAAGCCCTCAAGAGCAAAATACTCACACTGTACAGGAATAATTACCGAGTCTGCAGCTACAAGCGCATTTACAGTAATCAAACCAAGGCTCGGACAGCAGTCTATCAATATGTAGTCATATTGGTCTCTTAACTTATTAACCAAACGCTGCATTATGCGCTCTCTGTCCGACTTATTCAAGAGCTCTACCTCAGCTCCTACTAAGTCTATATGTGAAGGCAATACATAAAGCCCCTCTATCTCTTCATACTTTAGACACGCTGTATTTGGATCGGCATCGTCTATCAAACACTCATAAATAGAGGTCTCTACACTACGCAAATCAAACCCTAAACCAGATGTCGTATTGGCCTGTGGGTCGGCATCAATGATCAGAACTTTCTTCTCCAATACCGCTAATGATGCGGCTAGATTGATGGCTGTAGTCGTCTTACCAACTCCACCCTTCTGATTCGCTATTGCAATAACTCTTCCCATAATCTTTTCGTCATTGATACAAATTAGTGCAAAGGTAAGAAAATATTCTTTCTTTCCTCATTTATGAGTACTTTTGTCTCGTATTATAGGTCGTTTTATATAAAAAAATCATGAACAGTTCGACTATCAGACACTTACAAGAGGTGGATTCTACTAATTCTGAGATGAAACGTTGGCTCGGTGTATGCCCCGACCTCCTCTCTCACTCTTGCGTATATGCCGATTTCCAAATATCAGGAAGAGGCCAAATTGGCAACTCATGGGAGAGCGAACGTAATGCTAATATCCTCATGAGTATCCTTTACCGACCTACCGAACCTATGCACGTACGCCGCCAATTCGATATATCTATGGCCGCAGCTCTCGCAGTTAAGTCTACAATAGAGGCCCACCTCCCATCTTCTCACAAGGTATCTGTTAAATGGCCTAACGACGTCTACGTGGACGAACGTAAAATATGTGGCATACTTATAGAGAACACTCTCAGCGGAGCTAATATAGGATACTCTATCGTGGGAATCGGTCTCAACATCAACCAAAAGGAGTTCATATCTAACGCTCCAAACCCTATCTCTCTATACCAACTCACATTAAAAAATTACGATGAACAAGGGATCAGAGAGGAACTACAAAGGAACTTCATCAAGTACTCTAACTATATTCCAAATCAGGTAGATACACTCCATAACGAGTACATAAACTCCCTCTTTAGAGCCGACGGCAATTTTCACCCTTGGGCCCTGCCTTCAGGAGAGACAATTATGGCTAAAATCATAGACACCCTCTCAACTGGGTATATAGTACTAGAAACAGAAACAGGACAACAATCCTCTTACGCTTTCAAAGAAATATCTCATATCATCAAACTTCCAAATGCCAATCTACTCACCTAATAATCAACATATAAAACCGCCTAAATACACCCCCTAAAGTCAACATTATACATATTTTAAGAAAAGTTTTAGCCTGAGAATTTGCAAAAAGAGAAATGACGTATTATCTTTGCACCGCAATTCTCAAGAAACTGCGGATGTGGCGTAATTGGCAGCCGCGCTAGACTTAGGATCTAGTGTCGAAAGACTTGTGGGTTCGAGTCCCACCATCCGCACTTAAACTTCACTTTTATTTCTTAATTATTCATATCTGAAATGAATATTTCTGCAGAGAACATCGATGCGCTCAACGTCGTGTTGACGATGACTATTAGCAAGAGCGACTATCAACCAAATGTAGAGCAACAACTCAAAGAGGCTCGTAAAAACGCTGTAATTCCAGGTTTCCGTAAGGGTCACGCACCAGCAGGTATGATCAACAAAATGTATGGTGCTCAAGCTTTGGCTCAAGAGTTTAATCGTGCAATAGAGACTGGTCTTAAGAATCATATCATCGACAATAAGTTGGAGATCTTCGGTGAGCCACTTCCTCATGAGGGTGAGCAGCCAGTAGACCTCGATAACCTCGCTGAGGAGACAACAATGAAGTTCGACATTGCACTCCGTCCAGCTGTAGAGGTTAACCTCTCTAAGGTAAAAGTTACATACTACGATATAGAATCATCTGACGAGGATATCGAGAAGTTCAAGACTTCTAAGCTCGCTCGCTTCTCTAAGCGCCAGGACGTAGAGGTATCTTCTGAGGAGAGCATGATTACTGCTTCTCTTAAGGCTGATGACTTCTCTAAGGAGTCTACTCTATTCGCAGTTAAGAACATCAACGATACTAAGGTTAAAAAGCAGTTCGTTGGCGTAAAGGTGGGTGATGTAGTTAAGGCTAACCTCAAGAAGGCTTTCGAGAATAAGGCAGAACTCGCATACGTTCTCGGTATCGAGGAGGCTAAAATCGATGAGGCTGCTGATAAGTACGAGGTTACTATCTCAGGTATCTCTGAGTACGTTAACCCAGAGCTCAACGAGGAGACTTTCAAGCTCATGTATGGCGAGGATACAGATATAAAGACTGTAGAGGCTTTCGAGGCTAAGTGCAAGGAGGAGCTCGCTGCTCTTCTCGAGAACGATAGCCGATACAAGTTCTCTCTCGACCTCCGCGAGGAACTTACTAAGGCTTGCAACGTAGAGCTCCCAGAGGCTTTCCTCCGTCGTTGGATCGAAATCGTAAACCACGATAACGCTAAGATGACTCCTGAGGTATTCGAGAACGAATTCCCACGTTTCCTCGAGGATCTTAAGTGGCAAACAATATCTAACTCTGTAGTTAAGGCTGCAGGTATAGAACTCACTCCAGAGCTCCTCAAGAAGTTCGCTCTTAAGGTTGCTCGTGCTCAATACGAGCGCTACGGTCTCACAGGTTTGACAGACGATATTCTCGCTCCAATGGCAGAGAATATGCTCAAGGACCAACAGCAGCGTGAGCACCTCGTAGAGGGCGCAGTTAGCGAGGCTATGACAGAGTATGCTTTCAACAACGTTAAGTTGAACCACAAGGCAATCTCTCGTGATAAGTTCGCTAAGCTTTTCGAAGAGAAGTAATTTGCAAACAAATCACATTATATCATATCGAAGACATTGCCCAATAGCAGTGTCTTCGGTTTTTTGGTTTATAAACTAATTATTACAGATTATGAACGATTTTAGAAAGTTCGCTATCGGCCAACCTGGTGTTAGACGCACAGCGTTAGATCACTATACTCAGGTGATGAATGGTTATATATCACCTACTATCATAGAGGAACGCCCTCTTAACGTCGCAAGCATGGACGTATTCTCAAGACTTATGATGGATCGTATCATTTTCCTAGGAACAGAAATAAACGATGACGTAGCTAATATCGTTCAAGCTCAACTCCTATTCCTAGAGTCATGCGACCCTTCTAAGGATATTTCTATCTATATCAACTCTCCTGGTGGCGTCGTATACGCTGGCCTCGGTATCTACGATACTATGCAGTATATCAACTCCGATGTTGCTACTATCTGTACAGGCCTCGCCGCTTCTATGGCTTCTGTCCTCCTCGCTGCCGGTGCTAAGGGTAAGCGCTCTGCTCTCCCTCACTCTCGCGTCATGATACATCAGCCTCTTGGCGGTGCACAGGGTCAAGCTTCTGATATAGAAATCACAGCTCGCGAAATACTTAAACTTAAGGACGAACTCTACGACATCCTTCACCAACATACAGGAACAGATGTCGAGAAAATACGACAGGATGCCGACCGCGACTATTGGATGGTAGCTTCTGAGGCTAAGGAGTATGGTCTTATCGACGAGGTACTAGTACGTCAAAAATAATCCCTATGGCAAAAAAAGAAGATATCTGCTCTTTCTGCGGTCGTCCTCGTCGCGATATCCGATTCGCTATCCAAGGTATAGGCGGTACCGTTATCTGTGACGAATGCGTACGTAGCGCAGGGGAAATACTAAAGGAGAATACTTTCGTCCCTACAACGGCTAGTGCTAGCAAACTTAACATCGCAAAGCCTCAAGAGATAAAGGCTTATCTCGATGAGTATGTCATCGGTCAAGACGATGCCAAGAAGTTCTTGTCAGTAGCCGTATATAACCACTACAAGAGACTTCGTAGCAATGCCGAACGCTCGTCTAAGGATGATATCGAAATAGAGAAGTCTAACATCATAATGGTGGGAGAAACCGGTACAGGTAAGACTCTTCTCGCTCGTACTATAGCTAAACTCCTCGATGTACCTTTTACTATCGTAGATGCTACAGTCCTTACCGAGGCTGGTTACGTGGGCGAGGATGTAGAGAGTATCCTAAGCCGTCTCCTCCAAGCAGCAGATTATGACGTACCTCGCGCCGAACAGGGTATCGTATTCATCGATGAGATAGATAAGATAGCTCGTAAGAGCGATAACCCTTCTATTACTCGCGATGTATCTGGCGAGGGCGTACAGCAGGGTCTCCTCAAACTCCTCGAGGGCTCAATAGTTAATGTGCCTCCTCAAGGTGGTAGAAAACACCCAGAACAGAAGATGATTGCTGTTAATACACAAAATATCCTCTTTATCTGTGGTGGCGCTTTCGATGGGATTAAACAAAAGATAGCTAATCGCCTCAACTCTCGTACCGTAGGTTATAACGCATCTAAGGATAAGGACGCAATAGATTTCAATAATCTCCTCCAATATGTGGCTCCGCAAGACCTCAAGTCTTTCGGCCTCATCCCTGAGATTATCGGACGTCTCCCTGTGCTTACTTATCTCCAACCTCTCGACCGCGACGCTCTTAAGCGTATCCTCATCGAGCCTAAAAATTCCCTCATCAAGCAGTATACTAAACTATTCGAACTTGATGGCGTGAAACTTAATATCTCCGACGAGGTAATAGAGTTCATCGTAGATAAGGCGGTAGAGTTCAAAGTGGGCGCTCGTGGCTTGCGCTCAATATGCGAAAGTATCCTCATGGATAAAATGTTCGAAGTCCCAACATCTGGCTCTTCCGAACTTACTATAGATGTCGAGTACGCACGCCAACAGTTATCTAATGAGCGTATGTCTCGTATTCATGCAAGCTAATAGATAAATAATATGGAAGAATTATACTCCGTATATCTTTCTTCAACAGGAATATGCACAGACACCCGTAATATTACCAACGGGTGTCTGTTCGTTGCTTTGAAGGGGGAACGTTTCGATGCTAACGAAATGGTGGCCGATGCCCTCAAGGGTGGCGCAAGTCACGTCATTACCTCTAATACTGCTTTCAAGGATAATAAGCAGTGTACCGTAGTCCCTGATACCTTGGTGGCTCTCCAAGAGTTGGCTACTTTCCATCGTAAGCATCTCCATATCCCTGTCATAGGTATTACTGGTACTAATGGTAAGACAACAACAAAGGAGCTTACCGCTGCAGTATTATCTAAAAAATACCGCGTATTATCTACTAAGGGAAATCTCAACAACCATATCGGCGTTCCTCTAACTCTCCTCAGCATCAACGAGAATCTTCACGATATCGCTGTAGTAGAAATGGGTGCAAGCCATCCCGGCGAAATAAAACAACTCTCAAGTTTCGTAATGCCTGATTCTGGGCTAATTACCAACGTAGGCATAGCACACACCGAGGGCTTCGGCTCTTTCGAAGGGGTGAAGGCAACTAAACGCGAGCTATACGAACAACTTAAATCAACATCGGGTAAGGTATTCATAAATATCAATAACCCTAACCTAGTAGAGATGCTGGGCAACTACAACAATGCTGTCCAATATACCTCAGGTTCCCAAAGCGCTTTCATCTCGGGCAAGGTATTGGGTCCATCAGAACTTCTCTCTTTCTCATGGAGCCATAATGGCGTTTCTTATAATGTCAATACCAACCTCACAGGCGCATACAACCTCGAAAATGCTCTAGCTGCTGCAACCGTAGGCACATTCTATAATGTCCCTGCAAACGACATCTGCGCCGCTATCTCTGAATACATCCCTACTAATGGCCGCTCGCAAATCATACAAACCGAGCGAAACCGTGTCATAATGGATGCATATAACGCTAACCCAACTAGTATGATGGCTAGCGTAAACAACTTCGCTTCTCTTAAGGGGGATAATAAGGTGGTAATACTAGGGGCTATGAGAGAACTTGGCAACATAGAGTACGAAATGCACCATAAACTCCTCTCCGCACTAGTAGAGCATAATATCTCAAAGGCTTACTTAGTGGGTCCTGAGTTCGCCCAGCTTAAGTCCTCTTTCCCTTCATTCTCATACGTAAATGATGCGTCTGAACTGACCGATTCCCTATCATCTCTCAGCGACGCATATATCCTCGTCAAGGGTTCTCATTCAAACCGACTAGACAAACTAAAGGATATCCTTTAAGGGTGATACCCACATGCAAAAAACAAGCGTCTTCATATCTCAAAATATGAAGACGCTTGCTTTTTATGTATATATAATTACTAAACTATTTCGTCAAAGCCTCAACTGCTTGATGCACATTCCCAAAAGTAAATCTACCCATAGTAGCATCCATCTTGGCTTTTATCTGCTCAGTACATAGATTACCTATCGAACCTTCATGTGTATGGTGTATCTCACCGTGGAACTCAAACTCTCCTCGCTCTATAGCCATACCTACATGCTTATAGGCGTCTCTAAATGGCATGCCTTCATTAGCAAGTCTATTTACCTCCTCTACACTGAATGCATACTTGTATTTAGGGTCCTCCATAATGCCATCTACTACCTCTATATTCTCTATCGCATAAGCAGTAATATCTAGACAATCTTTCATCTCATTAAATATAGGTATAAAGACCTCTTTGATAATCTGCATATCTCTAAAGTAGCCCGATGGCAAATTGCCTGTAATAAGGCGTATAGTATTTGATACTCCTTGCATCTTATTACAATGTGCTCGTATCAACTCAAACACATCTGGATTCTTCTTATGTGGCATAATGCTCGAACCTGTCGTCATCTGCTTTGGCAAATGCAAGAAGCCAAAATTCTGACTGGTATACATACAGCCATCAAATGCAAGCCTTCCTATAGTCTCGGCCAATGAAGCAATAGCAAATGATATTATGCGCTCTGTCTTGCCTCTGCCCATCTGAGCATAGACTACATTATAGTCCAAATCATCAAATCCAAGCAACTTGGTGGTCATGGTTCTATTCAATGGGAACGACGACCCGTATCCTGCCGCAGCTCCTAATGGATTCTGATTGGTTACTCTCCAAGCAGCTTCCATCATAAGCATATCGTCTGTCAAACTCTCAGCATATGCTCCAAACCATAAACCAAATGACGATGGCATAGCCACCTGCAAATGTGTATAACCTGGAATAAGAACGTTCTTATATTGCTCACTCTTCTTCTGAAGTACGTCAAACAACTTACGCATCCTACCTACTAAATCCTCTATCTCTGCTCTAGCATATAACTTGAGGTCTAATAGCACTTGGTCGTTTCTTGACCTACCAGAATGCACCTTCTTTCCTACATCGCCTAACTTGCGCGTAAGCATAAGCTCTACTTGCGAATGAACATCTTCAATGCCATCCTCAATGACAAACTTACCTTCACATGCTATATTGTATATATTCTTGAGCTCTTTTAAGAGAATATCCAACTCATCTTTCTGCAATAGACCGACACTCTCTAACATGGTTATGTGCGCCATAGTACCCATAACATCATATGGAGCCAAATAGAGATCCATCTCTCTATCTAGTCCCACAGTAAACTGGTCTATCTTATCATCTACTGAATAACCCTTATCCCAAAGTTTCATATCTTCAATGGTGTAATTTATTTATGATAGCAATTTTATATAAGTCGATACCGCACCCTCTATCTCACTTATCTTGATATACTCATCCGCAGTATGAGATCTGGACGACTCTCCCGGTCCTATCTTCACGGTCTCAAATGGCATTAAGGCTTGGTCACTCAACGTGGGCGAACCAAATAGTTGTATGCCCATACCAGTGGCTTTTTTGACTATAGGATGCTCAACGTCTATGTGCGAACTGTTTAATCGTGTCGACCTCTCTTGTATCTTGCATCCTTGCGTATGCTCGTCAGATTTAATCAACTCTAATAGCTCTTGATTCTTATATAGCCCATTAACTCTGACGTCAACGACAAAATGACATTTATCTGGTACAACATTATGTTGCGTTCCTGCCTCTATCTGGGTCACCGACATCTTTACCGGACCCAAAAATGGCGATACCCTATCCCACTCTTTCGTCCTAAACCACTCTACAATGGGCAATGCCTTATATATAGCATTCACCCCCTCATTCCTAGCAGCATGCCCCGATACACCTTCAGTCTCACAGTCTAATACCATCAAACCTTTCTCTGCAACGGCCATCTGCATGCCAGTGGGCTCTCCTACAATACCTAAATCTATCTTCCCTAACTTACCGAGTATACTCTCTACGCCATTCTTCCCACTTACCTCCTCTTCCGCCGTGGCCGACCAAATAAGGTTATATGGCAAATCGCTCTTAGTAGATAGGTATCTATATGCCGCTAACAAGGATACCACAGAGGCTCCATCATCATTCGTCCCTAATCCCCAAAGTATATCTCCTTCAAGCGTAGGCGTAAATGGGTCTCTTGTATATCCACTAGCTGGCTTTACCGTGTCTATATGTGCATTAAGAAGTATAGTAGGCTTACTACTATCAATAGCGCTACTCACCCAAAGGTTATTACCTTCTCTATTGGGCTTTAACCCCATTCCTATCAGTGCATCTTGTATCATATCAGCTACCTCACCCTCATTCCTACTGATGGATGAGATAGCTACCATACGCTGCAAGAGTTCTACCGACTCCTTAATGTACTGCTCTACCATTACTACTCTTTCAAAAGTACTGTACCACGACCAGTCTTTAGACCGTCTGTATTGGTAATCATAACACTCTTAACGCCAATTCTAATGGCATCAAAACCATTGTCTAGCTTTGGTATCATACCCGCAGCTACAACGCCTGTCTCTTTGTACTCTTGAAACTCTGCGTATGTCATGGAACTTATTACCGTAGAGTCATCCTCTGCGTCCATCAATACGCCTGGCTTCTCAAAGCAGTATATTAGATTTACCTCCAAATCCTCCGAACAAGCAAGGGCTCTAGCTAACTCACTGGCTATAGTATCCGCATTGGTGTTCAAGAGCTGACCATTACCGTCATGTGTAATAGGTGATACCACAGGTATAGCTCCTTGCTCTATCAATGAGGCTAATACTCCTGTCTCTACCCTCTTCACATCGCCTACATAGCCATAGTCAATGCCATTCTTCAATGGTCTCTTCACACTATGTATCAAATCTAAGTCGGCACCGCAAAGTCCTATGGCGTTTATATTGCGCTTCTGTAGCTCTGCTACAATGGTCTTATTTACCAAACCAGCATAGACCATCGTAACTACATCTAGTGTCTCCCTATCTGTAATTCTACGGCCATCTACCATCTTGGTCTCAATGCCTAAACGCTCGCTCAACTTAGTGGCCGAACGTCCTCCGCCATGAACCAATATCTTGGCACCTACTATATTGGCAAAGTCGTTCAAAAGAGCATTCAAACTCTCTGGCTCTTCTACTACCTTACCGCCTACTTTTACTATAGTAATCTTCATGACTTATAGTTTTTCTAGCATTCGCTTGATTACAACTTGCGCTGATACCACTCTGTTGGCTGCCTCAGGTATTACTATACTATTTGGCGAGTCAATAACTTCGTCAGATACTATCATATTTCTACGAACTGGTAAACAGTGCATGAACTTTGCATTGTTGGTCCACGACATATGTTCTGCATCTACCGTCCAACTCATGTCTTTCGACAATATCTGTCCGTATTGCTCATATGACGACCAGTTCTTCGCATATATAAAGTCAGCACCCTCAAATGCCTTCTTCTGATCTCGCTCCAACTTTACTCCTTCCATAAACTCAGGAGCCAAATCATAACCTTCTGGATTTGTTACCACAAAGTCTATCATACCTGCTTGCTCAGCAGCTCTCATCCACTCCGCAAATGAGTTAGGTACCGCTTGTGGCAATGCTCTTGGATGTGGCGCCCATGTCAATACCACTTTTGGCTTCTTTATCTGTCCCTTATACTCATCTATAGTGATAAGATCTGCAAATGCCTGACATGGGTGACGTGTTGCTGTCTCAAGACTTATAACTGGTCGTCCTGAATACTGAACAAACTGATTGATTATTGTCTCCTCATAGTCAAACTTCCTATCCTTAAATTCAGCAAACGAACGAACGCCTATAATGTCACAGTACGATCCAATAACAGGTATAGCCTCTCGCAAGTGCTCTGTCTTGTCTCCGTCCATTATCACGCCCATCTCTGTCTCAAGCTTCCACGAATCACCATTAATATTCAACACAATAGGATTCATGCCCATATTCAAAGCTGCCTTCTGTGTGCTGAGTCGTGTACGTAAACTTGAATTGAAGAATATGATAATAATAGTCTTATTCTTTCCTAGGTGCTGCCAATTAAATGGATTGGCTTTTACCTCTTTCGCTTCTGCTAAGGCAGCATGCAAATCACCTATATCACCTACTGTTAGAAATCGACGCATAGCTTTATGTTTTATTTAAAGAAACAATAATCTAATTTTTACTCTACTTCAATAATTCTGCAAAGGCTTCCAAGAATCTGTCTGCCTCTGCTTGTGTCAAACACAATGGTGGCAATAGTCTGATCATATTCGGACCAGCTACTCCAGTGAAGATGTGCTTCTCAAAGAGCAACTTAGTACGTATCTCTTTTATCGACTCATGGAACTCAATGCCAATCATCATACCAATACCACGTACCTCTTTTATCTTATCGCTCTTTGGTAAATGGTCTAATATATACTGTCCAACTTTCGCAGCATTCTCTACCAAACCCTCTTGCTCAAATATCTCAGCAACAGCAATACCAGCAGCCATAGCTAGGTAATTTCCACCGAAGGTCGTACCTAACATTCCTTTTACTGGCTCAAACTTAGGTGCTATCAATATGCCTCCTAATGGGAATCCATTGCCTATACCTTTGGCCATAGTGATAACGTCTGCCTTAATACCAGAATATTGGTGTGCAAAGAACTTACCACTACGTCCATATCCACTCTGAATCTCATCAAGAATCAAAACAACATCATACTTGTCGCACAATGCTCTCAAATCTTGCAAAAACTCATTCGTAGGAATATGTATACCGCCTACTCCCTGAATGCCTTCTATAATTACTGCAGCTACTTCTCCACTCTTCAAATGCTCTTCTACACTGCTAATATTATTCAACTCTGCCCAAAGTACCTTGTGCACAGCATTGAATGGAGAGACAATCTTCGGATTATCAGTAACAGCTACAGCTCCCGATGTTCTACCATGGAACGAATGTCTGAAGGCTACTACCTTATCTTTACCCGTGTGGAATGATGCCAACTTCAAGGCATTCTCATTTGCCTCGGCTCCAGAATTAACCAAGAACAATGAGTAATCATCATATCCTGATATCTTGCCTATCTTCTCTGCTAACTCTACCTGTAATGGGTTTATAACAGAGTTACTATAAAAGCCTATCTTATTTAATTGATCAGATATCCTCTTTACATAATGTGGATGTGTATGCCCTACAGATATTACAGCATGGCCTCCATACAAATCAAGATACTCTTGTCCTTTGTCATCCCATACGTGGCACCCTTGTCCTTTAACAGGTATCACGTCAAAAAGTGAGTAAACGTCAAATAGATTCATCTCTCGTCTAGTATTATGTGTTAGAAACCTGTTGGCTTAAGATTCAATCCAGTGTTCTCTGGCAACCCAAATAGTAAGTTCATATTCTGTGTAGCCTGTCCCGATGCACCCTTTACAAGGTTATCTATCATCGAAATAACATGCAACTTCTTGCCATACTTCTTCACATAGAGTACACATTTGTTTGTATTAACTACCATCTTCAAATCAGGGTTGAAATCTACTACGTGCACAAATGCCTCGTCTTTGTAGTACGACTTATATACCTCTACTGCCTCCTCTTCTGTCATGTCTGTATTGAAGTATACACTAGCAATAATGCCACGTGAATAGTTGCCTCGCATAGGTACAAAGTTCATATCGCCTTCGTACGAAGGACCTAAGCGCTTCAAGGTCTCATTTACCTCTCCTAAGTGCTGATGTGTAAAGGCCTTATAAACACTCATATTATTATCTCGCCAAGAGAAATGTGTAGTCTCAGAAGGCTTCTGTCCAGCTCCAGTGGATCCCGTAACACCTGTCACATGTACCTCCGATAGCTTGTCTAATTTGGCCATTGGTAATAACGCAAGCTGTATGCTAGTAGCAAAACATCCTGGGTTCGCAATCTTTGTAGCTGCCTTTATATCATTTCTGAAGGCTTCTGGCAATCCATATACAAAGCCGTCAGCTGTATCTTGCAAACGATAGTCGTTCGACAAATCTATTATCTTACCATTAAAGGTCTTTGGCAACGACTCTACATAGTCTCTGCTCTTTCCATGTCCCATGCAAAGGAATATAACGTCTACCGCATCTACTGGAGCCTCGGCTGAGAATGTCAATGTAGTCTCTCCCAACAAATCATGGTGCGCCTTCCATACCGGCTCACCAGCATGACTCGTACTCTGCGCAAACAATATTGTCGCACATGGGTGATTTATCAATATTCTCATGAGCTCACCAGCAGTATAACCAGCTGCTCCTATTATTCCTACCTTTATCATCTCTCTTTCTTATATTGCAATATCGTATTAATCCTAGAGAAAAGAAAGAAGCCATTACCAAGTCCATTACCATCTCGGCTTAACTTGGCATGGCTAACTTAATCAACCTAAAATTACTACCATTAACTTATTCTTATGTATGTGTCTCTTTCAACACCTCTTTTTTTCTATACTAATGTCTTACTTCATCTCGTCAGGGTTCACCTTATTGTAAATCTTGAGCGAATTGCCAAGAATCTTTGTAAAGCCCTTAACGTCATCAGCAGTAAATGCTCTATTGTCCTCTCCGTAATCCGCAAAGCCCGAATTCATCAAGTCATGTGATGTCTCTACACCCTCAACTACAAATCTGTATGGGTAAAGTCTAATAAATACATCACCTGATACATTTCTCTGTGATGTCTCCAACATCGCCTCTATATCACGCATTACAGGCTCCAAATACTGCGCCTCATGAAGCAACATACCATACCAGTTTGCTACCTGGTCTTTCCAATATGTCTGCCACTTTGTAAGTGTGTGCTTCTCTAATGTGTGATGGGCCGACAAAATCATCATTGGCGCAGCAGCCTCAAAGCCTACTCTACCCTTAATACCAATAATAGTATCGCCAAGGTGCATGCCTCTACCTACTGCATACTGACAGCCTATCTCCTCAAGGTCCTGAATTGCCTTAACCTTATTGTCGTACTTCTTATCATCAATAGCTGCTATCTCACCTTTCTCAAAGGTAAGCTTCACTAGCCTACTCTCCTCTTTTGCTGTAACATGACTTGGATATGCCTCTTCTGGAAGGGTCTGACGTGTTGTCAATGTCTCCTTACCGCCAATAGATGTACCCCAAAGACCTTTGTTGATAGAGTACTCCATCTTTGTCCAGTCTCTAACAATACCCTCGTTCTTCAAGTAGTCAATCTCGTACTGGCGAGATAGCTTCAAATCTCTAGTAGGAGTAATAATGTTAATCTCTGGAGCCAAAATCTGGAATGTCAAGTCAAAACGTACCTGGTCATTACCAGCACCCGTAGATCCATGTGCTATATGCTTAGCTCCAATCTCTCTAGCATAGTTCACAATAGCCAAAGCCTGGAACATACGCTCAGATGAAACCGAAATAGGATATGTATTGTTACGGAGTATATTACCGTAAACCATATATCGTATACAACGTGTATAATAACTGTCTGTTACATCAAGTGTAGTGTGCGACTTAACGCCTAGCTCGTATGCCTTCTCCTCAATATCCTTGAGCTGCTCAGCTGTAAAACCACCTGTGTTCGCAATGGCTGTGTGAACCTCAAGACCTAGATCTTTTGAAAGATATTTTACGCAGAATGATGTATCCAAACCACCACTGTATGCTAGTACTACTTTTTCCATATTACTCCTATATGAGTGTTATATTATTTTATTGCTTATTTCTTTATACCCTCAAAGATACTAGATAAATGACACTTATCAAAGTACCTAATATCTCTTTCAGTGTTTTACTTACCACTAATGAAGCCTTTCAAACGCTCCCAAGCTCCTTTCTTCTGCTTGTCCGACAATTTGCCAGATACCTCGTTCGTATCTTTCGCAGGGTCAAACAACATTCCAGTACAAATACACTTGGTAAAATTATTACGTGTTAGTACATCATAGTTAATACACCCCTGACATCCCTTCCAAAATGATGGATCGTCTGTCAACTCAGAGAATGTTACTGGCTTATAACCTAACTCTGTATTAATCTTCATTACAGCAAGCGTAGAGGTCAATCCAAATATCTTGGCATTAGGCCACTTCTTGCGTGACAACTCAAAGGCTTTGTGCTTAATCTGCTTCGCCAAACCATGTCCTCTATACTCGTTCTTTACTATAAGACCCGAATTGGCAACAAACTTATCGTGTCCCCACGACTCAATATAGCAGAAGCCTACAAACTCCTCGCCGTGCATCGCTATTATCGCTTTGCCTTCGCGCATCTTCTTCTTCACATACTCAGGATCTCGCTTCGCAATACCTGTACCACGCGCTTTAGCCGCTACGGCTATAGTCTCCAATATCTCATCTACATATTGGACATGCTCCTCTGAGGCTACTATAATGTTAAATTCGCTCATCTTAGGTTTTCTTTTTCTATGGTAGCTATGAATTTTTATTCATTTGACAATGCAAAAGTATGCATAAATATAATACGATATACACCCCATAGGTGAATATTTTCGCATTTTAATGTTTTTTTATCCATTCAGGCTTCAACATATAGGTTATGCCTGGCATTGATGCTACCAATGAGGTGAAATAAAACACTATACTTAACGCTACCGCCAACCCATCATCTACACTCAAATACTGCGACCCAATGGCAAAGGTGGCTTCCCTCAATCCTATACCTGCTATACTTATCGGAATGGCCGAGGCTATACTGCTGATGAAAAAGAGAAATACATAATTGGATAGATGCGCCGCATCACATCCCAACCCCAAGGCTATAAACATTGCCGCAAACATCTGTAATCCTTGTATGACCATAGAATATGCTAGCACTTTCCACGACTCCCCTAGCGTACTCCTACATATCACATACACTACAGCATAATAGCCTAATACCGCAAATGGTATGCCTATCCATACATAATCCTGACATATTATCGGTAAATCTGATACCAACGTACTAGTCAAAAAGAGTATATATATAACTATGGCTACTAGCCCACTGACTCTATCTGATAACAACAAAGATACCACTCTCTTTACCCCACACTCATAGTGTTTCTTCAAGTAGTACACTTTATAGCCATCTCCCCCAACACCTCCTGGTAAGAAGAAGTTATAAAACATCCCAAGCCAATACAATCGCACCACCTCAACAAAGGGCATCTTCAAGGGTATAGTCCTATAAAGTACATTAATCCTCTCAGCACTGATAACCTGCGAAATAATATAGGCCATAAGGGCCATACAAAGATAAACGTAGTCTGCCGACATTACATATGTGAATATCTCATATATGTCAACGTTCGAGAGCACCCAATATATGGCCGCTCCCGAAACGCCTATCTTTAGTATCGTCAGTAAAATCTTCTTCAACGAACCAACCTATATAATCTTTATAAAAGAGCTCTCTCTATGCTCGCTATAACCTCGCTCTATACAGGCTCTATACAGAGCATACTTCAATGCCTTTATAAATACTTACTTTCTCTAATCTTTACTCTATATTCTTCAGCGTCGCTAGTAGTAGGTCGTAGAAGCGCTCTACCGATGGTATATTTACTCTCTCTTGTGGAGAATGTGGATTCATAATGGTCGGACCAAACGATACCATATCCCAATCTGGATATATTCCCGCCATAATGCCACACTCCAAACCTGCATGTATGGCCATTACCTTCGGCTCTTTACCATACATATCTCTATATGTGTTGCTCAATGTCTTGAGAATGGCCGACTTAGGGTTTGGTCTCCATCCTGGATAGCCGTTGTCTATCTCTACCTCTGCTTCTGCTAGTCGCATAACACTCTCAATACTTGACGCTAAATCTTCTTTCTCTGACTCCGACGCACTTCTCAACAAAAAATGTACATACACTTTCCCATCTTTGGTGACTATAGATGCCATATTCGAAGATGTCTGAACTAATCCTGGTATAGATGGATTCATACGTATTACTCCGTTTGGACACCCTTGTACTGCATTTATTATGTCGTCTGTACAAATCTCAGAGAATACTTGCTCTGGTTTTCCAACTTTCTCCACCGATACCACGAGGTTTGGCTCTACATCTGCATACTCGACTCTTAATAGCTCGTTGAATTCTGATATCATCTCTCTGAATTCTTCCTCATCTTCTGAGTCAATAACTAATGTAGCCGCAGCCTCTCTAGGAATAGCATTTCTTAAACTACCTCCATTAATATCTACCAACAATGCTTCAAAATTAGCCGCAGAATATTTCAATACTCTCGCTAATAGTTTATTGGCATTGGCAACACCCGTATTTATATCCATACCAGAATGCCCTCCTCTAAGGCCTGATACAGATACCTTCATCGCTATATCGTCTTCTGCTGTAGGTACATACTCTATCTGGAATGTCGCTGTTACATCTTGTCCACCAGCACATCCTATATATAGCTCTCCTTCTGCCTCCGAGTCAAGGTTAAGCAATATCTTGCCTTTTAGCATATTGGCTTCTAGATTAGTAGCGCCTGTCATGCCGGTCTCTTCGTCAGTGGTTACTAATACCTCAAGCGGACCGTGTTCTGCATTCTTATCTGCAAGTACCGCCATAGCTGCCGCAACACCTATACCATTATCTGCTCCTAATGTAGTATCATTGGCTCTCATCCAATCGCCTTCTACTATGGTCTCAATAGAATCTTTCAAAAAGTCATGCTTGCTCTCTGGCGTCTTCTGTGGGACCATATCGGCATGGCCTTGAAGTATCACAGGTGTCCTATCCTCCATACCCGGAGTAGCAGGTTTGCGAATAATGACATTGCCTATATTGTCACGAATAACCTCTAATTTCAAATCACGACCATATTGCGCAATATAGTCAAGGGCTTTACCCTCATTCTTTGATGGTCTAGGAATAGCACAAAGTGCCTTAAAATTATCCCAAAGTAATTCTGGCTTCATAACAACTAATCAATTTTTATTTCTTTTCATTACCTGTAGATATACTCAACAAGGCGCCTGTCGTCTGGTCAAGCTTTATGGTAGTATTCTCATTTAGTAAGTAGCTCTCAGGCAAAGTGGCTATCTGACCACCTTGCGATGTCAACACCTGACTCTCTACTAACAAATTATTCCTATCTAATACTTTTACCGTAGTAAGAGCAGGTATACAATACCTTAAGCCGTTCAATGGCGAGGCCTTTCTTTGCTTAGATGCCTCTGGCAACGAATTTAATTGTGATGGCTTCTGAGTACTAACCTCTACATAAATAGGCTTGCCTGTCAAATCCATTGCATTCAAAAAACCATCTTTCTCACTAAATCTAGCAATTACCTCATTCTCCGCACTAGGCTCTATAGTAAAATAACGAGTAACTCGTACAACTTTCCTCTTACCAACAAAAAGCTCTATATGCTCTCTCTCCAACCTATCTATCTCTTCTAATACTTTATCATACGAACCTGCATCTGAAAGCAATGTCGACTCCTCGCCACCAAGTATAGCAAGTCTCTTGTCTCTCAACTCATAAATCGAAAGGGCTACTTGCTCCGCCATCGCAGCGGTAGATGTCTTTGTCAATACCTGCTGAGATAACTGTACAAAATTGAAGTCTACATCCTCACCGTCTTCTTGATGGTGCTTTCTACCTCTACCTCTTAAAGCAAAAGAACCTTTATTCGCTTTTCCCTTATCTTCTCTCTTAAACTCATAAATAGGAAGATTAATTCCCTTCAATACTCCCTCTTTCGTCATGCTTACACTAGGTAATAAAGACCCAGTCTCAGAATATATCTTATATCTCTTAGAATAATCTGCAACAGAATATGTCTCAACACTAGCAGAAACAACCTTCCAAGATTTCGAATCTTCTGTAATTACATCGGAAATATTCAAATACTTATTGGAATATTTGTAAAACGGACCAGCTTTCTCTATAGTAAGCTCCGCATCTACTCTAATCCTTAATTGTGTCTTTGGCAAACAATATACAACACCAGAATTTGCCGCATCTACGTCATGCTCTACAGGTACTACCTTTATAGATTTAACCTCCTTTGCAAAGGAAAGCAACGAAGCTACAGCTAACAATGTAACAAATACAGTTCTTTTCAAAAACGTAATAGTCATAATATTGAGTATATGATTTTCACAAAGTTAAAACATATCTAGAAGAGTTGAGCATATATATGACAAAAAGTCGCCCCAGTTTAACTAGGACGACTATATTTATATGCAATAATTTTATTAGTGCATAGCAGCTCCTACACTGCGACCCATGATACGACCTGATTTCATCAAACCGTCATAGTGACGCATAAGTAGATGGCTCTCTATCTGCTGAAGTGTATCAAGTACAACACCAACAAGAATCAAGAGAGAAGTACCGCCATAGAACTGAGCGAATGAATGCTCAACATTTGCAATAGTAGCGAATGCTGGAAGAATCGCAACAATTGCGAGGAAGAATGAACCTGGAAGGGTAATCTTCGACATAATTGAGTCAATATACTCAGCTGTAGCCTTACCTGGTCTTACACCTGGAATAAAACCATTGTTTCTCTTCATCTCCTCCGACATCTGCTGTGGATTGAAAATCAAAGCAGTGTAGAAGTATGTAAAGATAATGATGAGGAGTGCAAATACAAAGTTATACCAGAAACCTGTAAAGTCTGAGAATGTAGCGGCAAAACCTGTTGCAGCCTCAGGTGTGAACAAGCCAATCAAAGTAACTGGCAAGAACATAATAGCCTGAGCAAAGATGATAGGCATTACACCAGCAGCATTAACCTTCAAAGGAATGTACTGACGAACACCACCATACTGCTTGTTACCCTCAATGCGCTTTGCATATTGTACTGGGATTCGACGAGTACCCTGAACAAGCATGATAGTACCTACGAATACGAAGAACAACATCAAGAACTCAAGGAGCAACATTACAAGTCCACCTGTTGCATTTGAAGAGAGCTTATCTGCGAACTCTGCAAAAAGAGCATGTGGTAAACGAGCTACAATACCAATCATGATAATCAATGAAATACCATTACCAATACCACGATCTGTAATACGCTCACCAAGCCACATAACGAACATTGTACCAGCAGTCAAGATAATTGTACTTGAAATGTTGAACAATAAGCCGCTCATCGCAAACGCCTCATCAGGCAACTTATAGTGTAGGTTTGTGAGGTAAGCAGGAGCTTGAATCAAAAGGATACCTACCGTAAGTACACGAGTCATCTGATTGATCTTACGTCTTCCACTCTCACCATCTCGTTGCAAACGCTGGAAATATGGAATAACCATACCCAACAATTGAACTACAATGGAAGCCGAGATATAAGGCATGATACCAAGACCTAATATCGAAGCATTAGAAAACGCACCTCCTGAAAACATATCAAGAAGACCTAAGACACCACTATCGCTAGTCTGTTGTTCCAGAGCCTCCAAGAACTGTGGATTTACACCAGGCAAAACCACATAAGAACCAAGTCGATAAACGAGAAGGAATCCTAGTGTAACTAGGATCCTATTTTTCAGCTCATCGATTTTCCAAATATTGCGAATAGTATCGATTAGTCTTCTCATACTCTATTACAATTTTACGATAGAACCTTGAGCCTTCTCGATAGCCTCTTGTGCTGTCTTAGAGAAAGCGTGAGCAGTCACCTCGAGCTTTGCCTTAAGCTCACCAGCACCGAGGATCTTTACCAACTCGCCACTTCCAATAATACCAAGCTGAATGAATGTATCAACAGTGAAAGTTGTTACATTGTACTGCTCAGAAAGAGTCTGGAGCATACCAACATTGATAGCCTTGTACTCCTTGTGATTGATATTCTTGAAACCAAACTTTGGAAGACGACGTTGGATTGGCATCTGACCACCCTCGAAACCGAACTTCTTGTGGTAACCTGAACGTGACTTAGCGCCCTTGTGACCGCGTGTACTAGTACCACCGTGACCAGAACCAGCACCTCTACCGATGCGCTTCTCGTGGTGTGTAGAACCAGCAGCTGGCTTTAGATTATTTAATTCCATGTTTTACTATAAAATTAATGTTCAGACTATTTTTCTACTGATACAAGGTGCTTTACCTTTGTAATCATGCCCTGAACCGAAGGAGTATCCTCGTGCTCAACGGTCTGGTGCATTTTCTTAATGCCTAAAGCAGCCATAACTCTACGCTGCGCAGCTGGAGCGCCAATAACGCTCTTCACTTGTGTAATCTTAATCTTTGACATTGTGTTGTGCACTTAAAAATTAACCATTGAATACCTTATCCAAAGAAACACCACGCTGAGCAGCAACTTGGTATGCATCACGCATCTCTGCAAGAGCAGCAATAGTAGCCTTTACAAGGTTGTGTGGGTTAGATGAACCCTTTGACTTCGCAAGGACGTCTGTTACACCTACGCTCTCAAGTACAGCACGCATGGCACCACCACATGTAAGACCAGTACCGTGTGATGCTGGCTTCATGAATACCTTAGCACCACCAAATGATGCAAGCTGCTCGTGAGGCAATGTACCATGTACCAAAGGAACACGAATGAGGTTCTTCTTAGCTGCCTCAACACCCTTAGCGATAGCTGCTGTAACCTCAGAAGCCTTACCAAGACCCCATCCTACAACACCCTTGCCATCACCAACTACAACGATAGCAGCAAAGCTGAATGCACGACCACCCTTTGTTACCTTAGTAACACGGTTGATTGCTACAAGACGATCCTGGAGCTCCAAGTCGTTTGTTGTTCTTACTCTTTTATTATCTCCTGCCATCTTGATTAGAATTTAAGGCCAGCCTCACGTGCGCCGTCAGCAAGACTCTTCACGCGGCCATGATACAAATAACCATTACGATCGAATACTACTTTCTCAATGCCTGCAGCCTTAGCAGCAGCAGCAATTGACTTTCCTACCTCAGCAGCTGCTGCAGTCTTATCACCTGTGAAATCCTTCAAATCAGAAGACTTTGCAGAGCAGAGTGTCTTGCCCTCGAGATCGTTTACAAGCTGTGCGTAGATATACTTGTTACTACGGAATACAGTAAGACGTGGGCACTCAGCAGTACCGGAAACTTTAGACCGGATACGTGCTTTAATCTTATTTCTTCTATTTATCTTAGAAAAAGCCATAATATTAAATGTTAACCGGTTTAAACCTTAGCAGACTTACCTGCCTTACGACGAATCTCTTCACCAACAAAGCGAATACCCTTACCCTTGTAAGGTTCTGGAGCACGGAAAGAACGAATCTTAGCGCAAATCTGACCAAGAAGCTGCTTATCAGCACACTCTATAGTGATGATAGGGTTGCTCTTACGGTCTGTAACTGCCTCAATCTTAACCTCTGCAGGAACCTGAAGGTGAATTGCGTGAGAATAACCGAGAGCGAGCTCAAGAATCTGACCTTGTGATGTAGCACGATAACCTACACCTACAAGCTCCAACTTCTGCTGATAGCCAGCTGAAACACCAACTACCATGTTGTTGATAAGAGCACGATAAAGACCATGCATAGAACGCATCTCCTTGTTATCGTTAGGACGCTCAACCTTAATCTCGTTGTTCTCTACAGTTACCTTAATAGCTGGGTTAATAGCTTGCTTAAGCTCGCCCTTAGGACCCTTAACAGTAACGACGTTATCCTTTACGTCTATGCTCACACCAGCTGGAATAGCAACCGGCATTTTACCAATTCTTGACATCTGAATAACCTCCTATTAATAAACGTAGCACAATACCTCGCCACCGACTTTAGCAGCACGAGCTTCCTTATCTGTCATTACACCCTTAGATGTAGAAACGATAGCAATACCGAGTCCGTTGAGGACACGTGGCATATCGCGGTAACCTGCATAGCTTCTCAAACCTGGAGTAGATACTCGCTTGAGAGCCTTAATTGCAGATACTCTTGATTGAGCGTCATACTTGAGCGCAATCTTGATCATACCTTGCTTGTTGTCATCAATAAACTTGTAGTTAAGGATATAACCCTTGTCAAAAAGGATCTTTGTTATACCTTTCTTCAAGTTTGAAGCAGGAATCTCTACGACTCTGTGCTTTGCCATAATGGCGTTCCTAATTCTACTTAGGAAATCTGATACTGGATCTGTTACCATAAATAGTTAAAGTTTAAATTGATCGAGCATCGCTCGACAATATTTAATACTTAATAAATAATTAATTGCTGGAGATTACCAGCTAGCTTTCTTAACTCCAGGGATAAGGCCAGCCGAAGCCATTTCGCGGAATGCGATACGGGAAATGCCGAATTGACGCATGTAACCCTTTGGACGACCAGAGAGCTTGCAACGATTGTGCAAACGTACTGGACAAGAGTTCTTAGGCAAAAGCTGGAGGGCAACATAATTGCCCTCAGCCTTTAACTGAGCTCTTTTTTCCGCATATTTGGCAACCAGCTTAGCACGCTTAACCTCGCGAGCCTTCATTGATTCTTTAGCCATTGTATACTTCTAAAAGTTTAGTTATCTAACTATTATTTCTTAAAAGGAAGACCAAAGTTTACAAGTAGGCTCTGAGCCTCCTTATCTGTCTTCGCAGTGGTCACAAAGGTAATATTCATTCCTTGAATTTTAGACACTGAGTCCATATTTATTTCAGGGAAAATGATCTGCTCTGTTATACCGAGTGTATAGTTACCACGGCCATCGAGCTTACCACCAATACCGTTGAAGTCACGAATACGAGGAAGAGCAACCTTTACAAGACGCTCGAGGAACTCGTACATCTTCTCCTGACGGAGTGTAACCTTAACACCAATTGGATTACCCTTACGAACCTTGAAGCCTGCGATATCCTTCTTAGAGAGAGTAGCTACTGCCTTCTGACCAGTAATAGCTGAAATCTCCTTGAGAGAAATCTCGATAATCTTCTTGTCCTGTGTAGCATCACCAAGACCCTGGTTTACTACGATCTTCTCGAGTTTTGGACACTGCATTACAGTTGTGTAACCAAACTCCTTCATCAAGGCAGGAACGATTTGCTCGTTATATACCTTTTTCAATGATGGTACGTAGCTCATTATTTAACCTCCTTACCTGATTTTGTAGATACACGAACTTTCTTGTCATTCTCGATCTTGATACGAATACGAGTTGCCTTACCAGTCTCTGGATCGATAAGAGCGAGATTAGACAAATGGATAGAAGCCTCCTTCTCAACGATGCCACCTTGTGGGTTGCTAGCGCTAGGCTTAGTGTGCTTCTTGATCAAATTCAAACCCTCAACCACTGCACGGTTCTTCTTAGGGTCCACAGAGAGCACCTTGCCCTCCTTGTTCTTATCGTCGCCAGCTATAACTACGACGAGATCGCCTTTCTTTATATATACCTTTGACATTGTCTAACGTATTAATGTTAAATAACCTCAGGTGCCAAAGAAACGATCTTCATATAACCGTCGCGAAGCTCACGAGCTACTGGACCAAAGATACGTGTACCACGCATCTCACCTGCATTGTTCAAAAGAACGCATGCATTGTCATCGAAACGGATGTATGAACCGTCTGCACGTCTGATTTCCTTCTTAGTACGGACAACAACAGCCTTGCTGACTGTACCCTTCTTCATATCACTCGATGGCAGAGCATTCTTTACAGTAACCACGATGCGGTCACCAACTGATGCGTAACGCTTGAAGCTACCACCCAATACATGGATGCAAAGTACTTCTTTTGCGCCGCTATTGTCTGCTACCGAAAGTCTAGATTCTGTCTGTATCATGATTATTTAGCCCTTTCGATTATTTCAACAATTCTCCAACGTTTTGTTTTGCTCAAAGGACGAGTCTCCATGATGCGTACGGTATCACCGTCATGTGCATCATTCTTCTCATCGTGAACATGGAACTTCTTTGTCTTCTTGACAAACTTTCCATACATAGGGTGCTTCTCGCGAGTCTCAACAGCAACAACAACAGACTTCTCCATCTTGTCGCTTACGACTACGCCGATGCGCTCTTTTCTAAGATTTCTTTCTTCCATAATCTGTTTTATTGCTTTTGGCCGAGAATAGTAAGCATTCTTGCTATTTCACGACGAATTTGACGAATCTTCATTGGGTTCTCAATAGGATTGACTGCGTGCTGAAGCTCCAAACGCTCGAGCTCTGTACGCTGAAGAGCGATCTTCTCAGCGAGCTCAGCTGCTGACATTCCCTTAATATCTGCAATATTCATAATTCATTAAATATTTTGGGATTCAACATAGTCACGGCGTACAACAAACTTAGTTGTAACTGGCAACTTTTGAGCTGCAAGGCGAAGTGCCTCCTTAGCGATCTCATAAGAAACACCCTCACACTCGATGATGATGCGACCAGGTGTAACAGGAGCAACGTAACCCTCTGGATTACCCTTACCTTTACCCATTCGGACGTCCGCTGGCTTCTTGGTAATTGGCTTATCAGGGAATATACGAATCCAAATTTGACCTTGACGCTGCATGTAACGAGTAACTGCGATACGTGCTGCCTCTATCTGACGACCGGTGATCCACTTTGTCTCCAAAGACTTGATACCAAATGAGCCGAATGCCAACTCAGTACCTCTGTGTGCAAAACCCTTTGCACGACCCTTTTGCGGTCTTCTATATTTGACTTTTCTAGGTTGTAACATCGTTCAGAAATTAAAGATGATTACTTGCTATTAGTTTTTCTTCTCTTAGGACCACGATCCTGGCGAGAAGCTGAGTTGTTTGAAGACTGTGATTCCTTACCGCCGATATTGAGTGTAAGGTCACGCTTACCATAAACCTCACCCTTGCAAATCCATACCTTGATACCAAGGAGACCCATCTTTGTCTTAGCCTCAGCCTGGCAGTAGTCGATATCTGCACGGAATGTGTGAAGTGGAGTACGGCCCTCTTTGAACATCTCTGAGCGTGCCATTTCAGCACCATTAAGACGACCTGAAATAAGGATCTTAATACCCTCAGCGTTGTTGCGCATTGTAGAAGCAATAGCTGTCTTGATAGCGCGACGATATGCCATACGACCCTCCAACTGGCGAGCGATGTTATTAGCTACGATGTTAGCATCAAGATCTGGGCGCTTAACCTCAGAGATGTTGATCTGAACATCCTTGTCTGTAATCTTCTTTAACTCTTCCTTGAGTTTATCAACGTCTTGACCACCCTTACCGATGATAAGACCTGGACGAGCTGTAAAAACTGTCACAGTCACCATCTTAAGTGTACGCTCGATAACCACGCGTGATATCATAGCCTTAGCAAGACGTACATTTAGGTACTTACGAATCTTGTCGTCCTCGACAAGCTTGTCGCCGAAATTCTTGCCACCATACCAGCTAGAATCCCAACCACGAGTAATACCAAGTCTGTTGCTTATTGGATTAACTTTCTGTCCCATTTAGCTCTTATTTTTCAGTTGTGGTTTCTGGTTTACTTGCAACGTAAAGCGTAACGTGATTAGAACGTTTACGAATACGATGTGCTCTACAATGTGGAGCAGGACGTAGACGCTTAAGAATGCGTGCTGAATCTACAGCTACGGATGAAACAATAAGGTTAGCATCCTCTACGTTAGCACCAGGATTCTTCTGCTTCCAGTTGTCGATTGCAGAAAGAAGGAGCTTCTCCATACGGCCAGCAGCCTCCTTTGTCGAGAACTTAAGCATGTCAAGAGCTAAATTGACTTCAACACCGCGAATCATGTCAGCTACAAGGCGCATCTTTCGAGGCGATGTAGGAACATTGCGGAGGGATGCGAAGTAAAGCGACTTCTTAGCCTCCTTACGTGCATCAGCAACTAACTTCTTACGGTTGCCTTTGTAAGCCTTAGGCTCACGTCTAACAACTTTGCTATTTATGCCCATGTCTGTTTTTTCTTTTTTATAAAGTTAAATACTCAGGTGGGACTATTTCTTCTTATTGCCGCCGTGACCGCGGAATGTACGAGTTGGAGCAAACTCTCCAAGCTTGTGTCCTACCATATTCTCAGTGACGTAAACTGGAATGAACTTGTTGCCGTTGTGAACAGCAATAGTGTGTCCTACGAAATCTGGAGAAATCATAGATGCACGCGACCAAGTCTTCACCACCGACTTCTTGCCACTTTCATTCATAGCAAGAACCTTCTTCTCCAACTTTATGCTGATGAATGGGCCTTTCTTTAATGATCTGCTCATAATTCTTTTGTCTTACGCTGTATTACTTCTTACGTCTTTCGATGATGAACTTAGACGTGCTCTTCTTAGGTGCGCGTGTCTTGTAGCCCTTAGCCAAGAGACCCTTACGTGAGCGTGGGTGTCCACCGCTTGCGCGACCTTCACCACCACCCATTGGGTGATCTACTGGGTTCATTACTACACCACGTACGCGTGGACGACGACCTTGCCAACGTGAGCGGCCAGCCTTACCTGACTTCTCAAGAGCGTGGTCTGAGTTAGATACTACGCCTACTGTAGCGCGGCATGTAACGAGGACCATACGAGTCTCACCTGAAGGCAACTTAATTACAGCGTAGCCACCATCACGGGCAGCCAACTGAGCAAAAGAACCAGCACTACGTGCCATAATACCGCCTTGGCCTGGGCGAAGCTCGATATTGTGGATAATAGTACCGAGAGGCATAGCACTGAGAGGGAGAGTATTTCCTACCTCAGGTACTGCATCAGCACCAGACATTACTGTCTGACCTACTTGAAGACCTGCAGGAGCGATGATATAGCTCTTCTCTCCGTCAGCGTAAACGAGCAACGCAATACGAGCACTACGGTTTGGATCGTACTGGATCGAATCAACTGTTGCTGCAACACCGTCTTTGTTTCTCTTGAAATCGATTACTCTATACTTCCTCTTGTGACCACCACCGATATAACGCATTGTCATCTTACCGGTGTTGTTACGACCACCCGTCTTCTTCAGAGGGCGAAGCAAGGACTTTTCTGGTGTGCTCGATGTAATCGTATCGAACGTACCAATAACTTTGTTTCTCTGCCCCGGTGTAGTGGGCTTTAACTTTCTAACTGCCATCTCTGCTTATTAGATATTGCTATAAAAATCTATTGACTGACCCTCAGCAAGAGTTACGATAGCCTTCTTGTATGAAGGGTTAGAACCCTTAACAAGACCTGCCTTAGTATAACGGCTCTTGCGCTTAGCTGGAGCGATCAAGGTATTAACCTTTACAACGCTTACGTTATAAAGCGCCTCTACTGCCTCCTTGATTTCGCTCTTTGAAGCTGTCTTCAATACTACGAAACCAAAGCGAGTAGACATCTTATCTGTTACCTTCTGTGCCTTCTCTGTAATCAAAGGCTTAACTATAATACCCATCTCTATTCCTCAGTTTTTTGGTTCAACTGTGCTACTGCACTCTCAAAGAATACCAAGTTCTTAGCCTTCATAATCTCATATGTATTGAGATTAGCAGCTATAGTAACCTCGCTATTAGGAATGTTGCGCGATGCAGTGTAGATATTGTTATCGTAATCTGGCAATACGAGCAACTGACGGTTACCTGTAGTATTGATAGCCTTCTGGAATGCTACAAAATTCTTTGTCTTATAATCAGCGAAAGTGAAATCTTCAACTACGATAATCTGCTGAGCCTTTGCCTTGTATGACAATGCTGAAATACGAGCCAACTGCTTGAGCTTCTTATTGAGTTTGAAAGAATAATTACGTGGACGTGGGCCGAAGATACGACCACCACCTACAAATACTGGAGACTTGAGAGCACCAGCACGAGCACCACCTGTACCCTTTTGCTTCTTAATCTTACGTGTAGAACCTGCAACCTCTCCACGCTCCTTAGACTTATGAGTACCCTGACGGTTATCAGCAAGGAACTGCTTAACGTCCAAATAAATTGCGTGATCGTTTGGCTCAACTGCGAATACTGAATCAGCGAGGACTACCTTGCGGCCAGTATCTTTTCCTTCTTTATTGAATACGCTAAGTTCCATTACTTCTCAATGATTAGATATGAACCATTACAACCAGGAACACTACCCTTAACAATAAGAAGGTTGTTCTCTGGGATAACTTTGATAACCTTGAGGTTCTCGATCTTAACACGATCACCACCTGTACGACCTGCCATACGCATACCCTTGAATACACGTGATGGGTAAGAAGATGCACCTACAGAACCTGGCGCACGAAGACGGTTGTGCTGACCGTGTGTTGACTGACCAACACCGCCAAAACCGTGGCGACCTACAACACCTTGAAAACCTTTACCCTTCGAGATGCCCACAACATCTACGAACTCGTTCTCTTCAAAGATGTCCACTGATACAGCCTCACCAAGTGCGAGCTCCTTCTCAAATCCATCGAACTCCACCAACTTACGAGCTGGAGCTACATTAGCCTTTGCGAAGTGACCCTTCAATGGAGCTGAAGTGTTCTTCTCTTTCTTCTCGTCAAACGCGAGTTGGACTGCTTCATAGCCATCGGTTGCCACAGTCTTAATCTGTGTAACATGGCAAGGGCCAGCTTCGATAACAGTGCATGGTATATTCTTACCCTCGGCACTGAAAACGGATGTCATTCCGATTTTTCTTCCAATTAATCCTGGCATTACTTAAGTTTTATTTTGTTTATTATTAAAGATTAGATTCGCATTAATATCTATTCTTTCTACACTTTCGAACAGACATACCGAACCCATGTCTTTTTGAACGTGCAAATATACCAACTATTTTCCTAACAACCTACAAGTCAGCTAGAAAAATGGACTATTTTATATTCTTTTAACGAGATGCCCAATAGGTCTAAATTTACCTCAAAACATCCCTAAGTACACTTCTCGACTTTAGCGTCTTGAACTGAGGAATGTGTAACGCATAATATTTTTCTAAGATTTCCAAAAGAATCTGACGCTGGTCGGAGGTTATATCTAGAGTAGCCAAATTATCAACATTTGTCCTGCACAACATACGCCACAACGCCAATTCGTCACCAACAAGAACATTTGAATGTAGCGGACATCTACTCTTATAAGAACCCTCTACCAAATCAAAATAAGCACACCTATCATCTCCAGTATCTGGGGCAAAACCTAATAAGCGTGCTAAATTAAACATTATCAATATATGAAAATTGGAGACCCCATCAATATCCTGATCGAGCGCCTCTATCGACTGTCTAAAAAAGAGATAAACCTTCTCATCAGGAATGGCTTCTTGACTGGCATGGTAAAATAGATCAGCAAGAAATATAGCTATAGACCTCTTCACCACATCAAAGGGTATTGAGCGGAAGATATATTCAAGATGAGCGTCTGATAGGCGCTTCATCGCAATTTTCTTAACATCAGAAACCGAAGCCTCTATGATAGACAAGGGGGTAAGCAATGGTTGCTTGAGTCGTTTTGATTGCGCAGAAGAGGATATTGAGACAATAGTCGATAGGCGCCCCATCTCTTTCGTGTAAAGAGTCACTATCAAGGACGACTCGCCATATTTAATAGCGGAGAGAACTATACCATGAACTATTACCTTAGGCATCGAATACCAAAAGATTCTAAATACTCAGCAAATTTGTAGTCAGAATATATAGAGTATGCCCATATCTCTCTACGTAGAGGGTAATTACCTCGATAATGCTCAAATTCATCAGAATGCATCTTAAAATACGCCGATTCCTTACGCACGTCATAAGTATGCAAAAACATCTTGCAAGCGGCGTCAATGCGACCCATGTCATCTGATATTAACAACAATGCGTCATTTGGCTCAGGTAAAACACCAGAAACAGACTCTTTTATACCCAACGAAAAGAAATCATCAAGATTCCTAACAGACATCTCCGTTCCATTTCGTTTGGAGTCGTACGAATAACCGGCAACATGAGGTGTCGCTATATAAGCCTTATCAAGTAAATCTCTATTCACAATAGGTTCACTTTCCCAAACATCGACTACTACATCTGAGATAATTCCACTATCCAAACCCTGCAATAGCGCATCAGTAGCACACACCTCTCCACGCGAGGTATTTATAATAATGGCACCACGCTTTAGCAACTTAATAGTATCACTATCAAGCAAATGATAAGTAGCATATTCTCCAGCACGTGTCAAGGGTGTATGAAAAGTTACAATATCAGCTTGAGGTAGAGCCACTTCTAAATCCACATAGTTTGACGGCGCATTAACCTTCTTGAAGGGATCTACCAATAGAACATTCATACCCAACTTCTCACACCAATTCGCCACCTTTGAGCCGACATTTCCAACACCCACTATGGCTATAGTAGTATTCTGAATATCAATCTTCTTATCTTGATGCAATGCTGCTAAAACAGACGCAATATATTGTTGTACACTAGACGAATTACATCCAGGGGCACTCTTCCACAAGATACCTCTCTCCTCACAATACGACGTATCAATATGGTCAAACCCTATCGTAGCAGTAAAAATAGCTTTGACGGAACTACCATCCAATAAAGCTTCATTACACTTGGTACGCGTTCTTATCACAAGGGCATCGGCATCATGAACGTCAGCAGACGAAATGCTAGCGCCTGCCAAATAGCTCACTTCAGCAAATGGCTCTAACACTCCCTTTATATAAGGTATCTTATCGTCTACAATAAACTTCATGACTCTAATCCATAACGAGACGCTTCAATACAAGCCCTCTCAATATCATTAAGTTTCTCTTTTGGAGAAATCTGCTTATCTACAATCCATGATGACAACATATCAGTATCATCTACAGAACGTTCAACTATGGTAAGAGTAGGCGCAACCTCTGTACGAGAAATGCCCACCTGATGCTCAAAGGTACGACACAAAGCAACATAGTCATTACCCTTTACCGTCTGCACAGATACGCCTTGACGATCTTTACGAAGGTGACTAAACCCAGAGAATAACTTAGAGACTGTAGCATTAGGATAGACATTAGCATCGTTCCAAACCACAAATGCTATAGGCAACCTCTCAACAACTGCCGCAAAAAGAGACTCTAGAAATTCTCCCTTACCCAAACATGTCGATGGAAGAGTAACAAAAACAACACTTGTCGATGTAGTCAAATTACCCTTTTTATAAGCTCGGGCAAATGACAATACATCTTGCCAATGTGGAGTATATTGTTTCATCTCCGACTGCATTCTGCGTAAACGAGAATAGAAACGACAAGCATCTGTCTCACCTGAAGCGAGGGCATAGGTAAAATCTATAGAAGAGGAGACGTACCTATCAGTCCCCTCTACATATTTTGCCAAGGCAATCTGCGCCACATCAACACCTGATGTAACAGCAATATCGCCCCAACGTTCTGCAACTAAAGCGCAAACCTGAGATGCGAGAAAAGCCAACTTATAGTCGGCCAAAACCTGTGCCTTAAACTCTTCTATTACCATAAATAGGTTAATGAGAACGCAAAGTTACAAGTAATTATTGAGGGAAGGTCTAAAAATTATCTAATTATGACGTGACAACGACCAAACTCTACCTCCCAAACAGATATAAAAAAAAACTCGTCATAACCATATAGCTACGACGAATTCAAATAATATGTTGATTTTTGATATGTGAGCTATAGATACATTGGTTGCAATGATGAACTACGAAAAGCTACACTATTCTGCCACATTGCGTAAATATCTTGACTAGGTCTACGAGCATTACCCTCTGTCTGTACTAACTTATTTCTGCGAGCAATAACAAGTGACATATCAGACGAATCGGAAGCAGCCTGTAAAAGATAATCGACATTCATACTCTCTAAATCAGCCATACGAATATGATCATCTGCAATAGTCTCTACAACAAAAGAACGCTTATACTCTTTAGACGCCAAGCCAATTTGCAACAATAAGTCACGATCAGTAACACCGACAGTCATGATATGACTTATCTCAGAATCCTCTGCCAATATTGATTTGATATCTAGAATAGAGACCCTATTGGCATCTAACAAAGTAACATTAATACCTAGCCCATAACAGAGAGACTCCCAAGCATCAAAAGAGCTAGAATCTACTACTAGTAACAAGTCAGAACCTAGAGAAACCACAGAAGAGATAACACATTCGCAAACCTGTTCACGGTTAGCCTCAACAAAAATCCCCTCATAACCAGTAAGATAGAAGAAATCAGGCGAAACGCCTTGACCTGCGAAGCTGCTCATGAGTCTCTGTACCTCAAGGTTACCCTTGTTATCTATGTTTCTCTCTATTGCCATAGTAAAGATGTATAATTGTTCTCTTTACTATCTAGACAACCGAAGAGAGCAGAACACGTACTAGCAATCGCACTTTTTTTTAAAAAAGTTGAAGTAAGAGATTAGGACCAGCGTATATAAAAAAACAGAACCGACGGGAAGTCGATTCTGTTTCGATCTTGTATTACGAAGGGTAATAACCCTAAGGAATTACAATTAAGCCTCAGCTGGTGCTGCAGCCTCCTCAGCCTTCTTAGACTTTGAACGGCGTGTACGCTTCTTCTCTGTAGCTGCCTTAGGAGCAGAGAGCATGTTTGCGTTGTAGTCAACGAGCTCGATGTAGCACATCTCAGCAGCGTCGCCTGCACGGTTACCAATCTTAAGAATGCGAGTGTAACCACCGTTACGAGTAGCTACCTTCTCTGCTACCTCTGTGAAGAGCTCCTTAACGGCGAACTTGTTAGAGAGGTGAGAGAATACGAGACGCTGTGCATTACGCTTGTCGTCTACAGTATTGAGGTTCTTAGTCTTTGTGATAAGTGGCTCTACATATGTACGCAAAGCCTTTGCCTTAGCAACTGTAGTCACGATTCTCTTGTGGAGAATCAATGAAGCTGCCATGTTAGACAACATAGCCTTACGATGGGCACTTGTACGACCAAGATGATTTACTTTTTTATTATGTCTCATCGTAATTAATCTTGATTTAGTTTATACTTTGCAGTTTCCATACCGAACTGGAGGCCGTTAGAAACGAGCAACTCATCGAGTTCAGTTAGAGACTTCTTACCAAAGTTACGGAACTTAAGAAGATCGTTTCTATGGTAAGTTACCAACTCGCCTAAGGTTTCAACGTTAGCTGCCTTGAGACAGTTGAGAGCACGTACGGAAAGATCCATATCGGCAAGACGAGTCTTAAGGAGCTGACGCATTCTGAGAACTTCCTCATCAAACTCTTGACCACCGGTCTTCTCCGAATCGTCGATAGTTATCTTTTCATCCGAGAAGAGCTGGAAGTGATAGATAAGAATCTTAGCTGCCTCCTTGAGTGCCTGCTTAGGATGAATAGAACCGTTTGTTGTGATCTCGAGAGTCAACTTCTCATAATCTGTCTGTTGCTCTACGCGATAGTTCTCGATAGCGTACTTAACGTTAACGATAGGAGTGTGAATAGAATCGATGGCGATGATACCAAGTTCAGAATCCTTATCAGAAGCGTTCTCATCAGCTGGAATATAACCGCGACCCTTCTTTATATTGAACTCAATATTGAAAGAGGTCTCCTTGCTAAGTGTACATACAACATGATCTGGGTTCAAAACCTCAAACGCGTGCATGAACTTATTGAAATCTCCAGCCTTGATCTCCTCCTGTCCAGAGATACGTACTGTAACCTTCTCACAATCTGTATCAGGAACGATTTGCTTAAAGCTAATCATCTTGAGGTTAAGAATGATTTGAGTTACATCATCAACAACACCAGGGATAGTGTCAAACTCATGCTGCACACCATCTATCTTGATGTTTGTGATTGCGTATCCTTCGAGCGACGAAATCAGTATTCTTCTTAGGGCATTTCCAACAGTAATACCATAACCTGGCTCTAGGGGACGGAATTCGAAGCGACCGAATCTGTCGTCGCTCTCGAGCATAATAACTTTGTCTGGTTTTTGGAATGCTAGTATTGCCATAAGAATTTATTTATTTAGAGTACAAATCGACGATAAGCTGTTCTTTGATATTCTCAGGGATATCTGCACGCTCAGGACGGTTTAGGAACTTACCTGACATTGTGTTCTTATCCCACTCGAGCCAAGAGTACTTCTTAACTGAACTTGCCGACAAGCTATTTGTGATAATCTCGAGAGACTTAGACTTCTCACGAACACCGATAACTTGACCTGGCATTACGCGGTAAGAAGGGATATTAACAACCTGACCATCTACTACGATGTGACGGTGACCTACAAGCTGACGAGCAGCCGCACGTGTAGGAGCGATACCGAGACGATATACAACATTGTCGAGACGGCTTTCAAGGAGAGAGATAAGAACCTCACCTGTTACACCCTTGATACGCTTAGCGTCTGCGTAAAGGATACGGAATTGGTTCTCAAGTACACCATAGATGTACTTTGTCTTCTGCTTCTCTTTGAGCTGAGTACCGTACTCAGAAGTTTTCTTGCGACGGTTGATACCGTGCTGTCCAGGAGGGAAATTACGACGCTCTAGGACTTTGTCTGGGCCATAGATCGACTCACCGAAACGGCGAGCAATTTTAGACTTAGGGCCAATGTACTTTGCCATGTTTGATTTTTTTGATTTTCTGGATTTGATTTTAAATGATGAATATGGCAGCCGCTATGAAAAAGAAATCATATAACCAATCATTATTCAAAACGCAAATCAAAAAATACGATGGTTTGAAAAATAAATTTACTTAACTTCCTTGGGAAGCTACAGGAGAGTAATTATACTCTTCTGCGCTTTGGAGGACGACATCCGTTGTGTGGAAGTGGTGTAACGTCTACAATCTCTGTTACCTCGATGCCTGCAGCATGGATAGCACGGATAGCAGACTCACGACCATTACCTGGACCCTTAACATAAGCCTTTACCTTGCGGAGACCTAGATCAAAGGCAACCTTTGCACAATCTGCAGCTGCTGTTTGTGCGGCATATGGAGTGTTCTTCTTAGAACCCTTGAAGTTCATCTTACCAGCCGAAGACCACGAAATAGCCTGGCCGTTTGTATTGGTGAGGGTGATGATGATATTATTGAATGAAGAGTGAATGTGAGCCTCACCGATAGCCTCAACTTTAACTACTCTCTTCTTCTGAGATCCTGCTTTTTTAGCCATGATTACAATTGATTACAATTACTTAGTAGCCTTCTTCTTGTTAGCAACTGTCTTCTTCTTACCCTTACGAGTACGTGCGTTGTTCTTTGTAGACTGACCGCGTACTGGGAGACCGAGACGGTGGCGAATACCACGGTAGCAACCGATATCCATCAAACGCTTGATGTTCAATTGAATCTCTGAACGGAGCTCACCCTCAACTTTGTATGAGGTACCAATAATTTCACGAACGGCTTGGATTTGATCATCAGTCCAATCCTGTACTTTTACACTACGATCGATCCCGGCCTTCTCGAGAATATTGATAGCTGTGCTCCGGCCAATACCGTAGATGTAAGTCAATGCGATCTCGCCAATCTTCTTTGATGGGACATCAACACCAGCAATTCTTGCCATAAACTGTTGTTTAAAATTAAATTAATTAACCTTGACGTTGTTTGAACTTTGGATTCTTTTTACAAATCACATAGAGGCGACCCTTGCGAGATACGATCTTGCAGTCAGCGCTTCTCTTCTTGATTGATGCTCTTACTTTCATCGTTATATATTATGTATGATATGTATTAAGCTTTCCTACTTTACTTATATCTATAAGATATACGACCCTTTGTAAGGTCATACGGAGATATCTCCACCTTTACCTTATCGCCAGGAAGAATCTTAATATAGTTCATTCTCATCTTACCTGAGATATGTGCAATAATGACGTGACCATTCTCCAACTCTACCTTGAACATTGCGTTCGAGAGAGCTTCCTTGATCGTTCCGTCCTGTTCTATTGATGACTGTTTAGGCATACTTATAGCAGATTTTGGGCGCAAAGTTATATTATTAATATTCTCTTTGCAAATATTTTAGCCAAAAAAATTGTTAATCAATAGGATAGGTGTCTAACTTGGAATTACGTGTTGGATAATCTAATGTATAATGAAGACCTCTACTCTCATGTCGCTTTTGTGCCATCTTGATAATTAGGTATCCAATATTTATCTTATTCCTAAGTTCACACAACTTACGACTAACCTTGCTATGCTCATACAATTCCTCAGTCTCTCTATATATAATCTCCAAACGATCCAAAGCTCGCTTGAGTCGCAAATCAGATCTAACAATACCTACATAACTAGAGAGAACTGTCTCCACCTCTTTATTGGCCTGTGTAATAAGTATCATCTCTTCATTATGTATAGTACCCTCGTCATTCCACTCTGGTATATCTGTTCTAATCTCTGTATGCTTAACCACCTCTACAGAATCCTTAGCTGCAGTATCAGCATATACCAATGCCTCTAGAAGTGAATTTGAAGCGAGTCTGTTAGCGCCATGAAGTCCAGTACATGAGCACTCGCCCGCTGCATATAGGTTATTTATAGACGAACGTCCATTTAGATCGACCTTAATGCCGCCGCACAAATAATGGGCTGCTGGCACAATAGGGATATACTCTTTTGTTATATCAATACCTATTGAGAGGCACTTTTGATATATCATCGGGAAGTGATGCTTTGTCTCCTCTGGGTCTTTATGTGTCACATCGAGATACAAATACTCATCTCCAGATATCTTCATCTCGTTATCAATAGCTCTTGCTACAATATCTCTAGGAGCTAAGCAACCGCGCTCATCATACTCCTCCATGAAGGTCTCTCCATTTCTACGACGAAGTATAGCGCCATAACCGCGCATTGCCTCTGTGATAAGGAAGTTTGGTCTCTCATTAGGATTGTATAGTGATGTAGGGTGGAATTGTACAAACTCCATATTCTTAATAATACCCTTTGCTCTAAATACCATAGCTATACCATCGCCAGTAGAGATTACAGGGTTTGTAGTAATAGAGTATACATTACCTATACCACCGGTAGCCATCATTGTTACCTTAGAGAGGAATGTGATGACCTCATTCTCTGGCGAGAGTACATATGCGCCATAACAACGAATATCTGTCATCCATGGCTCATTATTACGACCAAGGTGGTGCTGTGTAATAATATCGATAGCAAAATAGTTCTCGAATACTTCGATATTTGGGTGATTCTTAATCTGCGAGATAAGAGCACGCTGAATCTCGAAACCTGTATTATCTAGGTGGTGGAGTATACGAAACTCTGAGTGACCACCCTCTTTATGAAGGTCAAACTGTCCGTCCGAACGTTTATCAAACTCAGTACCCCACTGCAAAAGAGTCTCAATCTGCTTAGGTGCCATAGTGACAACCTGGTCTACAGCAGCAGGATCACAAAGACCCGCTCCCGCAATATGCGTATCGTGAATATGCTTCTCAAAATCGTCTTGTGTACGATCTGTAACGGCGGCAATTCCTCCCTGAGCGTATGAGGTATTTGTCAAGTCGAGTGTTGCCTTAGAGATCAATGCAACTTTACCATGTTCTGCCACTTTAAGGGCATAGGTCAAGCCCGCTGCGCCTGAACCTATTACAAGGAAATCGTATGTTTTAGTCATTGTGTGCTCTATAATTAGATATCGGGGTGCAAAGATACTTACTTATTTCGAATAATGGTGATAAAAGGTGATTTTGAGTTACTAATACACTTTTGTTTCTAGTCTATTTATATATAGGTATAACATTTAATGGGTTAAAAGCATATAAAGGGACAAACACTAAGATTGAAGGATATATGAGTTGTAAATTTCTACAAGATTTCAAGGCCTTCGCAATGAAGGGCAATGTAGTAGATATGGCTGTCGGTGTCATCATCGGTGGCGCATTTGGTAAAATTGTTACCTCGTTGGTACAGGATGTAATTATGCCTCCTATTGGTCTTTTGGTTGGTGGTGTAAACTTTACCGACTTAAAGATTACTCTTAAAGAGGCTCAAGAGGGTGTTGAGGCCGTGACATTGAATTATGGAAAATTCTTGCAGACCGCATTTGACTTCTTGATTATTGCTTTCTCTATCTTCATCATGGTTCGCGTAATCACAAAGCTTACTGAGAAGAAGAAGGAAGAGGCGGTACAAGCTCCACCTCCTGCACCAGAACCTAGCAACGAAGAGAAGCTCTTGGCAGAGATTCGCGATTTGCTTAAGAACAAATAACCAACTTATTTTATGAATCATACAGCCTAGTATCAACTAGGCTGTATTTTTTTATCCACATATCAAGACAAAAAACATGCCCTGCAATCATTCACGACGCAGGGCACATTAGTCAAATACACAAATATGCTTAATTATTCAATCAGTTTAATTAGCATAGCAGACATAGCGGGAATCGATAGCGATTCCACATTAATATTTTGGTCTGATATTATATCTTGGCCCTTAGTCATTCCTCTAAGACCCTCGGCATAATGTTTAGCATCAAATACTCTAGCCTCTTCTGTCGCATTTAGAATAAGCATTACATTCTCCTTCTCTGTCTGACGGAAGAGAACATAGAGGTTATTTTGTGGCAAGTAATGTAGCAATGTACCATTATGTATTGCCTCACATGTCTTTCTAAAGTTAAACACCTTAGCTGTATACTGGTACATATCATCCTCTCTCTCTGGGCGTGCAGTAAAGAAGTTCAGTTCATCACCTGCCCAACCGCCAGGAAAATCTTTACGAATCTCAGAGTGTTGTGCACCATCACCATCCATAAGGACCTCAGAGCCGATATACAATTGAGGTATACCACGTACTGCAGCAAGGAAAGCAGTAGCCATCTTCTGCTTACGCACATCACCCTGCATAGTATGAAGGAATCGACCACAATCATGATTCTCTGCAAATACTAAGAGATTATTGGTATTTGCATAGTGGTAATCGTCTGCAAGGACATCATAAAGTCTCTGAAGACCAGTATCCCATCCTACATTCTCATTAAATGCCGCACAAATAGCATCTCTTAGAGGGAAGTCCATAATAGTCTTCAACTCTGAGTTATAGCCGTCAGCATTATGCGCATCCTTCTGCCAATAAGATACCTTAGCTGTTGATGATATCCATGTCTCACCTACCATATTGAAATTAGGGTACTCGTCATTTATGCGTACATTCCACATAGTCATGGCATGCTTATCAGGATAAGGGTATGTATCTTGGCGTATACCATCGAGACCAAACTCCTCTACCCACCACATAGAGTTTTGGATAAAGTAGTTACATACAAGCGGATTAGTAAGATTCATATCAGGCATCGAGTGATCGAACCAAGCGCGTGTTGCTCTATCTAAATCCACCTGTGCCACATGAGGGTCACCTTGAGTTGAAAGACGGAAGTTTGAGATATCATGATTCTCTTGCGACTGATTTAGCCAAGAGGCACAAGGTAGGTCGTGCATCCACCAGTGGTTAGAGCCACAATGGTTGAATACCATATCCATAATTACCTTAAGACCCTTTTCATGACACTTTTCCACTAACGCCTTAAAATCGGCATTTGTACCGAAGCGTGCATCGACATTACTATAGTCAGTAATAGCATAGCCATGGTAAGACGACTGTGGCATATTATTCTCCTGTATAGGGTTTAGCCATAGAGCTGTCATACCCAAATCGGTAAAATAATCTAGGTGTTGTGCTATACCTGCCAAATCACCTCCATGACGACCATAAGGTGCGTTTCTATCCGACTTCTCCAACATTGATGGCACATCATCGTTCGATGGGTCAGCATTAACAAAACGATCAGGCATAACAAGCATCATAGCATCTTGGCTACTAAAGCCTATGCGCTCTGCTGAACCCTCCGCACGAGCCTTGAGCTCATATTGAAGAGTAGCTACCACCTTATTCTTAAGCATGAACTTAATAGGCACTGTACCAGCAGCGGTATTAGAAGCAATATTAAGGTCTAGGAAAAGGTAATTAGGGTTCTGTACAGCTATTGTCTGCTCCAATGTGACTCCAGGGTAATCTACAGTCACACTTGTCTTAGCGATATCCTTTGCGTGAATCATCAATTGGAGGGTAGGATTTTTAAAACCCACCCACCAATTTTGAGGTTCAACGTGTTGTATGCGGATTGACTGTGCAATAGCTGTTGAGCCAAGCATAGCCATAAGAGCCGCGATGATAGTAATACGTAGTTTCATATAGGTTATCTATTTGATATATTGTCCACTTTAAGTTCCTCACCAGAATTAATGATTACCTCCTTGCCATAGATAGATAGCTGGAGCTCGCCATTACCATACTGAGTAATTGTAGTATGTGTCTGAGTAGTGGTAACAACGATATCATGACCGCGGAATGTAATACGGAATGTATAGCTCTGCCACTGCTCTGGGATGATAGGGTTAAGGTAGAGACGTCCCTCATATACACGCTTACCACCGAAGCCCTCTACGATAGACATCCATGTACCTGCCATAGATGTGATATGACAGCCCTCGCCCACCTCGTTATTATAGTCATCGAGGTCAAGACGTGATGTTCTTAGGTACATCTCATATGCCTTATCCTTTCTACCAAGACGCGATGCGAGGATAGAGTGAACGCAAGGCGAGAGGCTCGACTCATGTACAGTACGAGGCTCGTAAAAGTCAAAGTGACGAGCTATAGTATCTGTGTCAAACTCATTTTCGAAGAGGTATATACCCTGAAGAGTATCAGCCTGCTTGATAAAGCAAGAACGCAAAATACGGTCCCACGACCAATGCTGGTTAATAGGTCTTTGCGAATGAGGGAGGTCTGCCACAAGAGTCTGCTCCTTATCCATATAACCATCTTGCTGCAAGAAGATACCCAACTCCTCGTTATATGGATAGTACATATTCTCCACAATAGTACGCCACTTAGTAGGCTCGTGCTCCTCATCAAAGTTCACCTTAGCCTTTATTCTGCTCCATGCTGCTGGAGTATTAGTCTTAACTATGCCAATACACTCATTAGCATAAGACATACACCAACATGCGAGTCGAGAAGTATACCAGTTGTTATTCACATTATTCTCATACTCATTAGGACCTGTCACACCAAGCATTACATACTTCTTCTTCTCTGTACTGAATGTGATACGCTGAGCCCAGAAACGAGCAATACCGATAAGAACCTCAAGACCATACTGGTCGAGATAGTTATAATCTAATGTATGACGAATGTAGTTGTGAATAGCAAATGCTATCGCACCATTTCTATGGATCTCCTCAAAGGTAATCTCCCACTCATTATGACACTCCTCGCCATTGATTGTTACCATAGGATAGAGTGCTGCGCCATCTGTGAAGCCAAGCTTACCTGCATTCTCGATAGCTCTCTCTAAGTGCTTATATCTGTAGATAAGAAGTTGTCTTGTCACATCCTTTGGCGCTGTCATGAGGAAGAATGGAATACAGTAAGCCTCGGTATCCCAATATGTTGTTCCTCCGTACTTCTCGCCTGTAAAGCCCTTAGGACCCACATTGAGACGTGCATCCTCTCCAGTATATGTCTGGTTAAGTTGGAAGATATTGAAACGTATAGCCTGCTGAGCAGCCACGTCGCCCTCTATCTGAATATCGCTCTGCTTCCACTTAGCAGCCCATGCAGAAGCCTGCTCTGTTAGCATCTTCTCGATACCCTTCTCCTCGGCCTTCTTTGCCTGCTTGAGCGACTCGGCACAGAGAGTCTCTGCGGAGTAGTTAAGCGACGAGCAAACGCCTATATATTTCTCTATAGTAAGTGTCTGACCTTGCTCAACCTGAACCTTCATTCTGTTACCTACCCATGCCTCTTTCTTCATGAGTTCAGGTCTGATATCCTCACATAGCTTGCCATCCAAAGAGACCTTAGTACGCATAGAGAATGCCACCTGGAAGTCTAGCTTCTTAGTCTGCGCAAGGAGTGTAGCCTCATTTGAGTGTACATCCATACGAAGCACATTCCAGAAAGCCTCGTCATAATTGGAGTCTTGGTTCACAACAGCTCCATCGATATAAGGAAGGAGAGATATTGTACCGCTGAAGTTTACAGCCTCTATGCTATAGCTGATAGCTGCGCACTCTGTGTCGACGATAGACAAAAGACGCTTTGCCTCCACACGTACTATCTTACCATCTGGCAACTCAGCCTCGAAAGTACGGAGCAAATAGCCCTCTTTCATGTTCAACTCTCTACGGAATGCTCTTACATTACATATGAAGAGGTTGAGCATATGAGAGTCAATCACTACATCTATACCTATATAATTAGGAGAATTAAGCACCTTAGCGAAATACTCAGGGTAGCCATTCTTCCACCATCCTACTCTAGTCTTATCAGGATAATAAATACCTGCTATGTACGAACCCTGAAGAGTCTTACCTGTATACTGCTCCTCAAAGTTGGCACGCTGACCCATCTTACCATTACCAAGAGAGAAGAGGCTCTCTGACGAACGCTGATTCTCTGCCGAAAAACCCTCCTCAATGATACTCCAAGGGTCTGCTTTTATGTATTGATTCATGATATTATTACTCCTTAATGTGCTTTATTTATTAAAAAGTTCTCTAAGTCTCTCAACTGTCATATCAGCCAAAGCATTAACACAGAAATCGGCTTGTGATAATACTTGTGGGTTGCCGATTCCTATGCAATGCATGCCTCCTCGACGAGCTGCCTCTATGCCTGCCGCAGCATCCTCAAAGACACAGCACTCTGATGGCTGAGCACCCAATGCCTCTGCTCCTTTGAGAAATACCTCTGGATCTGGCTTAGCTTTAGAGACTTTTGTACCGTCTATTATCGCATCAAATAAAGATGTCAATTCCAATCTATCCAATATAGTTTGTGCATTCTTAGATGCCGAGCCCAATGCTACACCTATTCCCTCTGCCCTGAGGGCTGTCAAGAACTCTCTAGCACCTGGTAATATCTCGTCTGGTGTCATCTGAGTGATAAGGCGTACATACTCAGCATTCTTCTCTGCTGCCATAGCCTCTTTCTCTGAATCAGAATACTTACCAGTAAGACCTCCCACCTCGAGGAGTATCTCTAAGGATGCCATACGCGACACACCCTTCAATCGCTCATTATCTTGCTCAGTAAACTCAAAACCAAGACGCTGAGCTAGGTTACGCCACGCGATATAGTGATATTTTGCAGTATCTACTAAAACTCCATCTAGATCAAATAGACAATTCATTGTGCGTAATTAGTTGTTTGTTATATATTCGATTAATTTTTTTTCTCTCTCTTTATATTCCATACAGCAATACTACCCACTACCATAAGGGCACCTGCTATTACCATCATCATAGGCTGACTACCACCTACGAGCGACATAAGTGCACCGCCTACTATAGCAGCTACTATCTGAGGCAAGCATATAGTACAGTTAAACAGACCAAGGTATGTACCCATAGCGCTTGACTTCTGCAATGCATTTGTGAGAATAGTAAATGGCAATGCCAACATAGCAGCCCATCCACAACCAACAAGCAATAGTGGGATAAACATCAAATACTGATCGTGTACCAAGTATATAGACGCGAAACCTATACCACCCAACAAGAGACTAATTGAATATGCCCAATGCGAACTCTTGAATCTAGGTATCACAACAGCCCATACAACTGAGCCCAATGCTTGCACAGCATAAAGAATACCTACCCAATTACCAGCCTCTTGATACTCTGCTGTAGTGGTATCAGTGGTACCCCATACATTCTCAGCAACGGCACCAGTAAGATAGCTCCACATATACATGAATGCTGCCCAACAGAAGAACTGTACCAAACCCACTGTCCAGAATGCAGCTGGTGCATCTATAATAAGGCGTATGATGCTCTGCTTCTTCTCTGCCTTAGGTGTAGTATCAATATCATGGAATTTAGCATACTCCTCAGGATTCATCTCCTTGACATGTGTTACTGTATAGATAACACAGAGTATAAGGATGACAGCACCCGCATAGAAAGAGTAGACAACCGAATCAGGCACCACACCCTTATCGGCGGTATTGGCAATACCCAATAGGGTAAATACAAATGGGAAGACAAAACCTACAAGAGAGCCAGCATTACAGAGGAACGACTGTATAGAGTATGCCAAACTCTTCTGCTTCTCGTTTACCATATCACCTACCATCATCTTGAAAGGCTGCATAGCCATATTGATGCTAGTATCAAGAAACATAAGAGATATAAGGCCAAAAGTCATAGCCGCTGATACGGTAAGACCGAATGCGCCAGCGTTAGGCAACATTGCCATAACGATTATGGAACAGATGGAACCTATAAATAGATATGGGATACGACGACCAAACCTTGTCCATGTTCTATCGGAGCACGCACCTACTATAGGTTGTACTATCATACCCATTAGAGGTGGTAATATCCAAAAGTACGACAAGTCGTGTGGGTCGGCACCAAGCGTTGCAAATATTCTACTCACATTAGCACTCTGTAGTGCATAAGCAATCTGAACACCGAAGAATCCGAAGCTCAGATCTGTTAATTGCCTGAAAGATAAGTCTCTTTTCATACGTCTATTAGTATTATCACAAACGCAAAGTTAGTTAACGATAATTAACATCACCGTGCCACGCCTCAAAATGAGTGAGATAATACCATTTCAAACGTTTGCGAAAGAAAAAATTCTCAACTCTTCATTTTTGCAAACGTTTGCGAAAGAAGACTATGACAGCAACCACTTCCATATTGGCACAACTTCAATTATTGCGTCGCCAACTTCTATAGTATCCTCTTCGTTGGAGGTTATTATTATCAGTTTCTTATATTGAAATCTTTTTGCTAGCTTTTCTAATGCTGTCGTTTCTCTTCTATATGTCTCACCTCCCTCGTCACCTAACGTATAGCAAACTTGTATTGCCGTCTCCATCTCAGGGATTACAAAATCGACTTCAACATTATAATTATAAAAGAACACACTATCTTCTAATCCATATCGACGCAACAAGGTAATAGCCACAATGTTTTCCAACTGCGATGTTAAACAATCCATCGTCAGCAAATCAATAATGCCATTATCTATAAAGTAATACTTTCGGTTGGTTTCTCGTTCTGTATACGCATCAGCGAAATTAACCATTGGCAAAATAAGAAACGCATCTTTAGCATACCCCGCATAATTGATAATGGTATTCTTAGAGACCTTAACACCTATTGTAGAGATGATATTCGTCAAACGACTAAGCGCTATAGGTTGCATTACACTTTCTGCCATCTTCATAAACATCATTCTTAAGGCATTTGAATTCTCAACCTTATTTCTGACTGCAATATCTCCTAAAAAGATTTTCTGATACAATGAGAGCAGATACTCCTTCTTCCCAGAAAATGTAGCACACTCTGGGAATCCTCCATGCTTAATATAATCACTAATATACGTCTGGCGAATTGTGTCATCGAAGTAGAGATTATCACTATCTATGCCATTTGCTTCTAGATACTCTGATAGTGAGTAAGGAAAGACATTCTGAATGATATATCGTCCACCAAGAGTAGTTGCAACGTCAGAGCTAAGCATCTTAGCATTTGAGCCTGTAATATATACCATATACTTCTGATCGGCTAGACGACGTGCAAACTTATCCCACCCTTCTATATTCTGTATCTCATCAAGAAATAATATAGGCTTATTTCCTCCCATCTCTTGATGAACTTCGAGAATAGTATTGAAGTCATAGACATCGAAACCATACAGACGGTCCTCCTCAAAATTGAGATACAGCATATCATTCCACGTCTTTCCCTGTGCAAGAAGCTCTTGCATACGTTGAAACATCAAGAACGACTTTCCAGCGCGACGTACACCTACAAATACGTATCGAAATTCGTCATGAAAGGTAAAATTACGTTTCACGACATTCATGTTGGCTATCATTTCACGATTGCCATGCAATATCTCCACCAAAACATCTCTACGTACCATAGATATCTCAATTTAGTTTTGCGCAAAAATAAGTCAATATTGGCTAATCGACAAGCCAAAATGCAACTTATTCTCATTTTGGCTAATCGACAAGCCAAAATACATCACAATATAAAAAATTTACGACCAACAGCTATCCACACCATACAAACGCTATACCATCAACCGACCCTCTCTATACCCAAAACACTAACCAGCTAATCTCCAAACCCTCTCACCCCAACAATTACCTATTACCCATGGTCTATAGTTATCTATCCATTGGTCATTATCAATTGCCCTCTCTCCTCCGTCAATAACCCAATAGCACAGCTTATTATTTATTTTCACCTGTTCATTATTAACCATCCCCTCTCCTCTCTCCCTCCTCAATTCTCTATAATAAAATGACACTGCAGCCCTATAGCAACCTAGAATACCTCTCCTCCGCGCCTCCCTCGACCAATGCCTAACTCTATTCCACTTCGTCATATCTGATTTGGCCAACCTATTAGCCTCTGCAAAAATATCCCTCAACGTCCTCTGCTTCTCCGTCACATATACCATAATAACATGATACCTATTACCAGGATAACGCTTGATAAACACACTACGCCCATCAACACGCGCAGTGCTCTGCTCCCTAGCCTCTCTTCTTGCATAGGTCTTATATTTATGTCTAATTTCAACTTTCATATGTCGTCAATTCTTTAAATTCATATATCTTTTGTCAGCACAAATATATTACAACCAAATTCGCCACTGACACGATAAGATACGTTTCGATACGATTTGGTGCGATAAAGTCCAATAAAGCACTATAACGCTCCATAATCTCAATACAAAAATAACGCCCTCTTCACCCCCCTGTCCGAAAATGTCCGACTATGTCTGACTATGTCCAACTATGTCCAACTTCAACAACGAATCTACCCACTACCAAAATCCGCAAAATCCATATGCCACAAAGGCACATAGGCCAAGCTATATCACACTTTTTAACTCCCCTAACACTGCGCAACCCCTCATTTTAGTTAATACCTCTTACATAGACATAAATAATCCAAAAGACCTTGCCTAACTCGCTGTAGCCCTAATATATTTGCAATCGAAAAGTGATTAACATACTATTTTTACATGAAGAAGAAGATAATACTTGTACTTAGTACACTAGCATTATTAGTTCAGTTTGTCGGAGCCGTTAAGGTCTCTTCTATTGCTGAGTATGCCGTTTTGGCCGACGAGACTGAGGTAACTTTCACCTGCCGCCTCGCTGTATTGGCTCAGAAGGGAATGAAGCTTTTCGTTTCTGATGGACAACGTGGCGCTGTAATCTATGGTAAGATAGACCAAACATTTGAGTTTGGCGACTTGCTAGAGAGTGGTCTTACTGCAAAGAAGATTACTTTCGACTACGCTCCTGAAATGGTACAAGTAAAGGCTAATACCTTGAAAAAGGCCAACTCTAGCGTAAATATCAAGCCTGTACGCATCGCTATGTCTGATGTAAGCATGGATAAGGTATATTGCTATACTCGCCTAATGGGCCATTATGACGCTACAACAAGTATGCTCTCGGCTGGTGGCCAACAGGTATTGGTATACAACCACTTCAATAAGGAGATGCCTAAGGAGACTGGCAAAACAACTGTAGATGGTATACTTATCTACTACAAGAGAAAGAACTTAATGGAGTTGTATGTAATGTAATGAAGGTGTGATAAACCACCCGATTATCCAATTATATTTATCGCAAACGACCAAGGGATGAGCCTCCACTTGGTCGTTTTTTTTGTCTTCTGTTGTGTTTTCTTGCGGCACGGAGCCTTTTCATGAAAAGGCTCTACAACGTTGGTTGTTAATTGCACATTATCCCTTTTCAATTGTCCATTCTTATTTGATATCTCCCAAATAAACACTTATTTTGTGCATAGAAATTGAAAACTTACACAACATGAAAAAACTATCATTAATCGCTATGGCTCTGACCCTCACAGCTATGGCTCACGCTCAGGAATATACTCCTGTTTCTGACGAGAAAATAGACCCATCACAAGTATGGAGAGATGTAGACTATGTAGGCGATGGTCTAGAGGGACACAAAATGGATATATACCTCCCTAAAGGGGAACAAGAGTCATACAAAGTAATAGTAGCTATATATGGTAGCGCATGGTTTGCTAACAATGCAAAGATAACTCCTATGACCTCTTTTGCAGCTCCAATGCTCGACGCCGGCTATGCTGTGGTTTCTATCAACCACCGCGGTAGTCCAGAGGCTAAATGGCCTGCCCAAATAAACGATGTAAAGGCTGCTATACGCTTCGTACGTGCACACGCTAAGGAGTATAAGTTCGATACCTCTTTCGTAGGCATTACGGGCTTCTCTTCTGGTGGTCACCTCGCTGCATACTGCGGTGTAACAAACGGACAACGCCTAGTAAAGTCGGGCGACGTAGAGATAGATATAGAGGGCAACCTAGGCAACTGTCTTGCTGAGAGTAGCTCTGTAGACGCGGTAGTAGATTGGTCGGGCCCTGTAGATATGCTCCACATGGATGAGTGCGTACGCCCTAAGGACGAGAAGTCGCCTGAGGCAGTAATTCTAGGTGGTAGAGACCCTCGTGTAGAGACCGACTGGGTGAAGGTACTCTCTCCTGTTACCCTCGTAGATAAGGACGACGCTCCTATACTTATTATTCATGGTGATGCCGACCCTATAGTACCTCAGTGTCTAGCTATTCACCTCAAGACAGAGTATGACTATGCTGGAGCAAAGGCACAATTCATCAGCGTTCCTGGCGGCGGACATGGTCACCCTGTATGCTTCTCACAGCCATACTACCAAAAGATGGTAGATTTCTTCAATGCACAGAGCAAAAGGTAAAATACATACGCATAAACGCTATAATAAAAGCCCGAAAGTATGATACTCTCGGGCTTTTTATATCGCCCATAAGGAGCATCTATATTGCCAACTCGCTTTATGAATATTTGTTATTTGCAACCCAAAGTGCCCCAAACAACACACTTATGGTTGCAAATAATTTGTATTACCAACCATAAGTGGTGTAAATATATAGTTATGGTTACAAATGATGACGAGTTGAATTACTTTTCTCTCCCTTTTTATGTATCTTTGTGCAAAACACAATTCGCAGATATGAAGAATTTCGAGACTAAATTGGTAGTAGACGCTATCCCTGAGGATGTATATGCAGCTTTGACTAATAGCTTTGCTATAGAGCTATGGACTGGTTATAAGGCTGTAATGGAACCTGTCATTGGATCTGAATTCGAGATGTGGGAGGGCGATATCTGCGGTCGTATAGTGAATCTAGTACCTAACGAGCTAGTGGAGCAGGAGTGGTATTTCGGTGATCAGGATGAGGAGTCGATAGTAAGCATTAAGATCCTTCCTAGAGGAAAGAATAAGTCGGCCATATTCGTCAACCATACCAATATCCCTGATGAGGCTTATGAGGATATCTCTGAAGGGTGGACAGATACCTACCTAGCTTGCCTACGTCAGTTCTTGGAGGAGGGGGACGACTAAAGCTCTATCACGTCGCCTGTCCAGGCTTGCATGCAGCGGTCACCATACTCGGCTTGCCATATCTTCACAGCTTCGTCTCCAGTGCAATGGTTAACATACCATCGCCCGACATTATATCTCTTTGATACCTCAAGACTCTCTCTTATCTGCTCTTCACTGCGCCCCATAAGATGCAAACCGCCTATAAAAGCATCTATCTTCTCAATACCTAATTCTTCAAACAAATAGGGCAACAATAGCTCTAATGTATGGTGCGTACACCCTGCGTATAATAATGTGCGACCTTCGCTATCTGTTATCAAGGTAAATATCTCGTCTCTAAAGGGGTCGGGCTCATAGACGCCACACCTCTGTTGCATCAGTCTCTCATTCTTTGGGGCATCTTGTGGCAATGTAAATACCTTTACCTTGTCGCTCAACTGCACTACCCCACTGCCAAGCCATGCCACATCAACATCACCCACAGCGAGCCATCCATTGGGTTTCTTCATGCCTCCACCCGTAGCAACACTATATTTGGCAATAGCTGATAGCTGATGGGCGTATACCACAGGTGCTCTATCTACACTCTTTACTATATGCGATACACCACCTGCATGGTCGTAATGACCATGACTTACTATTATACCATTGAGCTGCTCAAAATCTATACCTGCCTGATTTGCATTATATAGTATCTTATCGGTCTGTCCGGCATCCAATAGCCACTTCTCTCCATCGACATGCACAAAAACAGACAGTCCGTGTTCTGACTTTAAGGCCAAACACGAACTGTTATTCTCTATTAAGACCTGCGCGCGCATGGTCTTAGAACAAATTACGTCTCTTGAAGAAGAGATACATCAATAACCCCAAGAAGGTAGCACCTCCTAATATATAAAAGAATGCGAAGGGCTCACTCTCAAAATAGTTAGGGACATTCATACCATACAACGAGGCGATAAGCGTCGGTAACATCATAATAATGGAGATGCTTGTCAACGTCTTCATTGTCTGGTTTATATTATTCGAGATCACACTAGAATAGGAATTCGACATCGAATGGATAATGTTCCTATATATACTAGTAGTCTCCTCGGCCTGCTTCAACTCAATCTCTACATCCTCTATCAACTCTTCGTCACATACAGCACTTATAGCTTTAGTATGTGCCATACGATAAAAGAGTATATCATTGCCCTTTAACGAGGTGACAAAATAAACCAAAGAGTTCTCCAATCTCTGTAGCTCCAATATCTCCTCATTACGCACATTCTCTTGAAGACGGCCTTCTATGTTCATAATGCGAATATTGATATGCTTCAAATATTTCAAGAACCATACAGAGGATGACAACATAAGCCTCATGACCAACTCATAAGGATTAGTAACATCCAACTGCTTGCGTATGCTATACACCACAAAGTCGTCTACCATCTCCACTTTGCTGTTGCATACCGTGACAAATACATTGTCTTTGATGATAATACCCAACGGGACTGTATTATAGTCAATATGCGACTCATTACAACGGAACGGAACACGGATAACAATAAGCTGCCATCCATCCTCCTCTTCTCTACGAGGTCTCTCTTCCTTATCGTCAATATCGGATAGGAACGACTCTGGTATATCTAGTCCATTAACTAGAAAGCCTGTCTCATCTTCATTGGGCTCAACAACACAGGTCCAACAACCCTCTACCCAATGGTCCGAAACCTCAAATCCTCTATTATTTACGTAGTAAGTTATCATCACTGCAAAATTAACCTTTTACTCGTAATAGTAATACACTACACCCAATTTCTTAACACCAAAGTAACATTTAACTGACCTATAAAAAGAAAAGACCCAGCTCCCACAAGGAGAACTGAGCCTTCACTAAATTATCAATTATGAAACGTCTATACAATTACTTGCCGAAGTAACGCTGATACAAGCCGTAGAAGCCTCTACCATGACGTGCCTCGTCCTTAGCCATCTCATGTACTGTATCATGAATAGCATCGAGGTTCTGTGCCTTAGCATTCTTTGCAATACGCATCTTATCCTCACAAGCACCTGCCTCTGCATTCATACGCTTCTCAAGGTTTGTCTTGGTATCCCAAACAACATCACCAAGCAACTCTGCAAACTTAGATGCATGCTCTGCCTCCTCAAGTGCATATCTCTTGAAGGCCTCAGCTATCTCTGGATAACCCTCGCGATCTGCCTGACGGCTCATCGCTAAGTACATACCAACCTCTGTACACTCACCTGTAAAGTGTGCATTCAAGTCCTTTATCATCTCAGCATCACAGCCCTTAGCTACACCTATCTCATGCTCTGTCACAAAGTTGAGCGCAGCAGCCTCATCCATAACCTTGAACTTGCTTGCTGGAACATTACACTGTGGACACTTCTCTGGTGCAGCATCACCTTCGTGAACATAGCCGCATACTGTACAAATGAATTTTGCCATATCAATTCTGTTTTAATTTCGTTACTTAATAACCTTCTTCCCTACTATACGTCTACTCTCTATACTTTGTTATACACAACTTTACGTTTATTTGCTCTTTTTTATCTATGGCTCTTTATTTATTCTCTACCTTCTGAGCCTGATGCCACTCTTGAGATTTCTCTGCAGTACTCTCTTGTTTCTCCTCTTTTGGTAATGCAAAGTTTATAGGCACTGTATAAGATACAGCTACAGCCTCTCCTCTCTGCCTACCTGGCTCCCATCTTGGCAATGACCTAATAACACGCAATGCCTCATTATCCAAACTTGGGTCGATACCTCTTGCTAATCTGACATTCTTTACGTAGCCCTCTTTGTTTACTATAAAGCTCACAAATACTCTTCCTTGAATACCTTTCTCTATTGCCTCCTTAGGATATTTCGTGTTCTGTGCCAAAAATATCCTAAGCTCCATATCTCCACCAGGATACTGTGGCATCTGGTCTACCATCATGAATACTTGGTCTTCGTCAAATTCTTCAAAATCTGATGTAGACGCTACCTCCACCTTTGTCTTCTCTAAATTCTTAGCAGCTTCCTTACTTACGCCAATAACATGAACCTCAGAGAGGGAGTCTGTCTGCTCTGCTCTTACCATGTTGTTGGTAACATCTTTGTCGACCGACTCGTACACTACCTTTGTCTCAGCGAATGCTGTCAAACTGATCCCGACAGCAGGGATTAGGTACAAGGCCTTCATAAGACCGCGTACCGATGACTTTTGTGTAAGCATCATAGTGATTCTATTTTTAAGTATACTGTGATTGAAGCCATTAGCAACCGAGTAGCCGCTCATGCTGATGGCCTTTTTAATTAGTAACAATTGATACTCTTTAGCATCTATGCCGCACCTTAGGGCATAGTCGTCTGCTTGATACTCATGGAGGGCTCGCAAATCCGACCGCAACATCCATATTGCTGGATTGAACCACTGTAAGGAGGTCAATATATCGGTAACTATTATATCCCATGAGTGCCCATACTCTATATGTCCTCGCTCATGTAATAAAATAGACTTATAGGACTCTTGTATATCTGCCTCAGAAAGTACTATATAGCCCATCCAACTAAATGGTCCGCCTTTTACCTCTTTAGAGACTATTACCTCTGTACCATCTTCTAATATACGTCTCTCGCCTCTCTTTATTATATTCCTTACCATAACAATAGACCATATGGTCCTTATACCTACAACTAAAGCTCCTGCTATCAATAGTCCCAATAGTAGTACTTGCCACCATATACTCTCTTCTTCTACCTCTACCACGTTGCCTTGCCCTAATAGGACTTGTCCCACCTCTATCTTAACAGTAGACAACTCCGTGATGGTAATAACGCAAAATGGCAAAACAAACGAAGCAATGGCGGTAAATAGCAATATACATCTATTCACCTTATGAAAGGTCTCCTTACTCAATAGAAGCCTATAGAACATATAAAAGCTCGCTATCAATATAGCTACCTTAAGTTCGTATGTTAATACATCAGTTATCATAATCGTTAGTCTTTTGACATGCTATGTGTTTCTATTTTTCTCTCTTTACTTGCTCTATCAATGCCTCTAACTCATCAATAGATATCTTCTCCTCTTTCACAAAGGCTGAGATGGCATCCATATACGAACCATTAAAGAAGTTCGCTACCATAGCTCCTATGGAGTTCTTGCCATACTCGTCTTTTGTTACTATCGGATAGTACTGATAGGTATTGCCATAGGCTTTATGTGCTAAATACCCATTGGCCTCTAAGGTCCTTACCATCGTAGATAACGTATTAACATGGGGCTTAGGTTCGTCATATTTATCAAGTAGGTCCTTGACAAACATCGCACCTTCCGACCAAAAGAGCTCCATTAGCTCATTTTCTCTCTTTGTTAACTTCTTCATTTCTATTCTGCTTTATCCTTATGATGCAAAGGTAACTATTTAATTTTCATGTGCAACTATTTTTCATAGTTTTTCAACTAAAAATATTAGTCTCACTCTTATTAGCATCATATAACAAACATAAAAAATTACGAGCAAGCCGAGTGCTGACCGTATGCTCCCTATATAATTTCTACCTCTATTCTTAGACACTCATGAACCTTTCTTACATCAATAAAAAAAGGGCACGCCTAAGCGTACCCTCACATATATACTATATTCTTATTTGTCTAATTCAACACATTTCCACTCATTGCAGTCATATATATATCCCTCACATTAACTACCATCTTATCGATATTCATTGGCTCCTTAAAGATCATAGACAACCTGCCTTTCTCCTCTTTCAATGATACCTTTCTTCCATTCTGCTGCATCCAGTTTAGTATGCATGCGAATATGGGCGACTGATAGAATGCTGAGTTAGGGTCTGAGACAAAGTGCAATATCAACTTCTCTTTCTTTAATATCAACTTCTCAATACCTAATTTCTGCGCCATAATACGCGTATCAACTATCTGCAACAATGCCTCTGCTTGCTCCGGCAATGGACCGAATCTATCTACAAGGCGCGACTTAAACTCATCAATGGCCTCTGTACTCTGCAAGCTATCTGCCTCTTTGTACAATGACATCCTCTCTGATATGCTCTCTATATACTGTTGTGGGAATATAGCCTCCTCATCAGTATCTACTTGCGTATCCGAAACAAACATCAACTCTCCTACATCTATCTTCTCCTCTTCATCGCCATTGCCTGTCTCTTCCTTAAAGAGCTCTTTGTAATCGTTTTGCTTAAGCTCTATCAATGCCTCTTGTAATATCTTCTGATAGGTCTCATATCCGATATCTGAGATAAAGCCACTCTGCTCTGCTCCCAATACGTTACCGGTTCCTCGTATATCTAAATCTTGCATGGCAATATTAAAGCCACTACCCAAATCGGAAAACTCTCCTATTATCTTTAGTCGCCTTCTGCCTTCTTGGGTCAACTGTGCCAATGGCGGAGCAAAAAGGTAACAGTATGCTTTCTTATTACTACGACCTACTCTTCCTCTCAACTGATGGAGCTCACTCAAACCAAACATATGGGCATTATTGATTATAATGGTATTGGCATTCGGAATGTCCAATCCCGACTCAATAATGGTTGTCGCCAACAATACATCATACTCTCCGTCTATAAAGTCTAGCATTATCGACTCAAGTTGCATGCCGTCCATCTGTCCATGTCCTACCACGGTCCTCAAATCGGGCATTAGCTTAGCTAATACTCTCTGTAGCTCTAGGAGGTGGTTTATTCTGTTATTTATAATGAAGACCTGACCGCCTCTGTCTACCTCAAACTTGATGGCTTCACACATGGCCTCTTCACTGAATACTCTTACCTCTGTCTGTATAGGTTGCCTATTAGATGGTGGAGTCTGTAGCACACTCAAATCCCTAGCTCCCATAAGTGAGAATTGTAGCGTACGTGGTATAGGGGTAGCTGTGAGTGTCAAGGTATCAACATTAACCTTTAGCTCTTTCAACTTCTCTTTTACGGCTACACCAAATCGCTGCTCCTCATCAATAATGAGCAGACCTAAGTCTTTAAACTCTACATCTTTTCCTATAAGCCTATGTGTGCCGATAACAATATCTACCGTTCCCTCTTTTACCCCCTTTAATACGGCCCTAGTCTCTGATGTCTTCCTAAGCCTAGATACGTACTCTATCTTGCAAGGAAAATCTTTCAACCTCTGCTTAAAGGTATTATAATGCTGGAATGCCAATACCGTAGTAGGTACAAGCACAGCAACTTGCTTATTGTCTGATACAGCCTTAAATGCTGCACGTATTGCAAGCTCTGTCTTGCCAAAGCCTACATCGCCACAGACTAATCTGTCCATAGGCGAACTCTTCTCCATATCTCTCTTAATGGCTTGAGTAGCCTTATATTGGTCTGGAGTATCCTCATAGAAGAATGATGCCTCTAACTCCTGTTGCAAGAAGGTATCTGGTGAGAAGGCAAAGCCAGCCTCGTCTTTACGCCTAGCATATAGCTTAATGAGGTTCGAGGCTATATCTTTAACATGTCTCTTGGTCTTCTCTTTAAGATTATCCCAATACGCAGAACCTAATGCCCTTATCTTAGGCTCCACGCCCTCTTTACCTCTATACTTCGATATCTTATGTAGAGATTGTACATTAACAAAGAGCCTATCACTACCAGCAAATGACAATAATACCGACTCTGTAACTCTACCATTAACCTCTTGCGATGTCAAACCATTGAACACACATATTCCATGGTCAATATGCACCACATAGTCGCCCACCTTCAATTGTGACAGCTCCTTAAGTGTAATGCTCTGCTGAGAGGCGCGCATCTTCTCATTACGTAGCGCATATTTATGATAACGCTCAAATATCTGATGGTCTGTATATACACACAGCCTTGCCGAGGTATCAACAAAGCCTGAATGTAGGGTGGTCTTTACCTCGTGATATTTCAACTTACGTTTACGCTCTTTCAGAATAGCACTTAAGCGATCCAACTGTCTGCTATTATCTGATAATATATATACTTTATACTCGTCCGCCGTACGGTAATATATATCATCTTCTAGTAAGTCGAAGTTTTTCTTAAATGTAGGTTGTGTGAGTATAGTAAATGAGACTGCAGAACTACCATCTGGAATAGCATAAGTAGGTGGTACCATAATGAGGCGCTTACGCTGACTCAGCGAATATGCCCAATCATCAGGAGAGACGAAATCATTAATACTTATCCTCTTCGTATCCTCACTTGGAAGAGTCTCAACTTCTCGTACAGCATTTTGAGCCTGCTCAAATACTTGAGAGATAATATCTATAGTCAAATCAGGCTGTTCAACCCATAATGGCATATCTTTTGGTAACGCCTCAATAAGAGATACTCTATTCCTATCCGAAGTACTGCCCATACTTAAATCTGGCACTATCAGTACCTCGTCGAGCCTATTAACAGAAAGCTGACTATCTAGCTCAAATGTACGTATAGAGTCTACCTCGTCGCCAAAGAAATCTACACGGTAAGGTACATCGGATGCAAACGAGAATATATCAACTATACTACCTCTAATACTATACTGCCCAGGCTCATATACAAAATCAGCCCTCTCAAAGCCATACTCTATGAGCACATCAGTGAGAAACTGAATAGAGATTCGCTCTCCACAACGTAGCTTTAATGTATTCTCCTCAAGATCGGTAGTCGTAATGACCTTCTCTGATACTGCTTGAGGATAGGTCACGACAAGTACATCCTGCCCACCAAAGAGCTGAGAGATGGCCTCGGTACGTAATTGAATATTCTGGGCATCATACCCATCGGCTGATGGTCTATGCTTAAATGATGATGGCAAGAAGTATACCTTATCTTCTCCTAAAAGCTTTACTAGGTCATGATATAAATATGGCGCATCGTCACGCTCAGAGCAGACAACTACACCCCTCTTACATAAGGTAGCAATGACTAATGCTCTCGCAGAATAAGACAACCCTCGAAGATACAACAAGGGGTCATCAGCATTTGCGAGAAACTTACTCACTTGCTTTACCCTCTCGTCACTCTTATATAACGACAACAACTCCTCTACTGGCGATGAAGATACGTTTGACATATAGCAAAGTATTATAGAAAAAAGAGGCCACCCTTTATAAGGTGACCTCTCGTATTTAGATAAAGTTTACTATCTGATTAATAGAACTTGATTCTGTTATCCTCTGTCTCAACATCCAAGAGAACTTGGTATGCATAATTTGAGAACGAGTTAACCTGCTGTGCATTGCTGTACTCTGCTGCAGATGGGTTAGCCTCAAACTGCTTAACTGAGAATACATATGCACCATTCTGACCGCGAACTACACCCGACTGTGCGTTCTCTGCAGCTGTCATAATCTGACCAACAAGAGCTGGCTCAAGACCTGCACCCGAAACAGAGTTGATAGCGTAGTTAACATGAGAAGCTGAATCTACCTTTGTGTTATACTTCTCAGCAATCTGAGCAAGAGTCATACCCTTTACAGCCTCAGCTACGAGAGTTGCCTTCTTGTCCTTCTTGATATCGTTAGTAATTACAGCCTCAACATCTTCTACTGAAGCGTAACCCTTCTCCTGCTCCTTAACAAGGAGAGCGATAACAAACTGGTCGTTAATCTCGAAGAGCTCAGATACCTCACCTACCTCAGCCTTGAATGCCCACTTAACGAGGTCACGAGCGCTGCGGAGGTTATTTACGCTGTATGAGTTCTGACGAATATTGTTGCCATAACGCTTAACCAAGTTAAGTGTATCGATAGCTGTCTCAAATGCAGCACGTGTTGTATGCTGTGTAGCGAATGTCTGAGCCTCAGAGTATACCATCTGATGTGTCTTAGAGCTATACTCGATACCCTTGTCGATTGTAGCGAAGTTGTACTTCTTAACTGCTACACCCTTATCCTGAATCTTGATGATATGGATACCGAACTGTGACTCAACCTTAACAATGTCGCCCTTAGCACCTGTAAAGCAAGCCTCATTAAACTCAGGAACCATCATTCCATCAGTAAACCAATCGAGGTCACCACCATTTACTGCTGAACCTGGATCCTCAGAGAATGTACGAGCCATAGCTGCGAAGTTAGCACCCTTCTTAGCTGCGGCGAACAAGCTATCAGCCTTAGCTGCATTGTTACGAAGGAGAATATGTGCTGCCTTAACTGAATCAGGACGCTGAGCCACTGATACGAGGCGGCTAATCTTGTATGAATCACCCTCACGATATGGACCGAATACCTCGCCCTCCTTGAGGTTAGCTACTGCGCTAGCGAGTACAGAAGGAAGCTGTGCCTCTGTCAAGAAACGTGAATCAGAAGGATTCTGTGAATTCATCTGAGCGTATGCTGCTGCATCTTCTGCTACAGAGAAGTCAGATATCATATCTGCTACTGAATTCTTTACATTCTCAACATCCTCTTCAGTTGCTGTGATAGGGAATGTTACATATACGATATCGCGTGTAGCGTCTACCTTGTAGTTCTCCTTATGCTGGTTGTATACCTTCTCTACCTCTGACTTCTTAACTGTAATAGCAGAATCAGGAATTGAAGTATAACGAACACCTACAAAAGCAACATCAGCAGTCTTAGAACGGAGAGCCGCCTCAGCCTCTTTCTCTGCCTTTGTTGTATAGAGACCCTTTGTGAGGGCAACCATATACTTAGTGTTAAGACGCTCACGAATCATGTTAGCTTGGATGTTCTCCCAAATCTGCATGCTACGTGGGTCTACCATATTAGGATCTGCTGAATTAACTGCCTGAACAAAGTTTGTAGCAGCTACGCTATTGTAGATACCTGTATTAGGATCTGTGAAGAACTGGCGCATCATTGGAGAGATGTGGTTACCAGCTACCATATCAAGAATCTCATTAGCTGATACGTCAACACCTGCATTCTCGTATACCTTAGCGAGAATCTTATCGCTTACGAGCTGACGCCATACGCTCTCACGGAGCTGAGTCTGCATCTCGTCATTGAGAGAAATACCCTGAGTCATCTTGTAGAAGTTCTCAGTGCTCTCAATCTCATTTTGATACTCTTGTAACTTAATCTTCTCGCCGTCTACCTTACCGACAGTGTCATTATCTTGGAAGATGCTATTACCATTGTTAAATAAATCGCCAAGGATAAAAGCCAAAAGGGCCAATCCGATGAGAACAGTCAAGAAAATACCTGCTCTGTTACGTAGTGATTGTAAAGTTGCCATATTTGATTTGTACTACTTACTTACGTGTGTATTATTCGTTTGGGGCGCAAAGTTAACAATTTTTTTGAAAGCTTAAAGCATTTAGGCTAAAATATTCCATTAGAGACGTGGATTACTCTCAACATGGTATTTGTGGCGTAACTTTTGCGCATATTCACGTTCGCGATATGTAATAAGGTCGACTTGCAACTGTTGATTAGCTAACTGACGGTCTAGGTGTTGTCCTTCTGTATATGTACCATCTACAACTATGCAGTTAGACTTCATATACGGCCACAAGTAATCGTCATATAGACCGCCCTGCTCTTGGTCGCCCTCAATAAGTTCAACATATAGCTTTTTATCTACGCTCTTACCCCTCTCGATAGCTTTACGTACCTTCTCGGCATCTCGTGAGTTATCACATACATATATATGCCCAGAGAATTTACCGCCCTTGGAGTAACGCGAAGGATTAGCAGCGTAAAGCTCATCCATTATAGTGCTATCATTCGACTGCTTACCCCATACGTGCTGGATATTCATCTCATATACCAATGGCCCGTCTAAATACTCAGCCAAGGTATACTTATAGTTCATATCCTCTATAGGGAGCATTCTCTTATAATATTCACAGAGAGCCCTGTCTATGATTGCCGACTTAAACTCGGCAGGTGTCTGATTTGAAGGAATAGCAATAGGGATATTAGCATCGCTAGCATACAACTTGTCGCCAGAAGACAAAGAGACAATAGGCGTCTTATATTCTGCTAAAAGCCTCTTCTTTTCGTCAGCCTTAGATTTAGACAACACTATACCTACAATATCACATAGAGCAGATTCATTAATCTGAGCCTTATATCTCTTAGCGGTTCTTGAGGCAATAGCAGTGGAACTCAATGAGGCAACCTTAGACTTCTTGAGTAAATCTGCGAATATATGCGACATCTGCTCGGCTGGAATTGACGAGCGCTCATCGAGCATCTTTATAATATGCAATCCAAAAGGCGATTTGACAACATCTGAGACCTCGTCCCTCTTCAGAGATAATACAGCCTCCATGAAGCCAGGTATATAAGCATCCTCAAAGAGCCATGGCATTTTACCCCCGTAGTGAGCTGACTGATGATCTGTTGAATATCGCTTAGCCAACGACTCAAAATCCTCACCCGTACGAATGCAATTTAAGAGACTATCCATAAGATGCACATCAGCAGGTATAGGAGCCTTAACGGTATCTGGAGTAGCACGCATGATATGTGCCACTTGAATCTGCCTAAAAGGCTTTGTCTCCTTGACCTGAATTATATGGTATCCGAATTGAGAACGCACTATAGGAGATATTTCCCCCACAGTTGTATTATAGGCAGCATCCTCAAAGGGAGCAACCATATTTAAAGTACTAAAAAAGCCAAGATCTTCTTCTATTACATCAGTAACGCTAGACCCAT
>JAUNDI010000003.1:79455-130572 GCA_030526155.1 Bacteroidia bacterium
CATAGAGCAACAAAGAATCTCTATATAAAGATATCTTATTATAAGCCTTAAGAGTGTCAGAAGGCAAAGCATTTGAAGATACTGGTACTAAAATATGCGAAGCGTGGATACGAGTTTTGAAGCGGGTGGATATCTTCTGCTTATATGCTTCCAACGCAGCAGAATCCACTAAATATGGTGCTATCAACTCCTCTTGATAACCCTTACACTCCTTTTTATAAGAAGACAATGTATCAAGATGAAGAGATTTAGCCTCTTGAACCTTCAGTTTATAATTAACATAAAGAGTCAGATAATCTTCCCTAGGGATATATAGATTATTGATTCGACAATTTTTACGGAATAGATGTTCAAATTCCTCCTTGTCGAAATTACCCTTTTGAGCAAAAAGATTTGTAGCCACCAAAACGGTGGCTACAAAAGGAGCTATTTTAGTATTAAATCTCATATTTATAATTTAACCTCAATCTTTTCACCTGCATACTCTACACGTACGCCCTTGAGGTCGGCAAAATCCTTGTATTGCTTTTTACCATCAACGAGCACTACGTTGAAAGACCTGCTTTGAAGCATACCCTCGAATTCGCCGTTACGATTTTCGATAGTAAGTATTTTAGAGGCCTCATCATAATGCATTGGAATAGTAGAGAATGCGCCATTCTCGTAATTGTAATTGGTATCCTCATCCTCATACAACTCATATGTAGCATCCTGACCAGCAAATACCAAGAGAGTAAGGTTATCAGCCTTCTTCTCATTAGACCACTGCATAACTGGCCCCATAGGCACAATCTGTCCGCTACGTGCATAAAGAGGCATACGCTCGAAAGGAGCAGCTACATTAAGAGTCTCACCACCATTACTTACCGCCTTACCAGTGTAGAAGTCGTACCACTTAGCCCCGGTAGGGAAGTATACGTCGATATTACGAGCCTTATATTCAGCCACAGGGCATACCATAAGAGCATTACCGAACATATATTGATATGGGATATTGAGAGCCTTCTCGTCTGAAGCGAAATCCATAACTAGTGGACGCATGATGGTATAATCTCGATGATATGTAGCGCCAGCCATAGTATAGATATAAGGCATAAGTTGGTAACGCAACTTTGTATAATATACTATAGACTCATAAGCAGGATGATTAGCTGGTGCTATATTCCAAGGCTCACGAAGAGGGAACTGGCCGTGAGCTCTATAAAGAGGACAGAAAGCACCGAACTGGAACCAACGAGTATTAAGCTCACGCCACTCCTTAAGATCCTCATTCTCCTTGCCAGTTTCATCAAAAATACGCTGAGCTGCTTCATAACGAGCCTCAACACAGAAGCCGCCTATATCCATTGTCCAATAAGGAACACCCGAGATAGCGAAATTCTGACCAGCTGTTATCTGAGCACGCATATCCTCCCAACGAGTAGCGATATCACCCGACCAAGTAGATGTAGCATTACGCTGCTGACCTGCGAAACCCGAACGAGTGAGGAGATATACACGCTCATTAGGATTTGCCGAACGCTGGCCCTCGTAGAAGCCGAGTCCCTGCATTAAGCCATAAGCATTGAAGTATTTTGTTGATGGACCATAGTATGTAGGACCACAAAGAGCCTTACGATATTCAAGATCTGTACAATCGCGCACATTAGGTTCTGAGGCATCTACCCACCAAGCATCGAAGCCTAGACTATAAAGGTGCTCATTAACCTGATCCCAAAATAGTTTACGAGCCCCAGGAGCATAAGCATCATAGAACGAGCCAAGATAACCAGGACCAATCCAATCCTTGATAGAATCTGTGATAGCCTGCTGATACATCCAACCCCTAGCATCAAACTCCTTATAATGGTCTGTGTTGGCATAGAACTTAGGCCAAACAGATATCATGATATGAGCATTTTGGTTATGAACCTCATCTACCATAGCCTTAGCATCTGGGAAACGTTGCTTATCGAACTCATGAGAACCCCATTGATCCTCCTCCCAATAGCTCCAATCTTGTACTATATTATCAATTGGAATTTGACGTTTACGGAACTCATGCAACACATCGAGAAGTTCGTCTTGAGTCTTATAACGCTCACGACTCTGCCAGTAACCCATAGCCCACTTAGGCATGATGGTAGCCTTACCTGTTACCTGGCGATAACCAGCCACAACCTCATCAGCATTATTACCCGTGATGAAATAATAATCTACTGCATCAGCCATCTCACTCCAGAAAGAGACCTTATTCTGCTCCACCTCCTCAACAGGAGACAAGACTCTCAAACCACAATATGATACATAACCATCAGGCAACCACTCGATGCGCAAAGGCACACGCTTATTAGCCTCAAGATTTACGGCAAACTTATAAGAGTTTGGATTCCATGCTGTTCTCCAACGCTCTGGGACTACGAGTTGGTTGTCGATATATATCTTCATATAACCTGCATAATACAAGTTAAATCTGAAAAGACCCGACTCAGCAGGCTCTATCTCACCTTCAAAAAGAACATTTGAGCCAAAATAAGGGAAGCCGTCAGGAGTATTTACAACCTTATTTAGCTTCTGCTCCTTATCTAAATATTCAAAATAGAGAGAATCCTCACGACGCACCAACACCTCACCATCTTGTGGCATATATGTACCAGTTATAGCGCCCTCTACACCATCCTTATCATAAAGTTTGAAAACCTCACCTAACTGCTGATACTCTCTAGGGTCGCCAAACTTACTATATGAATAATTATCCCAAAGGATAGCATAATTTTTACTAGATACAATAATAGGAACTGTAACTTTAGTATTATATTGGAAAAGATCCTCATTACGGCCCTTATAGTTCCACTCATCTGCCTGATGCTGACCAAGACCATATAAAGCCTCATCCTCTGGGGTATCCCACACCTGGCGAATAGAGTATCCCTTTGTCTCCTCCACCTCAATAGGTGAGAATGTACGCTGGCTCTCGGAAATAATAGCATTACCCTCAGAATCCAAGTAAGATACCTTACCTGTAGCCTTAGAAACTAAGGCAGTAAGCGCAGAAGTTTTTACAGATACTACGTCCTCGCTCTCCTCAACAGAGAAATTAACACCATACTCTTGAGGTACGGCAATAAGACTTTCAGTCGTTGGGAATTGTTGATCAACAGGAATAGCGCTAACGTGAATAATCTCAGGCGCCAAGACCTCTAAACGAATCTTTTCTTTGTCGAGTGTAACTGTTACACCCTTACCATTCTGCTCTATGCCTTTGTGTGTGCATGACATCAGTGTTGCAGTACCTATTATTACGCCAAGTACCAACGCGCGAGCAGTAAATTTAACCTTTACCATGTATCTACTAAATTATTGCGTATTGTTTTATATGCGATTGCAAATATAAACAAATATAAACACAATGCAACATATTGTTTTATTCGTGCAACATATTTTAACTCTAATCGTATACACTTGCAATAGAAGTGATTAATACATCTCATGCAAAGGAACAAGATAAAATATCTACTATCGACCGCGATCATCGCCACGCTATTAGCCCTTGTAGGGTGCTCTGAGAAAGTCATAGATAAGAGAAGTCAGATCAACTACGCTCTCAACTACTGTTTGCCAGCGTTATCAACAGAAAATGCTGACACTCTATTCTTGAGGGCTTACAACAACTTTTCAGTTACATGTAATGACCCTACAATGCTCTCTATCGTCACGGAAGAGTGCAATATAAGGCATACCACAACAGACAATACAGCTTTTATAAGGCAACTATTCACACTAAATGAGCTCCCTACAGACAATGCTATTTGCGCTTGGGACGATGCTAGAATATCAGACATCTGCCTAAACATACAGCCTCCACAGGATTATAACCTAAAAAACGCTGAAGGCATGTATTTAAGACTAATGTGTGGCATCTTAATTTGCAACAAATATCTATCGCTCAACGCTAATGATAGTATCTCAAAACTTGCTGAGGTAAGATTTCTTAGAGCGCTTAACTATTACTACTTGTTAGACCTATTTGGAGAGGCTCCAATATTCAAGAGTTTCACAAAAGACGAAACAGTGGTATCTACATCGCTAGAGTTATATGATTTTATTGAGGATGAGCTACGAAATATCTTACCTTCATTACCAGAGGGTAAGTTGACATCAGATTTTGACGCTGAGTATGGGCATGCCAATAAGATAGCAGCTCACATGCTTTTGGCTAGGCTATACTTGAATGCCAAGACATATATCGGGAAAACCGAGTGGAAACAAGCTGCAAAAGAGGCTAAGGCAGTAATAGATGGTCCATACAAACTATCTGATACACCACTAGCTAATCGTACCATGAATACCACATTCAGCGGTTATCAACTTCTATTCACTGCTGATAATGGTAGCAATGGGGCCAACTCTGAAGTAATATTCCCAATAAGGTTCGACACAAAGATGCATTCAGACATGGGCGGTACCACATATCTTGTTTGCGGAGCAACATCTGACGACACTCAATACCTCCCAAAGGTAAAGGGGCTTGGCGTAAATGGTAGCTGGCGCGGTAATAGAGCTCGTCCAAATCTCATTACAAAGTTCCTCCCAGACAGCACCCCAACTGATGCATACCATACTACAATGACAAAATGGGCAGAAGACGATAGAGCGCTATTCAATTCAAAAAACCGCCACTTGAAGTGCCTAAGAAGATCTGACTTTGAAGACGGCTTCACCGTGGTAAAGTTTGCTAATTTTTTTACAGCACGACTAATACCTATTACTTCAGACCCTATAGCAAGTGTAGATTTCCCTCTTATGAGACTTGCTGAAGCATACCTAACCTTGGCCGAGGCACAATGGCGTATGGGGAACATAGATGAGGCTCTTAAGAGTATTAATATCATTAGAGAAAGAGCTCACGCAAAACCTATGACCAAAATAGACTCAGCTGGACATGCCATACTTGACGAATGGGCAAGAGAGTTCTATTTCGAGGGTCGCCGTAGGACCGACCTCATCAGATTCGATTGTTTCGGGGGCAATAACAACTACCAATGGCAATGGAAGGGTGGGATAATACTCGGCCAAGACTTCGATGCTAAACTCAATAGGTACGACCTACCTATTGATTCTCTAATTATGGTATCGCCAAAGGTCAACAAATCTCTTATGTACTACATGATTGGCAAAGGCATCGGCGATAATAGTTGGAATACTGAGGGAGGAGATAATATAGGTAAGGGCATAGCCCCTATGTGCATGGCGGATGAGAGTAAACTACATTTCTCCGACTGGTTCCCTGCAGATGCCGAATTTAAGATGTTTAGGAATTTCGACTCATGGGAAGAGCAGTTTGGTGCTGGAGACTATGCTGGAGAAGTTGCACATAATAATTCAAGTTCAAAGAACTTCACTATACCAAAGGCGGGCATATATAGAATAACCCTCATACCATCAGAGTCGAAGGTAAACATAAAGCCTATACCATCATCAGAGGTAGAATCTCACGAAACACTCTTCTTATGGGCTAACCATGGAAGACAAGTTATGAGGAGATACTCAAAGAGTGAAAATACCCATATATGGTACACTGATTTTGAAGCACAAGGTGGTGAGGTAGTATTGAATATCACAAAAACCTCTTCTCCTAGCAAAGCTCCAATAGATTTAAGAAATTGCCTATTATATGGCATAAAATCCAATATTGATAATAGAGGGCATATCATACTTCACACAGAGGCTGTGAAACAGAGAATACGTGTGATATATAACGACATAGACAATTCTCTCTTCTCATATAAGCTAGAAGATTACATAACACCAGAGAACGAGATACCTAGAGACATTAAACTTAAGATAGACTTGGACAATACCTATAGGTCGGATGCAAATGCATACGCTCTACGTTATAGTTTTGGTCTCCCAGAAGGGGCACAAGTACGTAACATTAGGATAGGTCTTACTAGTGCCAAAGAGAATAATTTTGGCATAGAGGTATGCAAAATAGACAATAAAGACAGCAACCAAGAAGGAACAACAATAGTCTACCAAGATAGGATACACAATATCATGAACCAATTGGGCGATATCGTCACATTCAAGTTTAGCATATCTGTTGAATTTACGCTCTATGGAGATATATGGAGTGCGACGAGCTATAGTTCAACGTTTTATGATTGAACAAAAAAAAATGCGATGAAATGCGAAACAATACAAAAAAAGTGTATATTCGCGGAAAATTCAAAAATACTACTGAAAGATGTATTGGACACTAGAATTAGCATCTAAGCTCGAGGATGCACCATGGCCTGCTACAAAAGAGGAGCTTATTGACTATGCAACTCGTTCAGGAGCGCCATTGGAGGTAATAGAAAATCTAACAGAAATAGAAGAGGAGGGCGAGATTTTCGAGACAATAGAAGACATCTGGCCTGACTACCCAAGTAATGAAGACTTCTTCTTTAATGAAGAGGAGTATTAATTAGGTAATCGATATTTCAAAGCTATAACAAGCACAAGAATCGAGGGAGAACACCCCTCGATTTTTTTTATTTATATAATGCCACTTTCGACCAACTACTCTTTGAGGAATATATTTTGCCAAAAAATATTGTACTTCAACATTCAAACTAAAAAATAACTACCTTCGCATTGTAGACACCAAAATTCTATGTACGTGAAAAATACAACCAGTCAACGCTATATAAATCCTATGACGGATTTTGGCTTTAAGAAGATCTTTGGTGAGAAGGATATAATGATTGCTTTCTTAACTGATTTGCTTAATCCGGAATCACCGATTGAGGATATAGAGTTCTTGGATAAAGATCTAGTGGCAGAGTCGTTTGAGATGCGTGGCGTAATATACGACCTCAGATGTCGCACTGCCGATGGCGCAGAGTTTATCGTAGAGATGCAGAATAGGTATCAGTCAAATTTTAACGACCGTATCGTATTCTATCTCTCAAGATCATTCTCTACGCAAGAACGTAAAGGTGACCATGATTGGAATTACGAACTTTGTCCCGTTTACGGAATATTCTTTTTAAATTTCCGTATGAACGGATTACAACAGCGAGCTAGGCGTACTATCCAGCTTCAAGTGGTAGAGACAGGCGAGGTATTTTCCACGAAACTGAAGGCCTTTACATTCGAGTTAGCCGACTTTAAGGGCAAGCCCCTAGAGTACCCTAAAGAAAAATTAGACTATTGGTTTTATAATTTAGCTAATATGGAGACCATGACAACAAATTTACCCTTCCAGAATGAGCAACCTATATTCAACAAAATAGGTAGCATAGCTGAACTTGCCAATATGACAGCTGAAGAGATCTCTAAATATCATGTAAATATTGATACTGTACGTACTGCTAGGTGCGTCATGCGTTATGAGCGCGAGGAAGGACGCGCTGAGGGACGTACTGAGGGAATGACCGAGGGAATTGAGATTGGAATGCAACGGGGTATAGCCAAAGGTAAAAACGATGAACGCAACGCCTTAGTAAAAGCAATGAAGGAGCAAGGGATACCAGACGAGCAAATTGCTATCATTGCAAATATCTCTTTGAAAGAGGTTCGCTCAGTGCTTGACATGTAACATTGTTAACCTACATCTAAATATAAAAATTGCGAGCAACAAGCCACTACACTTGTTGCTCGCTATACATATAATCACCCCTTAACCCTACACGTTAAGCACATTAAAGCTCATACTCTTAGCATCAAATATTAGCAGTCTATCTGTCAAGAGCTGACCAATACCTAATATATACTTAATAGCCTCGGTAGCTTGAATCGTTCCGATAACACCTGGTACCACCCCTAAAATACCTAGCACAGCACACGACTGGCACCCAGCATTATCCTCAGCATCTGGAAAGACATCCCTATAGGTTCGCGCACCTGGCACCCAAGTCATAGTCTGCCCTCTAAACTGCTGCACACCGCCTATGCTGAATGGCTTACCTAACTTTGTACATACATCATTTATGAGATACTTCGACTCAAAATGGTCTGTAGCCTCTACCACGAAGTCGTAACTTGCCAATATCTCTTCTGCATTCTCTTGCGTCAAAAAAGCATTATATATATCCACCTTCACATGTGGATTCAGCTCCTCTATACATCTCTTCGCAGATTCAGTCTTTGGCGTCCCTACAGATGCCGTAGTATGTATAACTTGCCTCTGTAGATTACTCAAATCTACATTATCTCCATCTACTATACCAATTCTACCTATACCCGCCGCAGCCAAATATAGCAACACAGGCGAACCCAATCCGCCTGCCCCTACTACACAGATACTAGCCTCTTTAATGCGCTTCTGACCAGAGGGACCTACGCCTTCTAAATCAATATGTCTTAAATAACGCCTTACCTCTTCGTCGCTAAACTTTACCTTTTCTTCCATCTATTATCTCTTTATGTTTGTAACTACTCATCAATAGAAAATGTCAATACGCCAATAGCTAAATCCGGCACCTTTTCTCTCATCGCCCTACAACAAGCGGCAAGAGTAGCCCCTGTCGTTAGTACATCATCCACCAATGCTATCTTCCTATCTACTACATCTAAAATACTAGACTTAGAAACAAAGGCATTGCTCGACATAGACTCCTCTCTCTGTTCTGCGTTGCGAGTCGATTGCGACGATGCCCAAGAACGTCTCTTGAGAATATCTGTACGCATCTCTACGCCTGTAGCCTCAGATATACCTCTAGCTATCTCTGCGGCCTGATTATACTCTCGAGTAAACCGCCTAACCCAACTAATGGGAACAGGAACAATAAGATCAAAGAGGTGCGTCATTCCATTCTGCTTCATATATGCCCCCACCTCAAGTCCCATATCATAGGCCAAATAACGATTATGATGGTACTTAAACTCATGAACCGCCTCTCGAACTATGCTGTCAGCTTTGGAAAATATATAATGACTATACCCCCAAGATACTTCAGCTTTCTGCGCCATACGTTGCTCAGCAATATTCATCGTCTTGGGCAGCATGAAGGTACGCGCCATACGTTGCCGACAAGAGAGACATATCGCCTCCTCGTGACGTGTAAGTATCTCTCCACAAGAGATACACCTCTTGGTGGTAAAAAGAGACATCTATCTATTGTTAGCTATACGCCTTATCTCTTCCCTAATGGCTTTAGGTACATACATAGATGCATCTCCATGATGATGTAGAATATCTCTCACTATGGAGCTGTTGACAGGTGTATGCTCAGGAATACATAGCAAGAATGAGGTATCCAGTCCCGACATCTGTTTGTTTACTTGCGCTATAGCACGCTCAAACTCAAAGTCGGCCGATGTACGAAGCCCTCTCAAAATATGCGTACACCCTATCTGCTTGGCATAATCTACCGTCAGCCCTGCATATGTAGCTACAGATACTCTAGGCTCGTCTTTGAATGTATCACGAATAAATTGTAATCTCTGCTCAATAGAGAACATTCCTCTCTTATCGCTATTAATACCTACAGCTATTACTATATGGTCAAATATATTAAGACCACGAAGAACAATATTCTCATGTCCTATGGTAAATGGGTCAAACGACCCAGGAAATATAGCTTTATTCATCTCTATTTATCTAAACCTAATCTTGCTGGCAGCAAAAGCACTCATCCTAAGCAAAAGCCAACCATGCGAAAAGCGTGATATATTAGTATCGCCATACACTCTCTCTTGATAGCGTATAGGCAAATCTACTATCTTCAAATTCAACTTATGAGCCCCAAAGAGCATATCGAAGTCGCCAAAGGGGTCAAAATCGCCAAAGAATCGCCTACCCTCTGTTAGTTTCAGCCAGTTTTCTCTCGTCATGACCTTCGTTCCACAAAGTGTATCTTTTATTGGGGCCTCCAATATCCACGAGAAGAGCAACGAAAAGAAATGGTTGCCCAGATGGTTAAGCGTCCTCATCGCTCTATCCTCCATAGGATAAACCAACCTCACACCATTTATAAACTCGCCTTTCCCTGTAGCTATAGCCATATAGAATTTTGGCAAATCTTCCGGACGAACAGTAAGGTCGGCATCTAATATCATAAGTATATCACCCGTAGCTTCTGCATATCCACAGCGTACTGCATCGCCTTTCCCTTTACCTTTCTGCTGTAGTATATGAATATCTTTCTCAGGATACTCCTCTTTTAGCTTCTGAATCGTCGCCCAAGTATCATCCGTAGAGTTGCCTTCACAGAATATAATCTGTGTATGGCTCCCCATATCTGGTATCCTCTCTATGGCATTTCTTATATTACCACTCTCATTTCGTGCCGGAACTAATACAGATACACTATATCTACTCCTTGCCTCTTCGTCACTTATCGTAGGCACAGGTCTAGCAAAGAAATATCTATTTAGTGCCAATACGTTTAATATTGGCAAATGAGATAATATCCTATTACAAAACTTTGATACTAATGGTATATATATCGGGAGCAATGTAGAACTATTTACCCTATAGGTATCAAAACCTGCTAAATATAGTAGGTTCTGCATATCATGTACTGACAACCAATTCTGCTGAGGTGTCTTTCTCTTTATGCCAATAAACTCAGCAAATTTAATTATGGGCTCCCAAAGTCTATTATATGATGTGACTATGATACGAGTATCCTCCTTACATACACTATGCAAGCGCTCAAAGACCAACTGTACATCTGTCAAAAAACCAGTAAGGTTAGATAATACTATAACATCAAATTTCACCCCTCCTAAATCAAACTCCTCAGCAGACATACAATGGAACTCCACATCCTTATACTCATCTTTAGCCTGCGATATAAGTTCTTCACAAAAGTCTATACCTACCCTCTTGGCTGCCTTTAGCTCGCCTATAAGCTCTCCTGTACCACACCCTATCTCTAGTACCGAACTAGAGGAGTGTATATAATACTCTATATAGCGAGTAATAGAATCCCAATAATACGATCTACGTCTCCTATATTTGCGCCACGTAGGGGCTGCTGAACGAAAATACTCTATCACTGTAATATGACGTTTCGTGGTTATTAATTCGCAACTTCCGAGACGTACTTTATGCGCACTAATCTTAGTTCGTTCTCCTCGTACGCACCTTCATACTCGTCCATCGCCTTATGTATATCATCATCGTCTGAATCCTTATAGTACTCAAACAACTCTTCAATATCAGATTCATCCATTATCTGCTTGAGATAATAGTCTAAGTTGAGCTTTGTACCATTGTATACTATACTCTCCATCTCCTTGATAAGCTCCTCCATAGACATACCTAAGTTATTAGCTATGTCATCAAGACTTATGCGCCTATCCAAATATTTTATTATCTCTGTCTTATTCTTACTCTTCTGTGGTACATTCTTTACCACAGTCTCCATGGTACGCTCTATCTCATTCTCCTCGACATATTTCGAGATGAGGTCAATAAATGGCTGACCAAACTTGGTTGCTTTTCCCTCATTAATACCCGGTATCGTCTGCAACTCCTCAAGGGTCATTGGATAGAAGGTAGCCATAGCATCTAGCTGTGGCTCGGTGAATATTACGTGAGGTAATAGACCTAGTCGTACGCCCTCCGACTTCCTCAATGCCTTGAGCTGCTGTGATAATGCATCGTCCAATGCCGACGAGCCTGTCATATTTCCTCCCCCAAGGGTATTCTCCTCATCTGCATTGTTAAACTCTCTATCTAGGGTGTATTGTATAGCGTGTGGCGACTCCAAGAAGGCTGCTCCAGCGGATGTCAACTTCACCGTTCCATACTGCTCTACCTCTTTCTTTAGTAGACCCTCTATGACGGATTGCCTTACTATACTCAACCAATATCGGCCCTCCTTCTCTTTTCCTGAACCAAATAGCTCGAGCGAGGTGTATTTGTAGCTCTTCATCACATCTGTAGCTCTACCTATAAGGAAATCTACTAGCTGCTCTGCCTTTAGCTTACCATTGAGGGCCTCCACTGCCTCCAATACTATCAATACACTCTCCTTCGCATTGAATTTCTCTTTTGGAGATACACAATTATCACACATGCCGCAGTTCTGCACGTCATATGCCTCACCAAAATAGTTTAGCAATATCCTTCTTCTACAGTTCGAACTCTCAGCGTATGCTATAGTCTCACAGAGCAACTGTTTACCTACCTCTTGCTCAGAGACTGTCTTATTCTGCAAGAATTTCTCTAACTTCTGTATATCCTTATACGAGTAATATGCTATACACCTACCTTCTCCACCGTCTCTACCTGCTCTACCGGTCTCTTGGTAGTAGCCCTCAAGGCTCTTTGGAATATCATGGTGAATAACAAATCTTACATCTGGCTTATCAATACCCATACCGAAGGCTATGGTAGCACATACCACATCTACCTCCTCCATCTGAAACTTATCTTGGTTGGCTGCTCTAGTAGCGGCATCCAATCCAGCATGGTATGGTAATGCCTTAATACCATTAACGGTCAAAAACTCTGTTACCTGCTCTACCCTCTTTCGCGATAGACAATATATAATGGCACTCTTACCTGGATTCGCTTTAAGCAACTTCACTATCTCCGTCATCTCATTGCCCTTTGGCCTTATCTCATAAAAGAGGTTAGATCTGTTAAACGAAGATTTGAATACTGTCGCATCCGCCATACCTAAGTTCTTCTGTATATCTACTTGTACCTTTGGTGTGGCTGTAGCTGTCAATGCTATAATAGGGGCTGTGCCTATCTCCTCTACAATAGGTCTTATCCTTCTATACTCAGGTCTAAAGTCATGACCCCACTCTGATATACAATGCGCCTCATCTATAGCATAGAAGGATATCTTAATCTGACGGAGAAACTGCACATTCTCCTCTTTGGATAGCGATTCAGGTGCTACATATAGCAATTTGGTCACACCCGACATTACATCCTCTTTTACCTGTGTAATCTGAGCCTTATTTAATGAGGAATTCATGAAATGGGCAACTCCAGGGTGCGACGCATAGCCTCTTATCGCATCTACCTGGTTCTTCATCAATGCTATCAATGGCGAAACAACTATAGCTGTTCCCGGCAATAACATAGCAGGCAACTGATAACATAAGGATTTACCACTACCCGTTGGCATCAATACAAAGGTATCCTTACCAGCCATTAGGTTGTTAATTACTGCTTCCTGATTGCCCTTAAAAGAATCAAATCCAAAATACTTACGAAGCTCTTCCGTTAGCATAGCATTGTTGTTTTGTACTACAGATAAACAGATTTTTTGCCCATAACACACAAGCAAAATACCCTCCTACACACAAATATAAGCTTTTTTTCTTCATAGTGAGCATTTAATGCAATATTTTTTAGAACTTCGCACGCCAAAATCATTTATTTACTTTGAGAATTCTACCTGATACACAGAAGTTATTATCGCGCATCCGCGAAGGGGAGGCGCTATCTACTAAGCAGCAGATAATGCTGACTTTCCAACTATCCCTCCCTGCCATATTTGCTCAGCTTTCTACCATCTTAATGCAGTATATAGATGCCTCTATGCTGGGCCGACTTGGAGCTAACCCTAGTGCTTCTGTAGGCTTGATGGCTAGTGCTACATGGCTCTTAGGTGGTCTGTGTATAGCTATATCTGCTGGTTTTACCGTTCAGGTGGCTCAAAAAATAGGGGCCAAGAGGTTTGAGGAGGCTCGCCTCATCATGCGTCAGGCGTTCATTACTTGCCTTTCCGTAATAGGCGTGCTGTCTATTATCGCTATGTCCATAAGTCCTATACTCCCTATTTGGATTGGTGGAACTCCTGAGATATGCCCAGATGCCACTGCTTACTTCTTTATATATACTGCTGCTCTCCCTGCTGCTCAGCTATACCAACTCTCGGGTGGTATGTTGCGTTGTAGCGGCAATATGCAAATACCTAGCATGGCTAGTATATTAATGTGCGTCCTAGATATAATATTCAATTGGCTGCTTATCTTCCCTACCCACCACTTTAGTATTTGTGGAGTAGACTTCTCCATATGGAGCGCAGATATGGGCGTGAAGGGTGCCGCCCTTGCAACAGCTCTCGCTCAAGTGATTACTGCTCTATACCTCACCATATATCTCCTCACTCGCTCTAAGGAGCTTAGCGTTTTCGGAAAACGTGGTAATAAGGATACATTGCCTAGAGGGGCTAAGCGTTCTTACCTCCCTACTATAAAAACACTCAAAATGGCTTTCATGATTAGCGCGCCTATGGGACTGGAACATATCGTGATGTGTAGCGCTCAGGTGTTGTCTACCGTCATCGTAGCTCCTCTAGGTGTAATGAGTATAGCTGCTAATAGTTTCGCCGTTACTGCCGAGAGCCTATGTTATATGCCGGGTTATGGTATTGCTGATGCCGCCACTACTCTTATAGGTCAATCTATCGGAGCACGTAGACTGAATCTTACTCGCCGTTTCGGGTTTATTACAGTCGGACTGGGTATGTCTATCATGTCCATCATGGGCATCGTCATGTATTTCTGCGCTCCAATGATGATGGCTATACTCACTCCAGTACAGGAGATTATCGACTTGGGGGCTATGGCTCTGCAAATCGAGGCTTGGGCCGAACCTATGTTTGCCGCTAGCATAGTGGCATATGGCGTATTCGTTGGCGCAGGCGATACACTGAAGCCTTGCTTAATGAATTTCATCTCTATGTGGGGCGTCCGTCTGTCGCTTGCTTGGTACCTTGCGCCGACATGGGGACTAAAAGGTGTGTGGACCGCCATGTGTATCGAGCTATGTTTCCGCGGATTTATATTCCTTTTGCGCTTGCGCGGGCACTCTTGGATGAAAATTAGATTGACCTAGCTATATTAATATACATTCATTAATTAATAATATTCTTTTATCCAAGCCGGCTATATACTCTCGCTATGCTCGCTATAACCTCGCTATACCCTTGCTCAACACTCAAAATAATAAGAAAAATAGCTCTACTTAACAGTATGAAACGCGCGTACGGGCAAAAGTTATTAACAAACAATGATACGATAGGAAATATTTCCTACATTTGCGCTCTAATATCATTTTTCAACCGCATTTTACCCAATTTGTTTTTATGGCAGTGATAGACGAAACGCTACAGGGAGTTAGCTATACGGAAGATAATATTACCACACTCGAATGGCACGAACATATACGCCGCCGTCCAGGTATGTACATTGGTAAACTTGGAGATGGTCAATATCAGGATGATGGGATATATGTCCTCATTAAGGAGATTATAGACAACTCTATAGATGAGTTCATGATGGGCAATGGTAAACAAATAGAAGTATCCATCGTGGACGATCAAGTTACTATACGCGACTATGGTCGTGGTATCCCATTGGGTAAGGTGGTTGATGTTGTCAGTAAAATGAATACTGGCGGTAAGTACGACTCTGACGCTTTCCAAAAATCTATCGGTCTTAACGGTGTAGGTAGTAAGGCGGTAAATGCCCTCTCTACTAGCTTCATCGTCGAGTCTATGCGCGATGGTAAAATGAAACGTGCCGAGTTCTCTCGTGGTATCCTCATCAAGGAGCACGAACTGCAAGATACTACCGAGAAGAATGGTACACGTATATCTTATATAGTAGATAACACTATCTTCGAGAACTATTCGTACCACCTCGATTTCGTGGTACAAATGCTCAAGAACTATACCTACCTCAATAAGGGTCTCAAAATGGTGCTCAATGGCACACCATACGTATCTAAGGAGGGTATCGTCGACCTATTGAGAGATAATATTCGTGAGGAGCAACTCTATCCTATCATACATCTCGAGACTAAGGATCTTGAGATTGCCATGACTCACACTACTGCCTATTCAGAGGATTACTATACGTTCGTTAATGGTCAGCATACCACACAGGGTGGTACTCACCTAGCGGCTTTCAAAGAGGCTCTCGCTAAAACAGTGCGCGAGTTCTACAAGAAGGAGTATGATGTGAATGATATCCGTATGGGTATCTCTGCCGTAGTGAGCATACGCGTTCAAGAGCCTGTCTTCGAATCTCAGACAAAAACAAAACTTGGCTCTAAGGATATGAGCCCTAAGGATGGAGTCTCTATCCGTAGCTATATGATGGATTTCATCGGCGAACAGTTCGATAACTTCCTCCACCGTAATCCTGAAACAGCTAAGGCTCTTCAAGATAAGATTATTAGTTCAGAGGCCGACCGTAAGTCTATCTCAAAAATCCAAAAGGAGGCAAAGGAGAAGGCTAAGAAGGCAAACCTCAATAATAAGAAGTTGCGCGACTGCCGCTGGCATCTATCCGACCCTAAAAAGGTGAAGGATAATGAGGCAGATCCTCGTGAGGAGACTTCTCTCTTCATTACCGAGGGTAACTCTGCGTCGGGTTCTATTACTAAGGCGCGTAATGCCAACTATCAAGCGGTATTCAGCCTCCGTGGTAAGCCTCTTAATACTTTCGGTCTTAAGCGTGATATCGTATATAAGAATGAGGAGTTCTATCTACTCCAAGCCGCCCTCAATATCGAGGATGGTATGGATAACCTCCGTTATAATAAGGTGATCATCGCTACCGATGCCGATGTCGATGGTATGCATATCCGCCTCCTTATGATTACCTTCTTCCTCCAGTTCTTCCCAGATGTAATAAAGGAGGGGCACCTATTTATCCTTCAAACGCCTCTCTTCCGCGTGCGTAACAAAAAGAAGACTCAATATTGCTACTCGGATGACGAACGCGAGAAGGCTATTAAGGCTCTCGGTCCTAAACCTGAAATAACACGATTCAAGGGTCTCGGTGAGATCGACTGGCAGGAGTTCCGCGAATTTATCGGCGAGGGTATACGTCTCGACCAGGTTACTATGCATACTGCCGATAATATCAAAGAGTTGCTAACGTTCTACATGGGTAAGAATACACCTACCCGTCAGCAGTTCATCATAGATAACCTCGTAGTAGAGGAGGACCTCGTTGAGGATCAGATTTACTAACCACCCCTTTTTCCTAGAAAATTATGAGTGACGATATAAATAACAATATAGACGACCAGAACGAGAATCTGGAAGAACAGAACGAAGAGATCCTCTCTGATGCTAACTCCGAGGAGATAGCTCTCGAGGAACTTAGCATTAGCGATATGGCTCAGCATAGCCAAATCCATGGTATGTATAAGACATGGTTCCTCGACTATGCTTCTTATGTTATTCTCGACCGCGCCGTACCTAATATAGAGGATGGTCTTAAGCCTGTTCAGCGCCGCGTTATGCACGTGCTAAACAAGATGGATGATGGCCGATATAATAAGGTGGCAAATATCGTGGGCGAAACCATGAAGTACCACCCTCATGGCGACGCTTCTATCTATGCTGCTTTGGTACAACTCGGTCAGAAAAACCTCCTCGTAGATACTCAGGGTAACTGGGGTAATATCCTTACGGGCGACGAGGCGGCTGCTGCCCGTTATATCGAGGGACGTCTTACTAAATTCGCCCAAGATGTAGCTTTTAACCATAAGACTACCGTTTGGCAGCTCTCTTATGATGGCCGTAACGAAGAACCTGTGACTCTCCCTATGAAGTTCCCTCTCCTCCTCGCTCAGGGCGTGGAGGGTATCGCCGTAGGTCTCGCTTCAAAGATTCTACCTCATAACTTCAATGAGCTTATAGACGCATCTATAGCTATCTTGAAGAATGAGCCTTTCGAAATATTCCCTGACTTCCCTACAGGAGGTCAGATTGATGTCGCTAAATATAATGACGGCCTTCGCGGTGGCTCAGTACGTATCCGCGCTAAGATTAATAAGGTAGATTCAAAGACTCTCTCTATTACAGAGATTCCTTATACTTGTACCACAGGCTCTCTCATCGAGAGCATCCGTTCTGCTAGCGACAAGGGTAAGATAAAGATTAAGAGCATCGACGATATTACCTCTGCTACTGCCGAGATTGTCCTCAATCTCCACGCCGGTGTATCACCAGATAAGACCATCGACGCTCTCTACGCATTTACCGATTGCGAGATATCAATATCGCCTAACGCATGCGTAATCGATAATAAGACTCCTCGCTTCATGACGGTGAGCGAGATTCTACGTCACTCTACTAATCGTACTCTTAACCTCCTAAAGCAGGAGCTTGAGATAAAGTTAAATGAGTTGCGCGACGCAGCGCTCACTCTATCCCTCGAAAAACTTTTCATAGAGCAGCGTGTATATAAGGATGCCGAATTCGAGCAGTCTAAGTCCAATGACGAGGCTATAGCATATATAGATAAGCGCCTCTCTCCTTTCTATAAGGATTGTATCCGCGAGGTAACAAAGGACGACCTCCTCCACCTCCTCCAAATCCCTATGGCGCGTATCCTACGCTTCAACTCCGACGCGGCTAACGATAAACTCCTCCAACTACAAGCCGATATGGAGGATACAATGAGAAATATCGAGGGTATCGTGGATTACACTATCGACTACTTCAAGACTATCAAGAAGAAGTATGGTAAGGATCATCCACGTCTTACTGAGATTCGCTCTTTCGATAATATCGAGGTGGCTAAGGTAGCTATCCAAAACCAAAAGCTATATATCAACCGCGAGGATGGCTTCATGGGTTATGCCGCCGCAAAAGTTAAGGGCGACTACGTACAGGATTGCTCCGACCTCGATGATGTTATCATATTCTACAATGATGGTAGATATGTAATCAAAAAGATTGAGGAGAAGGTTAATATCGGCATGAACGTAATGCACATAGCTGTCTTCAAAAAGAACGATAAGCGTACCATATACAATGTGGCATACTTAGATGGTGCAACAGGCATAAGCTATGTTAAGCGTTTCGCAGTATCTGGTATTACTCGTGATAAGGAGTACAATATTACTATGGGTACCCCTAAGAGTAAGGTGGTATACTTCTCTGCTAACCCTAATGGTGAGGCGGAGGTCCTCAAAGTTTGCCTAAAACCAAAACTCAAACTACGTAACGTAGTATTTGAATATGATATGGCAGACCTCGCTATCAAGGGACGCGACTCAAAGGGTAATCTCCTTACCAAAAACGAACTCCTTAAGGTAACCCTTAAACGTCGTGGCGTATCTACTCTCGGCGGACGTAAGGTTTACTTCGAAAAGGAGACTCTACGTCTTAACCCTGATGGACGTGGCGAGCTTATCGGCGAGTTTAGCGGTGACGACCTCATATTGGTTGTTAATAATAAGGGCGAGTTGTACACTACTGGTTTCGGCTTCGAGCAGCATTTCGAGGATAACATTATCAAAATGGAGAAGTTCGATAGTCGTAAGATATGGACTGCCGTATACTACGATGGCGAGAAGAAGCTACACTACATCAAGCGTTTCCGTATCGAGCCAACTAATAAGCCTATCCTCTTCATCTCCGAGGCTCCTAAGTCTAACCTCCTCCTCTTGTCCGACGAGGATCACCCTCGTATCCAAGTTAACTATGGCGGCCCAGACAAGTGGCGCGAGGCAGAAATTGTCGAGGCTTCCGAATTCATCGAGGAGAAGGGCATAAAGGCTAAGGGTAAGCGTATCGGGCAATGGACTATTAAGGACTTCGCCGAACTAGAGCCTACCATACCTACCGTTCGCGAGGTACCTCTTACATTCGAGGAGGGTCCGGGCGACCAAGATGACGATGAGCCTGTAGAGCAAACATTGTTCTAGTTGACTTCTTAAAGAATGACTTTCAAACTCAAAAATACGTGGATGGATATATTACCAGTACTCTTCGTGCTGGTAATATATGCTGTTTTTATAGTTGTTATATCAGGGGTTGCAGAGGGGAAGCTTCCTATCGTAGCTCATATATTCTTCTGTATTGTTCTTATCCAAAAGATAGACTCCTATTTTTGGAAGGTTGTTACTATCTCTGATACCCAACTTATATTTAAGGATGGCCACATGCAGTCAAAATCTATCGAGCTGTCCAAAATCAAGAGTATTACTACTCCTCAACAGAAACGCTATAGGAATCAACTCCAACTAAATTATGGTAATGGCGGAAGGTTTATCCTCTACCTAGCAGAGCCTACTCAATTTATCAAGGCTCTCCAAGATGCAATACCATCATTGGATGTTGACCCAAAATTAGTATAACACCTATTCACTATGGAAGTAATAATAGAAGAGAGTTGGCGCCGCCTCCTGCAACCGGAATTTGATAGCCTATACTTCGAGCAGCTAACTCAGTTCGTCAAGTCAGAATATACCAATTATCAGATCTTCCCACCGGCTCACCAGATATTCAATGCTTTTGACAGATGCCCTGTGGACAACACAAAGGTTGTCATCCTAGGTCAGGATCCATACCACGATGTTGCCCAAGCTCATGGTCTATGTTTCTCTGTCAACCATAATGTTAAGTTCCCTCCTTCTCTTGTCAATATCTTTAAGGAGGTAGAGTCTGACACAGGTAAGCCTATGCCCCAATCGGGTAATCTTGAACGATGGGCCGACCAAGGTGTACTCCTTCTTAACGCTACCCTCACTGTACGTGCTCATCAAGCGGGCTCGCATCAGGGACATGGTTGGGAGGTATTCACCGACCATGTGATAGAGCGTCTCCAAGCAGAAAAGGAGCACCTAGTATTCCTCCTATGGGGTAGCTATGCTATCAAAAAGGCTGCCCTTATCGACAAATCTAAACATTGCGTACTTACTGCCGTTCACCCTTCTCCTTTGTCTGCTTACCGTGGCTTCTTCGGATGTAAACATTTCAGTAAGGCTAACGAGTATCTTAAGGCTCATAATATTAAAGAGATTGACTGGTAGCCTAATATTAATACAAGAAATATCCTATAGATTATGAAAACAAGTAACATATACATTCTATTTCTAGTCTTTATCCTTACTAGCTGTGGAGCTAGTAAAATGACAACTAGTAAGGGCGACCTTCTATTAGCTTCGGGCGACTATGCTGGTGCTCTTGCATTCTATAAGGAGAAGATGGCTTCTCTCTCTCCTGATGATCGTTCGTTATATCGTAACATGGCTATAGCTAATAGCAAGTTGGGAAATCATGCCGAGGCTTGTCGCTTGGCTGCTTATGTGCCTACAAGTGGCGACTCTCTTCTCCTAAATTCTCTTGCTACTAGCCTCCTACAAGAGAACCGCCAACATGAGGTTATCCCTCTTATCGAGGAGAATCGTAATATATTCCTCAATTCTTGGGGCGCAGATAGCGTAAATGTTCACCTCGCTAAGTATTATACTAGTATCAACGATTCGCGTATCGTAGAGGTATACCCTCTCCTAAATAGTCCTGCTGCTCAAGCAGAGTGCCTAGAGTGTTATATCAAAAAGGCCGATCTCCCTACTGCCGAAATAAAGAAAAATTGCGAGCAAGTACTGAGCTTCGACTCTTCTCACGTAGTGGCTATACGTCTTCTAGCTACTGCTTACTATGACGAGGCAGAGAGTGGCTATAACTCTTCTATGGCGCAATACAACAAGAAAAAGAATACCGCTACCTACGCTAAACTGGTAAAGGAGCTAAAAGCTCTTACACCTACTTATATCAAGTGTAAGGACCGTTTGGAAAAACTCCGCACTATGGGTGTAGCTGAGGCTAACGACCTTAAGCGCTTGGTTAATGTATATAATCGTCTAAACCAAGAGGAGAAGGCAAAAGCAGTAGAACGTCAAATCAAAAAGCTTAAGAAGTAATATGAAGTTTAAAGTAGCTCTATTCGACCTCGACGGAACTCTCATTGATACCGAGGGGCAGTACACTAATATATGGGGGGCTATTGCTAGAAAGTTCCGCCCAGATGTCCCAGATCTTGAGTACCTCATCAAAGGGACTACATTGGTACATATATTCGACAAGTATTTCCCTACAGAGGAGATGCGCAAAGGGGTAACCGAAATGCTAAACGCTGGCGAGGAGGGTATGAAATATGAGTTCTTCCCTGGTGCTTTGGATTTCATTGCCAACCTAAAGGCGAATGGTGTGAAGTGTGCTATAGTTACCTCTTCTAACCAAAAGAAGATGGAGAGCGTTAAGAGGGCAATACCTAATTTCTACGAACTCTTCGATAGGGTACTCACTTCAGAGGATTTTACCGCCTCTAAGCCTGCTCCTGATTGCTACCTCTTAGGTGCGAAGGTATTTAACGCAAGTATTGACGAGTGTGTGGTCTTCGAGGACGCCTTCACGGGTCTACAAGCAGGAATGTCATCAGGTATCTACACCATAGGTCTTGCAACAGGAAATAGCCCCGAGGCAATAAAAGATAAATGCAACCACGTCTTGCCGGGATTCGAGGGTATCACATACGACTATATCAGTAGTTTAATGGCATAACACAAAAAGAGGCGTCAATACGGCGCCTCTTTTCTATTTCTATACTACTAACTCTATATTACTTACGTCTCTTTGCCCATCCACAGAAACAAAGCAATGCCAATACAGCAACTGCTATGCTAATGTAATATGAGTACTCTTGCGCAGTTGGGAATATCGACCCTAAACACTCTGGAGCTACACACATATATGTAGTGCAGACTGCTGTCATAAATAGCGCTGGTATCAGTGTAACATAGTACAACTTCTTGGCTGTATATAGGTACACCGTTATAGCCCATAGGGTAAATACAGATAATGTCTGATTACACCAAGCAAAGTATCTCCAAATAATCGCAAAGCCATTCTTATCTATTAGGCTATACGCTAATATGCCAATAGTAAGCACAAATAGAGGTATGGATACCATAAGTCGACGTGGTATGCTACGCTGCTCCATACCCAATGTATCTGCTACCATAAGTCGTGCCGAGCGCAATGCCGTATCGCCAGAGGTAATAGGAGCAAATACAATACCTAACATAGCAAGAACATAACCAAACGAACCTAGCCAATCATGACATATACTCTTCGCCACAGCAGCTCCAGAGAATACTCGTCCCGACTCATCCGCTACACCATTCTCCGCAAAGAAATATGTTGCTACTGCCGCCCAAATAAGTGCCACGATACCCTCGGTTACCATAGCGCCATAGAATATTGGTCGACCAATACGCACATTAGTCATACATCTAGCCATAAGAGGCGACTGTGTGGCATGGAATCCACTAATAGCACCACAAGCGATAGATATAAACATCATAGGGAATATAGGGCTCGTCTCATACTTAGTCCCAAAACCATTCCACATCTCAGGAAGTGAAGGCTGCTTCACAAAAAGCATAACCAATATACCAAGAGCCATAAAAATTAGGGCAATGGCAAACAACGGGTATACCCTACCAATAATCTTATCTATAGGAAGCAAGGTAGCCAATACATAATATGCAAATATTATGGCAATCCATAAGAAAGGGTTCCACTCCGTCATGCTAGCAAGAATCTCAGCTGGACCGCTCACAAATACAGCCCCCACAAGAATCATCAATACAATGGCAAACACACCAAATACCCTTTGAGTCCCCCTTCCAAGGTATCTACCAATAATCTGAGGTAAGCTCTCTCCATCATTTGAAAGAGATATCATACCAGCAAGGAAGTCATGCACCGCTCCCGCAAAGATAGTACCCAAGACTATCCAAAGGTACGATGCAGTACCAAACTTAGCTCCCATAATAGCGCCAAAAATCGGACCAAGTCCCGCTATATTAAGGAACTGAATCATAAAAATACGCCAAGAAGGCAACGGAAGATAATCCACCCCATCAGGATGCACCAATGCCGGTGTCTTTTTTTCATAATCAGGAGCAAAAACTCGCTCCACAAAGCTACCATAAATAAAATAGCCCGCTACTAGTACTAATAATGCAATTGAAAAAGAAATCATTTGATATGTGTGAGTATAAAATATTATAGACGTATGTCTATATGTATACACAAAGTTAAACATTTTTCACATTTTATCATTTGTATATTACTACTCTTTTGCATAATATTGCAATGTTAATCGGTTTAACTGATTAAAAACATAACTAAACTATTCACAACACTAAAGGTCCTCAGAGCATTACTACTATGAGGCAAATAAAAAAACCTACTATTGCTATGAAGTTATTCAATTTCAAGAGTATTAAGACCATGTTGTTGGTCACTGTTGCAGGCACATGTATGCTTTCATGTATTATTCTTGCTGGTACCGCTGCTTATTTAGGTGTCACGGGACTAAAAGATGAGGTCGGCTGCACCCTCAACAACCAATCCAAGATTATCTGTAACCAGCTAGACACGGATATTCTCATTCGCTCTAAACAAGTTGAACAATTATCTCAGCTAAGCATCTTCAAAAAGCATGCAAATGCCATTGACGTAAACAATGAGTCGGATGTCAATGCTATTATGACGGAGTTGAATCCGCTTGTCTCTGTTGATTATACTGTGGCTCATTTTGTTCTAATTGACCTTAATGGCAATGGTATAACATCCTATGGCGTACAGAGCGACCTATCAGATAGGCCATATTTCTCACAGTGCATATCAGAGGGCAAGTCAGATGCCGTCTTGATTACCTCGAAGAGCACGGGAGAGAAGAATGTGATGTTCAGCTCGCTTATCAAGAATCAAGGTGGTGACGCAATAGGAATCTTAGCCATGGCTATAAAGAGTGAGGTATACTCAGACATGGTATCTAAGATAAGCAATGGCGTATTACACCCTATAATTGTCAGCACAGACGGCACAATGATAGGTAACGAGGATAAAGACTTAGTCAACTCAGAGTATAACATCCTAAATGATGAGATAGCCAATGTAGACAATGTATACGATACCATGCTAAGCTCGACAGATGGTGGCACATTCCGTTATACCGACCACAATGAAGAGGAGATTATGGTAGGATACGCGCCAGTTCATGGAGCTAAGTGGGTAGCCATAGCACCTATGAAAACAGCCGATGCTGCTACCTTGGATGAGACATCAAATAAGGTATTAGTAATCTTCATCTGCGTATTTGCGTATTGTATACTAGTATCAATATTTGTAGCTAGACGAGTAGGTCGACCTATTGGCGTTGTAACAAGAATAGTAAATGACATTGCTGACGGCGACTTAGAGATGTCAAATCTTGATTCTGAGGATTGGAAAGTACTCCAGTTGAGAAGCGATGAGATAGGACTATTAGGCAAATCGGTAGTAACGTTGACAGAAAAGCTTAGGTCGATAATCAACGATATTCAAGCCACATGTGCGGACGTTACGGACAACGCCAACCAGATTAGCAACGCTAGTCAGGAGGTATCGATAGGAGCCAATGCACAAGCCAGTGCTGCTGAAGAGGTAGCTAGTACAATGGAGCAGATGACCTCAGGCATCAGAACGAACGCCGACAATGCCAGCAATACTATGATGATTGCCGATAAGAATATCGCATCGAGCAAGCAATCTGCAGAGGCAGTACATCAGACTCTAGAGTATATGCACCAGATTGGTGAGAAGGTGGGCATTGTAGAGTCTATTGCGCAACAGACAAATATCCTAGCCCTCAACGCTGCGGTAGAAGCGGCAAGAGCCGGGCAAGCTGGTAAGGGCTTTGCAATAGTTGCCGGTGAGGTAAGAAAACTTGCCGAGCTCAGTCAGCAAGCAGCAGCAGAGATTACCACAATGGTACACCGCAGTACCGCTGCCTCAGAAGAGAGTGGACGAGTAATTAACGAGTTACTCCCAGAGATACAACATACAGGCTCGCTTGTAAAAGAGATAGCTGTATCAAGTAGAGAGCAGAATACAGGAGCAGAGCAGATAAACCTTGCTATGCATCAGATGAACAGCGTAACGCAACAGAACGCGGCGGCATCAGAGCAGCTATCTAGTATGGCGCAAGAGCTTTCTGCCTTAGCTACAACATTGAAGAATACTATCGGATTCTTCCGAGTATCAAGTAATATAATACCTGTTGGTAAGTAAGTTGGTTATGTTAAAATGCAAGGCGCTTCGCAGTGATTTGCGAAGCGCCTTCTTTTATATACATACTATTAACAAAGAAGAGGCAATTTTAGTCGGCATAAGATGCCTCATGAGCCAACCCCTTACAAGAGGCCAATTCACATGAGAATGCACCCACTAACATTTTGAACTCAATCTTAACGGGGATACGATTATCATCAGCAGTAATCCAAAGATGCATATCGTCATTAGACTTGAACGTTCTACCCACCTCCGTTACAGGAGAGAACTTATAGCAGAGAATCTTACCCATCTTAGTTTTCACCCTTTCGGTACCCTGATAACGGATACGGAGTGGGAATATCTGTCCGCCGAAGTAAGTATTAAAACATATAGTATCACCTACGGACATTGAGCTATTGAAACTATTATTACGGGCGAAGTAGAATGCAGAGACAATATCGAGCATATTACGTCCGACGAACTCGGTAGTATCCTTATCGCCTCGGCGGGTTTCCTTATGTATAGATACTGTACCCTCGAGATTATCATACGTTGTACGATCGAAATAGCGATACTTACCCTCCTTGATAGAACGAGTAGAGAGCAGAGGGAATTGAGTCTCCATATCCATATACGACTCATAAGTATCACGTACTTCGAATACTGCGTCGGCCAAGCCTGTGGTGCGACCTGAGACAGTGACATGCTCCACACGGCGACCATTGATAGTAGTATCCCGTACATAGAAGTGACCCTCGCCACCCTTTACGAAACCATACTTAACATTAAACCTTAGCTCCTCGCCGGCACGGAAAGCGCGGTGCCCGGTAGTCTTCAGGTTATCATTAGACAAAGAAGAAGAATCTGTTTTAGCCCAAAGGATGGTTGGCATTATGGCTACGAAGAAGAGGGTAGTCAGCTTATGTATTTTGAGAATAGTGTTGTTCATGACTCTAATAATTTAAAGTGTTATTTATTGACTACACCAATACAAACAGCGTGCCAAAAGTAGTATCATTGTTTTATCTCCTTATATGATAGGGAGATATGGGGTAGTTAGAGACATTAAGCACATAGGCTGTTGCCTTGTTGCTCGTAATTTTTTTAGTTATTCTAGTTGTTCTAGTTGTTCTAGATTTCCTAGAAACTGCTAGAATGAGAGGTGGGAGTAGTGCAATGAACAGGGGCGAGAGTATAATAGACAATAAGCGAGGTCTCTTGTTGCTCGCAGTTTTTGTTTTTGGTGAGATATTAAAAAAGAGGATGTACCCCACATGGGGATACACCCTCTTTGGCATTGGTTATCTGGATTCTAGATTGCGAATTCCTTTTTGATAGCGTCTACGTAGTCGAGTTTCTCCCAAGCGAAGAACTCCACCTCCTTCTCGGTCTCTACGCCATTAACGAAGACCTTAACCTTTTGGGTATAAGGCTTACGACCCACGTGACCATAAGAAGCTGTAGGCTCGAATATAGGATTCTTGAGGCCGAAGCGCTTGATGATGCTAGCTGGGCGCATATCGAACAACTTAGCAGCACGCTGAGCTATTTCGCCGTCAGAGAGAGAGACATGAGATGTACCGTAAGTATTAACATATAAGCCAACAGGCTGAGCCACGCCGATAGCGTAAGCTACCTGTACGAGCACCTCATCAGCCACGCCAGCAGCTACGAGATTCTTAGCGATATGGCGAGTTGCATATGCAGCCGAGCGGTCGACCTTAGAAGCATCCTTACCAGAGAATGCGCCGCCACCGTGAGCACCCTTACCGCCATAAGTATCTACGATAATCTTACGACCTGTGAGGCCGGTATCGCCGTGAGGGCCACCGATAACGAACTTACCTGTAGGGTTCACGAACAACTTATAATCAGCCTTAAAGAGATTCTTAATATTCTCAGGCATAGAAGCTATTGTACGAGGGATGAGGATATCAGCCACATCCTGACGTATTTTAGCGAGCATCTTCTCGTCCTCATCGAACTCATCATGCTGAGTAGAGATAACTATAGTATCGATACGTTGAGGTACGTTATCATCAGAATACTCTATAGTAACCTGGCTTTTTGAGTCGGGACGTAGATAAGTCATAACCTTACCCTCGCGACGGATAACAGCCAATTCGAGAAGGAGTTGGTGAGCAAGATAGATAGGGAGAGGCATATAATCCTCAGTATCCTTACAAGCGTAACCGAACATCATACCTTGGTCGCCTGCGCCCTGCTCCTCGGCCACTTCACGCTCGACGCCCTGATTGATATCAGAAGACTGCTCATGAATAGCAGAGAGGACGCCACAAGAGCCGGCGTCGAATTTATACTCAGCCTTATTGTAACCAATTTTATCGATTACTCGGCGAGCCACGTCTTGTACAGGAACGAAGCCATTTGTCTTAACCTCGCCTGCGACAACGGTAAGACCTGTAGTAACGAGAGTCTCGCAAGCAACTTTAGACTCAGCATCCTGAGCAAGGAGGCAATCGAGCACTGCGTCTGAAATCTGGTCGGCTACCTTATCTGGATGGCCTTCAGAGACTGATTCGGATGTAAAAAAATAACCCATCTTAAAAGCACTTAAGTTTGATATTAAACAAAAAACTTGATGGGAAAAGAGAATGATAGGGACTCAACTAGATGCGTTTTAGCACTTTTTTATAGTGGTTGCAATTGGCAAATCCTTCCACTCTTTTCTCCTCTTTATTGGGGGCAAAGGTAAGGAATACTTTGGAAAAGAAAAGCAAAAAAATGTGATGATAGGATATTTAACATGTTTTATTAACTTGAGTGGGAAAACGTGTAGGGATAGAAGGATGAAAAGAGATACTATATATAGGCAAGATGTAGATAGGAAGCACAGTGGGAGCACCCTTGTTCATCGTAATTTTTTAATTAACGACAGAGAGATAAGATGGCAAAAAGAGAAAAAAATGAGAATATAGAACGCTGAAAGATGTTGAGTATCAAAAAAAGATGTACTTTTGCGCATTGAATAATAATAGTAAACATTTATGATAAATTCTCAGGATATCAAGAATGGTGTTTGTATCCGTTTGGATGGCAAGCTTTATTTCGTAGTAGAGTTTCTCCATGTAAAGCCAGGAAAGGGCAACACAATCATGCGAGTTAAGATGAAGAGCGTAACTGATGGTCGTGTACTTGAGCGTCGTTTCAACATTGGTGAGAAGCTTGAGGATGTACGCGTAGAGCGTCGTCCAAACCAGTACCTCTATTCAGACGGTGAGGGAGAGGTATTCATGAACCAAGAGACATTTGAGCAGATCACCATTAAGAAAGATCTTGTAACTGGTGGTGAGTATATGAAAGAGGGTGATATCGTAGAGGTAGTAACAGACGCTTCTAACGAGGAGGTACTCTTTGCGGAGATGCCAGTTAAGACACAGCTCAAGGTAACATATACAGAGCCAGGTTTGAAGGGTGATACAGCAACTAACACCTTGAAGCCAGCTACAGTAGAGACAGGTGCAGAGGTAAGAGTACCTTTGTTCATTGAGGTTGGTGAGACAATCGTAATTGACACACGTGACGGTTCATACTTGGAGCGCGTTCGTTAATTAGACGACTACCCATACGTAAGGCTACGCAGCAATGTGTAGCCTTATTTTTTTGTAAAAATTACAAACAAAATACAAATTCGCTCGTAGACTATTGCCTAGAGCGGAATATATGATAATTTTGCATAAAAAGAGCAATGAAAAGTAAAACGGTCATAGTGTGGCTTTGCGTGGTAATGTCCATGGCATTCATGGGACTTATCTATATGCAGACGGTATGGCTGACACAAGCGATTGAATTGAGAGAGAAGCATTTCAATCAGCTAGTTTGGCAAACTATTGATGCAGTTATCAAGAGGTTGGAGACTGACGAGATTTCGTTCATGAAATCAGACAACAGGCTCAACATTCGGGATTGGCCTCTATACATGAGGAATCAGAGAAGGCACAGAACGCAGAATTCTAGCAAATCTTCCACTCCTGATTTTAACATTTCGTTTGAAGTAGATGCCTACGGACGCTACAATCTAAGCACGTATAGAGAAGACACCCTTATCACAAGTGTTAATGGCCAGACGGAGATGGGCAATATGGGCCATTTCGACCAGTTGACCAATGTGATATGGATGTTACAGTACGAGCTATTGAAGCGTACGGATGCGCAAGTACAGACACAGCTACATACTGCATTTGAGTCGATACCTATCCAAGACAGAGTAAACTCATTCCGCCTTGAGGGACTTTTAGTGAACAACCTAAAAGAGCGAGGCATAACGGACGAGTTTGACTATGCGGTATTAAACTCCAAGGGAGAGCGCACAGATATATGTTCGCCTGGTCTTGGCATACTTCCAGAGTTACCACCAGAGAATGAGCTATATGTACGTCAGCTATTCCCTAACGATGTACACGCCAAGCTACATAGCCTAGCCGTGTGGTTTCCTGATAGAAAATCGTCTATCAGTGATTTATTAGGATTGGTAATACCTACTTCGATATTCACCTTATTGGTATTATCGATATCTATATACACGATAGTCATTATATTTAGGCAGAGAAAGCTTGACATAATAAAGAACGACTTTATCAACAACATGACTCATGAGTTCAAGACTCCGATATCAACCATCTCGCTAGCGGCGCAGATGATGCAAGAGGGAGCTGAATTCTTGAAGCCCGAAAAGATAAAGAGGTATTCGACGACGATACGCAACGAGGGAGACAGGTTGACGAAGCAGGTAGAGAAGATATTACAGATGGCTGCCTTTGAAAAAGGCAAGGCGTCGTTGAAGTTGGAAGAGATGGATGTAAACGACATCATTGAGCGAGTAGCCAACGACTTCAGGGTAAAGGTAGAGAAAGACAATGGTTCTCTTGACCTACGACTAGAAGCGACGGATACAATAGCCATGGTGGACAAGGTACACTTTACCAACGTCATCTTCAACCTACTTGACAACGCTGTGAAGTACAAGAAGAGCGACGGAGCGCCAATGCTTTATATTAAGACAGTTAATAGAAACAAAGGTGTAATAATATCCATTAAAGACAATGGACTAGGAATTTCAAGAGATAACCTAGAGAGGATATTTGAGAAATTCTACCGAGTACATACAGGCAACGTACATGACGTGAAAGGCTTTGGTCTAGGATTGGCCTACGTGAAGAAGATAGTAGAAGACCACGGAGGACAGATTACGGTGGAAAGCGAGTTGAACGTCGGCACGAAGTTTGATATTTACATACCATTAATGAATAAAAAGTAAAACACTATAAAAAGAAGACTCATATGGAGAACATAGAGCACAAAATCCTTTTAGCAGAAGACGAAGAGAGCCTCGGCTTGATGCTCAGCGAGTACCTTGAGATGAAAGGGTACTCAGTAGAGTTGACCCACGATGGTGAGGAGGCATACAATGCATTCGTCTCAAAAAAGTTTGACATTTGTATCTTTGACGTAATGATGCCAAAGAAGGACGGATTTACACTTGCCAAAGAGATTCGCATGGTAAACGCTGAGGTGCCTATCATCTTCTTGACTGCCAAGACTATGAAAGAGGATATTCTTCAAGGATTCAAGATAGGTGCAGATGACTACTTGACAAAACCATTCAGCATGGAGGAGCTAATACTACGTATTGAGGCCATTCTACGTCGTACTAGCGGCAACAATGTTATCCAAGATGTTTATATGCTCGGCAAGTACAAGTTTGACACACAGAAGCAGCAGTTGCTCCTTGAGGACAAGGTTATCAAGTTGACCACAAAAGAGAGTGAGCTTTTGAAACTTCTTTGTTCGAACGCCAACAAAGTATTGGAGCGTAACTTAGCGTTGAAGACCATTTGGGTTGACGACAACTACTTCAATGCTCGTTCGATGGACGTATATATCACAAAGTTGCGTAAGCACTTGAAGGAGGATCCATCAGTTGAGATTATCAACGTACACGGTAAGGGATACAAGTTGGTAGTCTAAAAAGACAGAAGATATCCGCCAATGATAAAAAGCAATTTGGGAATGTTCTCAAGTTGCTTTTTCTATTTCCATATGTTAAGATTATGTTAAAGGTAGGGCAACTACTATATTGGTTGGGTGTTAGTTTCTAAATTTGCGACATTATAGAGAAAAAGCTTATTTACAAACAGATGGAGATTATCTCGGAATATGTTGGTCAGATTACAAACCTTGGGTGGTTTTTCATAATTCTGACGACGTGTATTTTTATCCTATCCGTAATTTATGGTGTAGGTTATTTGCACCATTACAAAGCGACCAATAAAGAGTTGACCCTACATTGGGGGATGTTTGCGCTATGCTATGTAGGCATGATGGGGCTATATAGCACGCAGTCTATGCTATGGTTTCTTGTAGGATGGGAGTTGATGGCCTTAGGCTCATTTATGAGTGTAATTTTTGAGGCGGAGAAACCGGTAGTTCTGAAAGCGGGTATGAACTACTTTGTACAGAGTCACATTGGTGTACTATTCATCACTGCAGCCTTTGTATGGGTATACTCGGTAACAGACAGGATGGACTTCAACACCATTCCGCTATTTATTGAGTCGTTGACAGAGACACAGCAAGTGGTTTGGATGATGCTACTTGTGAGTGGATTTGGCTTTAAGGCAGGTCTTATACCATTTCACTCATGGTTGCCACATGCGCACCCAGCAGCACCAAGTCATATTTCGGCAGCCATGTCGGGTGTTATAGTTAAGGCAGGCGTATATGGAGTAATACGCTTTGGCAGCTATATGACAATGGGCCATACCACCTTAGGAGCCATAGTATTGATATTAGCTATCCTTAGTGCTCTATATGGCATTATCAACGCAGCAGACGGCAGAGACTTCAAGAGGATATTAGCATATTGTACTATAGAGAATGTAGGCATAATATTTGCGGGCATAGGTGTAGCCTATATAGCTATAGGCGAGGATATGACAGCGTTGGCCTATTTAGGATTGATGGCGGCGCTATTCCACACATTAAACCATGCCATATTTAAGGTAATGCTATTCTTTGCTGCAGGCAATGTATATGTATCTACCCACACAAGAGACATAGACCGCTTGGGAGGCATGTTAAAGATAATGCCACAATCGGGCTTACTATTCTTGATAGCAGCGATAGGCATTGGAGGACTTCCACCATTTGGAGGTTTTATATCAGAGATGATGTTGTATAGCGGATTCCTAAAAGGTATGGCTATGGATTCCCTTCCGCTATCAATATTGATGGTACTTAGTGGAGCTTCATTAGCCGTTGTAGGAGGAGCATCTATGCTATGCTTTACAAAGACATTTGGTGTTATCTTCTTAGGAGTTAAGAGAGACGAAGAGATAAAACCACACCTAATAGCAGACAAGTATGCAGAGCAGAACAGCATGACATACCCTATATGGCTATTAGTACCAGTAGTAATATGCATAGTAGCCTTCCCTAGTGTACTCTGCGCACTATTTATGGACTGTGTAAAAGAGATATACAGCATAAACATGACAGCCAGTGAGGTTTACAGCATAACAAATAGCATTGACGTACTACAATCGATATCACTAGGAGCCCTAATACTCATAACTACATGCGCAGTACTAGGCGCAATAAGAGTATGGTTTATGCGACGCAGGCCAATGGCTGAGGGACCTACATGGGGTTGTGGTTATATGAAACCTATACGAGGCATACAATATACTGGGCAGTCGTTCTCTGGCACGCTAGCAGAGCTATTCAGTTTTGTATTACCAAAGACAAGACACTACGAGCCGATACAACCAGAAGAGATATTCCCTAAACACAGGACCCTACTTAACGTTTCGCAAGACGCCATAGAGAAAGGCACCATAATGCCACTAGCAGATGGTGTAGTACACTTCTTGCAGAAGTTCCAATGGTTGATGAACGGACAGCTACAGCGATACATAATATACGGATTTATATCTGTATTACTATTAGTAATTGCTGCGATAATATTTTAAGGATAGACTAAACAGATATACGATATGTCTTTTTTACTAATACTATTGACGAGCTTTATATTTACAGGTATCGTCATTAGAACTAAGAGTATAGCGCAAGGTCGCAAAGGGCCTTCGGTATGGCAGCCAATGTATGACATATGGAAGTTGCTACACAAAGGATCTGTATATTCTACAGCATCTAGTTGGGTATTCAAAGTAGCCCCTACCTTTTACTTTGCATCGGTATTGGTAGCCTGCATGGTGGTACCTATAGCCAATATGGGCAGTGTAATAGGCTTTGAGGGTGACTTTATCTTCTTTGCGTATGTGCTAGGTTTTGGCAAGTTCTTCACTATTATAGGAGCGCTAGACACGGCATCATCCTTTGAAGGTATGGGTTCGGCTAGAGAGGCATTATTCTCGATGTTAGTAGAGCCAGCATTTTTTATATTGATAGGCTCTCTTGGGTTATTAACAGGCTACACATCATTTGCAGATATATTTGCGCAATTTCATTTTGAGAGTGAGATATCCTTTGCCATAGCAGCCATAGCAGCCTTTGTGCTCTTGATGATATGTATGATAGAGAACTCACGCATGCCTGTAGACGATCCAAAGACACACTTGGAGCTTACTATGATACATGAGGTAATGGTACTTGACAACTCAGGCGTTGACATGGCCATGATACATCAGGCTACAAATATGAAGTTTGCGTTGTATTCGGCACTTATAGTAAACCTATTTATAGGAGCAGTAGCAGATACATGGGCTCAGATAGCGCTATTCTTTGGCATTGAGTTGATATGTGCTGTAATGGTAGGTTTGATAGAGTCGTTTATGGCAAGATATAGAATGACACACAATGCGCAGTTCATACTTGTATTGACGTCACTAGCATTATTATTGTATTTCGGCATAAAGTAAGGAGGAGTAGATATGAATACTATATTACTAATAGGATTTATGATTACGCTACTTTACTTTGCAGTAGCGAATAGAATGATGACATGCGTATCAATATTAGTCATCCAAGGACTATTGATATGTGGAGTAGCGATACTATCTCTACATGAGATGAACTTGTTAAATCTAGGAATTATTCTTCTTGAGACATTGATAGTCAAAGCGACATTGATGCCATTCTTTATCAGAAGAGTTATTATTAAGAACAAGATAACTAGAGAAACAGAACCATCAGTTTCTAATAGTGTTTCACTTGCTATAGTTTCTGCCATTGTAGTATTGACATACGTAGCAAGTCACTACATGCCACACCCAGATTCACTTAACATAACATACTTCGTGACAGCGCTCTCTGCGATATTGAGCGGCCTATACTTCGTGGCTACGCGACGTAAGGTGATTACACACGTAATATGCTATGTAATAGTAGAGAATGGTGCATTTATACTCTCGTTAGCCAACGGCAGTGAGATGCCAGCCATGGTAAACCTTGGCGTATTACTTGACGTGCTAGTCAGCGTATTCCTCCTAGGTATCTTCATCAACAAGGTAGGAGACGTTACAGGCGATGGAGATGTAAGTGGATTGACCAATTTGAAAGATTAAGCTATTAATAAACAGAATAGGAAAGATATATGATACTGATATATTTGATAGCTGCATTAGCCATTGGATTTACACAATTCGTCATACGTAACAGAGCGATGACGCATGTAGTAGCGACGATGACGATAGCATTACAATGGGTATTGACAATCTATGCTACATTTCACAGAGATGAGATAGATTTGACATTCTTCAAATATGATGGGCTTGCGATATTGATGTTGTGGGCATTGACGCTAATTTCTTCAGTAGTCATGATGCACTCGACACGTTACATAGAGACTCCGCTACATTTGGACCTCAACAAGATGACAGCGCAGTACTATGGAGCGATGCAGATATTGATTATGGCGCTATCGGCAGCCTGCTTGTCGAACCATATTGCTATGACATGGATATTTGTGGAGATTACCACTCTATCGGCATCGGCATTGATATTCTACAGAAGAGGCAAAGGAGAGATTGAGGCCACATGGAAATATGTATTTGCGTGCTCAATAAGCCTTGTATTTGTGTATGTAGGCATATTATTCTTGACTATAGCTATGCAACCCGGCATGAGAGAGTCGTTAGACTTCACATCACTTGAGCGCAATGCCACAGCTATGGACCAGTTTTGGCTCAAGATGGCTATGATATTTATTTTTGTAGGATACTCAGCCAAGATGTCATTAGTACCAATGTTTACAGCAGGTATTGATGCCAAAGACGAGGCACCTACACCAGCTGCAGCCATGCTCTCTAGTGTACTTATGAATACAGGTTTTGTAGCATTCTACAGATTTTATAGAGTAATACAAAACTCGGGAGCTTACGACTGGGGACGAGGAGTGGTACTAGCCGTAGCACTTGTGAGCCTTTTTGTAGCTGCAGTATATTTGATAAGGGTACACAATGTGAAGCGACTCTTTGCCTATTCAAGTGTTGAGCACATGGCAGTATCGATGCTTGGCTTAGCAGCGGGAGGAGTAGGCGTAGTATATTGCATATTACATGTAGTTATACACTCATTCGTAAAATCGTCTATTTTCCTACACATTAGTAACCTCTATAGAGTATATGGCACGAAGCAGCTAAGCTATATTGGTCGCTATATCCGCTACTCGTGGACAGGAACTATTATAGTAATATTAGCTACTATATCCATAACAGCCATGCCTCCATCGGGACTATTCTTCACAGAGTTGATGATATTCAAGTCTATGATAGACGCGCATTGGTGGGTATGGATGGTAATTGCGATGTTACTACTCACGGTAATAGTATGGGCTATAAGCAGAGATATGTTTGCATTACTATTCCAGAAAGAAGAAGAGCCATCAGAGGTAACACCTAAGAAGGTACACATGCCAGCCATAGAGATGGCGGGGCAGCTTCTCTTGCTCTTTATCGCTATTTGGTTGGGTATTCATACACCAGCCTATGTGTTGGACCTATTATCTTGATTTAGGATATGAAGATAACGAACAATCAGGTAGTTGCTCTTTCAGATATAGAGCGCTTGACATACACCGACTTCTTCATGCAAGTCAGCAATGCCCTCAGCAGCGATGCGGCACACTGTGTAAGCTACTTTGCTTTGCCAGAAGGAGGCGAAGAGTACACACTCATATGCTACATAGCAAATGATGAGAGCCATGACGTGGAGCTATTTGCTGCTAAGGTTAGCAAAACAGAAGAGCTACAGAGCCTCACAGCCCAGTATCTTGCGCTTCATCCATTTGAGCGAGAGATATACGAGCAATATGCGTTGAACTTTGTGGGACATCCATGGCTAAAGCCATTGAGATATTCACATGACAGACAAACTGGCGGTGACATATACGATTATCCATTCTACCAGATAGATAGTCCAGAGCTACACAGAGTAGGCGTAGGTCCTATTCACGCCGGTATTATTGAGCCAGGACACTTCAGATTTATCTGCGAAGGAGAGAAGATACATCACTTAGAGATACAGTTAGGCTGGCAGCACAGAGGTATAGAGAACCTCTTTGTAGAGAAGAAGAAGCTACTACAACGCGCTACACTAGCTGAGAATATAGCAGGCGACACTGTAGTAGGACATTCGACAGCCTTTGTGAACGCTACAGAAGCCCTAGCCGGGTGGGAGGCACCAGAGTGGCTACAGATAGAGCGAGCTATAGCACTTGAGCAAGAGCGCATAGCGATACATACTGGTGACCTAAGTGCTATATGTACAGACGTTGCCTACCAGCTAGGTAATGCTGTATTTGGCAGATTGAGAACACCAATGATCAACTACCTACAGAAATGGTGTGGTAGTAGATTTGCCAAGAGTTTGATACGTCCGTTCAAGACAAACTTCCTCTTTACAGAGGCTCTTGCCAAAGATTGGGAAGAGACCATATCTAAGTACTTGCCACACTTCACAGAGATGGCAGAGCAGATGTTTGACCTACCAAGTGTACTTTCACGTATAGAACGTACTGGAGTGGTACCTACTCAGACAGCACAGACTATAGGACTAGTAGGCATGGCAGGCAAGGCAAGCGGATTGAGCAGAGACGTACGCGCTAGTCACCCTTGGGGAGCATACAAGACCCTCAACTACGAGCCAGTGGTAATGCAATCCGGCGACGTATATGCCAGAGCACAGATGCGCTATAAGGAGATTTTGAAATCCATACAACTTATTCGCGATTTGATAGCAAAGCGTAGGGCGTTAGGAGAGCAGCAAAAGATAGAGAACCCACAGACAAAGTGGGAGGCCAAGGCAGATAGTATAGTACTCTCTATGACAGAAGGCTGGAGAGGTATGATATGCCATGTAGCTGTTACGGGTGCAGATGGCGACTTAAGAGCCTATAAGATAGCAGACCCATCAGTACACAACTGGTTAGGCCTAGCCCTTGCGGTTAGAGAGAATGGAATCAGTGATTTCCCTATCTGTAACAAGAGCTTCGACCTATCATATTGCGGTCATGATTTGTAAGAACCTTATCTAACTGATAATAATATAAACAGATGCAAATGTTAGAGACATTAAAGATATGGTGGCATCAAGGTAAGCAGTGGATACCAGATGTTGAGACTACAGAAGTACCAGGAATATTCCGCGGTCGTCCTATCATTAAAGCAGGCGTAGCAGTAGATGAGGCTATGTTGTTAGACCTTTGTCCGATGGACGCCATACAGACCAATCCGCTTGCTATAGACCTTGGTAAGTGTTCGTTCTGTGGAGAGTGTGCCTTTGCGTGTCCTGATAAGATACAATTTACCAAAGACTTCAAGCTCTCGCACAATTTGCGTGAGGGATTGATAATCAAGGAAGGTGTAGAAGAGCCTATCAGAGTAGATGCTGAGAAGGTAAGGAAAGAGATTAGAAGACTCTTTGGCAGGTCGCTCAAACTACGTCAGGTATCAGCAGGCGGAGATGGCTCATGCGAGATGGAGCTCAATGCTACTGGAAATGTCAACTTTGACGTAGGACGCTTTGGTATAGACTTTGTGGCATCGCCACGTCATGCCGACGGCATAGTATTGACTGGTCCGATAAGTGAGAATATGGCAGAGCCATTCCTAGACGCCTACAATGCGGTACCAGACCCTAAGGTATTGATACTAGCAGGAACTGATGCCATAAGCGGAGGACTATTTGCAGATTCAGAGGCGGTAAACCGCTCGGTATTAAAAGACCTACATGTAGACCTTTACGTACCAGGCAATCCTGTACACCCATTGACCTTTGTAAACGGCGTGTTAGGATTACTGGGCAAGATGAAGCACTAAAAATTGCATTGAGATACTAGACAAAGAGAACACAACCTTAAAGTGTTCTCTTTTTTGTTTATTTTTGGGATAAAAAAGATATGAAAGCGATACTATTGATATTATTAGCGATTATTACCCTATCGGCATATGGGCAAAAAGATATGACAATAGAGAGGCATAGGATGAAGCTCAACGCTAAGCATAGAGGGATAAGAAGAGTAGTAAATTACGACGTCACTTCTAGCGACGTGCCCAAAGAGTTTGATGGAGTAAAGATAGTCTTCATGGCAGATATACACTATAAGAGTAGGCTTAAAGAGAAAGGCCTTGAGTCGATAAAGAGTGTACTTATGGAGATAAAACCCGACATTATACTATTAGGCGGAGACTACCAAGAGGGATGTGAATATGTGGAGCCAATGGTAGATGTCTGTACAGCTTGGAAAGCCCCACTAGGTATGGCAGGAGTAATGGGCAATAACGACTACGAGAGATGTACAGAGCTGATACGAGAGAGATTTGCAGAGAAGGGGTTGAGGATATTAGAAGGAGATACTATGAGCATAAGACGAGGAGAAGAGGAGATAATAATAGCTGGAGCGAAAAATGTATATAAGGGTAGAGAGACAGAGCCCTCACCCACAAGAGAGATAGCCGATAGTAGTTTTGTGATACTATTGACACATACGCCAGACTATGTAGAAGATGTAGATATAGCACATACAGACTTAGCCCTAGCAGGGCACCTTCATGGAGGACAAGTAACGCTCTTTGGGCTTTGGGCACCAGTGAACCCATCACATTATGGGAGGAGATTCTTGAAAGGCGTAAAGAGGAATAGCGCTGGGATACCAGTTATCACGAGTACAGGCATAGGGACATCTAGAGCCAATATTAGGCTATTTGCCCCGTCTGAAATTATAATGATTACCCTACATAATAGGCAATAATCTAAATACGCTCTGTCTAGCGTCTGTATAGAGCGAGGTATGAGCGAGGTATAAGGGAGCTATAAGGAAGAAAATAATAATAAAACAATGAGATACTTTTTCAGCACAGAGAACCTATCGCTTTTGGCAGCAGATGGAGAGGTGAACCGCAAAAGAATAGCAGAGAGAGAAGGGTTTGAGATAGGGAGACTCACCTGCGCAGAGCAGGTGCATGGTAATGGTGTATTTGTGGTAAAAGAGGAGCATATAGGCAGAGGTGCATTAGATATTGAGAGTAGGATACCGCAATGCGACGCTCTAGTAACAGATATCAAAGGGGTATGCCTTATGATATTGACGGCAGATTGTGTGCCAGTATTACTATTCGACCCCAAGAGAGTAGTGGTAGCAGCCATACATGCTGGGTGGAAAGGTACAGCCCAGAAGATAGCAAAGAAGACCATTGAGACGATGAGAGATACTTATGGGTGCGAAGCGAAAGATATGGAGGCCTACATAGGGCCAGCCATATGTGGTAGCTGCTTTGAGGTAGGAGAAGAGGTAGTAGATGCGATAGGCATGAGATATGTATCGGGGAGAAGCAAGATAGGGAAGCCACTATTGGATTTGAAGTTTGCCAATACGATGCAGTTGATTGATATAGGATTAGAGTTAGAAAAGATAAAGGTATCAGGAGAATGTACATACCATGATGGGCTACACTCGTGGAGGAGAGAAAAGAGTATGAATAGGATAGGCAGTGGCATTTGGCTATAAGAGGGATAAAATAGATAAAGGAAAAAGATACAATATATAGTCTCATTTTCGGCTTTTGTATTTATCTTTGCGATACAAGAAAAAGATAGAGACAAGTGTCAGGCATTAATCAAAGTTTACAACAGAAACTGCAGCAGCGTCTATCGCCATTGCAGATTCAGATTATGAAACTGATCGAGATTCCTGCGGTGCAGTTGGAGCAACGCATTAAGGAAGAGCTCGAGCAGAACCCTGTGCTTGAGATTGACCCTGTAGAGAATACGGACGAAGGCGAGGAGACGAGGATAGAAGATATAGAGGGAGAGGCGTCAGAGAGTCCGCGTGAGACCTCTATAGAGGATTATTTAAGACTAGAGCAAGATACCCCTGCATATAAGTTACAATCTAGCAACTTCTCTGCTGACGACCAGAAGGATGAGGTACCAGTATCAGAAGAGATGAGTTTCCTTGAGCACTTAGAGGAGCAGATAGGGCTACAATCATTTACTGAGGAGGAGCAGCAGATAGCGCATTATATCATTGGCAATATTGATGAAGATGGTTATTTGCGTAGGAGTATTGACCAGATGGCAGATGACATTTCGTTTGCCACGAATAGAGATATAGAGCCATCAAAGATACAAGATGTGCTGACGGTGGTTCAGAGGTTCGACCCATTAGGAGTAGGAGCTAGGGATTTGCAAGAGTGCTTACTACTACAGCTTAGGGGAAGGAATCTGCAGGACCCAATAAATAAGTTGGCCTATGAGGTAATAGACCAATGCTTTGAGGAGTTTACCAAGAAGCACTACGACAAGATAGAGAAGAAGCTCAAGATAGACAATGAAGATTTGAAGGATGCTGTAGAGGAGATATTACGACTGAACCCTAAGCCAGGCAGTGCATATAGTGGGTACATTGTAAAGACCTCACAAGCTATAGTACCAGACTTCATAGTAGAGTATGAGGATAACAAATTATCATTCCATCTCAATAGACGTTCTGAGCCTGAGCTACACCTATCGCGCACCTATACAGAGATGTTAGAGGAGTATTCGAGGAATAAGAATAACCAATCTAACGACCAAAAAGAGGCGGTACAATTTGTGCGTCAGAAGTTAGACTCTGCAAAATGGTTTATCGATGCCATAAAGCAGAGAAGGAATACCTTGAAAGTGGTAATGCAAGCCATTATGGATTATCAAGGAGACTACTTCATTGATGGAGACGACAAGAAACTACGTCCGATGATCTTGAAAGATATCGCAGAAAGGACAAATCTTGACGTCAGCACAATATCTAGAGTAACAAATAGCAAATATGTACAAACACCATTTGGCATATATGCGCTAAAATATTTCTTCACGGAGAAAGCACAAGGCTCTGATGGAGAAGATATCTCATCGAGAGAGATAAAGCAGATACTACAAGAGAGTATCGATGCAGAAGACAAGCATAAACCTCTACCAGACGATAAGTTGACAGAGATTTTGCAACAAAAGGGGTATACCATAGCACGACGTACTGTAGCAAAGTACAGAGAGCAGTTGGGTATTCCTGTAGCTCGATTAAGAAAGACTGTATAATATATTAAAGCATAACTATTTTGGCGATCAAGAGACCAGAGAATTGTAATTTTTTCCTATGGGAAACAGCTAGAGGGCTGTCTATATTGGCACATCCGCTTTTAGTGCCGATATATTTGTTGCTATATATGCTTTATTTCTCCTCTTCGCCATGGAGCAAACTCCCAATGGAGTTTAAGAGTATGGTATTATTATACATTAGCCTTGGCACATCATTGATACCACTACTTTGGATGGGTATTTGCGTATTGCTTAGGGTAGTTACAGATATTGAGATGCCATCTAAAGCCGAGAGGTTCTGGCCTCTATTATTGTCTTGTATCACATCATTTGTCACTGGGGCAATAGCACAATATAGATGGGAGCTATCAGAATCTCTTATCGGAATAGTATTTGGTACATTCTCCGTTTTGCTTGCGGCACTTATTATTACTCCATTTTGGAAAATTAGCATACATAGTATGGGCTTAGGCGCACTGCTCTGTTTCACGATAACTGTTGGTCGCCATTTGAACATAGATGTAGGAATGGGGTTATATTGCATTGTATTTTTGTCGGGACTAGTCGGTTGGGCTAGACTATACCTTATAGCGCACGATGTATACCAAATAATCATAGGATATATGGTAGGATTTACGTGTATGCACTGTACGTTATTAATTCTATAATCAAAACACTACAGACACAATGAAGTATTATGCAGTTATAGTAGCAGGTGGTTCGGGGAAAAGAATGGGGTCGGAGATACCTAAGCAATTTTTGCCATTACAAAGTCGCCCCGTATTGATGCATACCATAGAGAGATTTGCAAAGTATCGACCAGACATGAATATCATTGTGGTTCTCCCTGCGCACCAGATAGACAGATGGGAATCTCTATGTAAGGAGCACAACTTTACAATAGAGCACAAGATAGTACATGGCGGTAATACTCGTTTTGATAGTGTAAAGAATGGTTTGAACCATATAGAAGACGATGGTGTAGTGGCAATACATGATGGAGTAAGACCATTGGTATCTCGCCAAACAATAAATCGCACATATATAGAGGCGGCAGCATACGGCTCGGCTATTCCTGTGACCGACTCTACACAAAGTGTGCGCATAATAGACGACGGCGGCATAAGTCATGCTGTCAACCGCTCTAGTGTAGTACTCGTTCAGACGCCTCAGGTATTCAAGACATCCTTGATACTCTCAGCATATGAGCAGCCATATAGCGATATGTTTACAGACGATGCTAGCGTGGTAGAGGCGGCTGGGGCACATGTACATCTTACACATGGGAATATAGAGAATGTCAAGATTACAACAAAAGACGACATGCTCTATGCAGAGGCTGTAATGCAACTAATAGTAGATTAATTATTATACAAACTAATAAATAATATTCTGTGAATACATTATTCAACATATCAAAAGAGAGCGAGAATCTCTTTAAGGCTACAATCAATTCTGATAGTCATATCTTCGAAGGACACTTCCCAGGCAATCCTGTTGTTCCTGGCGTAATGTCTATATGGCTAGTTAGAAATTGTGCTAATTTGATGCTCAATAGAGAGTTCTCTAACTTTCATACTATCAAAGAGGTTAAGTACGTTAGCCCTATTAAGCCTGAAAGTAGCCCTGTATCTGTAGCACTTACCTTGGTAGCCGATGGCGACGAGCCTACTATAGCTGCTGAATTGACAGATAAGGATGGCAACCTATTAGTAAAACTCAAAGGTACATTGGTTGCATAGTGAACCTTATCTTCAGAGTACTAAAGGCAATATTCTACGACTACCCCATAAAGGCATGGCGGTGGTTCGTAGGTGAGCTTACTAATAATGAGATGTCCAATGCCCGCATGGCTCTCTCTATAGGCTTTGGTTCTATGATGAGTTCTATGCCTATATGGGGCTTCCAAATGTGGGTAGCGATAGCTGTTGCTCAATTATGTAAGCTCAATAGAGCCATAGTACTTACTTTTTCCAATATAAGTTTGCCCCCTGTCATCCCCTTTATCTTATGGGGTAGCCTATATCTAGGAGGTGTAATATTGGACCAACCTACTCTAATAAGCATTGATGATATTACATTGGATAGCGCTATGCAGACCTTATACCAGTATATCATAGGCGCTATCGTATTCTCTATATTATTGGGTAGTTGTATTGGTATTCTTTCTTATATAATACTAAGATTCACACGTCATACGCCTAAATGATATGGCAGCCTCGTACCAATTAGATATACCACCTATAGGCAAGGTTGATATCTACGAAAGTAGGCAATGCAGACGTGTGACCCTCAGAGTAGGTGCTGGGGGCATTGTTAGGGTATCTGTTCCGCCTCTCACTACGCCTAAGCTAATATACGAATTCGTTAAGGCTAATATTGAGTTTATCAATAAGGCAAAAATACAAGTTGAGAAAAAAGCACCTAAGCATATATTCACAGCCTCAGAACATTTCTCTACAAAAAGTCACACACTAAGATTATCACCAACTGCCACGGATAATAGATTTCATGGTAAGGTTTCAGCTGGAGTAATAGAGGTGGTATATCCTTCAGATGTCAAAGAGGATGACGAACAGCTACAAGAGTTCATCCATAAGGCTATAGCTGCAGCTCTAAAAATAGAGAGTAAGAAATATATCATACCTCGATTAGCTACATTAGCTAAGGAGCATAATTTCTCTTATAACAAGGTAGATTTACGAGATATGACTAGCCGTTGGGGTAGCTGTGATACTCGCGGACGTATTTGTATCAATATACATTGTATGCGTCTGCCCAACCACCTAATAGATTACGTATTGCTCCATGAGTTATGCCATACTATATACCACGACCACCAGGCTGGCTTTTGGGCAAAAATGGAGGAGGTTTGTAATGGACAAGCTAAGATCTTAGATAAAGAGCTTAACAAGTACCATACTAGATATTAGTTTTTACCCTCATCTGTTGTCTCTACGGCCGGCGCATCGTAGTTTATCTCATACAGATAGGTAGGCTCTTGGTTCTCATTTCCCATTGAGGCTATCTCATAGAAGGCTGTCGGATACTTCTGAACTATGAAGTGCATATATCTATGGATAGTATTTATGACACCCTGACCTGGGTATAGTGGGTCTCTTCTTAATGAAGCAAGAATAATATGTGTTACTCCGCGCTCCTTTAGTGCGTTGAGAAGCTCATCAGGGTCTTCTGTTTGGAAATTATATATGCCATGGAACTTCTTTCCGCCTGCGTATATACGTGCCATATTTGGTTTACGGCAGGCAACAAACGAATCTTCTGGTAGATGTTCCGCCACGGCTTGACACATACCTAAGTAGTTATACCAGTCAGGGGTATAACCATAGAGCATATTACCACTTAGGTTGGTCTTCAGCTGCATCAAATCTATCTTCTGAATAGTCTGAGCAAAGGATAATATAGCACTTAGACATACTATCGTACCAATACCAATACTTGCAATCTTCTTCCCCAATAGTAAGAATAGTTGATACAATCCGTATATAAGTACTATATATGCTGCTAACACGTATGGTATGATAAGCCTGTATTGATCCCATAATGTTTGTAGCGCAAAGAATGTTACGCCCATCATGGTAGCTGACAATACAGCGCAAAGTATTACTACCTTATTGCCTTTTCTATACGCAATAAATGCACCATATAAAAACACTACGTATATGAGTATGGTTCCTATAGCAGATGTCTCACGACTATTTACCGCCTTGAAACCTGCTATTCGCAACATATGCTTTGAAAGGTACTTCTCTGAGTTCTCTGCAAAGCGAACAAAATACCCTCCTATGGTCTCTTGTCCTTTCTCTACTTCGTATGGGTGTACTTGGGTTAGCTGTGTGAGCTGACTTTGACCTTTACTTTCTCCCCAAATCATTGTCTTTACTCCCGTCCATACGCCTAATGACAGAATAGTAGCGCCTACGAGTATTACCGCATTTTTATAGTATTTCCTAATACATAGGTAAACTACAGCTACGAGCAACCAAAATACGCCTACTGTTCTTATTAGGTATCCACATAGAATACATATAGCAATGGGTACAATAAGCGATAATACCTGCTTTACCGTTATTTTATCAGTCGCATTATCCTCTAATCTCAACAATAGGCCTAAAAATATGGACTGGACTAACAAATACAGAGATTCCGAATAAGTTTGCGAAGCAAAAAATAGATAAAGCGAATTAATGCTTAATAAGCCTAATGCAGCAAGCAAAAGTTCGTTATTTAATTTTTTGCGAGCAAGCTTATAGAAGACTATATGTCCACAGAGTATACACACTAGGGATGTAAGTTTCAGTACTAATAGATTAGGCCCGAAGAGTGCAACAAATATCGCCAAAAACCAAGGGTACAATGGTCCTTGAAATGTAGGATACGTCCCGCTCGATACTACATCCATAGCACGGCATATATAGGTGCTATCGTCTCCGCCTTCGTCTATCCTAAGGTTAAATAATAATAGGCCGAAGACTAATGTCACTATCGTTATTATCCAAAAGTATATATCGTACTTTCTCGATTTCATCTCTCCATATCTGTTATGTTACGCTTGTCGTTATAGGCCATCTTGTCTTGCGCCTGTAGGCAGTGTATACCTCGCTCTCGCATTGCTTTACTCTGACCTATATGTTGAGAGCTGAACTTACCATTCTTCTTGAGCAATATCTGAACTCCAAGCAATAACGCTGCTATCGCCACAAGGGCTAATGTGAATAAGAATATTTTTATCATGCCTATAGTATATTACTCACAAAGATACAAAAAAATAGACCTATTACCACACGATAATAGGTCTATCAATCTCTTATATAGCATCTAAATCTACTCCATACCTAACTTAGCTCTCACCATAGGTTCGGCATCATAACTAAGTGGAGAGTATGAAAGTATGACTTTGGTACTAGTATCAAAAATATAGGTAAAGTCATGCTCTTCACGCACCTTGTCTATAGCCTCCATAATTTTATCTATGATAGGCTGAAGAAGCTTCTGCTCTTTCTCTGTAATACTTCTCATAGCCATCTCACGATATGAGGTTATTCTTGCCTCTGTATCTTGAAGATCTTTCTCTATGGTATTACGTACCAAGTCGGGCAAATCATCACGTTTCTGTATGTAGTCGGCATATCTACGCTCTAGCTCAGCGTTCATAACGAGCAACTGATCTTTAAGCTTCTGCGTCTCTTCATACAACTGGGCTTCTGCATCTTTCTTAGCAGGGTAATCATTTAATATACTCTGAAAGTTAAGGTGCGCAAACCTATAGTCTTGTGCCGAAATGCCGACAATCGACTCTATTATCAACACAAGAGCAACTATGATGTAGCGTGTAGAGCGACTCATAAACGCAATCTTTTATTACTTAGTTAGCCTTTGGTGCTGCTGCTATCTTAGCCAATACTAGTGGCTCTGCATCAACACTCTGCTCAGAATGGAAAAGAACTACCTGTGACGATAGGTCGAAGATATAGATAAAACCATTCTCCTTACCTACTGCATCAATAGCCTCTTGTACCTTTGCAAATATAGGTTGGAACAACTTTGCTTGTGTCTGCTGTAGGCTCTGCTCTGCAGCCTTACCCATAACTTGCATACGCTGTTGCATCTCTGTCAACTCTTGCTCTTTCACTTGGCGTACTACATCAGGAAGAGAGTCTGCCTTTGATACATAATCGTTATACTTTGTCTGTAGCTCTTGTTGCATCGACTGCATCTGCTCTGATATCTTATTGCTCTCTGCCTCAAGTTTAGCTTGTGCTTGCTTGAACTCATCAAGCTGTGCAATCAATTTCTGCGAGTCAACATGTGCAAACTTTTGCTGTGCCGAAGCTGATACAGTAAATAATACTGCGACAGCTACTAATATAATGTTCTTAATCTTCATTGTGCTGTTAGATTTATTATATGATAATGGTTTAATTCATTCCAAGTTTAGCCTTTACAAGTGGTGTAATATCTACACTCTTGTCTGATACATGTACAGTCAAGCCACCTTCACTCTCAAAAATGTAAAGAAAACCGTTCTCTACACCTATCTCTTGAACTATTCGTAGCAACTTCTGCTGAATAGGTACCATACGCTCCTGCATCTGCTGCTGCATATCTCTTTGGGCAGTTTGAATGAATGTTTGCACTCTCTGATCTAACTCTTGTAGCTCAGTGAAGGCCTCCCTCTTCTCGTCATCAGTCATTGTAGCCTGCTTGTTTTGTAGCTCTTGCATCATTGTGTTTTGCTGCTCACGTAATGTTGCCACCTGCGACTCAATTTCTCCTTGACGCTTATCCATGTCAGTTTGCAATTGCTTAACATCTGGCATCTGCTCCATAAAAGCAGCACTGTTAAAATGACCAAACTTAAGCTCTTGCGCTTGCATAATAGGTACGAAAACCATCAATGCAAGGAGAGTAAATAAGTATCTCATTGTTCGTATATTTTGTTAAGTGTATGTATTATCCTTATTATTTGGAATAGCCCAAGTTCTTCAATACTAAATCTGATATATCAAGACTAGAATCTGCAAACATTAATCCGTTTGTAGACGACTTATCAAATATAGCACTCAAATTCTTCTCTTTTGCTACCGCCATAATAGCATTATATACTCTGTCTTGGATAGGTTTCACAAGCGACTCACGACTCTTGTATAGATCGCCATCCTGTCCAAAGTATTTCTGCTGAAGTTGTTTTGCCGCCTTCTCTTTCTCTACTATCTCATTCTCTTTCTTAACCTTCATATCGTTCGACAAGAATACACTCTCTGTACGATAGGTCTCGTACAAATTTGCTACCTCTTGCATCTTTGCCTTTACCTCATCCTCATACTTCTTGGAGATGGCTGATAGTTGCTCGTTGGCCGACTCATATGCTGGTATATTCTTTAGTATATACTCAGTATCTACAAATGCTATCTTCTGTGCCGATACGCCACATATCATAGCTACCATAAGCGCGAGAGTCAAAAATATATTCTTCATATCCTTAAGTGTTTAGTTTATAAATATTGTAACACTAATCAATCATTCAAATTGCGTGCCAAAAATTACTACTCATTAGAATGATTGACCCATTACAAAGTGGAATTGTGATCCTCCAGCGTTAGAGAAGCCCTTAACTTCGTCAAATCCATATCCCCAATCTACGCCTAACAAACCAAACATTGGTAAGAATACACGTAAACCTACACCTGCTGATCTCTTCAAGTCAAATGGAGAGTAATCTTGGAACTCACTCCAACAGTTACCTGCCTCAGCAAATGCTAACGCATATACAGTAGCATTTGGCTTCAAGGTCAATGGGTATCTCAACTCCATTGTAAACTTGTTGTATATGTTACCATCATACGAATATGTAGTGGTATTAGTATTGTTTGCTTGATTCTCAAATCTCTTATTCCTTGACGTACGTGGTGTCAATGACGAGTTCTCATAACCTCTCAAACCAATGGTCTCCTCACCATAGGTCGAGTAACCAGACATACCATCACCACCCATTACATACTTCTGGAATGGCGACTTACGGTACTTATCATAGTATCCAAGATAACCCATCTCGAACTTACCCATCAAGATAAACTTGTGAGCAACATCAAGTGGCTTAAATACCGCACCCTTGATTGTCCACTTATGGTATTCAATAAACTCATACAACTTCTGGTCATCACGCTCATTCTTCCAATCATGATTTGAGAATAATGAGTATGGAGGAGTAAAGTGTACTCCTAACGAGAAGCTAGATCCCTGACGTGTATAGATCGGATTGTCAATAGAGCTACGAGACAATGTAACGCCTAATGACAAATCATGGCTATGTCCATTCTGCATCAAGAAGTACATCCAGTTACGTAGGCTATAGTGTTGATAACTGAGCTCTGCATAGAGGTTAAACCAGTCGTCTGGCCATGTGAGACGCTTACCAAAACCTACCGACAAGCCATATACCTTACGGAACTGATGAATATCTTTCTTCTTCTGTGGCGCATTAGATCCTGCCATATCATAACCGCCAGAATATCCGTTGTAGAAGTTATTATAGTACGAACTACTTACACCTGTCTGCGATGAAACATAAGCAGAAACAGTCAACGAGTTTGGTCTCTTACCACCTAACCATGGCTCAGTAAACGAAACACTGAACGACTTAAAGTACTTACCATTGGCTTGTGCTTGAAGGGACAACTTCTGTCCATCGCCTGTAGGTAGCGGACTATACGCCTCTTTATTAAAGATATTTCTCAATGAGAAGTTATTGAATGATAGGCCTATAGTTCCTACGAACATACCAGCACCCCATCCACCAGACAACTGTATCTGGTCGTTAGACTTCTCTTGGAGATTATATATAATGTCTACTACTCCATTATCCTCATCTGGCGTTGGAACCGGATTTATTGTCTCAGGGTCAAAATGTCCTAATTGGGCCAACTCTCTGACTGTACGAATAAGATCTGCTCTACTGAACAGTTGTCCAGGCTTAGTTCTAAGCTCTCGTCTAGCTACACTCTCATGTGTCTTGTCATTACCTTTAATAACAATCTCTCGAATAGAAGCCTGCTTACCCTCTGCAACTCTAATCTCAAAGTCTATAGTATCCCCATTTACATTACTTTCAATAGGTATTACCTTGGAGAATAGATAACCATTATTGTAATATTCATTATGTACAGCATCATCATCTTGGAATAATCGCTTATTTAGCTTCTCACTATTATAAACGTCTCCCTTCTTCATCTGCAACAAATATTGT
>JAUNDI010000020.1 GCA_030526155.1 Bacteroidia bacterium
ATATTACCACCTTGGATATCATTCAACTCTATCAAACCATCTTTCTTACCGCTATCGAGACGTATATTCTTTTCTTCAAGACGAATATTTGCAGGCTGTGCAATGGTAAACTCTTTAGTAACATAGCAATCAGTAGAAGAGACAATAGCTCCCTCTTTCTCTACTGCATATACCTTCAAGATATAATCACCAGCATTATTACCGCCGTCACTAGTAAGTGTAAATGTATGGGTAGAGTATGATGATTTATCGGTAGCCGACTTATCTGCTACCTTCACATATTTCTGTTGTACAGGAGTAGGATCTACTGGTGTACGATTACCATTCTCGTCTACATCATCAGGATTTTTCTTTGACAACTGATAATAATGGTACTTATTATTACCATATAGTACACTCGCAGTAATTGTAGCCACACTTTGATTGCCAACTGTGGTAACTCCGCCTGTTGTGGTAGACTCTTTTGTGTTGTCTGGACACAAGAAATCAGTCTTACTAGATGACTCAATAACTACCTGTGGCTCAACAACAACATCCTGTTTATCTGGACAAGATATTACTACCTCGTCAACACGACTTACTGTAAAGTCTGTTGTATTGACCCATCTAGATACATAATGTATGTATAGTGTAGTATTCTCAACTACAGCATCATTAGCAAGTGTAAATGTATGACGATAACTATTACTATTATTTAGTTCTTTCCAATCTGATAATAGGTGTGTAGTACCATCCAAAGTAGCGCCATCAGCAACTACAACTTGGAAGGTGCTCTCATGAGCTCTTGGGTTTTTCTCTGTAGTTACGCTATTCCAACCCCTTGCGTCAGACTTAAGTCCTACGCGAAGTGTATTCTTACAAGGGTCATAAGCGATATCTGTAAGCTCCACTTTGTCAGGCTCATAGATAGTAATATCTGTGGGAGGCGCTTTACATCCCTTTGCATCCTCTACTGTAAGGGTGTACTTTCCTGCCTTAAGATCTGTGAATCTATACTTCTCTGGATCGCCTTGTGTACCAATAGCTGTAGTACCGCCAAACTCTGTGAGTGTATATGTATAGTTGAGCAGACTCTGACCGGCAACATTACCGCCCGACATATCTGTCACCTCTATCTGTCCATCTTCCTTACCATTACATGTAATATCCTGAACTGCAACACGTTCGATAGTTACAGGTGCTGATGGAGTACCTATAGTAAATTCGTATGGGTATAGGCATGCGTCGTACCCCTTATATCTTAACCATAAGATATATGTTCCTGCGCGAAGACCCTTTACAGTAAATTTACTCTTACTTAGCTCCAAACCGCCATCGGTCTTATCTGTTGTTGCCACATCAGAGTATGTATAGTCTACCTCTAGAGGAGTCTTGCCACCTATTACATACTTACCACTTGCTGTCTGTAGCTTAGTCCAAGTATCGGCATCTTGGGTAATAGATGTAGTAGCAACATCAATAATGAAATCTACCTCACCATCAAATGCCTTATAACCAGCATATAATGTAGTAGCTGCATCGTCTTTTGTGTCTGCTACTCTCTTCTCCTCTGCTCTGTTCTTAAGGTGAAGGATGTCAAACACCACCTCACCATCGCTATCCAAATAACAGGTAACAGGTGTCTCTACCTTTGATACAGTTGGCTCATAAATAGGATTGATAACAAACTTAACCTCACTACCACATTTACCATTGCCCTTAGGTGTTACCTTTACAGTATATGTACCACTAGGTAGGCCAAGGACAGAAATCTGGTTATGAGCTCTTGTTATCTCATTACCATCTTTGTCTTTCCAGATAATATCACACTCTGATGGAGGAGTTGCCGTTGTGAATGTCAACGATGCTCTACCAGTAACCTCACCTGTAGGTGTTGTAGCACCCTGCTTAGTATAGTCACAAGTAAATGTCTCCTCTACATTTACGTAGAACTTAACATAATCTTCTGCTTCTACGTGCAATGTAGCTCCTTGATAGTAACACTGTGTAGATACATCCTGAATACGGAGCTTATAATACCCCTCTGGCAACTCAGTATATCTATACTCAGTCTTACCTACACCAGGACCATCTGTCATCATGCTAGCGTTAGTAGCCTCAGAGATCTTACTGAAATTTGTAGCGCTATAGTGCCATTGGTAGTTGTAGCTACTTCTAGTAGTCTCATAATCAGCTACCTCGACATTATCTTCACGAAGAGAAATTAGTGTTATAGCACCTGTCTTCTCTCCCTTACATGTCTTCACTACGTCAAAGTCATCTTTGAGCATAGTATAGTTAGGTTGCTTCTTAACGACAACTTTTCTAACGTAGCCTACATTCTCATTAATCTTTTTGCCATCATCATCTATAGCCCTACGCTCAAAATCCTTACAGTCGATAGTTTGCTTTGTCGACTTATCGGCAATAAGTTTCTGTAATTGAGTATCTCTGCCATAGATATCTACATTAGTTGTACCATATTTTACAACATACAACTCTGTAGCATTATAGTAGTATGTTACAGGTAAGCTTGCTACAATATTCCAACCATCATCAGGAGTATCTGTCTGTGTTATCTTATTTTTAGCATTGTCTTTTACCTGATACTCAATACTCTCTCTCTGTGTATCAGAACCATTTGCAAGTACCAAGTCGTACTTACTCTTAGAACCTTGCTCAATGGTAAATGTGAAGTATCCAAAGTTCTCCTGAGATAGTCCTCCCTGACGAGGGAATATCAATCTCTTAGTCAATACATCAAGATTACCTTGAGGATTGTTAGCCCAGTTGGTAAGTAGCTCACCCTTAGTAGCATCGGCTGTTGATAGATACTCCGGACAATACTTCTCATCAATTTTTGGAAGCATAGCATGGTTTGGTGCTACCAAGTACTGTCTGTGCACAGCTATAGGGCAACCACCAAAACTTGCGTCGGCCTCAAAGATGTAGTTGATATTGTATACACCTGGGTCAAGATTCTCTGGATTGAAGTAAAAATCACCAAACGAGTCGTTGAATCTTCCATCAGTTACAACATTTGTGACCTTCTCTCCCTTAGCATATTGTTTGCCATCAACCTCTTTGTCCTTCGTAAATATGAATTGCAAGCCGATGTTATCTGTTACACCTGTAACAGTCTGACCTACAGGGTTCTCCTTAGTAATCTGATAGTAACCGTAGCCTGGTACAACTTGGTTACCATTATTTGTAACATTGTCTGGATACTTACCCAACAACTTTCTAGCACTATTGTAGACACCATTTACGAATGCTCTCTCTTCGTTTGCACCAGTCTTACCCTCTACTTCGAAGTTGGCATTTACAATATTTATGATAGTTGTGGTCTTTTGTACCATGTAATTACACTCACTTCCGCCCGCGACAGTGAAATCAAATCGTACAGTAAGAGGCGCGACAGTAATCGTGGCCCTTCTCACGTAGTTTGTTATGTTAAGTAAACATACCCTACCTACTTCATCCTTCCATGGGTATAGTCGCTCTTCGTCATCATACGTACCGTCGCCATTGATATCGATATACTTACCATATCCATCAGTATCCTTATCACTATCGAGAGTAAGGTTGTTATTAGCGATACGTTTCCACGAGAGTACATCATCGTAACCCTCTTGGTTCAAACTGAATCTACCATCTTGATAACCCTTTGCAGAGTTGTCTATTGCATGGAACTTAATGTACTGCTCATTGTTATACAAGACATATCCACCAGTAGGGTCGGTCGACTTAGCACCATTGGTACAATAAGTTGATTTTAAGTCGAGTGTCAATCCTGTATTACCTGGTATCTCGATATATCTACAGAATGGTTCGCCGCAACCTTCATAGTAATATACTCGATACATCATACCTGGCTCAAGGTCTATAGTATAGAGGGCAGCATCATTAATATAGTGCGACTCTGCACCTGTACCATTGAAGTATCCAGGGATATTAGTCTTGTAGACTTGTTTTACAGGAACCAACTTTCTGTCACCAGGATTCTCTGGATCGGCTGGTGCCTTAACATTAGGATCTACTGCATGCTCAGGAACTGGCTCAATATAGTAGCTACCTGCTTGAGTACCAGCAATCTCTCTAGCATGGAACTGCAAAATATTTACTGGCACATATCTGTCATCAGTATTTAAGTCGGCTGCATTGTAACATACTGTCAAGGCTGGAGCTGCAGCCGACATCAAATTACCATCTGCACCAAACCATGCAGGATTGCTCACCCAGCCATGGTCGTTTGCCAACTTATCAGCTTCGGTCTTTGTGACAGGGTACTCCTCATCGCCCTCTTTACGAGAATCATAAGTAGTACCATGGAAGATAGCGAATGGTACCTTACCCTTGGTAACAAATACTGGCCATATCTTTTCTGTGACACAACCACTTGCTTCAGTGAAAGTCCATGAGAATACATAGATACCAGCACCTGCCTCACCGCCATCAACAGAGAATTCGAATGATGTAGGTTGATTTGGATCATTAAAGTCAAATGTCACATCACCTATACCATCACCATCATACTTAATAGTTGGCTTAGCAGTCTCTGAACCACTTGATATCTCAATTAGCTTATAGCTACGATTCTTAGAATCGTTGTCATACTTCTCAGTCTTATCACCGTATGTAGTATAGTAGATTATCTTATCATAATCCACATTATCCATATCAAGACCAGGGTTCTGCGCCTCATCTATTCTATATATCTTAATATGAGATGTACCCTTTACACCCTCGTAGTTATAGTCGTGCACATTACCGAACTCATCCTTTAGAGGAGCTTTTGAATAATCTACATTTGGATCATCAGCAGCTAAGTCGCGTGTAGGATAGTTAATAGTAATGTTAACCTTATTATTATTAATAATATCATCAACACAATATGAGCGTTTCATATTATGTTGTAGCTCTCTCTCGAATCTATATGTACGACTATATGATGCAGTACAGCCCTTGTTATTACCTCTACACTCACTACCGTTATCAACATTCATAGTGACTGTTTGGTTCTTACCTCTTGGCATATTTCCTGGGATAAGAACATAGTAATCGTGGCCCTCTTTATTACCTGCATCATCCTTCTTAATCTTCTTAACAAAGTTGTTTGTCAAGAATTCGTAGTAGTAATCATTAGCATCCCTATCTACCTTATCAAAGATAGACTTAGCGTCCTTTGCGAAGAAAAGACCATCATCCTTAGCTATCTGCTCAGTCAACAAACTAGATGATAGATACTTCTCAGCACCTGTCTTATTGACCTTATAATGATAGTAGCTCTCACGTACTGCATTTATCTTCTCAATAGCACTTTGGGTATTACCTGTTGTAACGACCTCAAGAGTCATCTCAACCTTTACGATAATACCTGCTATACCAACAGCATCTGTACTTATATTATATGTTGTTCCCCAAGGAGTACGGCCTGATACAGTTCCATCATTGGCTGTGCGTAGGAATACAACATCCTTATATACGCCATCTCTATTATGAGTAGCTGGTACTGTAATAGCCTGATTTCTATAATCAGGATAAGGCTTACTTGCAATCCACTCTACTTGGTCGGCCTTCTCCTGTGCGATAGAGCTAGTGTAGCGCAATTTTGGAGTATCATCACTATTGTATTGATACTTATATACGTAAGGTACAAGCTTATACTCCTTATCATCGCCCTCGCAAATATAATCCTCAGAATAGCCGGCTTGGAAATCATCTGGCAAGCCCTCAGCTACGAAGAATACCTCATTATCTATTGGTTGATAGAGATACGATGTGAATTTCTCTTGATATGTACACCCTGTAGCGCCTACATGATACTCGTACGTCCACTCAATAGGTACACCATTACCATTACCTCTGTGTCTTGTAAGTGGACTGAAAGTATATGAATATGTCTCACCCACCTCACCAGTATCAAAGTCGGGCCACATAACACCCTCTGCCAATAGCTTACCATAGCCACCATTCTCTACATCAGGTCTATTAGGTATACCTGTAATGGTTATTGGGTCATTAGTACAATAACACTTCTGAGCATCAATACTTATGTAGTTCTCCCACTTCTTATTGACAGTCATCAAGCCAACAGTAGTGAATACGTCAGGACACATTACCGCCTTGAAGCGTATTCTATATGTGGTACTATTGGCATTATTATGAGTCAACGTAGGGACAAAACCAGGCTTTACCAAAGCGATATACTCAGCATCGATACCATCTGGCTTAAAGATTCTTGGGTCAAACTGGTCGGTAGGTATAGGCTCATCTTTGCCATTTACCTTTCTAGTCTGAAGCTGCAACTTACCAGCAGCATCGTAGTACGTCTTATATATAGGTAGAAGGTCGTTCTGATTTTTACCCTCTATATAATAGGTACCATCACCAGGATAGAAGTACTCGCGTAGATTAACAGGATCAGAATCCTCACAGATAGACCACTTAGGGTCGTTCTGATCTATCTTAAGCTTTGTAGTATTTGGACGGATGATCAATGTAAAATCTTGAGTCTCAGAAGTACAAGCCTGAGGGTTGGTCTTATCCTTAGCCACTACATAGTAATGGTATTCATAATTACCATCTGCATTAAGATTTCCTCTCTTATCTTCAGGAATACGCGCCTCTAGATAATAGTCGGCTCCCACATTTACCGTCTCACCCTTAGCATTAGTAGCATACCAATAATACTCGAGTTTCTCATCAGGCACACCATTACCATTGGCTGCAGCATTCAGTACTACCTGCTCACCCTCACATACTATCTTATCCAAGCCCTCGGCTGATGACTTAATAGTAACAATAGGCTTATCAGGACGTGGTGCAACCTCGAAAGATATACGTTTTGTCTGACAAGAGACCACTGTCTCGCTGGCAGCCTCGACCCATATCTCATATTTACCCGTCTTTACACCATAATCAGAGGCTTTAAAACTATAGGCAAATTGATAATCTGTGTTTCTAGTAATTTTAGCACTATTGGTCTGACCAGGTATATTATAATACTCTGTCTTGTCAACACCTGTACCTACAATGCGAACCTTAAAGCTGTGAGGTTGTCCTATATCCTTAAGGAAGGTAATGGATGAAGTAATCGCATTATCTAATTGGTCAATACAGTAGTAGTTACCCTCGAGAGACGATGTAATATCAGGGTCATACTGACGTTTATATACCTTTATCTCATCAGAAGGCGAATTAGCAGAACATCCATAGGCATTCTTCGCATATACGCGATATGTACCCTCCTTGATATTCTGATATGTTACAACACCTGCACCACCTACCTCTGTGATATTGGTATTATTAGAACCAATGAGGGTATATGTAGATTTACCATCAGTAGGCACTACAACATCCACACCATTATCACCACAGTAGTAGAATGTACGATCCACAAGCTCTGGCTTCTTAGGCTTAGCAGGCACTAAGACTCCATCAGAAGGGTTAATCAATGTTCTACATGCATTACCCGCATCCTCTCTCTGGGCATAGACATAATACTTTATATTCTTACCCTCTTCAGAGGTCTTAAATCCAAAATCGACTGTACCACCATTACTCTTCTTCTGAGCTATAATACCGCCGACACCATTTTCATCAATTGCCTCTAGGAGGTATAGTGTGTTAGGAGTGGTACCTGTTACTTGAATTCTATACTGACATTCATCGCCAGTAGCAGAGACTTCCAGTCTTGCGCCACCTTGATTATTTAAGCCTCCAGCAGCGATAGTCAATGAACCTGAGACGTCACCTGTAATTGAACAGCCTACTACCTGCGCCTTAACAGTATAGACGCCTGGGGCAGGGTCCCACCCAAGATTAAACGACACACTTCCTTGAGCATTATTAGATGTCTGAGTATACATATACTGACCATCTCTAAAAAGATGATATTGCACATTATGCTCAGCATTCTGAACCCAAAGCAACTTGTTTTGCAAGTTATTACCCTCCTTACAGAGCACTTGCGATCCAATAGTCGTAATACCACTAAGTCCACTTACAGTAAATACGGCAGACTGGTTTACAGTTCTCCAATTGTTACCATTTTCGTTGTTATTACACTCGACTACGTAACGACCCTTCTCATTTACAAAGAAGAGCATATCAGCATTAGAGGCAGAAGCTTGCACTTGATTTACCCTCTGGCCATTTGCCGACTGCGCAAAATTAACAATAGCGTTAGTTTCAAGATTTCTAACCCTATACCAATAGCCCTCGCGTGTACCATTGATGGTTATATGGGTAGCAACATCACCTGCGCAGCCAGAGGTATTGCCCGTCAGCGTCTGCGCCCAGCCATCAAAACCCATCAAAACCACCGCAGCAAATACCGCAATGACCCTGCAAAAACACTTCACAACTAAACTAGACTTCTCAAAAAGCCTTAAATTCTCAATATATAATCTCTTACTCATAGAGGAAATAGTGTCTAAATCCCAAAAAAATGTATATCTTTGCACTACATAGTAGCGACAAAGTACAAAATGTTTGTACGTTCGATTTTCTCTTTTGTTACATAGAAAACGGGAAATACATAGAAAAATCGGTTTTTCACCAATAAACCATACATCCAACATCTAACCTACAAAAACCACATCGTAGAGACAGGGCACCCCACCCAACAACCGCCGTATAATTGATAATTATTATTCATTAGTTATTAATTGCTCATTGTTATTTTTTATTGTCCATTATCCATTTTATTTAATCTGCCTCCAGCAAGACATCGTGCACCATATCTCAACCATCAACAATGCAAATCTACTACACCACAAAACCGCACTGTCCCAAAATGTCCCGTTTTGTCCCATTTCCCACCTCATGTAGAGCCTTTTCACGAAAAGGCTCCGTACAAATTGCCCCAAAAAAATAACAGCCTATGACATCAGGTGTGTATCCTTGCGTTACGGAGCCTTTTCATGAAAAGGCTCTACAAAACAAAATATCCGCACAAATCCGTAGAGTCCGTATGCAGAAAAAGAATCCGCAAAATCCCGACACACAACACCCTTCAATAATATACATCATATATATTTTACATACCAAAGATATAATCTATTTCATAGCGTCTGTATAGAGCGAGGTATGAGCGAGGTATAAGGAAGGTATGAGGGACAGAATCATCAAGATTATTATAAAACAGCACAGCTAACAGTACGGAGCCTTTTCATGAAAAGGCTCTACAAGGAAATACCTCCTCCCTCTCAAAGTGCAAATTTTGCACTTTCGAAGAAGAAATGCACTTTGAATTGCACTTTGGGACACGACATCACAATTACCTTAAGAGCCTCCAGTTGCATTGAGCGGATGAACGTGAAGAAAATCTTTACCATTAGCATAAATGCGAATTCTTGTCTGAGTGAAGCGAGTTTGAAGTCGCATAGCTAATGGTAAAGATTTTTAGTTCAGAAGCGACAGCAACGCCTTCTTCTTTTTGCTTCGTTTTTCTTCTGTGGCGACAGAAGAAAAATGAAGACCTAAGAAAGGTCTAAGAAAGAAAAATGAAGATATGATTGTAAGGATAAAAAATAACCCCTAACTTTACCACACCTATGCAGTAGACACACCCTGCATATATAGTTATCACAAGAAAACAAATAAGAACAAATAAAAATGTATACATTAGGTGTTGACGTCGGAAGTTCTTCCGTAAAAGCTAGTTTGGTTAGCGTAGAAACAGGTAAGTGCATCGCTACAACCTTCTTCCCAAAGAGCGAAGCTAAAATCATTGCAAATCAACCAGGTTGGGCAGAGCAAGAGCCTGCTGAATGGTGGAAAAACCTCTGCCAGAGTGTAAACTTCATCATGAACGAGAGCGGCGTTAAGCCTGCCGACGTGAAGGCTATCGGTATTAGCTACCAGATGCACGGCCTCGTATGCGTAGATAAGGACCAAAACGTACTACGCCCTGCTATTATCTGGTGCGACTCACGCGCTGTACCTTACGGCGAGAAGGCTTTCAACACACTCGGTAAGGATCTCTGCCTCGGTCACCTCCTCAACTCACCAGGTAACTTTACAGCATCAAAGCTCGCTTGGGTTCGCGAGAATGAGCCTGAGCTATTCAATAAGATAGACAAGATAATGCTTCCTGGCGACTATATCGCTATGAAGATGACAGGCGAGGTATGCACTACTATATCTGGTCTCTCTGAGGGTATGATGTGGGACTTCAAGGAGAATAGCGTGGCTAAGTTCCTCCTCGACTACTACCAGATACCAGAGAGCTTCATACCTACTATACTCCCTACATTCGCAGATCAGGGCCACCTCACAGCTGCAGCTGCAGCAGAGCTAGGTCTTGCTGAGGGTACACCTGTAACATATCGTGGTGGCGACCAGCCAAACAACGCCCTCTCTCTAGGCGTACTCGAGCCAGGCGAGATAGCTGCTACAGCAGGTACATCAGGCGTTGTATATGGTGTAAATGGTACTGTAAACTACGACAACCAAAGCCGCGTAAATACATTCGCTCACGTTAACTACGCTAAGGATAACATCCGCCTCGGTCACCTTCTCTGCGTAAACGGTACAGGTATCCTCAACTCATGGATTAAGCGTACTGTAGCTCCAGAGGGTATCTCTTATGCTGATATGAACGACCTTGCCGCTTCTGTAGCTATCGGTAGCGAGGGTCTCTCTATTCTCCCATTTGGTAATGGCGCAGAGCGTATGCTCGAGAATAAGGAGATAGGTTGCTCTGCACAGGGCATCAACTTCAATATCCATACTAAGGCACATATGGTACGCGCCGCACAAGAGGGCATTGTATTCTCATTCAAGTATGGTATCGACATCATGAACGAGATGGGCATGCAGGTAAATACAATCCATGCTGGTAACGCAAATATGTTCCTCTCACCTATCTTCCGCGATACATTGGCAGGCGTAACAGGTGCAACAATACAACTCCACGATACAGACGGCTCCCTCGGTGCAGCTAAGGGCGCAGGTATCGGTGCAGGTATCTATAAGTCAGCAGCCGAGGCATTCAGCACCCTCGAGACAATGAAGACTATAGAGCCAGACGCAGCCAAGGCAGCTCAATACGCCGAGGCATACAACACCTGGAGAATGCGCCTAGAGAACGCGATACGATAAAAAAACAAATCAACAAACAAAACGTTGTAGAGACGGGGCACGCCCAGTCTCCATTCGTTAAGGGAAACCATTATAGGTCAAATTCCTTGCGGCATGGAGACGGGGTGTGCCCCGACTCTACAATTGTACATAACAAACAATAACAAATTCCAAAACAACAATATCATTCACACCCCCAATATACCCATACTCTTCTTAGGGTGCTCCTTGGGTGCACATAGAGTGCTCCCACGGTGTAGAGGGCATTTAGAAAATAATAATACAAAGACAGCCATACAAAAACTCCCCAATGCAACCCCCTCAAGAGCCGTCCAGCTGTAGAGCCTTTTCACGAAAAGGCTCCGCAACAAAAAGGTACGCAAAACAACAAAAAACAACAAAAAAAACGTATATTTGCCCCGCAAATTACATTCGGGATGTAGCTCAGCCCGGTTAGAGTACACGTCTGGGGGGCGTGTGGTCGCAAGTTCGAATCTTGTCATCCCGACATTTGATTTGCAGCAAATTAGGCTAGCATGCTATCATTGTCAAATATCATATCGTTGTTTGCCGTCGCTAAAGACGAGGATATCTCAACAGATGAGATGTTTAGACAATCATTTTTAAACGTAGTCAACTTTTTCCTACTGGTCTACTCGTTTATCGTTGGCGTACACGCGCTAATGTATGAGATAGGGGCTATAGCCATAATCAATTTCGCTGCTGCGGTATTTTTTCTCTCCTATTTCGTATTTGCCTATCTAATAAAGAATACTAGGGTATATAATGCGATAGATCGTATAGTAGTTTTCCTATACTTTGTAATCGTACTTATATCATCTAGCGTCACACGTTTTTGCACAGTTACGCTTCTTATGTACCCATTCTTAGCCATCATACTTCATGGCAGAAAGATTGGCATGGTACTATCGGTAGCGCAGATAGTTGTAGCTGTGGTCTTGTACTTGATATTGCAAGCATTCTTTCCTTACTTGGGGTTAGACTATACTCTTTATGAGATATCCTCGCTTTTTGTGCTCCAAATAGTGGGTACGTTTGTATTCTTGGTTGCCATACGATGGTTATCAGAGATAATATACGACAAGATACGCGAGGTAATATTGCTATCAGAAGACATGAAGGTACAGAAGGAGCTTATAGAGCACCTAACCCAGATAATGAGAATATCGATACACGACGTAGAGAAGTGCTCCAAGCGAATGTCTGATACCAACCTAACACAGATGCAGTCGCAATTGCTATCGACAATTAGAGTATCAGTTGGCAGTATGAACCAAAAGCTTGATTCGATACTTACAGCATCAGAGCATTGTATTAGGCCATTAGGAGAGGAAGATGTGGTATTTAACCTCCATACATTAGTATCTACTACCTTGATGCTCTACGGCACTAATGCCAATAAGATGCAACAGGGACACTCCGTAGTACTCTCCTCTGAGATGCCACAGCAAGTGATGGGTAATAGCATAGTGACAAAGCAGATATTGCTCTCTATCTTCGATGCCCTCGACCATAAGATAGGGCTAAAAGACAAGACGCTAGTGGTAACGCTAAGCCTATGCGATACTAATGTTCAGACACTAGTGGTGAACTTCGCCATAACGATAAATATGCAGATGGATATAGACCATAGAGATCTAAACTCTGTAGAGGCGAAGCTAATAAATGCCCTAGCATTAATAGATGCTAAGCGGCTAATAGACGCCACGAATTCTAACTTCGCCATAGAGCACGTCTCTAACATGCTATCTATCCAATTTACACAACCATATAAGGATGTAGATGCGATAGTGCTCCCTGATGCCGACCTCCTAGAAGAGAAGCGCACCTATAACGAGATAATACAAGAGAATAGGATGGCGCTCTCGATACGAGATATGTCGATGCTAATAGTCTCTTTTGACGAGATTACGGATAGACTACTTCTAGAGTCGTTCCTAGGGCGATTTGGCAAGGTAGAGGTAGCAGCCTCGGCACGCTCAGCACTAAATAGGTTTGAGAACTCAACAGTAGATGTGATAGTACTATCTATGTCGCAATACTACGAGATGTCACCAATGGATTTAGTGAGAAAAATAAGAGAGATAGAACAAGGTGTGGGAAGAAAGGTAATAATCATTGCATTAGATTCGGAACAGGTGAGAGGCGAGACGAAGCTAGAGGCTATGCAAGCAGGTGTAGATATTTTTGCACATTATCCTAAAGATATCACACGCCTACACGAAATAATAAAAGATACAATTGATAATTAAATACTACCATATACGTCATTTCTAAGACAATAAAAAAGCAAATGAAAAAAATCTTAATTTCTATTTTCACACTGCTAATTGCAGTGTCTGCCCGCGCTGACGAGGGTATGTGGGTGTTATCTCTTTTGGCTAAGATGAATATTGGTCAAATGCAAGAGATGGGATGCAAGCTATCGGCAGAGGATATCTACTCGGCTAATAGTACATCTCTTAAGGATGCTATTATCATCTTCGGTAATGGCTGTACAGGTGAGATAGTATCAGACAAGGGTCTTATCTTTACAAACCACCACTGTGGTTATGGCAACATACAGCAGTTGTCGTCTGTAGAGCATAACTATTTGCGTGACGGCTTCTGGGCAAAGAGCCACGAGGAGGAGTTGCCAGTACCAGGACTACAGGTACGTTTCATGGTGGGCTTTGAGGATGTGACAGATGTAATTACCAAGGGATTGGATAATGCATCAGCAGAGGAGCGTGCTTCAAAAGTATCTGAGCGCGCATCAAAGATGCAGTCGGACGCATTGGAGACATACTCTGCAGAAGAGAGAGAGTACACAGAGGTACGCGTAGAGTCGTTCCTCAGCGGCAACCAATACTTCAAGGTTACATACAACGTATATAACGACATTCGTTTTGTAGGTGCACCTCCAGTATCTATTGGTAAGTTTGGTCATGATACAGACAATTGGATGTGGCCACGTCATACAGGCGACTTCTCGATATTCCGTGTATATATGAGCAAGGATGGCAAGCCTGCATCATTCTCAACAGAGAATGTACCATTGAAGCCAAAGCACCATCTTCCTGTATCTTTGGCAGGCATTGAGATGGGCGACTACGCTATGACAATGGGCTTCCCAGGTTCTACAGACCGTTACCTCTCATCTTGGGGTATTGAGGAGACAATGAACATTGTAAACGCTTCACGTATCCTACCTCGCGAGACAAAGCAGAATGTATGGATGGCTGATATGCAGGCCGACGAGAAGATAAATATCCAATATGCATCAAAGTATGCTCGTAGCTCAAACTACTGGAAGAATGCTATTGGTATGAACCGTGGTCTTAACCGTTTGCATATCCTTGACAAGAAACGTGCTATAGAGGCCGACTTTGCAAAGTATGCTGAGACGCACCCAGAGTATAAGAATGTTCTCTCATCGCTATCAGAGAACTATGCTAGCCGCGCTGCTAACATGAAGGCTCTCTACTACCTCAGAGAGTGTGTAGGAAGTGTTGAGCTCTTGTCAACAAATGCAGCCCCTATAAATGCATTGGTAAGAAGGATTGAGTCGGGCAAACCTGTAGATGACGACTTCAAGGCACAAATTATTGAGGCATACCGTAACATCTTCAAGGATTACAGCGCTAAGACAGATGAGAAGGCTTGTGCTGCTCTCCTCGATTTCTATGCTAAGAGTGTAGACGCAGAGTATCTACCTACATTCTACCAGACAATAGCTAAGAAGTACAAGAACAACTATGTAGCATTTGCTGCTGCTCTCTTCAAGAATTCTATCTTGGCAGACTCAACAAAGCTCTTTAAGTTTATTGAGAAGCCAAACTTGAAGTTGATCAATAAGGATATGGCTTACCTCGCAGCTAAGGACCTACAGTCGAAGTACCAGATGCTACGTTCATCTATCAGCATACCATCACTCAAGGTTGCTAATGCAGAGCGTATGTTCCTCAAGGGCTTGATGGAGATGAACCCAGATAAGAACTTCTACTCTGATGCCAACTTCACAATGCGTCTCTCATACGGTGTAGTAGGCGATTATGAGGCTGCTGATGCTGTACACTACAAGCACTACACAACACTCAAGGGTGTAATGGAGAAGGAGAAGCCAGGCGACTGGGAGTTTGACGTACCTGCTAAGTTGAAGGATCTTTACAATGCAAAAGATTACGGACGTTATGCAGATAAGGATGGTGAGATGCACGTATGCTTCACAACAAATAACGATATCACAGGCGGTAACTCTGGTAGCCCTGTAATAAATGGCAAGGGCCAGCTCATAGGTCTCGCATTCGATGGCAACTGGGAGGCTATGAGTGGAGATATAGCATTTGAGACAGAGCTCCAGAAGTGTATCTGTGTAGATATAAGATATGTTCTTTTCATCATTGAGAAATATGGTGATGCGAAGAATATTATTGACGAACTTACATTTGCTGAATAAAAAGACGAGTGACAAGAATTAGTCATCGGATATATAAAATGGTCATGATGCCCCTCTTAGCCCTCATAGGCTTTGGGGGGCAGAGTGGCGTTTGGGCCCAAACGGATACGTTGTCATTACGATATCCTATTCCCGACATACCATCTCATGGTGATACATACACAGTATCGCCTATTGACCTATCAGGACCAGATAATCTTGGATATTCTGCGGTATATGACGCCTTGTCGGGTACCGTTACCATTTATCGCAAGATAGGAGGCATGAATGTACGTCTCCCTTACACTATGACATTTGAAGAGTATCAGAACGAGAGGACACGTCGCTCTATGCTCGAATATTGGCTTCAGCGCTCACAGGACGAGTCGCGAGCACAACATAACGCCTCGTCTGAAGAAAATGGCGAAGGCGAAACAGACAACAACTCAATACTCAACTCGAAATGGCGCATAAACTCCGACCTATTCGCTAGTATATTTGGCTCTAACCAAATAACGATGAAGTTACAAGGTCAAGCTAAGGTATCTATGGGAGTTCAGGTTAACAAGATAGATAACCCAACGATGCAAGAGAGGATGCGCAAGACCACCTCATTTGACTTCAACCAATCTGTACAGATGAACCTAAACTCACAGATTGGAGAGCGAATGAAGTTGGGCATCAACTATAATACGGAAGCAACGTTTGACTTCGAGAACGAGGTTAAACTCGACTATACGGGTACAGAGGATGATATTATCCAAAATATTGAGGCAGGTAATATCACATGGTCTCTACCAGGAACACTTTTACAAGGCTCACAATCGCTATTCGGCTTTAAGATGGACATGAAGTTTGGACGTCTTAAGGTGTCTACTGTTTTCTCGCAAAAAAAGGGAGAGACAAAGTCGATGACGATACAAGGAGGAGCCACAAAGAAAGACTTTGATATAGACATTACAAATTATGAGCGTAATAGGCACTTCTTCCTTGCGCACTATTTCAAGGATATGTATGACGACGCCCTACGTGCATTGCCATATGTAAATTCGCCTATTGTAATCAACAAGATAGAGGTATGGGTAACCAATAGAACAGGCAACTATAATAACACCCGAAATATTATAGCCTTTACAGATATTGGTGAGAATAGGAAGAGCGATATGCAGTCGCCCTCTCAATGGAGTACTTCCAATATGCCTGTACCATCGAATGATGCCAATGACATATATGAGAAATTAACATCCACAATACTCCCCTCTCGTTCGATAAATGATTTTACGACAACCATGTCGTCTTATCCACAACTTAGGACGGCTCGTGATTATGAGAAGATGGAGAATGCTAGGATGTTGAATACAAATGAGTATACCCTTAATGAGAAATTGGGATATATCTCATTGGCTCAACCATTGAACAATAATGAGGTATTGGCAGTAGCATTCCAGTATACATATAGAGGACAGACATACAAGGTAGGTGAGCTAACTACAGATGGAGTAGATGCACCACAGTGCTTGGTATTGAAGATGCTTAGAGGTACAATGTTGACCCCTAAATTTATGGCTTGGGACTTGATGATGAAGAATATCTATAGCCTAAGTTCGTACGATATCCAGCAGAAAGATTTTGACTTGAATATTGTCTATTGTTCTGATTCTACATCAAACTATGTAAACTATCTATCAGAGGGAGAGCGACCAATGTATGGAGGGCATAATGGTGAGACCTTCTTGCAGATAATGGGCTTTGATAGGTTAAACTCAACAAATGACGTAGCCCCAGATGGCAAGTACGACTTTGTAGACGGCATAACCATAGATGCTAGTAAAGGTAGGATTATATTCCCCGTACGTGAGCCATTTGGCGATGCTATGGCGAAGAAGATAGGAGACAATAGAATCGGTGAGAAGTATGCTTTTCGTGCTCTGTATGACTCTACACAGGTATTTGCTAAACAGCAGACTAGCAAGAATAAGTTTAGGTTGAGAGGTACATACTCCTCCTCGTCATCTTCAGACATCTCGCTTAATGCATTTAATATAGCTAAGGGATCGGTAAGTGTAACGGCAGGCGGACAGATACTGACAGAGAATGTAGACTACTCTGTCGACTACCAACTAGGCCGTGTAAGGATACTTAACCAGAGCTTGCTTAACTCTGGTCAGGCTATCAATGTACAGTATGAGAATGAGAGTGCTATAACGACCCAGACCCAGACTATGGTGGGAGCACATCTTGACTATGAGATATCTGACAATTGGAATATTGGGGCTACTGTAATACATATGAAAGAGCGCCCATTAACCAATAAAGTCTCATATGGCGATGAGAGTATCTCAAATACCATGCTTGGATTTAATACCGAGTTCAAGAGAGACTTGCCATTCATTACCTCGGCATTAGATGCATTACCTATGTTATCTACGAAAGAGATGTCTACAATCACCGTTGAGGCGGAGATAGCCAAGTTGATAGCAGGGCATACTAAGACTATCAATGCTGCATATATTGACGACTTTGAGGGCTATAGTATTACATATGATATAAAGAACTGGACAGCTTGGCATTTGGCATCTAAACCACAAGGGCAACCAGACATACTACCAAATGCCGATTTGACCAATGATCTATCGCAAGGATTTGATAGGGCTAAGTTGGCTTGGTACACTATAGACCCATTGTTCTTACGCTCTATGACTACAACACCTAGACATATTAAGAACGACCCAGAGCAGCAGTCGTCTCATTATGTCCGTGAGGTCTATGAGGAGGAGCTATACCCAAATAAAGAGAGTGCATACGGCGAGTCTACCAATATACCAGTACTTAACTTGGCATATTATCCAGACGAGAGAGGGTCGTACAACTTTACTACAGACCTTGACAAAGATGGACATCTGAATGACCCAGAGACCAAATGGGCAGGTATCCAAAGAAAGTTGGAGACGACAGACTTTGAGTCGGCAAACATAGAGTATATCCAATTTTGGATGTTAGACCCATTCATATATAAGAGAGATAAGACCAATGTGGGAGGTGACCTCTATTTTAATATTGGTAATATCTCAGAAGATGTATTGAAGGACTCTAGAAAATCTTTTGAGCACGGATTGCCTACCCCAGGAGAGCCTTGGGACGTAGACTCTACTATGTGGGGCTATGTACCAAGAAACAACTCATTGGTAAACGCCTTTAATACTGACCCTGCCTCTATGAGAGCGCAGGATGTGGGACTTAATGGTATGCCATCGTCAAAAGAGCGCGAGTTTTACAATTCGCCAAACTATCCATATATGACCCTCATTAAAGGCATGCATGATAGAGGTGAGTTGACTGACGAAGCATATGAAGCGATATACAATGACCCTGCTGCTGACGACTACCACTACTATAGAGGTGGAGACTATGATGAGCAGAAGGTATCTATTTTGGACAGATACAAGAGATTCAACAATACAGAAGGCAACTCATGCCCTTCGGAATATTCCCCTGAGGCATACTCTACAGCCGCTTGGTCGCGCCCAGATAATGAGGATATGAATAACGACTATACTCTTAGTGAGACAGAGAATTATTATCAGTATAGGGTATCAATACATCCAGACTCCATGGTAGTTGGTAAGAACCATATTGCCGATAAGATGGAGACAGTGGTAAAGCTACGTAATGGCAAGACCGAGCGTGTACATTGGTATCAGTTTAAGATTCCTATCTCTTCGCCACAGAAGGTGGTAGGAGACATTACAGATATGTCTTCGATGCAGTTTATCCGTATGTTCCTTACGGGCTTTGCGGACACCTGCATTATGCGTTTTGCTACACTAGACCTTGTAAAAAGCGATTGGCGAAAGTTTACAGACCACCTTTACGAGGAGTCGTCTAACCCAGTAGCACATACTGAATTCATCACCTCTACAGTAAATATAGAGGAGAATGACCGACGTGTGCCTGTGAACTATGTATTACCTCCAGGTATAGATAGAACGGTTGACCCTTCGAACCCACAGTTGAGACAACTAAATGAGCAGGCATACTCGCTAAAGGTAGTTAACCTTGGCAATGCAGATGCAAGAGCTGTGTATAAAGTACTCAATATGGACCTACGTCAATATAGGAGGCTCAAGATGTTTGTTCATGCGGAGGCTGTGGAGGGATATCCGCTTGAGGATAACCAGGTATCTATGTTCATTAGGTTAGGATCTGATTATGTAGATAACTTCTATGAGTATGAGATACCACTAGCGTTGACGCCTCATGGTACATATCAGAGCAGCAATGAGACAGACCGATATGTAGTATGGCCAGAGAGTAATGAGCTAGACATACCACTAGAACTATTTACCAAGTGCAAGCTATCTAGGAATGATGCTAGGAAGAGTAGTAATATTACCCTTCAAGATGTATATTCTATGGCAGACCCTAGCAAAGTGAACAACAGAGTACGCATTAAGGGAAATCCATCCCTAGGAAATGTTGTAACGATGATGATAGGCATAAGGGCACATGGAGCAGGACTTAAGTCGGCAGAGATATGGGTAAACGAGTTGCGCCTTACTGAATTTAACGAAGATGGAGGTTGGGCAGCAAGAGGAAGGACTACCATAAAGCTAGCCGATTTAGGCTCGGTATCGGCATCAGGGCAGTATGCCTCGGTAGGGTTTGGTTCTATAGACCAGAGTGTACAAGAGAGATTGATGAATGAGAATGCCCAATTTGACGTCACGGCGAATATAGAGCTAGGCAAGCTACTTGGGCAGAAGTCGCGCATGTCAATCCCATTTTATGCTGGATACTCTAAGAAGGTATCTACACCAGAGTATTCACCATACGATAGTGATGTGAAGTTAAAGACGGCACTAAATAATGCAGACACTAAGTCGGAGCGAGACAGCATAAAGAATGTATCTCAGACTATAGAGACTACCCGTAGTATAAATGTGACGAATATGCGTTTGAAGCCAGCGACAGGAGCAGGGGCTAAGAAACCGACTATGATATCGCCTACTAACCTATCCGCTACATATGCATATAGCGAGATAAAGAAGAGCGACCCAGAGACAGAGTACGATATAGCCAAAGACATTAATGCCCAATTGGCATATAACTATACATCTTCGCCTAAGCCATTTGAACCATTTAAGAAGACGAGTATAGATGCAAAGAAATTTGGCATATTAAAAGAGTTGGCATTCTATCCACAGCCATCATTATTAGCATATAGATTAGTTGTAGATAGAGACTATCAAGAGATACAGAAACGCAATGTCAATAACCCTGCATACATTGTGCCTATATCTTACTCGCAAAATTTCAATATGAATAGGTATTTTGACTTCAAGTATAATTTGACCAAAAACCTACGATTCTCATTGAATACTAGCATTAGTGCTAGAGTTGATGAGCCTAATGTGCCTGTGAATAAAGATAAGTTTAGAGAGGAGTATAAGCATTGGCGAGATTCGGTATGGACCAATGTGCTGAAGTTTGGTCGTGCAACTGACTATCAGCATACGGCAGATGTGAATTGGACTATTCCTATCAATAAGTTACCATACCTAGATTTTGCAACAGCTACGGCACAATATAAAGCTGTATATACATGGAAAGCAGAACCACTAGGAAGTCAGTACGACTGGGGAAATACTATCTCCAATAGACAGACAGAGCAGTTGACAGGTATGTTGAATCTGCAGACCATATATCAGAAGTCGAGCACATTGAAAGATTTGTATCAGCGATATAATTTCTCATCTAGCAATAGACAGACATCAAAACCATCTGGAGTTAGAACGGAGCGTTATGTCCAGAATAATGTTCAGATAGAGAAAGGCAAACCTACAACGATAAAACATAATCTGGGCACAACGGATGTCACCATTCGAGTTTTTGATGCAAATGGTAGAGCTGTGAAGGGTACACTAACACCAGTAGATGATAAGACAGCCAAATTCACAGCCAACGCCAATGTACCTAGTGCAAGAGTGGTAATAGTAGGTACCGTAGTAGATAAGCGTTCGCCGGCACAAGTGACGAAAGATGTAGCATTGCAAGTATTGACAATGATAAAGAGTATATCTGTAAGCTATACAGAGAACAACTCGACTACCTTGCATGGCTACTTACCAAATGTGCATTTTGCGGGATTGGACGACTATAATGGCAAGAGTGCTCCAGGCTTTGCCTTTATTGCTGGTGTACAAGATAGGAACTTTGCCCGTAAGGCGGTTGATAATGGGTGGATAACATCAGACACTACATTGAACGAGCCATATCTGATGACGCATAATGACAACTTGCAGGTAAGAGCCTCTATGGAGCTATTCAAAGCCTTGAAGGTGGAACTCAATGCGCAACGTTCGCATGACAAACGTCTATCAGAATATTATGTCTTTAATGCGGCAGGATTTGACGGGGTATATAACACTATAGAAGGTGGAACATACTCTATGACTATTAATGCCTTTGGCACATCATTCAAGACGCCACAGAAGAAAGGCACATTGGATGGTGAGCTATATGATGAGTTCCTATTGTCAAGAAGACAAGTTGCGAATCGCTACTCTGAAGAGAGTAGGAGATTATCTGCTGTAGCTACACAAAATGGAGGAGTAGCCAACAGCGAGGAGCAATCGTCTGTAGACGGTTATGGCTTAACATCCCAGCAAGTACTTGTGCCAGCATTTGTTTCGGCCTATGCTGGAATAGATGCCAAAACGGTATGGCTAGACGTAGTACCTTCGGCCAAGTTTATGAGGCCGAATTGGAAAGTAACCTTTAGTGGCTTGAATAATATTAAGTCGTTAAAAGATTATGTACGTAATTTGGAGATTTCGCACGCATATACGGCAAAGTTCTCCATTGGTCAATACCAAACAAATCTTGATTGGGACAATACTGGAGAGACCGCGATACGCGATTTACAAGGGAACTATGTGCCTAAATATGCAGTGACAACTGTTACTATTGCGGAGCAACTAAACCCATTAATACAGTTGAGTGCGACCTTTGTGAATAATATGACGACCACATTCGGCATAAATAAGCAACGTACGTTGGCTCTCTCTCTTGCAAACAATCAGATTACGGAAACGTACTCTAAAGATTGGAACCTCTCTTTAGGATATCGTTTTGATAATGTACCAATATTTGTGGGTAAAGACGAGGGGGCGAAGAAATTTAATAATAGTTTGAATTTGACATTCACGCTATCACAAAGAGACTCGTATACTATACTTAGACGTATAGAGGAGATGAGTTCTGAGTTGGCATCAGGAACGAAGACGACTAATATTAAATTCTCTGCTGATTATGCATTTACACGTCGATTCAATATGGAGTTTTACTATGACCAAGCCATAGCTAAGCCATATGTGTCGACAAGTTACCCAACGAGCAATACAAATGTTGGTATTAGTTTCCAACTCTCATTGTCAGAATAATTATGAGTAAGATGATTTATACAGCTAATTCAATAGAAGAACTTGAAGGTGTAGCACATCAGATATTGTCTGATTTGGGCGATATAAGAGTCGTTGCCTTCAATGCCCCTATGGGTGCTGGAAAGACGACACTTATAGCAGCCCTATCAAAGGCATTAGGGACAAGCTCTATTGTAAACTCCCCTACATTCGCTATTGTGAATGATTATGATATGGGAGATAGCAGAGCAGCGATATATCATTTTGACCTATACCGACTAAAGAGTATGGGAGAGTTGATGGACATAGGTTTTGATGATTATATCTCATCTGGCAACTACTGTTTTGTAGAGTGGCCCGAGCTAGCTATAGGCCTCTTGCCAGAAGAGTATGCTACTATTACCATATCGGTAGACCCAGATACATTATCGCGTACGATAGAGTTGACATATTAATAATAAAAAGCTAGGAGTAAAGTATGCTGTTCTCTGAGATAATTGGGCAAAGTGCCACGAAAGCTAGATTGGTGCAGATGTATCATAATGGCAGGGTACCTCATGCTATGCTCTTTATAGGACAAGAGGGTAATGGGGCGTTACCATTAGCTATTGCGTACGCACAGTACATAAATTGTACAGACCCTAACAAGCACGATGGTGAGGCTTGTGGGAGATGCCCCTCTTGTATAAAATATAACAAACTAACACATCCCGACCTTCATTTTATATTTCCTATAATAAAGAAGGATAGTAGTTCTTCCCCTGTATATTCTGACACATATATAGAAGAGTGGAGAGCACTATTTGCGGAGGAGCACTATTTTTCGTTACCACAGTGGCTTGCTAAGATACGAGGAGACAAACAAGGTATAATATCTAAAGATGATGCTGTAGCCATTCACCAGAAGCTAGGGCAAAAATCTATGGAGGCAGAGTATAAGGTATTGATAATGTGGTGCCCGGAATTGATGAATGAGACAGCCTCCAATAGGATATTAAAGATATTAGAGGAGCCCCCTGCTAAGACACTATTTATATTAGTATCAGAAAGTGAGGCGGACATATTGCCAACTATATTAAGTCGTACTCAGCGTTTTAATATTCCTCCGATAGATGATGAGGCGATGGTGAAATCAGTAATGCGGCTTCACCCTGCTTTCCCAGAAGATAAAGTACGTCGTATGGTACATATCTCAATGGGAAATATGGTACGCCTCAACCAAATTATGCATCCAGATGAGAACTCTAAGGTGAATTTGGAGTTCTTCATGTCGCTTATGCGTATTGGGTATCAGCGTAATATTGTGACAATGACATCCTTTGCCGAGGAGGTCAAGAAGTTGTCTCGTGAGGCATTGAAAGCGAGATTAGGCTATTCTATTCACATGATACGAGAGGCATTGGTATATAATTTACAGAATGAGCAACTGTCGAACCTTACCAAAGAAGAGGAGACATTTCTTACCAAGTTTGCTGTATTTATACATCATAATAATGCTTTCAAGATAATAGATATGCTCAACGAGGCATACCTACATGTAGAGAGGAATGGTAGTGCGGGTATGATTATTTTCGATATATTGATGCAAATGGCATCATTGTTAAAGATTAAACCTTGAGATTTTTTTATTAGTTTTGTGAAATAAATGTCTACATATAATATTCATAATGAGCGAAGATATACAAAATAATATACCTCAAGAGGAGAATAACACACCTATTGAGTCAGCACAAATACCTCAAGAGTTAGAGATTGTCCAGCGCTTAGTTGAGCAATCTAAGCAAGAGCAGAGTCAGACTGCTGAGGAAACAGCCATTGACAACTACGATGCAGAGTCGGACGACGATGATGATTCGACAGACGACAATGATAAAGTAGAGGGCTTTAAGTCGGCATTCAAATCAGCAGACTCTGTAGACGATGATGAAGAAGAGACAGAGGCACGAGCTCCACAAGCAAAGAAATATGCCTTTGATCAACCAGTATCTGAGATTCTTGCGGGTCTTCGTCCTGCTACTCCTAGCTGTTGTGGCACCTCATCAGTTAGAGGAGGCAAGCTACATGTGTATGATTGGCTAGAGGATTTACCAGAGCCTCCTGGGGCTTCAGATTTGGTAGAGGTACAATTTAAGAATACACGTAAGTCGTACTACCGCAATCAGTCGGGAGTTCAACTACATAAAGGAGATATAGTAGCGGTAGAGTCGTCGCCAGGACATGATATAGGTGTAGTGACACTATCTGGTCGCTTAGTATATCTTCAGATGCACAAATATCATATTAACCCTGCTACCTATGAGTTTAAGCGAGTTTATCGTATAGCTCGCCCAACAGATATAGAGAAGTGGGAGGAGGCCAAGAGTCTTGAGCAAGCGACTATGCTTGAGAGTCGTCAGATAGCTGAGCGACTCAACCTTAATATGAAAATTGGCGATGTAGAGTATCAAGGAGATAGGACCAAAGCTATCTTCTACTACATAGCAGACGAGCGTGTGGACTTCCGTGAGCTTATTAAGGTATTGGCAGATCGTTTCCACGTACGTATTGAGATGAAGCAGATAGGTGCACGACAAGAGGCTGGTCGCATTGGAGGTATTGGTCCTTGCGGTCGTGAGCTATGCTGCGCATCATGGATGACAAATTTTGTATCTGTTACTACACATTCGGCACGTGTACAAGATTTGTCATTAAATCCGCTCAAGTTGGCGGGACAGTGCGGAAAGCTAAAGTGCTGCTTGAACTATGAGCTTGATGTATATCTTGATGCAATACAATCATTCCCTCCAACAGATAAGCCATTAGAGACAGCAGAGGGTACATACTACTTCTTTAAGTATGATATCTTCAAGCACTTGATGTGGTATTCGCCTCAAAAAGATACACCAGTAAATATTGTTGCTGTTGATGCTGACCATGTTCGTGAGATTCAGGAGATGAATGCTAATGGACAAAAGCCAAAAGAGCTAGGAAGTTCTGAGCAGGTAGCAGTATCAGAGGATATGGGCTACTCGAATGTGGTAGAGCTAGACGACTTGACCCGTTTCGACAATAAGAATAATCGTCGTAATGGCAATCGTAGTAGAGGCGGCAACAACAGAGGCGGCAATAATAGAGGTGGCAATTCGCATCGTGAGAATCGTGACCAGCAAGCTAATGGCGCTAATGCCCAGCAGAACGGTCAGCGTCGCAATGATGCCCCACAAGGACAAGAGCGTCGCAATAACGACAGAAGAAACAATAATGGAGGTAATAACCGTCCATTCAATCGTAATAACCGTCCAAATAACAATGGCGGCAATCGAGAAGGCAATAATAGACCTCAACAATGAGAAAATTAATCATCTTCATCATATCATTGGTAGCGTTTTCGGCATGCCGTAATAGTGCTGATGTATATAACGAGTATATTGCTCTTCCGAATGTAGGGTGGGATAAAGACTCTTTGGCAGTCTTTCATCCTGAGATGGAGAATACGGGAGAGAAGTATAATGTATGGCTTCAGCTTCGCAATCAGAGTGATTATACATATTCTAACCTTTGGTTGTTTGTGGATATCGTAGCACCTGATGGGAAGAGTGTTCGTGACACCATAGATTGTATGCTAGCGCGTCCAGATGGCGAATGGATAGGCGATGGTTGGGGGAGTTTGTATTCACTCCAGATACCATTGATGAAGAGTGTGTCATTTAATCAGGTTGGTACATATACCTATAAGTTTTGTCAGGCTATGCGAGAGCAAGACCTTGAGGGGATACACAGTATAGGCTTGCGAATCGAGAAATCTAATAAATAATACTTCGTGAATAAGCTAGAGAAATTTGCTCAAATGGACACATATTCCAATGTGTTCCAAGCACCAGACTTCGTCAAACTTCAAGAGGCTCCATTTTACATGAGAGGAGAGTGGGGCAAGGAGTATTTTAAGAATGACAACCCTATAGTACTTGAGTTGGGTTGTGGTAAGGGAGAGTATACTGTAGGACTTGCCAAATTGTATCCACACCTCAATTTTATAGGTATAGATATCAAGGGAGCTAGAATGCATACTGGAGCGACACAAGCACTAGAGATGGGGCTCGCTAATGCTGCTTTTTTGCGTACACATATAGAGTTTCTCGATAGAATATTTGCTCCTGATGAGGTATCAGAGGTATGGATTACCTTTCCTGACCCACAGATGCATAAGCCTAGGAAGCGACTCATAGGTACATTTATGCTATCGAGGTATCGTGAGTTTCTCAAGGCGGGAGGTTTAGTACACTTGAAGACAGATAGTCAGTTCCTCTTTGAGTATACCACAGCAATGCTCAAGGAGAATAATATTGAGCCACAAGTTACGACATCAGACCTCTATGCCAAGACATCTCCAATTGATGAGAATGATCCACTATTAACAATTCAGACATATTATGAGCAGAAGTGGATAGGTCATGGGTTGTCTATTAAATATTTCCGTTTCCAGTGCCCTGGTAAAGAGCATAAATTTGTGGAGCCAGATGTGGAGATAGAACTAGATAATTACCATTCGGTAGGAAGGGGAGTACAGATAGTACATCGCAACTAGTCGAGTTACATTATAGGATTATACAAATACTAAAAATAGAAGTCCAATTCTTCAGTTTGATGAGGAATTGGACTTTTGTTTTTTATGAGAGGAGAATGAGAAAATTGGGGGATACTTTCACAATATTTCACTAAATCTACAACTATAAGTAATTGATATTCACTAGAAATATACTACTAATGTATAATTGAGGTTAATAAATGTAAAAAAGGCGTTTAGAGCTATAACTAATAGCACTAATAGAGGTAATTTTGTAACACATTAGTATATCGGAAGATAAAATTTATACAGGAACTATATAAACACCATGGCAGACAATGCAACAATCGCGTGGAGCGGTTTTAAAGGAGAAAGATGGCGTACAGAGATAAATGTACGTGACTTCATTCAGAAGAATTACACACAATACGACGGCGACGAATCATTCCTCGCAGGTCCAACAGACGCAACCAATACACTTTGGGGTAAGCTAAAAGAGCTTCAAAAAGAGGAGCGTGCTAAGGGCGGTGTACTTGATATGGAGACAGAGGTAGTATCGAGCCTCACTGCATACGGCGCAGGTTACCTTGACAAAGAGTTAGAGAAGATTGTAGGTCTTCAGACAGACAAGCCATTGAAGCGTGCATTCATGCCATATGGTGGCATAAAGATGGCAGAGCAGGCATGTACTACATACGGCTACACCCCATCTGAGAAGATTCACGAGATATTCACAAAATATTGCAAGACACATAACGAGGGTGTATTCGATGCTTATACAGCAGAGATGAAGCTCGTACGTCATAACCATATTTTGACAGGTCTACCTGACACATATGGTCGTGGTCGTATCGTAGGCGACTACCGTCGTGTAGCGCTTTACGGTATTGACTTCCTCATCAAGGAGAAGCAGAACGACCTCGCAAAGATGGGCGACCGTGGCATGATAGACGATGTGATTCGTCTACGTGAGGAGGTAGCAATGCAGATCAAGGCCCTCAAGGGCATGAAAGATATGGCAGCTATATACGGCTTTGATATCTCAAATCCAGCTACCAATGCTAGAGAGGCAGCACAGTGGCTCTACTTTGGCTATCTTGCAGCAGTTAAGACACAGAATGGTGCAGCAATGTCTGTAGGTCGTGTATCTACATTCCTTGATATATATATTAACCGTGACCTTGAGGCAGGTACACTTACTGAGAGCGAGGCACAGGAGCTCATTGACCACATGGTAATGAAGTTCCGTATGGTTAAGTTTGCACGTATTCCTAGCTACAATGAGCTCTTTACAGGCGACCCTGTATGGGCTACACTAGAGGTTGCAGGTCTTGGAACAGACGGTCGTCATATGGTAACAAAGAACGACTACCGTTTCCTCCATACACTACAGAACATGGGTCCTAGCCCAGAGCCAAACCTCACAGTACTCTACAGCAGCCGTCTCCCTGAGACATTCAAGAAGTTTGCTGCTAAGATCTCTGTTGAGACAAGCTCAATACAGTATGAGAACGACGACGTGATGCGCGTTGTTTGGGGTGATGACTATAGCATCTGCTGCTGTGTATCAGCTACACAGACAGGTAAGGAGATGCAGTTCTTCGGTGCACGTGCTAACCTTGCTAAGTGTCTTACATACTCTATCAGTGGTGGTGTAGACTCGAAGACAAGAGAGCAATGCGGTCCTAAGATGCGTCCTATCACAGGCGAGATACTAACATACGAGGAGTTCATGCCTCGCTTTGAGATAATGATGGATTGGTTGGCAAGTGTATATGTTAAGACACTTAACCTCATCCACTACATGCACGACAAGTACTTCTACGAGGCAGCTGAGATGGCCTTGATAGATACAGACGTACGTAGAACATTCGCTACTGGTATTGCTGGTTTCAGCCACGTAGTAGATTCTATTTCGGCTATTAAGTACGCTACAGTACATGTGAACTATGATGAGACAGGCTTCCCTGTTGACTTCAACACAGTAGGTGAGTTCCCACGTTATGGTAACGACGATGATAGAGCAGACGAGATAGCAGTATGGCTCCTCAAGACCTTCCTTGAGAAGATTAAGAAATACCATACATATCGTAATAGCGAGCCTACTACATCGATCCTTACAATTACATCGAATGTAGTATACGGCAAGTACACAGCAGCTATGCCTGACGGTCGTCCTGCTGGCACACCACTTGCCCCTGGTGCTAACCCATCATACGGTGCAGAGAAGAACGGTCTTTTGGCATCCCTCAACTCGGTTGCTAAGCTTCCATACGAGTATGCACTTGATGGTATCTCAAATACACAGACAATTAGTCCTAATGCCCTAGGTCATAATGACGAGGAGCGTGCTAATACACTTGTATCAGCAATGGACGGTTACTTCGATAGAGGTGCACACCACCTTAACGTAAACGTATTTGGTCTTGACAAGCTACATGATGCTATGGAGCACCCAGAGAAAGAGGAGTATCAGAACTTCACAATTCGTGTATCTGGTTATGCTGTTAAGTTTATCGACCTTACACGTGAGCAGCAGCTCGACGTTATAGCTCGTAATGCACATGAGACACTCTAAATGTAAAGAATAGAGTAAGAATCCTTTTCAATAGAGAGAAGACGCACCACAAATGCGTCTTTTCTTTTATTTTTACACTTGAAATAATATCATCTAATATGACAAAAGGGTACGTTCACTCCACAGAGAGCTTTGGTTCGGTTGATGGGCCAGGCATACGCTTCATTATCTTCATGCAAGGATGTGATATGCGGTGCAAGTATTGCCATAACCCAGATACATGGGCACACGGCAGTGCAGGCAAGAATGTTACAGAGATGACTGTCGACGAGATACTCACAAAAGCAGAGAGATATCGAAGCTATTGGAGAGAGAAAGGCGGCATAACAGTAAGCGGAGGAGAACCTCTTTTGCAGATAGACTTTCTAATAGAGCTATTTGAGGAGGCCAAGAAGAGAGGTATAACGACATGCATTGATACCTGTGCACAGCCATTCAGCAGAGAGGGAGAATTCTTCGCGAAGTTTGAGAGATTGATGGCAGTAACAGATACAGTGTTACTTGATATTAAGCATATAAGAACTGAGGAGCATAAAGAGCTTACAGGGCATAAGAATGAGAATATCATAGAGTGTGCTAAATACCTATCAGAGATTAGCAAACCAGTATGGATACGTCACGTATTGGTACCAAGCATTACCGACAAAGAGGAGGATTTAAGAGCGGTGAGAGCCTTTATTGAGACATTGCCAAATGTAGAGAAAGTTGAGATACTCCCCTACCACTCTATGGCCGAGTTTAAGTATGAACAATTGGGTATAGAGTATAAGTTGAAAGGAGTATTACCTCCAAGTAAAGAGAGCGTAGAGATTGCCAAAAGAATTGTAGAGAGAGGAGAGTAAGGAATAGCTTATATAATATGCAGATACACTAAGAAAGCACCCTTGTTGCTCGCAATTTTTATATTATGAGCACAGCGTTTGCACCCTTGTTCATCGCAATTTTTTCAAAAAATGGATACGAAAAAGAGTAAAGCATTAAAAGAGATACGACGTATCTGTGTCATTACATTGGCGGCACTATTAATGGCCGCCAATATCCAGACATTTGTTCGCACTGGAGGATTATACCCTGGAGGTGCGACAGGTTTGACTATTTTGATACAGAGACTATCTGTGATGCTATTGGGAATTGAGCCACCATATACCATCATAAACCTTATTTTGAACGCTATACCTATTTATATAGGACTTAGGTATATAGGTCGTAAGTTCACCTTGTACTCATTATTGATGATATTTTTGACAGGTATATTTACCGACCTATTACCCCCATATGCTATAACATATGATACATTGCTCATAAGTATATTTGGCGGATTGATAAACGGCACTGCCATTTGTCTTTGCTTGTGGGTGAATGCGACATCGGGAGGTACCGATTTTATAGCGATATATTTATCAGAGAAGAAGAATGTGGACTCATGGAATATGGTATTAGGGTTGAATATCATAATACTCTCTGCAGCCGGGCTCTTCTTTGGATGGGATAAGGCATTATACTCCATTATATTCCAGTTTGCATCTACCCAAGTGCTACATATGCTATATAAGAAATATCAGCAAGAGACACTATTTATAGTTACGACGAAGCCCACAGAGGTATATGATGTGATATGGCATGAGAGTAACCATGGTGCAACATTGATAGATGCCAAGGGAGCATATGGGAAACAAGAGAGGACAATTGTATACTCTGTAGTATCGAAGGAAGAGTATATGAAGATAGTAAGGAATGTGAAGAAGGTGGACCCTGAGGCGTTTATTAATACTATAAAGACGGAGAAATTGGCCGGTAACTTTTACGTGAGGCCGCATGAGTAGAGATAAAAACTAGCAGATAATCGTAATATGGCTATTCAAGAGAGATTACACTATTGTAGTCTCTCTTTTTCTATTATAGTTGAAAGAGATTGAAATATCTGGTCGGCATACTCCTGCTTAATATCTCCTCGTGATTTTGAGTCGACACTTGTAGTATAGTGGTATGAGTAGGCAATATTACCTTTTAGGATACAATAATATACTTCACCCACTACGCTATCGGGATTATTAGGGTCTATGTTGCCCGTAGAGCCAGTGACGCCAATGGCGAATAGAGAATTGAAATGCGATTGAGCGGCGCGCGCCATTGCCTCGGCACATTCAGCAGAGTAGACTCCGTATTTTGCAATAATATCAGAAGGGACACCTGCGGCTATCTTAGCCTCGTTACTATAAGTAACGAAGCCACCCTTAAAGATAGCACTTACGCCCTCTATGTCTGTGAGCATGCTTTGTACTAGTCCGCCTGTGCAGCTCTCCATGACTGTAATAGTTATAGCATTGGCTATTAGGCTATTAATGGTATTATTATAGTTTTGACACATATGTGGGTATATTTTGTGGTAAAGGTATTGATATTTTGAGTAATTGAGGATTAGGCATCTTAAAACTTTCATCAATCAAATATAGAGAAATCTATACCTAGGGAGATAGCGAAGCCGTGCAAAGAGGGGTTGATATTATGGTTATATTCAGCCTTAAGGTTGATGCTAGAAAGGGGGAGGTAGTTGATACCCACAGTCAGGCGGGTATAGTCTACTGCTCGGCAGGCGTCGTAGCGCGAGAAGAGGAAAAGTTGAGTTGAGGTATTGTTATCAGATACTCGATGTGAGAGCATGTCGTAGCCTAGCTCTATGCCGCCACAAAGTGCCTCCTCGAGGTCGGAGTATATTATATTACCGCGAGATACGAAGTGTGCATTTTTGTATTCGTAATCGAAGCCACAGAAGAATAGATTATCAGATGCCTCAGGATCATATGTACCGCCGTAGTATGCGCCAATACCCAAGCGAAGATTCTCTATTGAACTATTATTGACAGAAGAGGCTATAGCTAGCTTATCTCCATTGATGAGGCCAAGAAGTTCGTATTGCCAAGCATCATTTTCGCCACATAGGGAGATACCCACTTGATTCCAATCGTATGGAAGTACCAACTCCTCACATTTAGGTAGGTAGGCAGTAAAGTGGTCCATAGGGTTATCGGCAGTATTAGAGAAGCCAAGAGGCACAGTGATTTTACCCAATTTAAGGTTGAGCATATCAGAGAAAGAGCGCTGTACCCATAATTGGGTAATATCTAGAGACTCTATATACTCTATTTCGCCCTCGAAAGACCACTTGTCAGAGAGTGTGATATCTGCTGCCATTAAAACATGAGGCATATCTACAGTTGTAGTATCATTGATACGATTAAGGAATACCTCGCCATAACCACTAAAAGAGATTGACTGAGAGAATATATTGATAGATGATATAAAAGCTATGACTACGGACAAAGGTATACGTTTCACTATCATTTATGCTAAATTAGATTTATTTACTGGTGCAAAGTTCGGCAGATAAGCCACGTCGTTCAATACCTAAAAATGGGGATATATAGAGCAGAGAGATGTTCACACATGCAATACTTTGTTAACATTAATAACGCAACTAGCTGAAATAAAAGGTTGTATATTTGCGGCGGGAAGCAAACAATAAACAACACAGAAAGATGAACATTAGGCATTTTATCATCGGATTAGCGATGGTAATAATTGCGCAAGCCGTAGGCGCAGTTAACGTATCTTCGATAGCGGAGTATGAGAAATTAGCGGATGAGACAGAGGTAACGTTTACGTGCAAACTGACCGTACTAGGACATAAAGGCAGGAAGCTATTTGTGACCGACGGCAAGCGAGGCGCTATGCTCTACGGAGTATTCAGTAAAACCTACTCCTTTGGCGATGTATTCAGAGAGGGTCTATCTGCTACTAAAGCGACATTGGATATGGCTCCAGAGCTAATAAAAGTCAATGAAACGACACTCAAGGTAGTAGCTACAGGTACAGATGTTACACCAGAAAAGATGAATATTGAGGATATAGGGGTACATGACGTATATAAATATGTGAGTGTAACAGGATATTTCAATGGAGAGACAGGTACATTAAAATCGGGTAAGAACAAGCTACTATTGATGAATATCTTTGGAGCACAGATGCCAACTACCAATGGCCGCGAATCAATAAAAGGCGTATTGGTATATCATATGAAGAGAGAGGTAATGCAAGTATTTGTGTTATAAAAGAGATAGACAAAAAATGGGACCAGATAGTAGGATACTACCTATCTGGTCCCTTGTTGCTCGCAAAAAAGTAAAATTACTCTTGCGGTATGACGTCAATTAAAGGAGCTATATCGTTCCAGAAATTAGGGTACGACTTTGATACTACACTTGGCTCATCGATAAGCAAATCGTGACCTAGTACCATAGCCGCTGGAGCGAATGCCATTGCCATTCTATGGTCCTTATAAGTCTTTATAGGTTCGTATGTTGCTTCGCATCTCTCACCCTCATACCAAATCTCGTCCTTATCGTTTGTTTGGATAACATAACCTATCTTCTTTAGCTCTGCGACGAGAGCCGAGATACGGTCGGTCTCCTTAATCTTCAAACTCTCGAGACCATTAAATCTGAATTTGATACCCAAGAGACAGCATAGGACTACATAAGTTTGAGCCATATCAGGTTGATTACGGAAATCATACTTGAAATACTCAGTCATGGCAGATTTTCTAGCTAGTGTAGCCACTCTATTATTCAAATCACCATTCAAACCAAAAGCCTCCAAGAAGCTAGCGGTACGAGAGTCGCCCTGCGTAGAATCCACATCCAAAGGATTCAATCTAAATTCAGTCTCAGGACAGAGCGCCGCCAATGCATACCAATAGCTAACAGCAGTCCAATCGCCCTCGACATTTACAGGAATAGATACCAACTTACCCTCGGGTACTACAAGAGTATCCTCTGCGCACCAATGAGCATCAACTCCGTACTTACGAAGGATAGCCATTGTCATATCGATATAAGGGCGCGAATTGATGGTACCTGTAAGCTTAATAGTAAAACCGCCAGGCACGACAGGAGCAATAAGCATGAAAGCTGTGATATACTGACTACTTATATCGCCAGGGAAAACCACATCACCACCCTTAAGAGTAGCACCCGTAATCCTCAAAGGAGGGAACCCCTCTTCGCCCATATACTCTATCTGAGCACCCTGTGCGCGAAGAGCATTTACAAGAGTTCCTATTGGACGCTTACGCATACGCTCCGAACCTGTTATCTCGTGAACACCAGGTTGGAGAGTAAGATATGCCGTCAAGAAACGCATAGCTGTACCAGCTGCCCCGATATCAATATGCTTTAGGTCGCCCTTTAGAGCCTCTACCATAACCTTAGTATCATCAGAATCAGAAAGATTCTCTATCTGACAAGGCTTTTCACATAAGGCATTAAGTATCAAAAGGCGATTACTGATACTCTTTGATGCTGGCAATGCTACAGAGACTACCTTAGGGAGTTCTGCTTTGCGACGTAGTATATAGACCTGTGACAACTCTTTATGATTTTGGATGATTAAAAATTAACGACATGGTCGACCTCAACCTGACCTATAGATGGAATAAGTGTAAAATTGATACCTCTACCATCATTCTTCTTGTCGTGCGTCATTAGCTCATGCAACTCTGCCGAGTTAGCATCAGATGCATTAGGCTGACCATACAATTCGACTATTCTATCAGCTATCTGCTTTGCTAAGCCCTTATCGAGTGTCGACAACTCAGCACTTAGCTGCAACTCCTTGATCATACCCCATGCTACAGCATAGCCATGCAATACTGGTGCGTTATGACGAAGTGCGAATGTCTCGTATGCGTGGCCATAAGTATGTCCGAAGTTAAGAGCCTTACGAATACCCTTCTCCGTTGGATCAGCCTCTACGAAGAACTCCTTTATCTTAACAGATTCAGCTATTAAGCTACTGAGCTTATTGTAATCAGGATTACCGAAATCAAATGAGAGCAATGTATCAAGAGCCTCGGCATTGTGAATTAGCGCATGCTTTATCATCTCTGCGAAACCCGACAAGAGGTTCTCCTTGTCTAGAGTCTTTAGGAACTCTCCGTGAAGCACTACTGCTTTTGCCATGGAGAAGACACCTACCTCATTCTTTAGGCTACCGAGATTCATACCTGTTTTACCGCCTAAAGAGGCATCCACTTGAGCCAAAACAGTAGTAGGGATATTTATGAAATCAATTCCTCGCTTAAATGTCGAAGCACAGAAGCCGCCCAAATCACATATCATACCTCCACCGAGATTGATGAGAAGCGACTTACGTGTAGCGCCATGGGAACTAAGGAACTCCCATATTTGTACTGCTGTTTGAGGATTTTTATTGTCATCCCCATCCTCTACAACAAGGATATGATCTTGTGAGAGCCCTTCTATTGGACCTAAAACTGATTGGCAATATTGCTGACTACGGGTATCCATCAAAAGATATACCCCTCCTTTATAAGGAGAGGCTAACTCATTGATATCAGCATTAATATTCTCTGATGCGTATACGTGACAACGCTCTGATACTGTTTTCACTATATAATATGATGTGTGATGTGTTACTTCTTTACTCCGTCAGAATATGTATCTGTACGGATTAGCTTGCCTTTATTGTATATGTAATGCGAACCATTGATGAGTTTTCCATTCTGGAAATATCCCTTCTTGTATACCGTTCCGTCTTTATTGAAAAGCGTATACTGACCTGTTCCCTTAAAGTACTCAATAGATGGTGCGGCACTTGATGCTGAAGGGTCGACCTCTTGTACGCCTTGGAATTTACCATCTTCAGAATATGACCTCTCCATGCACTTCACCCCGTCTTCATCATAGATGGATAATGCGCCTTGGATTTTACCATTATTCCAATTACCCTCATACATTACCTTGCCATTTGGATGGTAATATATCTGTGGGCCCTCTCTTTTACCTTCGTTATTATAGGTAAACTCGACAGACCTTATTCCCTTTTCGTTATTTCTCGTGTATGTACCTTCCCAATGGTCTACATTCCAAAAGCCCTCTTCCATTATCTTACCATTCTTATGGTAGTAAATTGCTAAGCCTCTTGGAACACCTTGGTTGAATGTCACAAAACTCTCTATCGAGCCATCTTGTCGTGTAGTCTTCCACCTACCATGCTTCTTACCGCTTACAAAACAACCTTCGTTGACCTTTCCGCTTTTGGTCGTAATACGCCAATAACCAGACTTCTTACCATTTACAGTCTGGTTAATGGTATCCGCATTCTCTTGGCTCAAAGCAGCTACCGACGAGAGAATGGACAACAAAAAGATATATATAATTCTAGATATCTTCAAATAACCAATTAATTATGTGTTGCTTCGGGGTCAAATATATAGTTTTTCGCCCGATTGACCAAACAAATAGGAAAACTCAAGGATTATTTATCTTGTTTTAGACAATCCTTATACATCTTCACTGTCTGCTCCAATCCGTAATAGAGAGCGTCAGATATCAACCAATGACCTATAGACACCTCTTTTACGAATGGAATACACTCAGAGAAATATGCTAGATTCTCCAAATTCAAGTCGTGCCCAGCATTCACTTGCAACCCCTTCTTACGGGCATACTCTGCAGCCTCGATAAATGGCCTAATAGCCGCCTCTCTATCTGCCTTATAACCCGAAGCATATGGCTCAGTATATAGCTCTATACGATCTGCACCGGTCTTTGCGGCATACTCTACCATCTCTACATCTGCATCTACGAAGATGGATGTTCTAATGCCTGCCTCTGAGAATTTAGAGACGATATCTGTCAACATAGCTAGGTTCTCTTTGGTATTCCAACCAGCATTAGACGTAATAGCGTCTGGCGCATCAGGAACAAGTGTTACCTGTGTAGGCTTTGACGAGAGAACCAACTCTATGAATTTCTCCGATGGATAACCCTCTATGTTAAACTCAGTAGTAATTACTGGCTTGATAGCAAAAACATCAGCATAGCGTATATGTCTCTCATCTGGGCGTGGGTGTACTGTTATACCTTCGCCTCCAAACTCTTGAATGCGCTTCGCTGCTAATACTACATCAGGAGTATTTCCTCCTCGTGCATTTCTGATAGTCGCTATCTTATTGATATTTACACTTAACTTCGTCATAATAAACCCTTCGTTGTCGTCTTATTAAATATAATAAACATATCTTAAGGTATAACGTTTGCATAGTCCCTAGGATTTGTCTACTTTTGCGATGCAAATGTATTAAATAAAAACGGAACACGAAATGTCTAAAAACGTCGTTACCGAAATAAAAGAGGATAGTAAACAACAGTTGAACCTACTACAGTGGGCAGAAGACGGGGCAATAATATTTGTAAAAACATCTCCTGAGGACAAGCTCATATCTCGTCTCTGTACTATCATCGAAAATGAAGGTTTGCACATTCTAAGTGTCGGCTCTCGTATGACCGACGATGGATATATCGAGGTATTCACCAAGATATCTACTCACAATTCCCTTTACGCTACCATGGCTCTCAAACGCCACGGATTCAATGCTTGGACCGATAATCAAGAAGCCATGTTGCTAATAGAAGACAATATGTATCGTAACTACGAACAATTAATGTCGTACATTGCTAACTGATAGCACTCCAAAAAAAGAGATATGTTATACCCTTCTGATAAAATAGCTCTAAGAGCAGAAAATGGGAATGTCACCTACAAGCAGCTCCTTTCTCGAGCAAAGACATTCTCAGCAACTATTGCTAATCAAGAAAAGGTTCTCATCCTTAGTGAGAATAGACCCGCATGGGCATACGCTGTATTCGGCATCTGGCAAGCTGGCGCTATTACAGTCCCTGTCGACGCTACCTCTACAGCTACAGATATCGCATATATCATTGACGATTGTAAACCAGAGTCTATGTTCGTATCCGAGGGTCGCACATCCCTCGCTCAAGAGGCTCTCGCTATAGCTTCTCATAAGCCTACTATTATCAATATCGATAATATCGAGGCCGAGGCCATCAGCAAAGAGAACTCTACAACCGCAGAGGAGTTCAAGTACGACCAAGAGCGTGTAGCTTTGATTGTATACACCTCAGGTACTACTGGCTCTCCTAAGGGTGTGATGCTGACTTTCGATAATATGATGGCTAATATCGGTGCCGTATCTGAGGAGGTTAAGATATTCCGCAAAGACCTCATTACTATGGCGCTCCTCCCTCTACACCATATCCTTCCTCTCTTAGGTACTTTGGTGGCTCCTTTGGTTACCGAGGGAAGCATAGCTTTCTGTCCTTCTATGGCTGCTGGCGACCTTATGAAGACTCTCAAGGACCATAAGGTTAATATGATAATCGGTGTACCTCGCCTCTATGCAACCCTCGTTAAGGGTATCATGGACAAGATTAATGCAAGCGCAGCGGGTCGTATCATGTACAAGTTATGCGAGAAACTACAATGCGCATGGCTCTCAAAGGCCATCTTCGGCGAAGTACACAAGAAGATGGGTGGCCACATAGAGTATCTCGTTAGTGGTGGCGCAGCTCTCGATGCCGAAATAGCGAAGACTCTTAAGACGTTAGGTTTTAACCTCCTCGAGGGCTATGGCATGACAGAGGCTTCTCCTATCATCGCTTTTACACGTCCTCATAAACTCGTCCCTGGTTCAGCTGGTCAGCCTATGCCTTCCGTACAGGTGGAGATTCGCGACGGCGAAATATGCGCAAAGGGTCGTAATATCATGAAGGGATACTACAACCGCCCAGAGGAGACAGCTCAAATACTTAAGGATGGCTGGCTATATACTGGCGACTTAGGCTACTTAGACGATAAGCAGCGTCTATTTATTACTGGCCGTCGCAAGGAGATTATCGTCCTATCTAATGGTAAGAATGTAAATCCTCACGAGATAGAGTATAAGATAGAGAACTATGCAGCTATGGTCAAGGAGTGTGGCATAATGCCTAATGCCGACCTTCTCCACGCTATCATAGTACCTGCCGATGCTTTGGCTGCATCTTTGACTGATGATCAAATACGCGAGAAAATCAAATGGGAGGTAATAGAGCCTTACAACAAGGATGTCGCACCTTATAAGAAGGTTATGAGCTTTAGCATCTATCGCGGCGACCTTCCTCGTACTAAACTAGAAAAACTCCAACGTTTCCGTCTCCCTCAAATACTCGAGGAGATAGAGAATGCTAATAATGCCAATAAGCCTGTAGAAAAAAAGGCTGATTCTGATGAGAGCCTATCTAAGGAGTATTGCATCATTCGCGACTATATCCAGGAGGAGAAGCATTGCAAGGTATCTCCCGAAAAGCATATAGAGATGGACCTAGCTTTCGACTCGCTCGATAAGGTAGGTCTACAGGTATTCCTCCAGAATACATTCGGGCTAGAGGTATCAACCGAACAAATCGCCCAATTCGCTAGCGTCGGTACTATGGCGGCATGGGTGGCTGAGTCTAAAACTCGCATCGAAGTGGAAAAGGTAGATTGGGCCCAAATCCTTAAGCAGCACGCTAAGGTTCGCCTCCCTCAAACATGGGCTACAGGAAATCTCTTCGTTACTCTTACTAAGCCTCTCTTTAAGTTGTACTTCAAACTTTCTAGTAAGGGCGCTGATAATATCCCAGAGGACGGGCCTGTCATATACGCTCCTAATCACCAGAGTTTCCTAGACGGACTATTCGTCATGTCATTCCTCAAATGGCGTAGCATCAAGAATACCTATTTCTATGCTAAGCAAGAACATGTTCGTCGCCCTATTACTAAGTTCATAGCCAACCACCATAATGTCATCGTCCTTGATATGAACAATATCAAAGACTCTATACAAAAACTTGGTGAGGCTCTCAAAAAGAAGAAGAATATCATCATTTTCCCAGAGGGCACACGTACTATGGATGGTAAACTAGGTGAATTCAAGAAGACTTTCGCTATTCTATCTAAGGAGCTTGGCGTCCCAGTGGTTCCAGTAAGTATCAAGGGTGCTTTCGAGGCCATGCCTAAGGGTTCTATCTTCCCTCGCCCTCGTCCTGTTAAGGTGGAATTCCTAAAGCCTATATACCCAAACTCCCACTCTTACCAAGACCTCACAAACGAAGTCTGCAGGAAAATCAAAGAAAACCTATCAATATAACCCTAACACCAACACCCAAGTCAATGCCGACTTGGGTGTTCTTTTTTCCTCCATATCTCACTTCCTCCATATCTCTCAATTATAAATTTTGCGATGAACAAGGCACCTCACCGTATGCTCCCACCTCTCAATCTAGTCCCATCTAGAACATCTAAAACATCTAGAATAACTAGAACAACTACAAATTTTGCGATGAACAAGGGTGCTCCCCGTGTACTTCATAGATGCTCAAATAGCAAAAACTGCGATCAATAAAAATCAATACTGAATATCAGTAACATACACAGTTGTGTAACAAAACTGT